>JAAYYU010000189.1 GCA_012515235.1 Candidatus Anammoximicrobium sp.
AAAGTCTCCCTCAGGAGAACCTCGAAGACGCCGTCACGACGCTGAGGCCAACGCTCAGAGAAGACCAAGAACTCGACCAGCAAGAAAGAGTCTGCACCGAAACGCGAAGTCGGCTTAGTTCAACGTGTTGATGGCGAGCGAAGGCATTATCCGCGGAAAGACAAGCCCCATCGGGACTTGGGGTGACTTGGGCGGGTACTGGGGCGGTGCTCCTCACGGTTCGTTTGCTTTCTCGTCGGCCGAATCGCCCAATACGACCGTTCCCGACCGGGTCTACTCGTGCAAGATGCCGATCCCCCCCAGCACGGTCCAGTGGCCCAAGGCTCCCTGCGAAAACGGCAATGCCGGTGGACTCGCCGGCCGCTATTGCTTCTCGCGAAGCTATCACCCTGGCGGAGTCAATGCGGTTCTGTGCGACGGCGCGGTGCGGTTCGTCAACGACAGCGTCGACACCCAAACCTTCCGGTACGCCGGGAACCGCGAGGACGGCAACGCGCTGGGAACTTGGTAAGCCACTTCGACATTCTGAGGGAGATGCAGATGCGCACAAACCGTTTCACCACGTTCTTCACACTCCTGGCCACGGCCGTGATCGTCGGGTGCGGCTCCTCCGGGCTCGACACGCAGCCCGTCAGCGGCAAGGTGACGTTCGACGGCCAGCCCATCGCCGAGGGTCGGATTCTGTTTCGCGGCACGGGCAGTGATCCCAGAGCGTTCAGCGCGGAGATCAAGAACGGCCAGTACCAAATGGAGGCCCTGGCCGGCAAGATGCGGGTCGAAATCACCGCTTCGCGGCCCGTGCCCGGCAAGTTCGATGAATCGAACCCCGGCGAAAAGGTGCCGGTGGGAGAGATGTACATCCCGGCCCGCTACAACTCCCAGAGCGAACTAACCGCGGAAGTCACGGCAGGCAAAAACGAGCTGAATTTTGACCTGACCGGCGGCGAAGCCAAAGCCCCCTGATTCCACCCCGGCGAACGGTGGGCGTAAGCCCACCGGTTCTTACCGCCCCGCGCGCAAGCCCACCGGTTCTTACCGCCCTGGGCGTAAGCCCACCGGTTCTTACCGCCCCGCGCGTAAGCCCATTGGTTCCACTGGCGGCGGAAGGCGACGGCGCAGGGGAACCGGTGGGCTCACGCCCACCGTTCGCCGGGACTACCTTCCCTGGTTTCGCCAGATGGTCAGCCAGGGCGTCTGCTGCGGAGTGTTCGCCACGTGCGGACCCGGACCGACGATGAAGTCCAAGTCGCCGTCAGCGTCGAAATCGGCCAATTCGAGCGTGGCGTATCGCGGCGAGCCGGTCTGGAGCGTGTGCCGGACGAACGTGCCCGGCTCCGTCTGCTCCAGACACACGATCGAGGCCAGCGTGGCGCCGCGGATGCTGCGGGGCATCACCGGCGGCGGAAGCCAGGCGACCACGACGATGTCCAGGTCCGCGTCACCGTCGAGATCGCCTGCCAAGGCGCGGTAAGCGCCGACCATGTCGGTCAGTCGGTGATGCTCGAAACGCAGATTGCCCCGATTCTCAAGCCACTGGACGCCGTGCGACGGGCTGGCATACCAGTTGTCCCAGGCGTCGCCGTTGGTGTAGAGCACGTCCATGTCTCCGTCGCGATCCAAGTCCACCAATTCGATGCCGCTGGAGCCGAACATCAGGTCCGGTCCCGCCCACAGGGTTTGGAGCTGAAAACGCCCGTCACCTTGATTGAGGAATGCGTCCACGTGTTCCCATTCCTGTGAGACCAGGGCCACGAAGTCGAGTCGTCCGTCGCCGTTGAAGTCATGGACCGGCACGTGAATGGTGCCGGGGCGATCATCGAGTTCTTCCAGATCGAACCGCGGGACTTCGCCGGGCTCGGCCACGTTTCGGCAAAGAAAAATGCCGCCCGTCCGGTAATGCCCGAATTCGGCCGCCACCAGATCGAGATCCCCGTCGCGATCGAAATCGGCCGGCCGCACGTCGGCCACTCGCCCGAGGCCGGACGCCAGCACTTTCTCTTCGCAGCGGCCCGATTCCTTCTCGCGCCGCAGCCAGACGATTCGGCCCCGGTCGTGATCGCAGGGACGCGAGCTGCCCAGGTCAGCCACCACCAGATCGCTCACTCCGTCCTCGTCGAGATCGCACGGCTCCAGGTGACAGGGGTGGTTCAGCCGTGCCAGCACCTGGGGACCGTTCTTTGGGTCGGCCAGATCGACCGCAGCGACGTAGCCGAACCGCATGTCGCAGAACAGCAAAACGTGGCGGTCATCCGGCTCCAGGCGAGCCCACCGCAGGTAGGAAATCTCCGGGCGGACGCCGGCGTTCTGGCTCAACGTCAACTCCTCGACGGTAAACGTGGTCCGCAACTTGGTCGTGGCCTCGACGGGCTGCGGAAACGCCACTTCCTGGGGCGCGCGGGCGCGGAAGTAGGCGACCACCTGGTGCATCGGCGGCGGATTCAAGTCGTTCCGCTCCGAGCGGGCGTAGAACTCGTAACCCATTTGCACTTCGGCGTGCCAGCGGTCGCGGGGCAGATTTTCGGGCCGCGGCATGGCGTGGCAGTCGCTGCAAAAGGCCACGATTTGCGACTCGAGTGCCGGGTCGGTCGCCGGCGGCGGGGAATCGTCCGGCGAAAAAGAAAGTGCGGGGCTCGGCTTCGCGCCGCCGGACAACGCGTACCAGGCGAGCAAGATGGCGGCGCCGCACGCCAGCAGGGCCGTGAGTGCCAGCGTCCAGCCGCGCGCGCGGCGCTTGCGTGGGGCGGGACCTGGCGGGATTACGTCAGGATCGAAGAACGGTTTGATCGGGTCTGGCATGGCAGTATCTTAGCCGCGCGCGGTGTCGGATCCCAGCGGAGCTTGTATAATGTCGTGCCTACTCAAAGGGTTCCAGACCATGCCGCGGCAAGACACATCCCTGGGGACGAATCCGCCCACGCGCTCGCGGAGCGCGCGACGGGTCATCGTTCCCGCTGTTGCGCTGCTTCTGGTGGCCTGCCTCCTCTTGTTCGGCCGGGCGTCCTCGGCGTGGTGGACGCGGATGATGGCCCAGGCGCACTTCGATGACGGTGCGATCAGCGTGGCGCAGCAGTGGTTGGATTGGTCGGCGTGGTTCGATCCCGGCGACGGGGCAACGGACTTGATGCGCGCGGCGTGCTTCCGCCGCTTGCGCCAAGAGGAGCGCTGGAGTGAGGCCGTCAAGCTGGCCGAAGAGAAGGGGGTGCCCGAATCCCTGGTCCAACCGGAGAGCAAACTGGGACGCATCCAGGAGGGCAACTTCGACGACGAGATCCAGAGCGAACTGACGGCGCTGACCGCGGCGGGCGTTTCGCCCGCCGATCTGTATGCGGCCCTCGTCCACGGCTACATCGCCCAGAAGGACGCGGAACGGGCCCGAATCGCCCTGGACGCATGGGAAACGGTGGAACCCGATGGGGCCCATCTGGCCTATATCAAGGGCGTGTACTGGCGGCGGATGACCGAAAGCGAACTCGACCTCGTCCAGCGGCAGGAGTTTCTGGACCGCACCCAACGCGAGTTAGAGCAGGCATTGTCCAGACAGCCGCGCCACGAGTTGGCGCGCCTGGCGCTGGCCGAGTTGTTCGAGGACCAGAGCCAGCTGGTGGAAGCCCGCGACCAGGTTGCGGCGCTGGTAGCCTGCGCTCCGGCGCTCGACACGGCCAAATTCAAGCTGGCAAAGCTGCTGCGCCAGACGAATCGGCTGGACGAAGCCCGCACGGTGCTCCAGTCGTTGCCGCCGCAAACTCAGGCCGGTGGCGAACTTGCCGCCCAGATGGGCGAACTGGAACTCGAGTCCGGCAATTACCAGGAAGCGGACCGCTGGCTGGCCCGCGCACGGGCCGAAGACCCCACAAGCGGCGCGGTCGTGGTTGCGGAGGCCGTCTCGGCGGCCCTTCAAGAAAAGATGCCCCACGCCCGCCAACTGCTCGCTTGGATCGATGCCGTCCATGATGAAAGCACCCGGATCGAGGACTTGGCCGGCCGCGTCGCCATCGGCGCCGACGACCCCCAGGCCCAGGACGAGTTGCGGCGATTGAGGGCATTACCTCCCCCCAAGCTTGAGACCGGCGGCGGGGACGCCGAACCAGCCGCCACCGACCACCGATCACCGACCACCGATCACCGATTACCGATTACCGATCACCGATCCGGCGACCAGCCGGTAGACGCAGCCGGGCTGTACGCCCAGCACTGCAGCGGCTGCCACGGCGAAAACGGCGACGGTAAGGGCCGCGCGGCGCGGCACTTGTTCCCCAAACCCCGCGACCTTCGCACGGGCAAGTTTCGCCTGGTGAGCACCGTCAACGGGGTCGCTTCCCTGGAGGACCTCGAAGCGGGCATCCGGCGCGGGATGCCGGGCACGGCGATGCGGGCCTTCGACAAGCTGAGTGAAGACCAGCGGATGCTGCTGGCCCAAGAGGTCCGACGGCTGAACCGCGTGGGCACCGGCGAACAGTTCATCGACTCGCTTCTGAAGGAAGGGGAGGAGATCGACGAGGACGAGGTCCGCACCGTGCTGAAACTCCGCACCACACCCGGAGACGACACCCGCGTGCCCCGCATCGGTGCGGCCGCCGATCCCCAGGCGATCGCACGCGGCAAAGACGCCTATCTCAAGCTGGGGTGCAAGAACTGCCACGGCGAAGACGGGACCGGCGCGTGGGATCCGCCGCTGTTCGACGAACACGGCTGGCCGGCGCCCCCTCGCGATCTGGTCCACGAGCCGTTCAAGGGCGGTCACGAACCGGAAGCGATCTACCTGCGGATCTTGTTGGGCATGCCGGGCAGTCCTCATCCTGCCTGTCCCGGCGTGGCCGACGATCAGCTGATCGACGTGGTTCAGTATTGCCGCTCCCTGTCTCAGGAGCCGAAACGAGAACGGACCAATCACCAACGAGCCCTGCAAGCATGGACAGCCCCAGAAAAGCCTTAGCATCATTGGAGAAACGAGTGAGCGGAATGACGCTAGCCACCGGTTCCCGATTAGCCGCAGTACCGGCGGCTAGCGCCTTGCCGCTCACTTGCCTTTCATTCTTCTGTTACCCCATTTCTCTGTCAGTTGGCTGTCTCTTTCTGATCTTGGCAGCTGGCTGCTCCAAATCCCAGGCACCTGGCGTCGACGCGGACGGTCCGGCTGCGCCCCGCGGTCTGACCGCGGGCGCAGCGGCGGACAACGCCCCGGCCCGCCCGATCCAGATCTTGTATCCGCCCGACAAGGCCCTGTTTCCGCCGGACATCGTCGCTCCTACGTTCCGCTGGCAGGACGAAAACCCGGCGGCGAAGAAGTGGCTGGTCCAGTTCCGCTTCCCGCAGGGCGAGCCGCTGGAGTTTCAGGCTGCGGCGCAGGAGTGGACGTTGCCGGATGACGCCTGGGAGACCATCAAGCAGCGTTCGCTGGCGAAGGAGGCCGCCGTCACGGTCCGGGGCGTCGATCCGCGTGACAGCGACCGGGTAATCTCCCAGGCCAGCGTGTCGATCAGCACGTCCCCGGACGCCGTGGAAGCCCCGTTGTTCTTCCGGGAGGTGAACCTGCCGTTCTTGACGGCCGTCAAGGACCCGGCCGCCTACATCCGCTGGCGGTTCGGGCCGATCTCGTCGCGCGAGCCGCCGCCGATCGTGCTGGAAAAGCTGCCCGTGTGCGGGAACTGCCATTCCTTTTCCAACGACGGTTCGACCCTCGCCATGGAGATCGACTCCGGCAACGATCGCGGCTCCTATGCGATCGCACCGATCAAGCGGCAGATGGTCTTGGACGAGAACAAGGTCATCAGCTGGAGCGACTACCGCAAGGAAGACGGCGACGCCACGTTCGGGCTGCTGTGCCAGGTCTCTCCCGACGGCCGTTACGTCGTGGGGACCGTCAAGGACCGGGCGTTGGCCGTGTACAAGCCCGATCTGATGTTCTCCCAGCTGTTCTTCCTGGTGAAAGGAATCCTCGCGATCTACGATCGGCAGACGAAAACCTACCAGGCTTTGCCCGGCGCGGACGATCCGCGGTTCGTGCAGACCAACGCGACGTGGAGTCCCGACGGGAAGTCGATCGTCTTTGCCCGCGCGGAGGCTTACGAGCCGAAGGGCCTGGAGGACGTCAAGTCGGTCCTGGTCCCGCAGGAAGCCGCCCAGGATTTCCTGGACGGGGGCCGGACCTTCCGCTACGACCTGGTCCGCATCCCGTTCAACGAGGGAAAGGGCGGGAAAGCGGAGCCCATCCAGGGCGCGTCGAACAACGGTCGGAGCAACTACTTCCCCAAGTTCTCGCCCGACGGCAAGTGGCTCGTGTTCTGCCAAGCAAACAGCTTCATGCTGCTGCAGCCCGACAGCGAGCTGATGATCGTTCCAGCCGCCGGAGGCGAGGCCCGCCGGCTGGAGTGCAACACGCCGCGGATGAACTCCTGGCACAGTTGGTCGCCCAACGGCAAGTGGCTGGTCTTTTCCTCGAAAGCCTATTCGGCCTACACCCAGCTGTTCCTGACGCACATCGACCAAGAGGGCCACAGCAGCGTGCCCGTCGTGCTGTCGCGGTTTACCGTGCCGGAGCGGGCCGCCAACATCCCGGAGTTTGTCAACGCCGCGCCTGACGCGATCCGCAAGATCACGGAGGCGTTTCTGGACGACTTCAACTACTTTCGGGCCGCCATGGCCTTCGTCGATCAGGACGACCCCGCCGGAGCCGTGCCTCATCTGCGCAAGGCGATCGAGATCAACCCGGCCCACAGCTGGGCGCGACTGCAACTGGCGGCGATCCTGGCCAACCAGGGCCAAAACGCGGAGGCCAAATCCCAGTTGCTGCGGTTCCTCGATCTCCGGCCGGACAACGCCGAAGCGCACGGCCGTCTGGCGGCGCTGCTGCACAAAGAACGTAAGCTCGATGAGTCGATCCACCATTGCCGCCAAGCGCTGCAGAGCGAGCCGGATTCGCTGGAGGCCCGCTCGACGTTGGGCATGATCATGCTGGAAAGAGGCGAATTCGCAGAATCCGCAGTGCATCTGGCCGAGGCCGCGCGGCTGGCCCCGGACATGGCCATCACAAACTACTACTGCGGCCACGCCTTCTACCGCCAAGGCAAGCCGGAACAGGCGATCGCGTACTACGAGCAGGCGATTAAACTCGATCCCAAGCACGTCCCGGCCCTGCTGGACCTGGCCTCGATCCGCATCATGCCGGAACCAGAACTCAACAATCTCGACAAAGCGTTGACGCTGGCTACCAAGGCGTGCGAGGTGACCCAACGCCGCGATCCGATGGCGCTGAAGAGCCTGGCCGGCGTGTACGCGGTGCGCGGCCGGTTCGGCGACGCCGCGCTGACAGCCCGCGAGGCGTTGGCGGCCGCCCGTGCCACCGGGGATCAGTACCTGGCCGGCAGCATCGAAAAAATGCTGCAGGTCTATGAACAGCTGCAGCGGAGAAAGCCGTAACCACGGTGGCCAAAACAAGTCCCGGATTTCGGCCACCACGCTGCTCGCCAGCGTAAAGCCATGTTCAGCACCAGCCGTCGTGCCCGCTCACGCGACGTCTTCGTCATCGGCCACCACGCTGCTCGCCAGCGTAAAGCCATGTTCAGAACCAGACTTCGTGCCCGCTCACGCGACGTCTTCGTCATCGGCCACCACGCTGCTCGCCAGCGTGGAGCCATGTTCAGAACCAGCGTCGTGCCCGCTCACGCGACGTCTTCGTCTTCGGCCACCACGCTGCTTGCCAGCGTGGAGCCATGTTCAGCACCAGACTTCGCCCCACCACGCGACCTCATCGCCCACCACGCTGCTTGCCAGCGTGGAGCCATGTTCAGCACCAGACTTCGTGCCCGCTCACGCGACGTC
>JAAYYU010000190.1 GCA_012515235.1 Candidatus Anammoximicrobium sp.
GCACGAAGCGGCGCAGGGAGCGGGGGCTTCACCGATTGCCGGTCACGCGGTGCCGACCGCGCCGCTCGGCATGACCCCCGGCTACGGTGCGCCCTCCGGGCCGCAGCTCGCGCCCAAGGTGCCGATGCAGCCGGCCCTGCCGATGCATCCGGCCACACCGCTGCATCCGGCCACACCGCTGCAACGGACGGTGCCCATGCAGTCCGCTGCGTTGGCGCAGCCGATGGCGCCGATGCTGACGACTCAAGCGCCACTGGACCCGATCGACGAGGCTCCGCAGGCGATCTGGTACGTCCGGCCGCCATCGGGAGGCCAGTACGGTCCTGCTCGAGGCGACGTCATGCGGAAATGGATGGGTGAAGGCCGCGTCAGTCCGGATTCGCTTGTCTGGCGCGAAGGCTGGCAAGATTGGCAGTTGGCCGCCGACGCGTTCCCGTCGCTAGGCGCCGCGGTGACGCCGCCGATGCCGGCGCCGGTTACGCCCGCCGCTTACGCCGCGTCCGGGACACCCGCCTACTCGGCCGGGTCGCTGCGGCCGAAACGCCGCAACTCAACCGCCATGGCCTTGACGATCGTCGTGCTGCTGGGGCTGATGTGCCTCGCGCTGTTTGTCACTTTGGTGCTCGTGCTGTTGAAATGAGTCAGCCTTTGCCATGAAGATTCACCAGTTCTTAGAGCATCACGGGGTGGCGCGGAATCCGTTTGCCGAGGAGGATGCGCAGACGGACTTGGTGTTCAAGGAGCACTGCATCGAGAGCACGTTTCATCCTGCCTGGGACAAGATCTACGGGGATCCGGACGAGCCGTCCACCTCGATCGTGTTTGGGGAGAAAGGAGCCGGCAAGACCGCCATCCGGCTGCAAATCGCCAGGCATCTGGCGCAGCACAATCGGCAATGCCCCGAGCGGCGGTTGTTCGTCGTGCATTACGACGACTTCAATCCGTTTCTGGATCGTTTCCGCGAGCGGCTTGGCGGCCGCAAGAGTCGCCGGCCCGACCGGGTCTTGCGGGAATGGAAGCTGTGGGACCACATGGATGCGATTCTGTCGCTGGCGGTGACGGGCTTGATCGACCGCGTCTTGAACGTCGGCCAGCCCGCCGCCTTCGTCGACGCCAGCGTCGAGCCGGCGGCCGTGGATCGGCTGGATCGGCATCAGGCCCGCGACCTGTTGTTGTTGGCGGCCTGCTACGACCGTTCGGTGGCCGCGACGTTCCGCGATCGCTGGGCCGCGCTTCGCAAGCGGTTGCGGTTTTCCACGTTGCGAGCCAGGATCCCGTTGGCGATCGGGATCGGCGGCACGCTGGCCGTGGCGGGGTTGGCGCTGGGACTGGCGTTCCGCGGCCGGGGCGGCAGCGTGCTGTCGCTGTGGTTGCTGTTTTTGGCGGCGGTGGCGGCGGCCTGGATTCCTTGGCTGTGGCGCTGGTGGAGCTGCTTTTGGCAAGCCTGGCGGATCCGCCGGCAGATGCGGCTGAGCCATCGGGATGCGCGGTCGTTGCGGCAGATTCTGCTGCAGTTCACGCGGCACGAGACCGTCGCGCAGCCGCTGCCGGACGCGGACGGCACGGACGACCGGTACGAGATGCTGATGAAGCTGCAGGGCCTGCTGCAGACTTTGGGCTTTCGCGGGATCGTCGTCCTGGTCGACCGCCTGGACGAACCGCACCTGATCAACGGCTCGGCGGAACTGATCAAGGCCCTTTTGTGGCCGATGCTGGACAACAAATTCCTGAAGCATCCCGGCCTGGGGCTGAAGATCATGGCGCCGATCGAGCTGACGCGATTCATCGAGCGCGAGGACCGCGATTTTTATCAGCGGGCGCGGCTGGACAAACAGAACATGATCGCGTCCTTTGAGTGGACGGGCGAAGCGTTATACGATGTGGCCAATGCCCGCTTGTCAGCCTGCCAGGCGGACGGATCGACGCCCACGCTGCGAGACTTGATCGACCCGGCCGTCACCGATCAGCGGTTGTTGGAGGTGTTGCGCGGGTTGCGGACGCCGCGGCACCTGTTCAAGTTCCTGTACCGGCTCCTGGTCACGCACTGCAACGCGCACGTCGAGGGCGAGCCGGTCTGGCGGGTGCCCGCGGCGACCTTCGAGTCGACGTTGGCCCTGTATCGCCGCGACCAGGACGCCTTCGACCGCGGCGTGGGCGCGGGTTGACGAGCGGACGGATGGTGGGATGAACCGAGAAGTTGTTGCACACAGCAGAACGCGGAACGACGGCGGCCGGCCGTTGCGGTTCCGCAGCGCCGCGTTCGCCCTGGCGGTGCTGATCGTCCTGCCCGCGCTGGGCCAGACGCCCGCGGCCCAGCCCGCCGCGACTCCGCCGGCCCAATCTCCGCCGCCCGCGGCCCAGCCCGCCGCCGCTCCGCCCGGCCCGGCGCAGGAGCCGGCACGGGAACCGGCGGCCGGCGTTCCGTCCGCCGAGAAGGACGAGCCGCAGCCAGCCGTCCAGGACGTTCCGGAAGAAAAGCCGCCGCCCAAGAAGTTCTACCAGCTGGAACCTTACGACGTGATCACGCTGGACAAGGTCAACGAGCACAAATCGCTGAAGATCATGCCCTTGCCCTTTCGCCAGGTGCCTCCGCAGGTCAAGCGCGTCGGCAAGATCCGGGTCCGGCTGCTGGAAGACCGCGCCAACGAGTACGAGGTGGCGTGGCGGAATATCGACAAGGTGGATTTCTTCGAGGAGTTGGTGCTCCAGGAAGCTGCCCAGGTCGTGGCCGAAGCCGTCTCGCTGACGACCGCTGGCAAGCTCGCGGACGCCCAGCAGAAGTATGACGAGGCGTATGAATTCTATCAGTTCCTGCTGCGGCACTATCCCCACACGCAGGGCCTGCCGGCCGCCGTCCAGGACTATCTGTACTTGAACGCCGGTTCGCTGTTTCGCGTGGGCCGCGTCGAGGAGGCCTTTGCCATTCTGGAGGAGCTGTACAACCAGAATCGCGAGTACCGTTTTCAGGGCGGCCCGCAGACGGGTCTGGCCGCGCTGGAACGCGTCGGCGAACGGCTAATCGGCAGCTATGCGGACGCCCAGAACTACCGCGGCGCGCGAATGCTGCTGGAACGGATGCAGCGCGATTTTGGCAGCAACCTGAAGGTCGTCGCCGAATGGCGCGACAAGCTGATCGCCATCGCGGCGGCCAAACGCGACGAAGCGGCCGCGCATCTGGCCGCCAAACGGTTTCGTGAAGCCCATGAAACAGGGCAGGAGATGCTGCGGATCTGGCCGACGCTGCCGGGCGGCAGAGAGGTGGTCGTGGAGATTGCGCGGCAGTATCCGCTGGTCGTGGTCGGCGTCTCGCAACCGGCCCTGACGTGCGACGCGACCAGCCTGGACGACCCGGCGGCGCGGCGTTGCGGCCAGCTGATGGACCGCACGCTGGTCGAGTTCATCGAACGGAGTCCGGAGGGCGGCGCCTACGCCAGCCCGTGGGGCACGGTCCAGCAGAGCGCGGACCGCAGCCAGTTGATTTTCGAATTGCGTCCGCAGGGGTCGGTCGCGTACACCGGATACGATCTGTCCCGCGAATTGCTGGCGCTGGCCAATCCCGCTTCCCCCGCCTATCGGCCGGCCTGGGCCAGTTTGACGGCCCGAGTGCAGGTGGAGAACGTGCGGCGGGTGAGGGTGCATCTGCGGCATCCCCACGTGCTGCCCCAGGCCCTGCTGCAGGTCCGGCTGAGTTCCTCCGGGCCGCTGGGCGTCCGCTATCAGATGGTCTCCCAGGCCGAGGGCGAAATGCGTTTCGAGCCCACCGCCGATCGCGCGGCCGAGCCCAGCCCGGTGATCGTGGAACGGCATTACGCCGAACCGCGGAAAGCGATCGAGGACCTGCGCAAGGGAAAACTGGACGCCCTCGACCGGCTCTTGCCCAGCGACGCGGCGCGCCTGCGCAGCGACGAAAGTCTGACCGTCGGCGCGTATGCCTTTCCCTCGCTCCACGTGCTGCTTCCCAATCGCGAGCATCCCTTTTTGGCCAATCGCGTCTTCCGCCGCGCGCTGCTGTACGGGATCAATCGCGAGGTGATCCTGCAGGCCGGTCTGTTGGACAAGAACAAGGTCGAAGGGACGCGCGTGCTGAGCGCGCCGTTGCCGGCGGGGGTGACCGCCAACGACCCGGCGGCTTACGCGTACGACGAAGCCATCCAGCCGCTGCCGTACGATCCCGTGATGTCCGCCATCCTGCTGAAGCTGGCGGACCAGCAACTGGGAGCGGCCGCCGACAATCGCCAGGAGCCGGCGCCGGAGTTGAAGGAGTTGGTCCTGGTGCATCCGGCCGGCGAGATGCCCCGTTTCATCGCCAAGCAGATCCAGACCCAGTTGGGCGTGATCGGCGTCCGCTGTGCGCTGCGCGAATTGCCGGCCGGCCGGCAGCGGCCGGCGGACGGCAAGTTCGATCTGCTGTACGTCCAGCTGCAGATGCGGGAGCCGCTGGTCGACGTCGGCGGCCTGTTCGGGCCGGGAGGCATCGCCGAGACGACGGATCCCTACCTCAGTCTCACGCTGCGGCGACTGAACGAAGCGGGCAACTGGAAGGACGCCCGCGACCTGCTGCACGAATTACATCGCTTGTTGTACGAGGACGTCACCCTGCTCCCGCTGTGGCAGATGATCGATTACTTTGTCTACCAGCGCGGCTTGACCGGCGTCCCGGATCGGCCGATTTCGTTTTACCAGAACGTCGAGCGGTGGCGGGTGGTGCCTCCGGTTCCGCAGGAATAATCATGGTTTCGGCGAGTGTTCCCATCCGGTTGAAACGTGAGGCGGCGTCCGGGCGCGGCCCGCTGGGGCGAAGCGGCTGTTTGCTGCGCCTCTGCGCCGCGGTCTCGCTCAGTCTGGCCTGCGGCTTCCCCGGCGCTGTGCGGGCCCAGGCCACGTGGGAATACTCTGCCTACTCGATCAAAGTCTGGATCGCCCTGGATCCGGCCGCCGAACTGACCACGGGCCTGGCCGAACGCATCACCGCCGCGATTGCCCAGCGTTCGTGGGTGGTGGCGGGGGCGACGTGGCAAGTCCAGGTGGTTCCCTGTCCCGCCGCGTTGGCCTGGGCCGCGGCCTGCCACCCTGACCTGGTGACCGCCGAGGCCGTCCAGGCGGCGGACCTGGACGTGTTGAAACAGGACGACAAGTTGTTTCTGCTGAGCGTCCGCGACGACCTGACGGGGCTGACGATCACTGCCCGCGAACTGGACTGCCGAACGCGGCGGTGGCAGCCTGCGGTGACGCGGCACGTGACGCAACCCGCGCGCGTGCCCGACGAAGCCTTTGCCGCCTTGCTGGAGGCCTTCGTGCCCTTCGGCCGGATCGAGTCGTCCAAGGGCAAACAGGCGATTGTCCGCGTCCGCGCCGCCGGCCTGATCGTCGGCGATTCATCTCCCGCACGGCTGGCCGAGCACGCCGTGCTGCTGCCGATCATCCGCCGCAACGATCGCCTGGGCGAACCGCTGGCCAACGGCATTTATCCGGCGACTTGGACGTTTCTGACGGTGACCGGCCGCAAGGGGCTTCAGCTGGAATGCCAGGTCCATTCGGGCATGACTTCGCCGCTGGGCGGCCGGTCCAGCACCCGCACGGTGCGTCTGGCGCTGCGGGCCAAACCCCGCCTGGAGGCGACGGAACTGGAGATTCAAACGCACGGCGACGCGCCGTTGCCGTTGGGCGGTTACGAAATCTACTCCAAGCCGCCCGACTCGGAAGATGCGGAACTGTTGGGCGTAACCGACTGGCGCGGCCGGATCAGGGTCGAGAGAAAGCCGAATCCGCTGCAGATCCTGTACGTCCGCAACGGCGGACGCCTGCTGGCCCGCTTGCCCGTCGTTTCCGGCCTGGAGCCGCTGGTCACCGCCCAGGTGCCCGACGACGACCCGCGGCTGTTCGCCGAGGGTTACGTCAAAGGCCTGCAGAATCGCGTCATGGACCTGGTGGCGCGCCGCGAACTGTACACCGCACGCTTCCGCCGCCTGCTGCAGAAGAAGGAATTCGACCAGGCCAAGACGTTGCTCGAGGAGTTCCGCGCCCTGGAGACCCGCTCGGACCTGACCCGGCAATTGGACCAGCAAGAGCAGCGCGCCAGGAGCCCCGACCGCCGGGTTCAAGCCAAGATCGATCAACTGTTTACCGACACCCGCCAGCTGCTCCTCAAGTTCCTCGATCCGCGCACCTCCAACCAGTTGGCCGACGAACTCCTCCGCGCCCAGCGCGCCGGGTAATCGGGCCCGCCCGCCACGGCAACTCGGACCAGAGCGCCGCCCGCCGCGTCTGGCCCCGCTGCCTGAGCCTCGGTCCGCGGCCGCCGCGGAATTGACATCGGGCGCGCCGGTCGTTCGAATAACCGGCATGAGCGATCCTGCGGCCTGTCAGATCGGAACCGCGGCGGCAACCCGGCGTTTCGCGCCGCTGGTCCTGGTGTTGGCGGCGCTCGCGGCCGGCGTGCTTGCCGACCGCTGTCTGGCCTTCCCGGCGGGGGCTTGGATGTCGGCTGGCGTTGTCGGCTGGTTGGGCTGGCTGTTCTTCTGGCTGTGCGGCCGCACGCGGATTTCCGCCTGGATCCTGTTGGGGGCCGTCGCCTGCGTCGGCGCCGCCCGGCATCACGCCCACTGGAACTTGTACCCGGCGGACGAGTTGGGGCAAGCGGCCGGCGACGCGCCGCGGCCCGTTTGTCTGCGGGCGATTGCGCTGACGTCTCCGCGGCGAGTGGCTGCGCCGCCGGACAGTCCGCTGCGGACCAGGCCCGCGGGCGAGCGGTCGCGGTTGCTTGTCGGCGTCACGCACGCGCGGCACGGTCTGGCGTGGCGTCCCGCGTCGGGCCGGGCGGAATTGTATGTGGACGGCCACGTATTGGGAGTCCGGGCGGGCGATCATCTGCAAGTGTTCGCGCTGTTCAACCGGCCGCCGGGACCGCTAAATCCCGGCGAATTTGACGTTGCCTGGCAGCGCCGCAGCGATCGGCAACTGGTCCAGCTGGAAGGGCGTTTTCCAGACGGCCTGACGACGCTTGCCCGCGGCACGTTGTGGGATTGGCGGCGGTGGTTGGCGATCGTGCGCGATCCCTGCCACGGCCTCTTATGGAGTTGCCTCGGCGGGCGCACTCACCAGCCCGGCGGCGAAGACGAGGCGGGTTTGGCGTCGGCCTTGTTGTTGGGGGCTCGCGAGCACCTGGATTGGGAGCGCACGGAACCTTTCGTGACGACGGGCACTGTGCACCTGCTGGCCATCTCCGGCGTACACGTCGGCATTTTGGCGTTCGGTTTCTGGTGGGTGGCGCGGCTGTTGGCGGTGCGGCGTCACGCGGCGATTGGCTGCGTCATTCTGTTTGTGACCGTGTACGCCTTGCTCACCGATGCCCGCCCGCCGGTGGTCCGCGCGGCGATTCTGGTCACGGCCTTTTGCCTGGCGCGGCTGTCCGCTCGGCGCCCGTCCGGCTTCAACTCGCTGGCCGCGGCGGGCGTGGCCATCGTGGCCTGGAATCCCACCGCCTTGTTCCAGGCCGGCGCACAGTTTTCGTTCCTCGCGGTGGCGGCGATTTACCTTTGGGGCCCACATCTGACGGCGCCTGCGACGCTCGACCCCCTAGACCGCTTGATCGAACGAAGCCGGCCCTGGTACCTGCGGTGGGGGCGGGGGGTTCGCCAGGGCGTGCGGAGCCTGATCCTGATCAGCGTCGTGGTCTGGCTGGTCACGCTGCCGCTGACGGCGCTCCGCTATCATTTGCTCTCGCCGATTGCCCTGGTGCTCAACCCCGTGCTCTGGATTCCGGTCACGGTGGCGTTGTTTTCCGGATTTCTGATCCTGGTATTCGGCTGGCTCGTCCCGCCCCTGGGCCAGGTGTGCGGCGGAATCTGCCGGCTCAGTCTGACAGCGCTGGAAGGGCTCGTCGACCGGGCGGACCAGATTCCAGGCGGGCACTTTTGGACGCCGGCTCCGGCTGGCTGGTGGGTCCTGGGCGCGTACGTCGGCCTGGGGTTGTATGCCGTGTTTCTGCGCCGGCGTCTGCCGGTGCGCTGGTGTCTGGCGGCTCTGGCGCTGTGGCTAGGCCTGGGAGCGATGACGACCGTTCGCCAGTTGCCCTGGCCGGCAGCCCGTGAGGACTCGGTGATCTGCACGTTCCTGGCCGTGGGTCACGGAGCGTGCACCGTGGTCGAGTTGCCGCAAGGCCAGACGTTGCTGTACGACGCGGGCGCGATGGGCGCTCCGGAATCCACGGCGCGGACGATCGCCGAATTCCTCTGGACGCGGCGGATCACGCATCTGGACGCGATCGTCGTCACGCACGCGGACGCCGATCATTACAATGCGATCCCCGAACTGCTGAAGCGGTTCTCCGTCGGGGCGGTATACGTGTCGCCGGTGATGTTCGAGAACCGGACGCCGGCGTTGGCTGCGCTGCACAGCGCCGTCGCAGAGCGCGGTCTCCCCCTTGGCGAGACCTACGGCGGCGATCGCTTGAGAATCCGCGGCTCGTCGCGTCTGTCCATCCTGCATCCCCCGCGGCGCGGCGTGGTGGGCAGCGACAACGCCAACAGTCTGACGCTGCAAATCGATCACGCCGGCCGCCGGATCCTGCTGACGGGCGACCTGGAACCGCCGGGGCTGGACGATCTGCTGGCGTGTGAGCCGGTCGACTTCGACGTCGTGCTGGCGCCCCATCACGGCAGCCCGCGGAGCGAACCGGAGCGGTTCGTCGCCTGGTGCCGGCCCGAATGGATGATTGTGAGTGCAGCGGCCAACGAGGGGGCGGCCGCATCCCAGACGGCCAACGCAAGCCTGCCGCGGCGCGTCCTCAACACGGGGAGGGCGGGCGCCGTCCAGGTGACGATCGACGGGAGCGGCCTCAGGGTGCGCACGTGGCGCGGCAGCCCCTGGTAGCGTCCTCGCTGGTCCGCAGCGCCCGGCGGGGGCTTTTCGAGTGCGCCAGTGTGCCGGTCAGCTTCGGCCTCAGGGCTGGGGCCCGACTTCGTCGGGCATCTCTGCTTTCAGGTGTACCAGCAACTGGGCCCGGGCGCGGTGCAAGCGGCTGCGGACGGTGCCCACGGAGATCTGCAGGATATCCGCGATCTCCTCGTAGCTGAACTCCTCCATGTGCCGCAAGACGATGATCTGCCGATGCTCCTCGGTGAGCAGGGCCATCGCGCGCTGGAGTTTCTGCTTTCGCTCGGCCAGTTCCAGCGGCTCGCTGGGCGACGGAGACAAATCCATCGGCTCGTCCCCCGTGGCGTCGCGATTCTGTTCGACGGACAACTCGACTCGCTGGCGGCGGCGGTGGCTGATCGAGACGTTCACGGCGATGCGATACAGCCAGGTGTAGAACCGGCTGTTGTGCTTGAACGTCTGCAGCTTGACATAGGCTTGGATGAACGCCTCTTGCACCACATCCTCCGCCTCGGCCCGACAGCGGACGATATGCACCACCGCGCTGTACAACCGGTCCTGGTACCGGCGGACCAGTTCGCCGAAGGCCTCGGAGTCGCCGTGGAGGGAGCGATCGATCAGGTGCAGTTCGTCTTTCAAATCCAAGTCCTGATTCTGCAGGGTACGGCCTCTGCGGTCTCGCATCCGGGTCCGGTGTCCTGCAGACGAGTGAATTCCTGTCGCGACAAGCGGGGGACGCTCCGGTTCACAACCCGAGGCGTCATTTTCATCTTCACGTCGGGCCGGGGAATTGTCAAACGTTAAAAGGGGCTGCGGGCAGAAGTGCGGCAGGATGCGGGAGTACGGCTGTTAACACCCGTCCAGAAACACCACTGCGGCCGGCTCCGGAGAACGGCGTGACTGCCCGCCACGCAGCACCGGATGGGAAGGTCCCCAGACGAAACGGCCTCAGGCCAGGCCTGCGGCTGCCTCAGGGCAGATCGACGGTTTCCGGCTGCACCACCAGTTCGATGCGGCGGTTCGCCGTTTGGCCGGCTTGGGTGGTGTTGGGGGCAGCGGGGCGGTTGGCCCCTTGGGCGATGACGGAGAATTGTTGCGCAGGCAGGCGATTGCGGCGCGTGAGCGTGTCGAACACCGCGATGGCCTGGGCGGCGGCCAGTTGATGGCTGCTCACGCCGCCGGCCACCGGCGCGTTGTCCGTATGGCCTTCGATGGCGATCAACTGGCGGGGATAATTCCGCGCCAATTCCGCCGCCAGGCCGTCCAGCACCGGAAAGGCGGTGCCGACCAGTTGGGCTGTGCCGATCGGGAACAATTGATCCGTGGGGAGGGTAATGCGGATGGTATCGCCGTCTTGGCGGGCGTTCAGGCCCGGAATTTCGATCAGCCGCAGAGCCTGACGCGCGTTCGTGTTGGCCGTAATGATCGCGCCGCCGCGGCGCGTCGTCGAGGCTTGCAGCGCCTCGAACTTCCGCTCGCTTTCCTCCTTTGCCAGCTGCGTTTGTTGCAAACGTTGAGCGGTTTCGCTGAGTTGCTTCTGGAGCAAGGACACCTGCTGTTGCAGCAACTGGACCTGCTGCCGCGACTGGGCAAGCTGAGCGTGCAGATCCCGGTTGTTGGCGTCCAAGGCTGTCGCCCGCCGGTTCAGGTCGAAGATTTCCGCTTGATTTGCAGCCGGCGTCTGGACCGGCGCCTGCTGCCACGCGGCCGCCGTCGGCGAGGACGGCAAATAGGGGCTGGGATTGCAGCCTGTGAGAACCATCAGCCCGACCGTCCCCACGGCCACGCGTCTGAACAGCCTTCGCATGGCGACCGTCTCCTGCTCGCAAAACGCCGAATCTCCCCACATCCTGCCCGTGCCGCGAATCGGCGCGTGCCGCGAATCTGGGCGCGGGATGGTATCAGGGCTGTCGCCGGGCAACAAGAGCAGAATACCGCCGCTAGCATCCGCGAACACCGCTGAAGACCGGGGACAGGCACCTTGCGGTGGTCGTTTTTGCTTGGGTTTTTCCGGCGCAGTTCGAATCCTGTCCCCCGGTTTCAACAGGCCGCTGAACGACAAAGTGGCTTGACTTTTTGGTCGCCAGTATGCCATCTTGAAGGACACGGGCCGGCGGTCAGCAGCCTGTCGAAGAAAGGGGGACAGGCACCTCTCGGCAGTTGTTTTTTGTGGGGTCTTTCCCGCGCGGCTCGGAGCCAGTCCCCCTTTTTTTCAACCGGCTGGCAGAGAGGGCGGTTTGACGGCCGGGGAGTTGCTTGCATGTGGCGATCAAGACGAATTCTGAATCTTCTCGGTCTGGGGGCGGTGCTGGCATGGGCGGCTGTGGCGGCGCTGGCTCAGGGCCCGCTCGACGTCCGGGCTCGGATTGCCGGACACGTCGCAGTCGGCGAGTTTGCCCCGGCCCTGGCGCTGGCCCACGCGATTGCGCAGCCGGCGGCGCGGGACCCGATGCTGGCCGCGATCGCCCAGGCCCAGGCCCGCGGCGGTGCGCGGAATGCCGCCCTGGCGACGTTAATCGCCGTCCAGGACGATCGGCTCCGCACCGACGAACTGGACCGGATGACCGGCGCCACGGGCAGCCTCGCCGCGCCGAGCGACGGCCGCGCGGGCGGCGCCACGATGGCCGATTTCGACACGCTGATCGACCTGATCACGACGACCATCGCGCCGCAAAGCTGGGACACGGTGGGGGGGCCGGGGGCGATCGACTCCTTCCCGACCGGAGTCTACGTGGACACCAGCGGCCTGATGTGCCGGACCAAGGAAACGCCGGTCGCTGGCGACCTGGCGGAACTCCGCGAACGCGTACTGCGCTCCGCTGGCAATCGCGCTGTGCGTCAAGACAGTGTCCTGCGCAAGGTCTCCCTGACGCGGCTGGAACGGCAGGTCCAATTCGCCTGGGCGCGCGGCCTGCCGCCGACGGACGCCATGAAGCATCTGGCCGGGCTGCACAAGATCCAGTACGTGTTCCTGTACCCCGGCTCGCGGGACGTGGTGATCGCCGGTCCGGCCGGCGACTGGGCGGCGGATCCGGAGGGACGGCGATGCCATCTGGCCAGCGGCGAGCCCGTGCTGCAGTTGGACGATTTCGTCGTCGTGCTCCGCAACGCGCGGCAACGGGAAGGCCGCTTCGCCTGCTCGATCACGCCGCGGCGCGAAAACCTGGCCGCGACGCAAGCCTATCTGAGCGAGGCGGCCAAGTCGCCGCTGCGGCCCGGCCAGCGCGACCGCTGGCTGGCCCAGATCCGCAGCTTGATGGGCAAGCAGGAAATCACGGTCGAGGGACTGGAGCCGCACACGCACGCGGCCCGCGTGATCGTCGAAGCCGACTATCGGATGAAGCTGGTCGGCATGGGCTTGGAAGAGGGGGTGCTGGGCGTGAACAGCTACCTGGGTTCCGTGACGGCGCCGGAAGGCGGCGCCCCGCCGCCGATGAGCGTGTTGCGGTGGTGGTTCACGATGAACTACGAAGCGCTCCGCGCCACGCCGGCCCGTGACGCCTTCGAGTTGCGCGGCACGGGCGTCCAGGTGCTGAGCGAAAACGAGATGCTCACCCAACGCGGCGAACGCATTCACACGGGCCAGTCGGACGAATGGAACGAGCAGTTCGCCCACAGCTTTACCAAGCACTTCGCGGAACTGGCGGCCAAGTACCCGATCTACGCGGAACTGCGGAACGTGTTCGACCTGGCGCTGGTCGCGGCGCTGATCGTCGCCGAGGACGTGCCGGAGCAGTTGAATTGGCCCGCGATTCACTTCCTGGAAGAAGAACGCTACCAGGTGGCTCGCGGACCGGCGCCGACCGAGGTCGAAACGGTGATCAACCATCGCGTGATCGGCCAGCGGCACATCGTGGCCGGCGTCAGCGGCGGGGTTTCCGCCGATGCCCGGCCGTACGTGCAGAAACCGGCCATCACGATCGACGACTACGGGGCCTTGCAGGCCGGCCGCACCGCCAGCGTCCCCCGCGACGTGCCCGCCGACGCCTGGTGGTGGGATTGAAGTTGCCTCCCGCAGTGAAGTTTCCCGCGCGGCGTTCCGATCAGTATCTTGGTGAAAGGAGTCCCACCCGCCATGCCGGAACGCACCAGGTACCAAGAGCGCGCGATCAAAAACTTCTACGAAAACCGCGAAAGCATCGCCCTGCAGCGGGTCCAAGAGCTGGTCACCGAGCTGTACCTGAGCGAAGGCAAGAAGCGCGACAAACACTGGAAGAACCTGGCGACTCATCTGCAAAAACTGGGCGTCGCGCCGGAGACGATCGACCACCTCGTGGCGCAAAACAAGCCGGAACTGGTCGCCACGCTCATCGAGAAGCTGATGGAAAAAGCCTGACGCGGCGGTTCCCAAACGCCCAGCTCGCCGGAGGGCTGACGCCGCCCCGTTCGCAAGCGGATGGACGGCGCGCAGGGCTCAGCTAGCATCCGGAATCGACCTATCGCTTGACGGGCCGTCCCGTTAGAATTCTTCAGCCCGAAAGTCCGCGTCGGCGCTGCGCACGCAGAGGCTGGAAGTCTGTGGCGGACCGCAGCACGGCTCCTCCAGCCGGGCAGACCGTCGCGGGACTTGGGGCAGATCAAGACGGCTCGGTGCGCGTTGTGGTACGGCTCGGTGCGCCCTGCTACGGCGACTTGAAGCGTCAGTGCCAGAGCCGATACTCGACGGATTTCCTTGCAGACGGAGCAACCATGTTGCACTATTGGACGGCCGGTGAATCTCATGGGCGGGCTCTGGTGGCCATCGTGGATGGGTTTCCGGCCGGGGTGCCGATTCGAGCCGAAGGGATCGACGCCGAGTTGCAGCGGCGGCAAGGAGGTTACGGCCGCGGCGGCCGGCAGCGGATCGAAACGGATCGAGTCGAGATCTTGTCCGGCATCTGGCAGGACGCCAGCATCGGCAGTCCGATCGCGCTGCAGGTGGTCAACAAGGACTACAAGCTGGAGCGAATGCCCGATCTGGACCGCCCTCGGCCGGGCCACGGCGACTTGACGGGAGCGATCAAGCATCTGGGGTCCATTCGGGGCGTTCTGGAGCGGGCCAGCGCGCGGGAGACCGCCATCCGCGTCGCCGCCGGAGCGCTGGCCGAACAACTGCTGGCCGAATTCGGCATTCGGGCGATCGGCTATGTGGTTGAGTTGGGCGGCGTGAAGATCGACCCGCAGCCGGGCACCTTGGAGGACCATCGGAAACTGCGGGACCAGAGCGAGATCTATTCGCTGGATCCCCGCCGCGACGAGGAGATCAAACGCTTGATCGACGACACGCGCAAGGCGGGCGACACGCTGGGCGGCGTGGTCGAGGTACGCGTCGAGGGACTGCCGTTCGGCCTGGGCACCCACGCCCAGTGGGACCGCAAATTGGACGGCCGGCTGGCGCAAGCGGTGATGGCGGTGCAGGCGATCAAGGGCGTCGAGATCGGCTTAGGATTCGAGGCCGCCCGGCGGCCGGGCTCGCAGGTTCACGATCCGATCCAGTACGACCCAGGCCAGCGGGACGGCCCGACGCTGGGCTACGTCCGTCCGACCAACCACGCCGGCGGGTTGGAGGCCGGCATGACCAACGGCCAGCCGCTGGTAGTGCGGGCGGCCAAGAAGCCAATCAGCACGCTGGCCAAGCCGCTGGAATCGATCAACTTGAAAACCAAGCAGCCGGAGTCGGCGGACTACGAACGCAGCGACGTCTGCGCCGTGCCAGCGGCCAGCGTGATTATCCAGAGCGTGGTGGCCTTTGAAGTGGCGCGGGCCTTGGTGGAGAAGTTCGGCAACGACAGCCTCCAGGAGATGAAGGCCCGCTGGGAGTTGTTTCATCAGCTGGCTCGGCAGAGGTAGCGAGCCGGGACGCGCGGGAGACGCGTCCACATCAGAGCAGGGACGTTCGTGATGCACGATCGCACGCGACGATGGCTGTGCCGACTGGGCTTTCTGCTGCTGGGCGTCGCCCCGACGCTGGGCGTGGTGACGTGGATCACCGTCGTCCGCTCGCCGGCCTACGTCGCGGCGTGCAAGGCCGAGTGTGAAGACCGGCTGTCCGCCGCGTTGGGCCTGGCCGTGTCGGTCGAACAGATGCACCGGTTGCTGCAGGGCGTCACGCTGCTGGACGGCGTCGTGCTCACGGAACCGGAAACGGACTCGCCGATCGCGCGGATCCGGCATTTGGAGTTCGGCCGCCGGGACGGCCGATGGATCGTGCTGGCCTCGCAGCCGGAAATCGAGGGCCCGCAGGTCTGGCGGCTGTGGGAATCGCTGCACGAACGCGTGCTGCGCGTCTATCCGGCGGCAGGCGCCGAAGCCGAATTCTACGCCAACGAGATGACGATCCGGCAGGCCGACGGGCAAACCGCGACGACCTTGACCGACGTGCGGAGCCAGCTGACGACGACCGACGCGGGCCCCCAGGCGACGATCGAGTTCCGCGACGTGGCCTTGCAGATGTCGGAGCCGGCCCAGTTGCGGATCACGCGGAACCGGCAGGTCCGGCCGCCGGCGACGCGGTGGGCGCTGAACACGCGGTCCACGGCCTTGCCTTGCGCGGTGCTGGCCGACTATCTCCAGACGCTGCGGACTCTGGGCGAGCAGGCCACGTTCCAGGGGACGATCGAAGCGATGCCCGCGGCCGAGGGCTGGGAAGGCGAAATCGTCGGCCGGTTTCGGGACGTGGATCTGGACCGCGTAACACAGTGCTTGAAGCACAAGCTGAGCGGTTCCGCCGAAATCCTCTTCCGGCGCGCCACCTTCCGCGCCGGCCGCCTGATCGACGCCGCCGGCGACGTGACCTGCAACGGCGGAGTCGTCAGCCGGTCGCTGCTGTATCAGGCCAACAAGTCCCTGGGGCTGGTCGCCGACTCCCGCTTGCTGACGCCGCAGGCGAACGCCCTGCTGTTGTTCCGCGAATTAAAGCTCGGCTTCACCCTGGACAAAGACGGCATCCAGATTGCCGGCCAATGCCCGTCCGCCAGTCCCGGCGTGGTGATGACGGATGAAGACGGCCCGCTGCTGAGCAATCAGTCGCGCGACGCCGTCCAGGTGACCGCGCTGGTCCGCACGCTGGCCCCGGACACCGGCGAGCACGTGCCCGCCAACTACGAGGCTTACCAATTGCTGCACGTCTTGCCGATTCCCAGCGACGCCGGCGCGTGCAACTCTGAGATCGCCCGTCCCGTCTATTCACCGCTGCGTTTGCATTGAGCAAGACGCCCTTCCCACGGCCGGCGGGGTTGGTATCTTGGTTTCCAGCAATCCCGTTTCGGGTCCGAGACATGCAATCAGCAATTCGAGGCGGCGACGAGGAGTCGCCAAGGTGGAGCAACGATGATGCGAACCGATAAATGCCCGTGGCGATTGGCCGTCCTGGCCGCGGCGTGGCCGCTGCTGGCGGCGGGGGCGGAACCGAACGTGACGTATCCCGAAACGCGGCGGTCCGGCCACGTCGATGCCTATCACGGCGTCCAGGTTCCGGATCCGTACCGCTGGCTGGAAGACACGGACAGCGCGGAGACCAAGGCCTGGATCGATGCGCAGAACAAGCTGACGTTCGCGTACCTGGAGAAGATCCCCCAGCGCGAGCGCTTGCGCGAGCGGCTCACGAAGCTCTGGAACTTTGAGCGGTACGGCGCGCCGGAGCAGCGCGGAGGCCGCTATTTCTACACGCGGAACGACGGGCTGCAGAATCAGAGCGTGCTGTACGTCGCTGCCTCGCTTGAGGCTGCGCCCCGCGTGCTGCTGGATCCCAACACGCTGTCCCAGGACGGCACGGTCGCGCTGACAGGCTGGGAGGTCAGCGAAGACGGCCGATACCTGGCCTACGGCCTGGCCGCCGCCGGCTCGGATTGGAATGAGTGGAAGGTGAAAGAGGTGGCCACGGGCCAGGACCTGTCCGACCATTTGCGGTGGGTCAAGTTCTCCGGTGCCTCGTGGACGCCGGACAACCAAGGCTTCTTCTACAGCCGGTACGACGAACCGAAGCCGGGCGAGACGCTGACCGGCGTGAATTACTACCAGAAACTCTACTACCACCGCCTCGGCGAACCGCAGGGCAAGGACCAACTGGTCTACGAACGGAAAGATCACAAGGACTGGGGCTTCCGCGGCTTGGTCACCGAGGACGGCCGCTACCTGGTGATTTCCGTGTGGCGCGGCACGGAGGTCAAGAACCAGGTGTTCTACCAGCGGTTGGACACGCCCGCGGCGCCGGTGGTCGAGCTGCTGGCCGGGTTCGACGCCGAGTACGAATTCCTCGGCAACGACGGCGCGACCTTCTGGTTCCTGACGGATCGGGATGCGCCGCTCCGCCGCATCGTCGCGATCGACCTGGAACGTCCGGACCGAAGCCAATGGCGGGAGTTGGTGCCGCAGGCCGGGCACGTGGTCCGCAGCGCGAGCGCCGTCGGCGACCGGTTCCTGGTCGCCTATCTGAAAGACGCGGCCACGCAAGTCCGGGTGTTCGATCTGAGCGGCCGTTTCGAACGCGACGTGACCCTGCCCACGATCGGCGCCGCCCACGGATTCGCCGGGCGGCGCAAGGACGAGGAAACTTTCTACCAGTTCACGAACTTCACCACGCCGCCCACGGTCTACCGTTACGCAATCCGCAGCGGCCAGAGCACGGTGTTTCGGCAACCCCAGGTGGATTTCGACCCGCAAGCGTACGAGACGAAACAGGTTTTCTACGACAGCCAGGACGGCACGCGGATCCCGATGTTCATCACGCATCGCAAGGGTCTTGTGCGGGACGGCAACAACCCGACGTTGATGTACGCTTACGGCGGCTTCGACATCTCGATCATGCCCTCCTTTTCCGTGATGAATCTGGTCTGGATGGAACACGGCGGCGTGTATGCCGTGCCCAACCTGCGGGGCGGCGGTGAGTACGGCCGAGCTTGGCACGAAGCCGGCATGAAGGACAAGAAGCAAAACGTGTTCGACGATTTTCTGGCGGCCGGCCAATGGCTGATCGACAACCAGTACACCTGTCCCCAGAAGTTGGCCATTCGCGGCGGCAGCAACGGCGGTCTGCTGGTCGGGGCCGTGATGACGCAGCGCCCGGAACTGTTTGGCGCGGCGCTGCCCGCCGTGGGCGTGATGGACATGCTGCGGTTCCACAAGTTCACGATCGGCTGGGCCTGGGTCTCCGAGTACGGTTCGTCGGACGACCCGGCCGAGTTCCGCACGCTGCTCCAGTACTCGCCGCTGCACAATTTGAAGCCCGGCACGCGGTATCCGGCGACGATGGTCACCACCGCGGACCACGACGACCGCGTCGTGCCGGGCCACAGTTTCAAGTTTGCGGCGGCGCTGCAGGCCGCCCAGGCGGGCGCTGCGCCGGTGTTGATCCGGATCGAGACCAGCGCCGGTCACGGCGCCGGCACGCCGACCGGCAAGCTGATCGATACGGCGGCCGATTCCTTGGCGTTTCTATTGTCGGTCTTGAAGTGAATGGTGAGTCGCATGTCTTCCAGCGTGATCTTTCTGTCGATACCCGGCTTGCGCGAGCGGGATCTCAGCGTCATGCCGCGGCTGCGCGGACTGATGGCCCAGGGCGATCAGGCGTCCCTCACGTCCAGCTTTCCCTGCGTCACCTGGCCAGTGCAGGCCAACATGCTCACGGGCCGGCTTCCTGCGGAGCACGGCGTCGTGGCCAACGGGTTCTATTGGCGCGAGGAGCGCCGCGTGGAGATGTGGACGGCAGGGAACGACAAGATCGCCGCGCCGCAGATCTGGGACCTGCTCCATCAGCAAACGCCGCGCCGGACGTCGGCCGTGTGGTTTCCGATGCTCAGCAAAGGCTGCGGCGCGGATTACGTCTGTATGCCGGCGCCCGTCCACCATCCGGACGGCGTTGAAGAGCTGTGGTGCTATACGCAGCCGCGCGAGTTGTACGGCGAATTGCGGGATCGCTGGGGGCATTTTCCCTTGCCGCATTTCTGGGGACCGCTGGCCGGCATCCAGTCGACGGAATGGATCGCGCGGTCGGCCGTCGATGCCGCGGGCCGATTCCGCCCGGACTTCTTCTATCTGTACTTGCCGCACCTGGAGTATGCCGCCCAGCGCACCGGGCCGGACAGCCCGCCCGCCCAGGCGGCGGTCGCGGAACTCGACGCCGTCATCGGCACGCTCGGCGACGGCCTCGCGGCGGCGTACGACGAGGCGGAACCGACCTGGATCGCCGCCAGCGAATACGTGATCACGCCCGTCTCGCACGTCACGTATCCCAACCGGGTCTTGCGGCAAGCCGGACTGCTGCAAGTCCGCGAGGAAGCGGACGGGGAGCATTTGGACCTGGAAGGCAGCCGCGCGTGGGCGTTGGCCGATCACCAGTTTTCGCACGTGTTCGTCCGCGACGCGGACTCTGGCACGCAGCAACGGGTCGTCGAATTGTTCCGCAACGCGGACGGCATCGCCGAAGTCCTGGCCGGCGACCAGCGAGCCCGTTATCGCCTGGATCACCCGCGTTCCGGCGAGGTGATCCTGATCTCCGCAGCCCACAGCTGGCAGGCGTACTACTGGTGGCTGGACGACCGGCACGCCCCCGGCTTTGCACGCACGGTGGATATCCACCGCAAACCGGGTTACGATCCGGTGGAATTGCACGTGGACATGGCCAGCCGGACGATTCCCCTGGACGCGACCCTGGTCCGCGGTTCGCACGGAGCGCCGGTGCAGAGCGACCAGCAACGCGGCGTCATTCTGGCGTCGCGGGCGGGCGTGCTGCCGCGGCCCGCCTTGGCGGACGTGGACGCCTGCGGAGTAGTCTTGCGGGCGTTGCAGGAAGCGTGAGAAAGGAACAAGCCACGATCAAGAACGCACCGTCAGCACGGAGGCGTCCGGCCCGTTTGCGGTTCTCAGCTTTCCGGCTTGGCGGGACGCCCTTCTCGACGGGCGTTGGCCTTGGCGGCAAACCGCCAGCGGCGGCCGCTCAGGCGGTGGCGATAGGCGTCGGCGATCACGGCCGCGACGATGACCCCGCCGGTGACGATTCTTTTCGTCGGATCGCTGGCCCCGACTTGGGCCAGACCCGACTCCAGCACGCGGATGATCAGGACGCCCAGAAAGCTGTTGACCACCGAGCCGCGGCCGCCCATCAAGCTGGTTCCGCCGATCACGACGGCGGCGATGGCGGCCAACTCCAGTCCCACGCCGCCGTTGGGATCGGCCGAGCCCAGCCGCGAAGCTTGAAAGATCCCTCCCAGCGCGCTCAGGCCCCCGGCCAGCACAAAGACGCCGATCTTCGTCGGCTGCGGGTTGATGCCGGAATAACGCACGACCTGCTCGTTGTTCCCGATGGCAAACATGTAGCGGCCGAACACGGTTCCCGACAGAATGAACTGGCCCGCCGCGACCACGGCCACGGCAGTCAGAAACGCGGCCGAGATCCCCAGGCCCTCCAACGGCGCCGCAATCCCTTCGATCCGTGCGCCGATGTACTTGGTCTGCGAGTCCGTCGCCAGGTAGGCGCAACCCCGCGCGATCTCCAGCATCCCCAGCGTCACGATAAACGACGGAATCGACCAGCCCACGCTGATCGAACCGTTGGCCAACCCGCAGGCCAGTCCCGCGCCCAGACACAATCCCGCGGCCGCCCACACGGGCCACTGCCAGTCCACCATGGCCACGCCCAGCACGGCGGCGCCCAGGGCCAGCACGGAGCCGACCGACAAGTCGATGCCGCCGATGATCAGGACCAGCGTCATGCCGACGGCGATCACCGTCAGATCGGGAATCTGGTTGGCCACCGTCGCCAACGTCTGGAGCGTGAAAAAATGCTCGCTCAGCAGGCTGAACAGGGTCACCAGAAACAGCAGGACCGCCAGCAGGCCCAGGTAATTGACCAAGGCCGCCGCGCTCCACCGCGAGCTTTGCTGGGGCGCGTCGTCGGGCGGCAAAACGACCGAGGGTTGGATTTCATCCATGCGAAGTGCCGTTTTCGAGTGCGGCGCCTTGTCGCCGCTTGGGACCCGAGGTGGCGAACGCCGGGCGGACGGGGGTCAGGACGTTCGTCCCGCGGTGGTCCGCCGCACTTCCGGCCTTCAGCCACAGCGGCGACAAGGCGCCGCACTCCAAGATGGCTGCAACCGCCGGAGGAATTGAACACTAGTCCAACGTTTCCGCTGTGACCAGTTCCACCGGGGTCTGTCGGTCTTCGAGCGCCGCTTCGCCGCGCAACAACTGCAGCGCGTACTCGATCCCAAACACGGCCAACTGGTCGGCGTGCTGTTCCACCGTCGCCAGCACGGCGCCCTCCCGGAGCGCCGCGCGCACGGCCGAAATGGCGTCGTAGCCGACAATCTGAATCTGCCCGCTGCGCCCGGCCGCTTTGACCGCCGCCACCGCGCCCAGGGCCATACTGTCGTTTCCGCACAGCAAGGCCTTGATGTCGGCGCGCTCGCTGATCATCGCCGAAGCCACGCGGTTGGCGATGTCCATCTCCCACTGAGCGCTCTGGACATCGACGATTTCGATGCCCGCGGCCCGCATCGCGTCCTCAAAGCCCAACCGCCGCTGTTGTCCGTTGAACGCGGTCTTGATGCCTTCCAGCATGCCGACCTTGTCGCCCCTGGCGAGCCTCTTTGCCAGGTACTCGCCCGCCATCCTCGCTCCGGCCCGGTTGTCGGGCCCCACGAACGGAATCCGGACTCCCGTCTGCTTCAGCACTTCGTCGTCCAGCTTGTTGTCGATGTTTACGACTACGATGCCGGCGTCTTGTGCCCGTTTGAGCACCGAGACGAGCGCTTTGGAGTCCGCCGGCGCGATGACGATGGCGTCCACTTGCCCGGCCATCATCTCCTCGACCAGCCCGACTTGCCGGGCCAGATCGCGTTCATCCTTGATGCCGTTGACGACCAGGTCGAACTGAGCGGCGTGTTCCGCCTGGTGCTTTCGGGCGCCGTCGGCCATCGTCGCAAAGAACTCGTTGGCCAACGACTTCATGATCAGGGCGATTTTCGGCTTCTGCGGAGCCGCAGGCGAGGGCGGTGAAGGCACGCCCGGAGCAGCGGCCGGAGGCGAACCGTCACGGCAGCCTGCACAGGCCGCCAGCAGGACGACTCCCAAAGCCCAGACAACGGCTCGGCGACTGGCTCCGTGCAACGCCTTGGCGGTGCTTCCGATGTGTCCGTTCATGCTTGGCTCTCTTGCGCCTGGTGGCAAGGCGCGGGGTCCGAGGGAGCTGGCTTCCACGCCGTGGGCCGGAAGCCGGGCTTTATTCAGAAGCCGGGCTCCGTTTCCCGGAAACCTCGCGCAGCGACGCTCACTTCTGGCCCGTCACCGCCAGCAACCCGCGGACCGCGGCCAAGCGGACGTGCTTGGGCTGGTCCTCGCCGCTGAGCGACTTGTAGATCGCCATCGCTTCGAGCTTCTTGCCGGCGGCCAACAGGCGCTCGGCGCAGCACAGGCGGGCGTCAGCGACCGCCAATTTGAGCTTGTCCGGCGCTTTCTTCTGGAACTCGTCCAACGCCTTGCCCGCCTCCGAGTTGCCGATGGCGCCCAGCGCAGCAACGGCGGCCGCCGCGATCTGCTGGTCTGGGTTGCCCAGCAACGCCGTCAGGGCCGCAACGCTCTGGGCGTCGCGGCGGACACCCAGCGAATTGATGACGCCCACCTTCCGCAAACCTTCGGTCTTCGGCAACGCCTCCCGCAAGGCCGCCGTGGCGGCGGCGTCGGGGATGCGTTCCAGCGCGTAGCGGGCCATCTGCGACAGTTCTGCATTGGTCAGCAAGCCCGCCAGAGCCGGCACGCCTTCGGCCGAACCGACCAGACTCAATTGGCGGCACACCACGTCTTTGGCCGCGCGGGATGCGTCGCTCTTCAGGACGGCCGCCAAACGCGTCTCCAGGGCTTTCCGCGCGGCCGCGTCGCCGTGCGTGGCGGCGACGGCCCCGTCCAGAGCCTGGAGCGCGCTGCGGTCTTGGCCCCAATCGTACGTCTTCAGGGCCTCGAACGCTTTGTCCAACGCGGCCGGGTCGACGGGCTGGGCAGCCGTCGAGATGCTCGCGCCCAGAAGGGCCAGTGCGAAGAGAACTGCGGTCAGGGAATTGATGCGCGACATAGGTTGCTCCTTAACGTAGGTGTCGAGTCTGCAGGTAGGCGTAGCATGGATGGCGCGGCCTTCGCGTTGGCCGTGTCCTGCACCGGACCGATCCTTGCCCGGCACGGCCAACAAGTAGGCCGTGCCACAGCCGGCGCGGGGCCGCCGCGGGAACGAACCGGGCTAGGAACCGTTGTTGCTTATTGTACAGCTTTCCGGTCCGCAAGCTACCATCCTGGACGATCCATCGACGGAAGCTTCCGCACAGGCGTCCGGAGTCTCCCAAATCACCACTTTCGTCGCCCGCACGCCTGTCCCTGCCAACAACGGCGGGCAGACCCTTTCCAGCAGGTAACGGGCCATGTTTTCGGCCGTCGGATTGAAGGGCAGCAGATACACCCGGCTGGGCTGAACCAGCCGCGCGGCGGCAATCCCGTTTTCGTCCTCTTGCGACAGCAGAAAACCGTGATCCCAATGCTCGTCGATCCAGCCTTTGAAGCGGTTTTTGAGCACGGCAAAATCGATGACGCGGCCCACCGCGTCCGTCTCCTCGCCGCTGACATAAAACTCCGCGACATAGTTGTGGCCGTGAAAGTACTGGCATTTGCCTTCGTGCCGGTGCAGGCGATGGCCGGCGCAAAACGTAATGCGCCGCATGATAGTCAGCGTCATAAGGGGGCGTCTCCCGTCAGCTTAGGATTCTCGCGGTGCCGGTCCCGGTCGCGCGCCGTCTTTTTCTGCAGATTCCGCTCCAGCGCGCCGGTCAAATCGACGCCCGTCTGGTTGGCGATGCAGATCAGCACAAACAGCACGTCCGCCAATTCGTCCGCCAGATTATAGCTCTCGTCCGTTTTTTTGAAACTCTGGTCGCCGTACGTGCGGGACATGATCCGTGCCAGTTCGCCGACCTCCTCGACCAACTGGGCAAGATTCGTCAGTTCGGAAAAATACCGCACGCCGATGGTCTTGATCCACCGGTCGACGCACTCTTGGGCTTCTTGCAAGGTCATCGTCGTCTGCATCGTCATGGGGAATCCGGCAGGATGGCATCGAGGCCGGCGTCGAGGTACTGGCCGCCCGTCGTCTGGCGGCAGTGGATCGCCAGCACGTTGCGGCCCGTCCGCAGGGCCTTCACGTCGATCTCCTCGGCTTCGTATTCGGTCGTGTATCCGCTCCGCGCGAGCACTCGGACGCCGTTCAGGTAGACGTGTGCGTCTTCGTCGTGGTGCAGTCGCAGCGCAGCGCGGGGCGGCAGCGGCGCGGCCAATTCGAACGAGCGGCGGACCCAGATCTCGCCGCTGTTCCATGGCGTGCGGACCACGGCCCCCGGCGTCTGCGGCGTACCGAACCCGCCCGGACCTTCCTGCCAGGCGCGGTCGTCGAAATCGGCAGCCTGCCAATCGCCCGCCGGCCGTTCGGTCGTGTACCGCCACAGGGCCGGTTCCGTCTGGCTGGTCGCCAGCAGCGTCACCGTGCGGGGCGGCTTCGGCAGGGGCGCCCAACCGGCGGCCTTGGTCTTGTCCCGCCCGGCGTACTTCGACCAGACCTCGCGATCGTGCAGCATCTGCAAGAACACGCCGCCCACGACCGGACGCGCAGTGAAGCCGCGCCGGCGGGCGTCGGTCGTGAAGTACCAGTCGGTCATCGGCACGCGGTCGGGTGTTTCGTTCAAAAAGCGAACCACCGGGCTCACCAACGCTTCGAAGTCCCGCCGCTCTTGCGTCAGCGTGGCGGTCCACAGGACCCAATCCAGCTTGGTGTACGTCTGCCGGTTGTCCAGCGGCAGGCCGTAGACGTTCTGCACGCGCTGGTAGTAGGCCAGTTCCTTCTTCAGCACCTCGGCGGGAAACAGGTTCAGACCCAGGATGCGGTCCCAGACCAGGTTGTACTTCTGGCTCCACGTGCCAGGCCGATCAAAGGCCAACCGGAAATGGTCGCCGTCGTCGGCTTCCTGCACCCAGCGGCCGGCGAACTCTTTGGCGAGCTTCGCGTACTGGGCTGCCTGCGCCTTGTCGCCGCGCAGCTCGCACAGTCTGCCGAACGCTCCCAGGGCACAGATCGCCTTGGCGCTCAGGTTGACGTTGTGCGCCAGGTGACCGGCGAAATCGTCGGTACACAATTGGTTCTCCGGATCGAAGCCCTTGGCCTTGAGGTACTCGGCCCACTGCTCGATCCGCGACCAATACAGGCCGGCGAAATCGGCGTGGCCTTCCATCCGGGCGACGGCGGCCATCAGCAACAGCAAATTGCCGCTCTCCTCCACCGGCATCTGGTTCTCCTCGCTCCGCTCGCCGCCCCCGTACCGCTGGCCGTTGGCGTGCGGATACTGGCCCAGGTCGTGCGGCGCAAAGGGGAACCGCCAGCGGTCGGACGCGGCGTAGTTCATGAACGGGACCAGGAACGATTTGGCCAGCGTCGGACCGAACAGCAGGAATTGCGGCGACATGGGATAAAACACGTCGGAGGTGCCGATGCAGCCGTTGGAGTGATTTTCCTTGCAGAATTGCAGCGGCTGGCCGCGGTCGTCGGCCACGAACTTGCCTGCGGCGAAACACTGGCGATAGGCCAAGGCGCACAGCGCGGCGTAATTCCCACCGCCGGCGCGAGTCAGATCGGCCATCAGTTCGTCGTCGAACGCCGCGCAGCGGCTTTGCAGCGATTCGTAATCCTGCGCGGCGGCCTTCAGCAAATCGGCCGCTTCCCAGCCGCTGCGGCGCCAGTAAGGCCGGAGATTCTTCTTCATGTACTGGATCGAGAACACATCGTCGTAGGCCAGGACCAGCCGGCAAGCGACAGGCTGTGCGGACACTCTGGCAGCCGGAAAGACCAAGGCGGCGGCATACGGTCCGGCAGGTGTCGCCGGCGGAGGGGCGCCCAACGATGGACCGAGCTTGCCGTGGCCTGCAAAACTGGCTTTCATCGCTTCGCCTTCGCCAATCTGCTGCTCTGCCACGTCGGCACGGGCCGCCGCCACGTACAGATAGCCCCAGTCGATGCGGATGTCGTCGCCTTTCTTGGCCAAGACGGGCTGGTCCTTCGAGCCGATTTTGAGAGCCACGAGTTGGCCGACCTGTCCCTGGGACCACTCGACTTCCTGGCTGGGCACGTTCACCGCCAACTCGGCGGACGCGTCGAAATACAGTTGCACGTCGTGCGGCTTCCCGTCCGCAGAGCGAAACTCGCACGTCAGGTATGTCACCGGCCGCGAGAGCACGTCGAGGTCGTCGGGCAGGGCGGGGGTCAGGAAGGTCAGCCTCAGGACGACGCCCGCGTCCTGGAACGCATACACGGTGCGAGTGGGCAGGACCGTCAAGCCGGTCTGAGTCAGCGCCGGCGTTTCGGCCGGCTGCGCGCCCATCACGCGGTACGCCTTGCCGTCGATCCGCACCAGGCCCGCCAACCGATGCGGTTTGCCGGTCCAGTGGACGGTGTCGGCGTCCGGCAACTTGTCCGCCGGCGACCAGATGCTGAAGTACGGATCGCATGCGACCAGCGGCACCGCGGGCGGACGCAGATCGGCTGCGGGTGCGACCGCTGCGAAAAGGCATATCACCGACATCAGAGGTGGACCTAGCCCATGGGCAAGAGATCTTGTCATGTTGTTTTTCCTGTGGTGCAGATTTGGCTGGAATCGTACGTGCTGCCGAGGCACGCGATGCGCGCGATCACGTCTTGGCGCCCATGCCCTTGGTCAGGGCCATGAACGCCGATTCCAGGCTGACGTCTTCTTCGCGGAACAGGGTCAGCTTGTAACCGTGCTGGATCAGCCAGGACGGAATTTCGCTGTAGTCGTCGGCGCCCTGCTTCAGGGTCACGACGATGCGGGGGGCGGCCAGTTCCACCCTTTCCACTTGCTCGTGCTGCTCCAGCAACCGGGCGGCGGCTTCGTAGTTTTCCTTCACCGCGACGTGCAGCACGGTCCGCTGGCGGACTTGTTTCATCACCTCCGCCACCGAGGCGTTCACGCCCAGAACGCCGCGGTCGATGATGCCGATCTTGTTGCAGATATCGGCCAACTCGGGCAGGATGTGGCTGGAGACGATGATCGTCTTGCCCATCTGGCCCAGCCGGCGAAGCAGATTGCGCATTTCGATGCGGGCTCGCGGGTCCAGGCCGCTGAGAGGCTCGTCCAGCAGCAGCACTTGCGGATCGTGCAGCAGCGTGCGGGCCAAGCCCAGCCGCTGCGTCTGGCCTCGCGACAGCGTGTTGGCGTAGGCGTCGCGTTTGAAATCCAGGTCGACGATCTCCAGCATCTCGTTGCACAGTTGGCGGCGGCGTTCGCCCCGGATGCGGTACGCGGCCGCGAAAAACTCCAGGTACTCGATCACCCGCATATCGTCGTAGACGCCGAAAAAGTCCGGCATGTATCCGACCAGGCGGCGGATCTCCTTGGGCTTGGTGTAGATCGAGTTGCCGCACACATAGGCCTCGCCCCAGGTGGGGTTGAGCAGCGTGGCGACAATCCGCATGGTCGTGGTCTTGCCCGCCCCGTTGGGACCGATGAAGCCGAACAGGTCTCCTTCGTCCAGCTTCAGGTCGATGGAGCGGATGGCAAATAACTCGCCGTACTTCTTGGTCAAATCATGCGTCTCAATCACGGAACAGCCGCCCTTTCCGATCTGTCCACGGGAACCACCGCGCGGTAAAAGGTCCATCGGCGAACGTTGGCCTCGTCCCAGGGCTCGCCGGAAGGCCCCAGGCGACTGCCCGCCGCCGCACTGCGGCCGACAAGCACGGCTCGCCCCGTGCGCAAATGGCCGCTCAGGTCGATGCCGGGCTGGTAGCGGTGCGTCAATCCGGTGTAGGCGGCGCCGCCGGCCGCCCCGTAGAACATCATCAGTTCCAGAATCCGGGGCACGTCCACGCTGCTCTGGTCCCACGGCGTGCCTACGTCCTTGGTGTCCACGACCCGCCGCCGCGACAAATGCCATTCCAAATTCCGCGGCGACACGCCGTCAAACGACACGCCCTCGCCGGGACGCAGTGCCCCCGCCACCGGATAAATCCAGTTCTCATAGACGACCATGCAGTCCGTCAAGTCGACCGGCAGGGGGTTGGTCAGTCGCCCGCTCAACAAGCCGTTGATGTCGGCCGACAAACGCTGCTGCTGCAACTCGCCGATTTGCCACCAGACTCCGGCCAGACTCTTCGTTCCCGAAACCTCCACGGGCAGCCCCGAGACCGCCGCCACCAACTCCGTCGGCGGCGCTGCGGCGGTGGGACGGACGGACACCGAACCAGACGGGCCGGCCGCGGATCGCCCGGCACACGCCGTGACGGTGTAAGGCCCATCGAACAGCACGGCACCGCCCGTGCCGTCCAGGCCGCCTAACCCTCGCCCCGGCAGACCCTGCCAGGCCAGCAGTCGGCCCCACTCGCCGCCAGCTTGCGGCAAGGGCCAGCTCCCTTCCCAGTCCAACGTGAATTCCCGCGTGGCAGGACTGTACAGGTGGACCCACGCCGAGCCGCGCACCACGCCTTGATCCAACGCTACGTCGACCACATCCACCTGGTTGACGTGAACTTGCCGGCCCGACAACCGCTGGACCAGTCCGTACGCCAGACCGCAAAAGACGATCGCGACCAGAGGAAACGTCAGCCAGGTCCAAGTCAAGCCGTTGAACCGCTTGAGCAAAAAGTAGTCCGCCGGGCCGATCAACAAGAGATAAACGGCGATCAGCCCGGCGACCCAGGAGAATTGAACCCGCGTCACTCCGGGGAATTGTTCCAGGGCCGATCGCAACTGGCCCACCAGGTCTTCGTATCCCAGATGCGCGACTTGACTGAGCCGCGTGTCCGTTTCCTCCTCGGCCTGCCGGCCCGTGCCGGCGACCTGCAACGCCCGCGCCAGCAGCGCCGGACGCCCTTGCCACTTGTCGAAGGGCGGCAACTCGGGATCGAACGCCAGGAACACCAATTGTCCCAGCCCGTACGGATAACGGACGATCGTCGGCAGACGTCCCGCCGGCCCGCCCACTTCCGCGCTCTCCACGAGCCCTTGCACGTCGGCTAAAGCAGTCATGGAAACGCCGAAACGCCGGGCCCGCTGACCGCCGACCGCGTCCAGCCGTTCGCTGGACCGCGCGTAGTTTTCCAAACCCGATGTCACACGCTGCGTGACCACTTCGGCCCGGCTTCCCGGCGAGAATCGGGCCAGGCGATTGCCGGGCGCAAACACTTCCGCGCCGCGGCGTCCCGCGCACAGCACCATCCGGCCGCCCAGTTTCAGCCAGCGGTCCAGCGCCTCGAAACGATCGTCCGTCAGTTTTTCCAGAACTCCGGCGTCCCCCGTCGTGGCGAACAGCGTGTTGACGGCCTCGTACCCGTACCACTCGGTCGGCAATTCGCCCTGGTCGGACACCGTACAGACGGTCATCGGCTGGGACCCGTCCCGCCGCGTCTTGCGAGCCGCGTCCTCGATGCCGGCCGCAGACCCCAGACTCACAATCAACTCCTGCGTCGACGGCTCGGCCCGCCCCAGTTCGCTGGACGAAAAAGACCGTTTGGCCAACTCGCCCTGATCGCCGACCACGCGAACGGTCAAGCCGCTGCCCGCTCGGCCGGCTTTGAAATACTGCAACGCCGCCGTCTTGCCGCCTGCGATCAAGCGAACGCGGGCTGCCGGCGTGCGCCCCAACTGTGCCTGAACGCCTTCCCCGTCGCGAGCGGCAATCTGCAACTCGACGTCCACGTCTGGACCGTCGTTGGCCAGTGTCACCCAGGTCGGCGCCCAGTGGCCAACCCTGTAAACACCGCCGAAGCCGACGCGAATCGACTCAATACGCACCGCCGCAGCCGGCTCGCCAGAAGGCCACTGAACCGCCGGCGCCTCCACGGCGCACGCGGAAGCCCACACCAGCAGTCCCGCGAGACTAGGCCAAGGAATCAAGCGTCGCATCAACAAACGTAAACACATGGGGATGACCGCCCACCTAGAACGTCGAATACAATAAAACTGCCCACCCGGCGCTACGGCTTCTCCGACAGCGAGCACGTACAGACAAAGTGACCGCAGCCGGGACAACCAGAGCCATACTTGCGGGTCACCGCGTCACTAAGATCGACACCGACCACGTTTGCCATGGTGGTCAGCCAAGCGATCACGTCGGCGAATTCCTCCATTTTGTCTTCGTGCGAACCGTCTCGCAACGCTGCCGCCAATTCGCCCACCTCCTCCATGAACCACATGAACGTCCCGTCGACGCCGCGGGCTAAGTCTTTCTCCAGGTACATGTTACGAATCAGCTGCTGGAAGTCGGCAAAAGCGACTTGCTGATTGCCGGTACCTTCCGGCTGGTGGCTCGTCTCCGTCATCACACTCTTCCTCTCCTTGCCGTTCCGCTTGTTTCAGCAACCGCTTGGCACGCTTCTGGTTGGGGTACTTGGGCAAGCAACTCCTCCAGCACTTGGGCAGCCTGTTCCCTGCGGCCAGCCCGCAACAGCAGCTTGGCCAGCGTTGATTTCCAATCGACATCCTGCGGCGCAAGTCTTACGGCCGCCTCAAACCCGGCCAAACGCCGCGTGCTGTCCCCTAATTTACGTTTCTCGCCCGCTTGCAGATAGACGCTGGCCAGAGATTTCTCCCATTTGTCCCCACGTGAAACGTTCGGTGCCGAACCACGCGTAGGCCACGTGAGCGTGAGGAAGCGTGCCGGGCAACCCGACGAGGAAACCCGACAAGCGATTTGCGGCATCCAAGATCCGGAGCGTCTGGAGGCGTTGAGTGAACGACTTTTGGACGTGTCTACCTGGGACGAACTGCTGGCGTAGCTCGTTCCCGGCGGAGGCGGAGGCGGACGGGAACGGCTTCGCGGCTGGACTGGCGGTTCCTGGGCCGTCCGCAGCCTGGCTTGAGGCGCGTCCCTGGTATCTGAACTCGTCGTGCTTTGTCGCCGCGTTCCTGTTCTGCCGTCGGGACTTCCGACGCCAGTCACTCTGGTATGTCGGGATGGCGGATTCGGTTTGCGCCAAGTTGTTTTGGGCTGGGTACACGTCCAGTCTGGCCGCTTGGCGCCGGTTGCAGGATCAGGGGAACGGGCGATATTCGCCGGGCACGGGCGCGGCGTAATCGTACAGGCCGTTGGCGTCGGGCAGGACGGGCGGGTCGGCGTCCAGGGCCAGGACTTCGGGCGTTTCCCGCGGGCCCTTCTGCACCGCGTCATCCCACCGAATGACTTGGCCGCTGTAGGTCGCCATGCGGCCCAGGATCGCGGTCATCGTGCTGATTCCGCCGTGCCAGCCTTCGTTCAGCTTGACGCCGGAGCGGACTGCGGCGATCAAGTCGACGTGCTCCTGGACGTACGGGTTGTTCCCGTCGTCCCGCTGGTCGTTGCTGTTCCAGACGCCCTTGGACCCGTGGACCGATTCGGACACGTTGGTCATCACGCCGGACATCTGCCGGCACTGGCTGAACATCCTGGTCCCGTCGGCGAACGTGAACTCGACCGCATGATGGTCGAAGATGTGGCCCTGGTCCTTGCCCTTGCGCTTCTCGCGTCCGCCCATGCCGTTCGCTTCGACCGGGTGCTGGCCGTCCATTGCCCACAGGCCCACGTCGATGTTGTGGACGTGCTGTTCGCAGATGTGATCGCCGGACAGCCAGCGGAACACGTTCCAGTTGCGGATCTGGTACTCCATCTCCGTCCAGCCTTCCTGACGCGGTTTGATCCAGATGGGGCCGCCGTTCCAGTACACGCGAAGGAACTCGATGTCGCCGATCGCGCCGTCGTGGATGCGGCGCATTCCTTCCAGATAGCGGCTTTGGTGATGTCGCTGCAGGCCCACGACGACTTTCAGGCCTTTCTCGTCGGCCAGTCGGTTGGTGTCCATCAGCGAGCGGAAGCCGGGTGCATCGACGCACAACGGCTTTTCCATGAACACGTGCTTGCCGGCTTGGACGGCTGCCGCGTACTGCGGGGGGCGAAATCCGGGCGGAGCGGCTAACACGACCAGATGCACGTCGGCCGAGATCGCCGGCCGGTAGGCTTCCAGGCCGACGAATCGACGTTCCTCAGGCACGTCGACGCGCTCGCCAAACTTGCCGCTGAGCATCTTCAGCGCGCTGTCGATGCGATCCTGAAAGGCGTCTGCCAGGGCCACGATCTTGACTGCCGGATCCGCTTCCAAACAATTGGCCGCCGCCCCGGCGCCTCGGCCACCGCAGCCGATCACGGCGACGCGGATTTCGTCGGTTCCGGCCGCGTGGGCCAGGCGGGCCGCCGCTGTGCCGCCCGCCAGCGCGGCGCCGGCGACGGTCAGGGAAGAGGCTTTCAGGAATTCGCGACGGGACGTGTGGGGGGCTCTCATGGTTGACGCTCCGGAGATCCTGCGATTGCTGTCGCGCCCTATCTTAGCAGCCTGTTGAGAAAAAGGGACTGGTTCCGAACTGCTTTGGCAAAACCCAAGGAGAAACGACTGCCGCGAGGTGCCTGCTCCCCTTTTTCAACCGGAGGTCAGCCTTTCGGTTGCACAAGCACAACGGACCGTAAACTCCCGCCAGAAAACGGATTGGGCGTTGTTTTTCACACTCTTGGCCCACTGCTGACTCGGTGATCGGGCAAGCCAGCACGAGTCCTGCGAGGTGAATTTGGCTTTTTGGGAAAACTTTATCGGTGGTAACGATTTTCTCGATTCCAGCGATTCTGCGGCCGATAAATGTTTTTGCAGTTCCCAGGATGCGTGGGACTCGGAGACGGAAATCGAAAGGAAGGAACCATGTTCAAGCGATTTGCGTACGGCTTCCTGGTCCTGGCTGGCGGACTTCTGTCAAGCGGTTGCTGTGTCATGTCCCCCTATGGTGTCTGCGATCCCGCCGTGGGCTGCGGCGACTGCGGGGACGTGGCCGTCGGCTGCGACACCTGTGGCGAATGCCAACCGGGCTCGTGCTATCATCCGTGGCTGTGGCCCCGTGCGAGCCGGGCGCTCACCTGCGGCGCCGGCTGCGGAGAAGTGTACTACGGCGAGTGGATGAGTGACCCGCCGGCCTGCGACGATCCGTGCGACAGTTGTGGCGAGGTGAGTTGCGGCGGATGCTACGGGTGCTGGAATCCCCTGCGAGGATTGGCGCACTTGTGGGGCTATCGGTATGCTCCGGGCGACTGCGGCGTCGGCTGCGAAGTGGGCTGCGACGTGGGCTGCGACAGTTGCCTGGAGACGTACGACAGCGAAATGCCGGACGAAATGTACCTGGAAGAGGCGGAGGAGAAGGCCGAAGAAGAAAAGCTGCCTGCTCCCAAGCCGGAACCGGTACCCGCCAAGCAAGCGTCCGCCAAACGGCCGGTCAAGAAGGCGAAGGTCGTGCCGGCCAGCCACAAGACGATCGCGGTCCGCCGGAAATAGCGTGCGAGGCTCGCCCGCCGGCCGCTGTGACGGGGATGCGGAATGCGGTCTGCTCGGCGAGCGAGGAAGGATTGAACGGGTTGTGTCTGTCTGACTCTCCTCGATGGATCGGCCAAGCCGCCCCCTGGGCCGGCTTGGCCGTTTTTTTGCGCGCTCCCGAAACCCCGCCCGCGCCGCTTAGACCGAGAACCGGCCCGCAGGGGTTGGTGTACGATCCGAACGAAAGCTCGCCGCTTCGCCTGTCCCGCCTCCCGCCTTTCTCTTCACCCGTTTCGCTCCGTTCGAGAAATCACTGGCCCGTGTTGATTGCGGATCATCCGGCCGAGTGTGACGGCTACTTGGACGAGACGACTTGTCACCTGACCGTTGTTTCTGGAACGATGCTTACCTCGTTCACCGGCTGACCGTTGAGGAACGCTCGGACGTTTTCGGTTGTCGCCCGAATCAGCCGTGCCCGCGCGGCCCGTGTGGCCCAGGCGACGTGCGGCGTCACCAGGCAGTTCCTGGCCGTCAGCAAAGGGTTGTCCCGCAGCGGGGGCTCGACGGACAGCACGTCCAGTCCTGCCCCAGCCAGGCGGCCCTGGTTCAACGCTCGGGCCAGATCGGCTTCGTTGACCAGGCCGCCGCGGGCGGTGTTCACCAGATACGTGGTGGGCTTCATCAGCGCCAACCTTGCGGCGTCGATCAGTTCTCGATTGTCGGCGGTCAGCGGGCAGTGCAGCGTGAGCACGTCGCTGTTGCGGAACAAGGCGTCCAAGCCGACCAGACGCACACCGCCGGGGACCACGGCGGGCGGAGACAGGTCGAACGCCAGCACGTCCATGCCGAACGCGGCCGCGATCCGCGCCACGGCTTGACCAATCCGCCCCAGGCCCACGACGCCCATCGTCAGACCTGCCAGTTCGACCTGGGGAAAGTCCCAGTAGCAGAAATCGGGCGCGTCACACCAGCGGCCTTCGCGGACGGTCTGCGCATGGTGGCCGACGCGGTTGGTCAGCTCCAGCAGCAAGGCGAACGTGGCCTGAGCCACGTTCGGCGTGCCGTATTCGGGGACGTTGCAGACGCAAATTCCTCGTTCCCGCGCGGCCTGGAGGTCCACGACGTTGTGCCCGGTGGCCAGCACCCCGAGATAACGCAACTTGGGCAGGGCGGCGATGGCCGGACGGTCGACGATCGTCTTGTTGGTCAGCACCAGTTCCGCGTCGCGGGCGCGAACGAGAACCTGGTCCGGCGGCGTCCGATCGTACACGTCACAGTCGGCCAACGCCCTGAGTTCATCCCAACGGAGGTCGCCGGGATTGGTTGCGTAGGCATCCAAAATCACGAGCTTCATGGGCCTTGGATCCCTTCGGGATTCCAGACGCGGGCCACCGGCCTCACCCCTGCGCCTTGGCCAGCATGGCGTCGAACATGGCCTTCTGTTCGGCCAACGCCTTGACCCGGTCGTCGACCTTCGTCCCCGCCTCCAGCAGCACCCAGCCGCGATAATCCATCTTGACCAGCAGCGAGATCAGGTCCTGCCACGGGTAGTCGCGGCTGGTAAAGGTGCGGACGTGGACGGTGCCGCCAAAACGGTCCTTGACCAGGTTGAAGTTGTACTCCAGGCCCGGCTCCTGCAGATCGGCCGTGTTGGAGTTCCAGCAGACGCCCACGTTCGGGTGCGTAGCGATCTCCATGATCTGTTTGATGACCGGCAGCCGGCAACAGCCGCCGTGGACTTCCAGGCGGATCTCCTGACCGTAATCGGCAGCGAAAGCGCCGACGACGTTCAACGCCTTGCCAATCTGTTCGATCGTCTTCTCCACGGGCACGCTCTTGGGCAGGTCGTTCGGCCGCACTTTGACGCCGCTGCCGCCCACGTCGCGGCTCAACCGCACGAATGCCTTGGTGGTCTCGATGGCCTTCTTGACGGCTCCCGGGTCGGGCCGATGATAGTCCTCGGCGCTGCCCAGCCCGACCAGCGTCACCGGGCTGTCCTCGAAACGTTTCTTGACCTCGCGCCGCTGCTGGTCATTCAGGCTCGGCTCGACGCCGTGCGCGTGCGTCGTGCGCAGTTCGACGCCCAGGACGTTGGTTTTGGTGCAATTGGCGATCAGCGTCGGCAGGTCCCAGTCGGCGCCCCACTGGTAAGTGACCAGACCGAACCGCATCTGGCTGCCCGGTTTGCGGTCGGCCGCCACCACGGGCCACGAACCAACGGTCAGCGCCGCAGCGCCCAGACCCAGCGATTGCTTCAGAAAACCACGGCGGGAAGTTGTACTCATCGTTGACAAACCTTTGCTGAAAACGGAAACAGGAAGGGTCTCTGCCAGGGGCTGGCCTGTGCATTGTAACCCAAAAACCGCCTCGAGCGAAACGCCCCGCCGGGCCGTCTTCTTCCGGCCGCTTCGCGCCGCGTCGCTGTCCGGCGCCGCGGAACTTCCGAGTGTGCCTCACCGGCAGCGCTGGACGTCGCAGAGGTCCGGCGCATCACGCGTGAGCGGGTCCGGCGTTGGAGGCTTGGGAGGCCAGGCTTGGGACGCGAGGCTTGGGACGCGAGGCCTTCAGGAGCGGCCGGCGGGGCGTGTCTCGTTGCCGGGGGCGGGGGCCTGGTCGTCGAAGGCGGTCCAGACGGGGATCTGCTGCTTGAGTTTCTCGACGTAGGCCGTAACTTGCTCTTTGACTCGTTCCTTGCGGAGCGTTTCCTTGATCTCCACCTGGGCTTGCTCGAACGGCACGCGGCCGGCTTCGGTCCGCTCGATGACGCGCACGATGTGGAAGCCTTCGCTGTCCTCCAGACGCTCGCTCAGGCGGCCGGCGGGCAGGGTGAAGACCGCCTGGTCGATGGCTTCGGAAGCCAGGCTGCCGCGCGTGGTCCAGTCGTGATAGCCGCCCTCGGCCGCGTCGATGCCCTGCGACTGCCGCTGGGCCACGACGTGCAGGGGCGCGCCGCGGAGGACTTCGTTGCCCATGTTGCCCAGCGCCGCCCAGGCTTCCTGCTTGGAGGGGAAGCGGTCGAAGCGGACGGTCAGTTTTTCCCACCGCGCTTTGGCCGGCAGCTCGTAGTCCGCCAGATGCGCCCGGTAGTAGTCCAGCATCGCTTGATGCGTGATCTCCGGCTCGTAGTTGACCTTTTGCGAAATCACGGACTGGCCCATCGCGCGTTCGACGAAGGACTGCTTCTGCCGCTGGAGCGACGACCCGAACTCCCGCAGCTTGGCGTCCAGTTCCATGCCGGTCTCGACTTTGGCCTTTTTCAGCGCGTCGGGCAGCTGCTTTTCGTAGAACTGTTCCTCCGCCCGCTTGGTGATGTTCGGCAGGGCTTCCTTTAGCTTGTCGGCGGGAATCGTGCGGAGGAAGTCGAGATACAGCAGCTTGGTTTGGATCACGCTGTCCAGCGCCTGGATCATCAGCTTTTCCTTCTGCTGCTCGATGGCCGCCTTTTGTTCTTCGAGAATCGCCGGATCCAATTCGGCCAGCCGCGGGGCCATCACTTGCTCGACCAGCGGCATGACGTCGCCGACTTGGATCGGCTGATCCCCGACCCAGGCGATGATCTGGCCGGGCTTGAAAACGGCGGCAGGTGACTGCTGCTGCACTGCCGGCGCAGGATTCATCCACGGCGAGACGGGCGGCAGGGACGCCTGGCGGGGCGCCGAGTACGGAGGCGCGCCGGCGGGCGCCGGCGCGGAGTCGGGGGCCGGCGTGTATTCGTCCGGGGACGGCGCGTACCTCAGCGCGGCCGCGTGGTCCGGCGCCAGACGGCCGTTCGGCGAGGACGGATACCCTGGGGGAACTCCCTGGTAAGCCGGCTGCTGCGGCGCGGGGTCTGGCGGCACGTTCAAGGCGGGCGGACCGAAGAGGGGATGGGCGGTGGCCTGGGCCACTTGGACGGGCGGGAGCGGCGGCGGCTGGTTCAATTCCGTGTCGAACCGCGGCGGCGGCGGCGGTTCGTCCGCTGGCACTGCGCGCACCGACCCGGCGGCCATCCAGGCTGCAAGCAGGCACGCAACCGATCCCCTTGTCCGTCGGAGCAAGATGTCCGCCCTTGTCGCCGAGATAAGAATAATGTCAGAGGAGCTGCCGGAACACAACAAGTTGCCGAACGCCGTGGACCGGGCCGCCAACCTGTCGGCAGGAAAAGGCAGGCTGGAAGCCGATCGCACGCCACACGGCGCGCGGGATTATAGCCAGCACGTCAACGGGGCCGCAACACTGATTTGACCAGGGCCAGAATCGCGTCCGGTTCCGTCGTTCCCTGCGGCAGCCGCAGGTAGGCGCTCTCCTGATCGACCACCCGCAGCCGCCCGCCGCCCAGCCTGGCCAACTGCTCGATCCGGGCCCGGTTCGTGTATCGGAACACCAGGTACCGGTCTTCCAGATAGATCTCCGCAATTTGCCAGATCGCGGCTTCGATCTTCAACGCCTCGCGCGCGAGCATCCGCTGGACGGGTTCCGGCAGCGGTCCGAACCGGTCCGCTAGCTCGCCGCGATACTCCTCCAATTCTTCCGGGGCGGTGATCCGCGACAGCTTGCGGTACAGGTCGATCTTCAGCCGCATGTCGGGCACGTAGTCCGTGGGCAGGTAGGCCTGGCCGGGGAGCGCCAAGTCCACGTCGATGGACAGCTTGGGCGGCATCTGCCTCAGTCGCCGGACGGCGTTCTCCAACAGCTGGCAATACAATTCGTACCCCACGGCCGCGATGTGGCCGCTCTGCTGCGTGCCCAACAGGTTGCCGGCGCCGCGGATCTCCAGATCGCGCATGGCCAGGGCAAAACCGGCCCCCAAATCGCTGAACTCCTCGATCGCCCGCAATCGCCGGGCGGCGTTGGGCGTGACATTCTTGCCCGGATCGATCAGCAGATAGCAGTACGCGCGGTGCTTGTACCGCCCGACGCGGCCGCGCAACTGGTGCAAGTCGGCCAGCCCGTAGCGGTCGGCTTCGTCGATAAAGATCGTGTTCGCGTTGGGAATATCCAGTCCGCTTTCGACGATCGTGGTTGCTAGCAACAGGTCGAACTGGCCCTCCACGAAATCGACCATGACTTCTTCCAGCTGCGCTTCGGGCATTTGCCCGTGCCCGATGCGGAGGCGCGCTTCGGGCACGATGTGCTGCAGCCGTCGCGCGACTACGTGGATGTCCTCCACGCGGTTGTGGACAAAGTAGATCTGGCCGCCGCGGTTCAACTCGCGAAGCACGGCGTGGCGGATCAGGTCGGCGTCGAACCGCGTCAACCGCGTTTCCGTGGCGACGCGGTCCTCCGGCGGCGTCTCCAGGTTCGAGATGTCCCGCACGCCGACCAGCGACATGTGCAGCGTGCGGGGGATGGGCGTCGCGGTGAGCGTCAGCACGTCAACAGTGGTGCGGAGGGCCTTCAGACGCTCCTTGACTTCCACGCCGAAACGCTGTTCCTCGTCGATAATGATCAGGCCCAGGTTGCAGAAGGCGACGTCCTGGGACGCCAGCCGGTGCGTGCCGATCACGATGTCGATGTTGCCGGTGCTCAAGCGTTGGACGATGTCGCGCTGCTCGCGCGGCGAGCAGAAGCGGCTGAGCCGGGCGATGTCGAACGGGAATTCGGCCATCCGCTGGCGGAACGTGTGGTAGTGCTGCTCGACCAGCACGGTGGTGGGCGCGAGCAGGGCCACCTGGTAGCCGTTGTCGACGGCTTTGAAGGCGGCCCGCATGGCCAACTCGGTCTTGCCGAACCCCACGTCGCCGCACAGCAGCCGGTCCATGGGCCGGGAGGCGGACATGTCCTGCTGGATGGCGCCGATGGCCGACAGCTGGTCGGGCGTTTCGTGATAGGGGAACGAGGCGTCGAATTCGCGCTGCCAGTCGCTGTCGACGACGAACGAGATGCCGGGCCGCGCCCGCCGCTGGGCCTGCAGCTCCAGCAACTCGGCGGCCAGATCGATCACGGCGGATTCGGCGGCCTGCTTCTGCCGGACCCAAGTCTTGTTGCCGATCTTGGCCAGCACGGGGCGGGTCTTGGTTCCGCCGACGTACTTCTGGACCAGCCCGATCCGGGTCGCGGGCACGTAGATCCGGGTGCCGCCGTGGAACTCGATCTGCAAGTGCTCCTCGACGCGGCCTTCCTTGTCCAGCAACTGCATGCCGCGATAGCGGCCGATGCCATGCGCCAAGTGGACGACCAGATCGCCTTCGCGGAGGTCCAGGAAGGTGTCGATGGCTTTGCCCAACCGCCGCCGCGGCAACCGCCGCAGTTCGCCGCGCTGGAACAATTCGCCGCTGGTAATCACGATCACGCGGTCGCGGGCCAGCCGAAAGCCTTCGCGGAGCGTGCCCAAGGGAAAGTGCAACCGGCCGGCGGCGGCCAGCTGCGTGGTCCGCAACAGTTCGGCCAGCCGCTCGATCTCCGCCTCGGTCTGCGAGACCAGGAACACCTCGTGCCCCTGGCCGACCTGGTCCAGTTCCGTGCGCACACGATCGATTTCGCCGCTGAACCGCTCCACCGATTCGATCTGCAGATGGCAGCGGGCGCCCAGGCTGCCGCGGGCCAGACCCGAGGCCGTAGCGAAGGCAAAGCGGGCGGCCTGCCGCAGCACTTCGGCAAAACTGTGCAACTCCTGCGGCCGCTCCACGCGCGTCAGATAGGCTTGGGATTCTTCCTCCGCCCGCTCCAGTTCGTGGAACAGGAAGACGCTGTCCGGCGGCAAGTAGTCGCTGAAGTGGCCGCGATCGGCCACCGACGGCTCGGCGACGGTGATTTCCACCTGGTCCAGCGTCTCCAAACTGCGCTGCGTCTGGACGTCGAAGCGGCGCAACGACTCGACTTGGTCGTCAAAGAACTCGATCCGCACGGGTTGGTACCAGTCCGGCGCGAACACGTCGACGATCCCGCCGCGACTGGAATACTCGCCCGGCAACTCGACGGCGCTGGTGTGGTGGAACCCGCACTGCACCAGCCAGGCCAGCCAGGCGCCCACGTCCAGACGCTGGCCGATCTGCAGTCGGCGACTGCCGGCCGCCAACCGCTCGCGGCTGGGCGCGGGCTGCAGCAGACCGTGAATGCTGGTCGCGATCAGGCGCGGCAGCACCGCGGACGTGAATCCGGCGGCCGGCGCCGCGTCCGGCGTTGCCGCAGCCGGGCCGGACGCGTGAGCCAATTGCTTCAAGGTCCGCAGCCGTTCGGCGTGGATCTCGTCGTGCAGAATCCGCTCGCCAGGCTCGGACTCCCAAGCCGGGAAACGGGTCGCCGGGACGGGAGAAAATAACCCGAAATCGTCGCAGAAGGTGTCGATCTCGTCCTGCTGCGGACAGACGACGACCAGCGGTCCCGCCGTGTGGCGCACCAATTCGGCCGCCACCAGCGCGCACGACGATCCCCACACTCCGTCCAACGTCGCCGGCTGCCCCCGGGACAGCGCGGACACCACGTCGGCGAAGCCTTCGTGCTCGTTCAGGCGCCGGGCCAGCTCGCGCAAACGCTCCGACGCCGCAGTGGCCAGCGATGAACCTGACATAGTCGCGAGGCGTCATTGTAGCGTGGGGCAACCGTCACCGGTAGGGCGATGCGTCCCGCGCCGGCCAATCCTCGCAAGAAAACAAAAAATCGCAGAATGCCCGTGGTAAGCGGACCGGAAATGTGCCATCCTGGTAGGTGTGCGGGGGCCCGGATATCCACCAACTCTGCCTGCCTGAGCCGAGGAGGACACCATGTCCACGATGTCGCGTCGCACGTTTGTCAAGGTTGCTTCCGGGGCGCTGAGCGCCTGTGCCGTGGGCGCGTCTGGAGCCGCCAAATCGCCTGCGGCAAGCACTCCGCCCGGCGAGTCCACGAAGATCTTCACCGTCTTCTTCGGTATCGCGCCCTCGCGCGACGACACGGATCTGGAGCCGCTGTCGAACGAGGACATCATCGGCCGTTTACAGAAGTCGTGCGACGGCGTCGAGTTCGTCGTCCGGGACTTGACCCGCGGCGTCCGCCTGGACGCGGTCATGAACGAACTGAAGGACCTTCAGCGGCAGCACTGCGACGCGGTGATGATCTGCGGCTGCCCCAGGGAATACGACCTGCTCCGCACGGGCCTGCCGACCATCAACGTGTCCATGGTCAACGACTTTATGAACGTCCCCTTCCCCTTGTTCAAACCGCACCGGGTCGTCCACGCCATGCTGGACCCCTGGCAGTTCAACGCGGACCCGAAGGTCACCGAGCGGATGTTCGCCGATCTGGCCGACAAGATCAAGCTGATCCGCGCGCTGAAGCGGATGAAGCGGGAGCACATCCTGACGGTGACCGATTCCAAGCTCGTGAACGTGATCTACGGCGACCTGCTGAAGAATCCGCCGCCGGACTACAACGAGCGAATCCTGACCGCCATCCGCGATACGTTCGGCACGCGGGTCACGAAGATCGGCACGCCGGAAGTGGTGGAGGATCCGGAGATCGCCAGACTCTGGTCGGGCGAGAGCAAGGAAGCCAACGAGATCGCTCAGCGCTGGATACGCGCCGCGGAAAAGATGGTCAATACCATCGAGTCCGAGGTCGTCCGCTCGGCCAAGGTCTACCTGGCGATGAAGATGCTGATGCGGCGATACGGGGCCACGGCGACGGCCTTCCACATCCGCACGCTGACCCCGCGGCCACGGCCGCAGGACTACGTGTGTCCGGCCCTGGCGACGTCTGAATTTCAATTGGAAAACACGGTCGCCAAGTGCCAGTCGCACCTGAACATCCTGCTCTCGGAAATGCTGTTGCAGTACGCCTACCGGCGTCCCAGCATGTTGGGCGACTTTGCCGTGGACACGTACAACAACACGTCCATGGTGCAACACTGCGAGGGGCCCTGGAACCCGTGGGGCGACCAACGACGGGCGCCCTATATCCTGACCGATCATCGCGAGCGTCAGGTGCGAGCCCACTCCCAACCCGGCGTCGGCGCCGCGTCCTGCATCCTGTACCCGGCCGACGAAGCGGTCACGATGTGGCAGGTCGACGTGCTGACCAAAGAAGTGCTGGTCCACACCGGCAAGACCGTGCCCATGTTCCACGGCCCGGTCAAATACCGCGATCACTTCTATGAAATGATGTGACGGACCAAGATCGTGGCGTCGGTCGACGCCCAGGCCATCACGCGGACGATCTATCCCGACCGGTACGGCGTGCATCGCTGTGCCACGTTCGGAGACCTGCGGGAGCGGATCAAGGATCTGGCCATCCTGCTGGGATACACACTGGTGGAAGAAGACCGTTAGAGCCTCCGTTCGCAACCTGTGCGCACCGAGCGCGCAGGGTTTTGGGTCCAAGGACGGTGGCCAAGCCAGGATCGGGCAACTGGACCAACGCGCCGAGCACCTGTTGGCCGAGTGCCGTCACGCGCCAGCGGCGGACGTGGGGGAGCTTGGCCAACAGACCACGGAGGTCGTTCCTCTTCGGCCACCACGCTGCTTGCCAGCGTGGAGCCATGTTCAAAACCAGCCGTCGTGCCGCTCCCCGCGACTTGTTCCTCTTCGGCCACCACGCTGCTTGCCAGCGTGGAGCCATGTTCAAAACCAGCCGTCGTGCCGCTCAATGCGTCCAGCATCTTGAACACCGCTGTACGCTGGCGAGCAGCGTGGTGGCGAAGCACTGCATGTTGGGGCACGTGCTGGAATCGTACGACGGCTATCTCCACAACAGGAAATAAGTCGTCAGCGTAATCAGGACTGTGGCGAACAGTTTCAGGAACAGCCCTTCGCGGGCCATCTCGGCCGTGGTCACCAGTCCGGAACCGTACACCGCGGCGTTGGGCGGAGCGGCGGTGGGGAGCATCGCCGAGCAACTGCAGCTGAACGTAGCAGGCAGCATGAACAGGATCGGATCGACCCCGGCCGCGCGGGCCGCCGCCGCCAACGGAGGCAGCACCAGCACGGCCGTCGCGGTGTTGCTCATGCATTCGGTCAGCAGCGAGACGCCCAGGCACACCAGCGAGACCGTCACCAGCGGAGGCCAGTCCGCCGCCCCGGCCAAATGCTGCGCGAGGCTGTGGCTGAACCCCGAGACTTCGAAAGCGCGGGCAATCGCCACGCCGCCGCCGACCAGCAGCAGCAAGTCCCAGGGGATCTTGACGGCCGTCTTCCAATCCAGCAAGCGCTCGCCATGCCCGTTGGGCAGCACGAACATGGCCAGGGCCGCCAGCAGGGCCACGGTGTCGTCGCCCACGCCCGGCGTGCCCAGCAGGCCGCTCCATCCGCCCAGCGGCTCCTTGCGGGTGATCCAAGCCAAGGCGGTCAGGAAGAAGATGGCCAGCACGCGGCGTTCCTCGGTGCGCCACGGTTCCTTCGGCGGCAGTTCGATGCAGACCGACGGCCCCAGCCGGCGCGTGAGCCACAGCCAGACCACGGGAAACAGGACGAGCATCATGGGCACGCCCAGCCGCATCCAGTCCAGAAAGGCGAAATCCTGGCCCGTGGCTTCGGGATAGGAGGCCATGAAGATCATGTTGGGCGGCGTGCCGATCGGGGTGCCCAGGCCGCCGACGTGCGAGGCATAGGCCAAGCCGAGCATCATGGGCACGCCCAGCGACCGCCGCTCGCCCGCCTGGTCCAGGGCTGCCAGCGCCACCGGCAACATCATCAGCACGGCAGCCGTGTTGGAGATCCACATGCTCAACACGGCGGTGGCGATCATAAAGCCCAACACCAGCCGCCGTCCGCCCCGTCCGCCGACTGCCGCGACCATTCCCAACGCCAACCGCCGGTGCGCGCCGCTCTTCTCCATCGCCACGGAGATCATGAACCCGCCGATCAGCATCAACACGATGTAGTGCCCGTAGGCCGAGGCCGCCTCGGTGTGTTTCAGCACCCCGGCCAGGGGAAACACGGCAAAGGGGATCAGCGACGTAGCGGCGATCGGGATCGGCTCAAAGATCCACCAGGCGGCGCACAAGCAGGTCACGCCGGCGGTCCAGGCGGCCGCAGCCGTCTGGCCCGACAGGACCAGCGCCGCGGAAATCCCCGCCGCCACCAGCGGTCCGCCCAATAGACTCCAATTGCCGCGGCTGCGCATGGTCGGCTCCCGGCCTCCCGGCCATCCCCATCCCTCTCGCCCGCCCACGGACGACGTGCGTTGGTTGAGATTCTAGAGCAGCGGGGCTACAATTGCCACCTTCCAAGCTGGAACCGTCTCGCAGAATCGTTCGAGCAACCGATGCCAGACCTGTTGCCAAGTGCAGTCCGGAGAAACCTGGATGATTTCAACAGCGCGTGATCGAGGTTGGGGAAGGCCGTGGGCTGGCACAACTGGGGCCGGTCGTGTCCAACGCTCCGCAGGCCGCCGGACCGCTCTGCTCACGAGCCTCGGCGGCTTGCTGATCGGCTTGTTGATCGGCTGGCCCGCAGCGTGCCTTGGCGTCGATGCCGACGTGCTGTTGCGGGGCGGCACGCTGTTCGACGGGACGGGCACCGACGGCGCGGTGGGCGACGTCGCGCTGTGCGGCGACAAGATTGTCGCGGTGGGCAGGTTTCCCGTCGGCCGCGCGGGCCGGGTCATCGACTGCACGGGCTTGGCGGTCACGCCAGGCTTTATCGACCTGCACACGCACAGCGATCGGAGCCTGACCAAGCCGGCGCTCCGCGCGAATTTGAACTACCTGACCCAGGGCTGCAGCACCGTTGTGACCGGCAACTGCGGCCTGGGTCCCTCCGATGTCGGCAAGTACCTCGAACAATTGGAACGCGACGGGATCGGCTCGAATGTCATCCACCTGGCAGGCTACGGTCCGATTCGCCAGGCCGCCATGAGCAACGCCGCTCGGCGCCCTACGGCGGACGAGTTGAAACGGCTGAAGGAGCAAACCGAACGCGCCATGCAGGCGGGCGCTTGGGGCCTGTCGACCGGCCTGTATTACAGCTGGAACGCCGCTGCCGACGTCGACGAACTTGTGGAAGTGGCCCGCGTGGTCGCCGCTCACGGCGGCCTGTACGCCAGTCACATCCGCAGCGAGGGGGACGGGCTGATCGAATCGGTCCGTGAGGCCATCGAGATCGGGCGCCGCGCGGGCTTGCCGGTCCACGTCTCGCACTTCAAGGCCAGTCTCAAACCGAACTGGGGCAAGCTGCGGGAGGCAGCGGCGGTGATCGAAGAAGCTCGGCGTGCTGGACAGCAGGTCACCGCGGATCAATATCCTTACATCGCTTCCTCCACGAGTTTCGAGCCGTCGGTGGTGCCGCTGGGGGCCATTCCGGGCGGACGCAAGGATCTGCGCCAGCGCATGTCGGCCGATCCCGCGCTGGACCGCCAGGTCCGCGAACTGCTTCGCCAACGGTTGGCCAACACCCAGGACGTCCTGCTGTGCTCCGGCAACAAGAGCGCGTGGAACTGCCGCTACGTCTCGGAAATCGCGTCCACGGAGAAGCTCGATCCGGTCGACGTGGTCTTGGAGATCTACTGCGCCGGCGGCGGGACCGTGGTCAACTTTGCCATGTGCGAAGAGGACGTTCGCTACGGAATGAAGCTTCCCTGGGTGGCGACCGCGTCGGACGGCTGGGCAGCGGGTCCCAGCAAAGCGCCCGTGTTCCATCCGCGGCTGTTCGGCACCTTTCCGCGGAAGATCGGCCGCTATGCGATCGAAGAGCAAGTGCTTCCGTTGGCCCAGGCGATTCGCAGCTGTACCGGACTGCCCGCCGACATCCTGCGACTGGCCGACCGCGGCTACCTGCGCGCAAACGCCGCTGCCGACGTGCTGGCGTTTGATCCGCAGACGTTCCGCGATCGGTCGACCTTTGAACAGCCGGGCGTCTACGCTACCGGAGTGCGATACCTGTTCGTGAACGGCAAAGCGGCGATCGAGGGCGGGACGCCAACCCAGGCGCTCAGCGGGCGCGTGCTTCGGCGCGAGGCACCAGCGGCAGCAGGATGTGCGAAGGACGCTCGGCGTCGTGATAGATCGTATTGACGGCCGTGATCATCCGGCGGTAATCGTTGGCCGGCTCGCCCGTGTTGGGGTTCACGTCGAACCGCGGGAAATTGCTGCTGGAAACGTCCACTCGGATGCGGTGCCCCTTCTTGAACACGTTGCAGCACGGGTCGAGCTTGATGTGAAACGGATAGACCTCGCCCGGCGTCATCAGCTTCTCTTGCTGGTCCGAGTCACGGTAGCGTGCGCGAATGATGCCGTCCCCCATGATCAGGTCGAACCCGGCGGGGAAATCGGGACTGGACGGATAGACGTCGATCAGCTTGGCGGTGAAGTCGGTGTCTACGGCTGACGAGGAAGCCCAGAGCTTGACATGGATCGGGCCGATGATCTCCGTGTCCTCCGCCAGCGGCGGCGTCGTAAAGACCACCACGTCGTTGCGTGCGGACAGCGGCAGCGGCACCGGCCAAGCCCAAGTGTGTTCGCCACCCCATTGGTTCCAGGCCCCGTCCGTCATGATCTTACGAGCGCAGCAGGTACAGCCGCCGATGGTGGGCACGGGGTTTCGGGGATCGAATTGGAAGGCCGTCGAGGCTTTCTTTTCGGCGGCCGGTTCGGGGCTCAGGCCGCCTCCGGCGTGCAGGTAGTAGTTCGTCGGTTTGGCGCGGGGCAGGGGATAATCCGCTTCGTCCCGCCAGTAGCCGCCGTGGTACAGGAGACCGGCTTCGGTCTTGTGCCCGTCGCCGGTTCCCATGACGAACATCCGCACGGGAGTCCGGAACGGCACGTTCTGGTGCAGATCGCCGCCGCCGTTCTTCAGCCAGCGGTCGAACCAGGCGCGGCGCATCGCCGACATGTCCACGACGGCGTCCGGGCCGAAATCGACCTGGCCGTGCGAGCGGCCCTGCATGTGGTGAATCCACGGCCCCATGATCAGATGCACCGGTCCCTGGATCGTCTTCCGGAGCGCCAGCCACGTTTCGGTCGTGCCGCTGCTGAACAAGTCGTACCAGCCGCCGATCATGAACACCGGCAGATCCTTGTGCTCGCCGGCATACTGGATGATATTGCTGAACCGCCAGAACTCGTCGTTTCGGCGATGTTCCAGCATGTCGATCAACATGTCCTCGTATTCGGAGGCGATGCGCAGAGGCGTCAGGCCGCGGCGCAGCGGCAGGTTCAGCAGGTAGTGCCGGCGGTCCTTGGACTGTTGCTCCAAGGCGGCGCGCATCGCCGGGTCGCGGGCTTGACGGCTGCCTTCGGCGGCGTTGTCAAAGATCCAGTCCCAGACCCTCAGTCGGAAGGCGCCGCCGTAGATCGTCGCGCCGATTCCGTGATTGATCGAGGGATCCGCCGGCGTGATCGTCGTCAGGTGGGGCGGCCGCGTCATGGCCGCCAGGTGCTGCGTCGCGCCGACGTACGAGCAGCCCATCATTCCGATCTTGCCGTCCGACCAGGGTTGTTCTGCAATCCACTCGATGGCATCGTAGCCGTCCTGCCGGTCGTCGCTCATCCAGTGCCAGATCCCTTCTGATCCGCCGCGTCCCCGCGTGTCCTGCCGGACCACGATGTAGCCGAACGGCACGTAGTGTTTCGGATGGCATTCGGCGATGGTGGCAACTTTGCCATAGGGCGTGCGGCTGAGAACCACCGGGAACCGCCCCTCGACCGCGGCCCCGTTCCGGGCGGGCAAGTAGATGTCCGTGGCCAGCTTGACCCCGTCGCGCATCGGGACCATCACGTTCTGGCGGGCGAGAACCTCGTACCCGGACTCCCGGCCGTCCGCGGGGCGGACCCCCGGCACGAAAGCCGCCGCGACGACGCCCAGACACACCACAATCTTCCCCAGGTCAATTCGTCTTAACATGACGGACCCTCCTTCCTGAACACCGCCGCGGATCGAGGCCAACGGCCCGCCGCCAACCCCAGCGCCGAGCATCGGGTCGGGCCTTGTCGGCCGAGGGCCAGTATACCACAGTCGAAGCCATGCACACACCATCCGGGAGATGTCCGAGCACGCTCCGACTCGGTACGCCCGTGCCTTTGCGAAACTTGCCGCACGCCGTCGGACGCCAAGGATTGAGTTTCGTTCTCTGCACGTCTACGCAAACGGGTTGACGACGGTAACGGTATCGTACGTCGTGCCGTCATCGAGATCCTCGCTGTAGAGCGTGTTCACGCCGGCGTCGGCGCAGGCCGCCAAAAGCAGGCTGTCCCAGTGCGAAAGGCTGTAGCGCGAACTCAGGTCCAGCGCGGGGCGGAGGAGCGAGCGGGACGGCATGACGCAGGGGAAGGTGGCTTCCAGCCGGTCTACGTGTTCGCGAGTCGAAGTCCGATCGATCCGACCCTCATTCTCCCAACGTCGCAAGCAACTCAAGAACTCCACAGCCACCTGCCACAGAAGCGCGGTTTCAGATTCTTCCTCGGCGAGGCGTTCCAACAACTCGGTGGCCTTGGCTTGCTTCGCTGGTTCATGTTCATCAACGAAGTAGACCAGCACGTTGGTGTCAATCGCGTTCATGCAGTTCGTCCCTTGTGTAGCGGCGTCCGCCGGAATTGGCGGGGCGGTCGTGACAAAGCTGTTTCCACGCTTTCAGGCCGGTTTGGAATCTGGTACGCCACTCCTCCAACGGCGCGACCGCCACGCGCACGCGACTTTGGTCGGGCAAGTCGATGCGCTCATCAAGCTGCAAAACGCCGGCAACAATCGTCCCCGTGGTCTCGGTTTTCATGGTCCCCTCTCCCGATCAATGGATCACCAGCCTGATTATAGCAAGCAACCCCGAAGCGAGACACGCCTCATGTGTTTTTCGATCCGCGCCGACCAACAGGCCGAGTTGATGCGGATACGCTTTCCGCTTCCTTCTACGGCTGCCGGCTTGTGGCCAGATCCTCCACTGTCTCCCATCGGACGGGCCGGACCGAAAAGTGACGACGCGGTACGAACCGCTTCATCCGGACGTGCCGTGGCATGGACGTGCGCGCCCCCCGTTTCGCGGAAATCGCCGGCGCCGCCGACGTGATCTTCCGCGTGCCTGTCGGCACAGCCGTCACCGCACAAGTCGCGCCTTGCACGTCACCCCACGTGACGAGCAGCGAAAAAGCTGGCATACTTCAACTCCGAGCGACTACTTCCCTTTCGATCTAGCGAGCCTACTCTGATGCCTCGAACCGTTACTTGGCTGCATCTGTCTGACCTGCACGCCTGCCGGCCGAAATCGGGCTGGGATGCGAAACGGGTGCTGGACGCGCTGCGTATCGACCTGCAGACAATGAACCGTAAGCACGACCTGCGGCCCGACCTGATCTTCTTCACGGGCGACGCCGCCTTCGGGCACATCAGCAATGAACGCGGCGAGGCCATCTCTGACCAGTTTCGCGAGGCGGACGATTTCCTCACGGCGGTCCGTGAGACTTTCGATCCAGCCGTACCGAAACGGAACCTGTTCCTCGTCCCTGGCAACCGGGACGTCAATCGCACCTTGATCACCAGCATGGACACGGACTGGCTCGCGAAACCGCACACGCGGGATGAGATGGAGCAAATGCTTCGGGACTCTCGGCCGGAGCGTGCCATGAATGGTCGCAAGGCAAGAACAACGGCTACAATTTCGTCCGCTTGGACCTCAACACGGCCCGCGGCGACGCTTGGCTGCGTGAGTACGATTCGGCGGGGGGTGGTTGGCGACCGCGCGTCATCGCTGGAAAGACGGACGACCAGGGACGGTGGCCGCTCGATCATCTGCATCGCTGGCTGGGGCCTATCATAGCGAAAGACGACGCAGCGGACGCGGCGAAGAATGCCATCTCTGGCCCTTCCCCTGAGACGGCCCCGGTTGATTTGCCGGTCTCCGACGATCCGGCCGTCGATTACGAAGCGCGGTACCGGCGCGCCGTGCTCGATCGACTCGACTACGTCCACCTGTTCGGGATCGACGTGCCGCGCGAAACAACCGAGTATTCTTTGAGCGTGGCCTACGTGTCGCTGAATCTGGCGGACGAATTGGCCGAAGAGGACGAGGAAGGAGGAATCGCGCGCAGTCCGTGAGCCGGTCGGCGAGGACGATGAAGACCGCAGGGGCGAGGTTTCCAGCCGATTCGTCGAGACATCGCTGCCGGCCGAGGAGTTCTTCAACAAGCTGGGCGGTGACCAACGCCGCCTGCTGATCCGCGGCGCCGCGGGTTGCGGCAAGACGACGCTCCTTCGCTGGGCCGCGGTGCAGGCCGGTCGTGGAGCGGATCCAACGCAACCTCCGCGTAGGATGGATTTCCAATCCGTCCAAGAAGAATCGGGACGGATCGAGAATCCGTCCCGCGAAATTCCTCCCGAATGGCGGTCGCTGGTGCCGTTCATCATTCGGCTGCGGGATTACCCGGACGGCGAACTCCCGCGGCCGCAGGACTATCCGCTGAAGCTGGCGAAGGAACTGCCCGATGCCCCGCCTGGCTGGATGGACAGACTTCTGAAAAACGGCCGGGCCCTGCTGATGTTCGACGGAGTGGACGAGGTCCCGAGGGCACGGCGCGGGCAGGTTCTCGCGGAGATTCGTCAGCTTCTGAAGACCTACCCGGGCAATGCATTCGTCGTCACGACGCGTCCTGAGGCGGTCGAACGAGCGGAATTCCAGGAACTCGGCTTTCTTTCGGCCCGCGTCGAACCGCTCTCGCCGCAGGACCGCACCACGTTTATCGACCGCTGGCACGAGGCAATGGAAGTGCGGCTGCGGAAGCGGAACGAACCGCAGGATCTCCGTCCCGTGGCCCAACGATTGCAGGAGCGACTCGACGAGACACCGGCTATCGCTCGCCTGACCATCAGTCCACTGCTGTGCGCCGCCGTGTGTGCCCTGCACCTGCGACGTGCCGAGAACCTGCCGGAAACTCCGGTCGACCTATGCGAGAAGCTGAGCGAGATGCTGCTGGAACGTCGTGACAAGGAGCGGCCCGGCATGGGGCGGGAGCGGACCGAGGACGAGCAATACCTGCAACTCGACTACGCCAAACGCAAGGGCATCCTGTCCCGATTGGCCCATCACATGGTGCTGGCCGGCACGTCGGCCGTGAACGAAACGGACGCCGACAGGCAGATCGCCGAGGGGCTGAAGAGCTACAACTTGGCCGACCTGCGCGCTGAACGGATCCGGCACGCGTTGATCGAACGCAGTGGTCTGCTACAGGAGTCGAGTGACCAGCGGATTGAGTTCCTGCACAACACGCTGAAAGAATACCTGGCCTCCGAGCGGTTCGCCAACCGCGGCGAGTTCCAGATCATGGCCGACCATTGCCACGAGGAATCCTGGCAGCCCGTGATCCTGTTCGCCGTCGCCCTGCCACGCGAAGGGTCGGACTTCGCCACGAAACTCGTCCGTGCGGTCCTCGTAAGGACGCCTCTGAACGATCCGCCGAAAGGGCGCAAGAAGGCTGATAAACAGCAGGCTGCGGCATTGCGGTCCAGCCAGTTCTTCTTCTTCCGCTGCTGTACCACGGCCTACCAGATCGACGACGAGCAGGTTCGAACGGCGTTCGAAAAGGTATCGAAACAACTGCTGCCCCCGCGCAGTCTGACCGACGCGGAAGCGCTGGCCGCGTGCGGCGATTCCGTCGTCCCGTACCTCGCGGCCAACGAGAAATGGTCGGCTCAACAACGGGCTGCCTGTGTGCGGGCCCTCGGAATTATCGCAGGTCCGCGGGCCATTCGGCATCTCCGCGACTACGGCCGTAACGTGACAACTCCTGTGGCATCCGAGTTCGCACGAATCTTCAAGAACGCCCCCGAATTCTTCGTCGCGATTAGTTCCGCCCTGACGGGTGTGACGTCGCTCAACCTCTACGGAAGCAAAGCTCGCGACGTAGCGGCGCTGGCCGCCCTGACCAGCCTGCGAGAACTCTACCTTTACTTCTCGCGTGTCAGCGACGTGTCGGCGCTGGCGAGCCTAACCAGCCTGGAATCGCTCCTCCTCCACAACACACCGGTGAGTGACGTGTCGGCGCTGGCAAGCCTGACGAGCCTGCAATCGCTCGACCTCGGAGGGACGCAGGTGAGCGACGTATCGGCGCTGGCGAGCCTGACCAGCCTGAGATTGCTCGACCTCAGCGGCACGCAGGTGAGTGACCCGTCGGCGCTAAGTTCGCTGACGAAGCAGAAGCGTCAGATCATCGGTGCGAAATGAAACCGTCCAGGAGGGCCACGGCGGGGCTTGCCCCCGTCGAGCCGTGTTCACAACCAGCCCGCGATCCCAACCAAACCTCTCTTCATCACCACCTCGGCTCGTCTGGGTGTGATGATGTTCGCGTCCTCGTCGCGTGAACGGCGCGCGCCGGGAAGTCAAGGAACATCGCTCCACACCGGCGAGCGGCTTGGTGGCGTGGGCTTCGCGGCGTGGGTTTCTGGTGGTCAACATCGCTCGACGGAGGCAAGCCCCGCCGTGGCGTGGCCCAGTCACGGGCAGATTGCGGGAGTTGTTTCGGTCCCCCGTCTTGACGACCAGCCGTGCCTGCGGGCCGCTGCGCGGTGCGTGGAATTGAAGGCTGGCTTGGTGTGACGGCGCCGAACGGGTATTCTTAGAGCGGCGTGCGGCTAAGCTGGTCGTGCGAAAACCGTCAAGCGCCGATCAGATCGAGGAGTTACCATGAACATCAACACCGGTTTTGTGATGCGTTCTGGCGAGGAGCGGTCCACTGCGGACTTCCGCAGTAGACTCGCAATTAGGCTCGCCGCGATTCTGGCGACGCTGGTGTCCCACGCTACTAGCGCGGCCACGTTCCACGTGGCCACCACCGGCAACGATGCCCAGCGGGGGACGCGGGAGCAGCCGTTTGCCAGCGCCGAACGGGCGGTGGACGCGGCGCGCGGTTCGCCCGGGCCGAACACGATCGTTGTTCAGAAGGGCACGTACTGCTTGATGCGCACGCTGGAACTCGATCAGCGGGACTCGGGGCTGAGCATCGAGGGGGACGGCGGGCCGGTGGTCCTCAGTGGCGGGCGGCGGGTCACGGGTTGGAAACCGTGGAAGGGCAACGTCCGTCAAGCGGATCTGAGCGGGCTGGACCTGCCGGACCTGAGCTTTCGGCAACTGTACTACAACACCAGGTTGCAGGCTTGGTCGCGCGTGCCCAACTTCGATCGGCGGCACCCGCGGACCGGCGGGTTCCTGCAGAACGCGGGCATCGTGGAAGCGGGCACGAAGACGAAGTTCCGCTACCGCGAAGGCGATTTGCACCCGGAACGCTGGGCCCATCCGGAACGGGCGTGGATCATGTTCCACGACTCGCTGAACTACGAGACGCAGTTCTGCCCGGTCAAGGCCGTCGATCGGGAGAACCGCGTAGTGGAAGCCCGGCAGGGCGTCTACGTGCTGTCGCTCGGCAATCCGTTCTATCTGTGCGGCTTGCCGGAAGAACTCGACGCGCCGGGCGAATGGTGCGTCGATGCCGACTCGACGACGCTCTATTTCTGGCCGCCCGACGGCGATCCGAACGGCGCGGACGAAGTGGTGGTGCCGGCGCTCGACTCGGCCTTCGCGCTGCGGGGCAAATCGAGCGCGGGACAGTGGGTCGAGAAAGTCCGGATCGCGGGGCTGGACTTGCGCGACTTCCGCGGCCGAGCGGTGTTCATGACCGGCGCCCAAGGCTGCACGGTCGCTCGCTGTGATTTGCGAAATGCCGAAGTGGGCGTGTACCTGGGCGACGATACCCACGACTGCCAGATTCGCGGCTGCGACATCACTCAAACCCAGGGCGACGGCGTCAGCATCCTCGGAACCAGCACCGAGCACCAACGGGTCAGCGGGCACATTGTGGACAACTGCTACATCGGGGACTTCGGCTGGGGGCGGATTCACAATCGGTGCGGCGGGGTCTACATGCATCGCTGCGCCCGCTGCCGGCTGACGCACAACCACGTCCACGACAGCCCGCGGTACGGCCTGGCCATGGACGTGGGCAACGACTGCGAGTTCGCCTACAACCACTGCCACCACGTCAACCTGGTCACCACGGACAGCGGCATCATCGAGGCGGCGACGGCGCTGGATTGGTCGTTGCCCGTCGCCAAGCAGCGGGCACGCCACCGCCCGCACAACTGGGGCAACCGGGTGCATCACAACCGGCTGCACGATTCCGGCGGCTGGCAGACGTCGCCGGCCGGCCAACTGGTCTTCCCGGCGTTCACCTGGGGAATCTACCTGGACCTGGACTGCTGCGGCTGGCAGATTCACGACAACGTCTGCTACAACACCGTACTGGGCGGCTTCATGCTCAACGGCGGCACGGACAACGTGGTCGAGAACAATGTGTTCGCCGACGGGAAGCAGCATCAGATTCAGTGGAATCCGTGGCGCGGTTATGGGATGCGCGACAATCGGTGCGTGCGAAACATTTTTGCGTATGCGGGCCGGCCGGCGAACTTGTACGCACTGAACAGCTTCCAGGACGACTTCGTGACGTTCCGCAGCAACCTGGTCTTTCCACGCAATGGCCAGGTTGCCATTCAAAGCGTGCGCGATCTGCCGCGGCGGGATGCGTGGCAGGCGTGGCAGCAACGCGGGCAGGACCAGGGCAGTCTGCTGGCCGATCCCCAGTTCGTCGACGGGGTCCAGCACGACTACCGGTTGCAGCCGAATTCGCCGGCGCTGGCCCTCGGGTTCCAGGCAATCGACCTGTCGGCGGTCGGAAATTATGCCAGCCCGGACCGGCGGACTTGGCCCCGCCCGGAAGAGCCCGTCTTCCGCGATGCGGCGGATTACACTCCGGCCGCTTCCGGGGCGCGGCAGCCCAAGCGGCGTGAGTACGAGGACTGCGCCGTTGGGGAGCCGGAGCGGCAGGCCCACGTCGGCGATGGTGGAGCCGCCGGCACCGTCGCGGTGACGGAGGAGACGGCGGTTTCGGGCAAACGCAGCCTGAAGTTCACCGACGCGACCGGGTTGAAACAGACCTACGCGCCGTTCGTAACCTATCCGCTGGAAGTCGAAGCCGGTATGCTGCGGGCCGGGTTCGACGTGCGTCTGGAGCCCGGAGCCGTGTTCGCGTACGAGTGGCGTGACGACCCGTACGCGTACAACCTCGGTCCGCGGCTGGAAGTGAATGCCGATGGCTGGCTCGCGGCCAACGGCCGGCGATTGTCGCAGTTGCCGCACCGCCGCTGGGTGCGCGTCGATCTGGCGTGCGGCCTCGGACCGCAGGCGACGGGCGCCTACGACTTGACGTTGAGCATCCCTGGTTCCGACTCGCAGCTTCACCGCCAACTTGCCTGTGCGCCGCAGTTTAAGGTGCTCGCGTGCGTCGTGGTGATGTCGTTGGCCGATGGCCCGACGGCGTTCTACCTGGACAACGTCGAATTCCAGCCCGAAACAAAGAACGGAAAGTGAAGTCGCTCAGCGGTTTGGAATCAGCTTTCAAGGTTCGCACCTCAATGGGAAACTACGGATCGCCGCGTGTTAGAAAAACCGTCTAGCCTGCAACGAGGACAAGCCATGCGATGCTCTTTTGCGGATCTTCTGGCCGGACGTCGTCGCTCGGTCTCGGTTCTGTTTGTGGCCGTAACGGCCTGGCTGTCGCCGCTCGTCGTGAGCGGCGCCGAGCCGGTTGCGCATTGGAAGCTGGACGAACCATCGGGCGAAGCGGCCCGCGACTCTTCCGCCGGTGGCCGCGACGGCGACGTCCACGGCGCTACGGCGGTTGACGGCGTCCTGGGCCGCGCCCGGCTGTTCGATGGCCGGGACGATTTCATCACCCTGGGGGATCTGGGCGAATTTCCGGCCGTCACGATCGCGTTCTGGGTCCGGCCCGCCGATGTCGCCAAGGCGGACGACTGGCAAGGACTGGTCACCAGCGACGCCTGGGACACGGGCCTGCTGCACGTGCCGATTCACGACGGGATGATCGACGGGTATCTGCACCTGGGCGGTGACCGCCGCGGTCACATCAGCAGTCCTCGCCTGAAACGAGACGTGTGGTACCACGTGGCCGTCGTGGCGGATACCGTCGGGCGGACGCTGAGATTGTATGTCAACGGCAGCGAACAGGATCTGGCGGACCTTCCGTCTCCGCCGCCTGCGGTCAAGCTCTTGCGGCAGGTCATCGGACGCGAATTCGACGGCAGCCAGTCCGGCCGCTACTTCCACGGCGCGATCGACGACGTGCGGATCTACGACTGCGCCCTGAACGCGGAAGCGATCCGAGCGTTGTGCCCCGATGCGGTCGCCTTGCCGGGCCGCGATCCGCGGAACATTCGCACCGGCTGCGTCATTCCCGACGAAGGCTACTGCGATCAGCCCTACGTCGTCGTCACGCGAGACGGCAACTGGCTGTGTACCTTGACCACGGCTGGCGGCGCCGAGGGCGCGAACGATTCGCACGTCGTGGCGACGATCAGCACGGACCAGGGACGGACATGGTCGGAGCTGGTCGACATCGAGCCCGCCGACGGGCCGGACGCCGTGTACATCATGCCCTTGGTCACGCCCGGCGGCCGGGTCTACGGATTCTACAACTACAACGGCGACAACTTCCGCTGCCCCGGCCGCAGCGATTGCGTGGGCTGGTTCGTGTTCAAGTACTCGGACGACCACGGCCGGACCTGGTCCCCCCAGCGGTACCGGCTGCCGATGCGGATGACGGACGTGGACCGCACCAACACGTTTGGCGGCAAAATTCAGATGTTCTGGGGCATCGGCAAGCCGATCACGGCCGGCGACTCGGCGATCCTCGCGTTCACCAAGTGCGGCAAGTATTTGATCGACCGTGGTGAGGGCTGGTTCTACCGCTCGGACAATATCCTCACGGAGACGGATCCGGGGAAGATCGACTGGCAGTTGCTGCCGGACGGGGAAGTGGGCCTGAAGCATCCCGATTTCGGCGAGGTTCAAGAGGAGCACAACCTGGTGCCGCTGAGCGACGGTTCGCTCTATTGTATGTACCGGACGACCAACGGATACCCGTGCCAAGCGTACAGCCGGGATGGCGCTCACACCTGGACCACGCCGGAATACGCCACGTACACGCCGGGCGGCCGCAAGCTGAAGAATCCGAGGGCCTGCCCGCGCATCTGGCGAGCGTCCAACGGGCGGTTCCTGTTCTGGTACCACAATCACAGCGGCCAGTCGTACGCCGGCCGCAACCCGGCCTGGCTTGCCGGCGGCGTCGAACGGGACGGCCGCATCCACTGGTCCCAGCCGGAAATCCTGCTGTACGATCCCGATCCGCACGTGAGGATGAGCTATCCAGACCTGATCGAACAGGACGGCCGCTACTGGGTGACGGAGACCAACAAGACGACTGCCCGCGTCCACGAGATCGACAAGAGCCTGCTGGAAGGGCTGTGGGCCCAAGGCCAGCGGAAGGAGGTGGCCGACCGCGGACGGATCCTGGACGTTGCGGCGGACCAGTTGAAATCGGGCGAGATCGCTCTGCCCAAGGCCTTGGACGCAACGCAGGGTGGCGGTCTGTCGCTGGACTGTTGGATCGAACTGACGGAATTGTCGCCCGGCCAGGTTCTGCTCGACTCGCGGGACGAATCCGGCCGAGGTCTCGCACTGACGACCGGCGAGGAGGGGGTCTTGCGAATCGAAGCGTTCGACGGCCAAACGCGAGCGGCTTGGGACAGCGATCCGGGGCTGCTCGCGGCCGGCCGCCGGCATCACGTTGTGGTCACGCTGGACGCCGGGCCGAAGATCATCATGTTTCTGCTCGACGGTCAGTTGTGTGACGGCAGTTCGGCGCGGCAGTACGGCTGGGGACGGTACAACGCCGAACTGGGCGACATCAGCGGCACGGGCCAACTCCGCGTGGCGGCGTCCGTCCGGCATTTCCGCCTGTACGATCGCCCGTTGCGGAACTCGGAAGCCGTGGCCAACTACCATGCCGGGCTTCAATGATGAGGTTAAAGCTCGACGAGGACTCCACATGCTTCGCGATCTCTTGCTTTGCAATCGCAGTTACCGTCGGTTCCAGCAGCAACCGTTGGACGAGCAGACGCTGGTCGAACTGCTCGAATTGACGCGTCTGTGCCCGTCGGCGGCCAATCGGCAGCCGTTGAAGTATCTGCTCGCTTGGCGGCCCGACCAGTGTGCCAAGATCTTCCCGCACCTGCGTTGGGCAGCGGCCCTCACGCCGTGGCCCGGACCGGCCGAGGGCGAGCGGCCGACGGGCTACATCCTGATCCTGGGCGACAGCCGCATTTGGCGCCGTTGGGACTGGGACACCGGCATCGTCGCTCAGACCATGCTGCTGGGCGCAGCCGAATTGGGGTTGGGCGGCTGCATGGTCGCCTCGATCGACCAAGGGGGACTCCGCGCCGCCCTGAACCTTCCCGAGCACCTGGAAGCCCTCTTGGCCGTCGCCCTGGGCCGGCCCGGCGAAACGGTCGTCCTGGAAGACGGCCGCCCCGACCAGCGTCCCTACTGGCGCGACGCCGACGACGTCCACCACGTGCCGAAGAGGCCGTTGGCGGAAGTCCGGATCGAACTGCCGGGATTCTGAGCGTTTCTCCGTCTTGCACGTGGCGATTCGTCCGAACTGCCCCCGCACAGGGTGCTGCTCCAACACGCTGGAGTTTAGGGCGATTTGCATGTACAATGCAGCGTGTCGTTAGCGCGTGTGCTCAACGGCACAGGGAGACCCAGCGATGACAACTACCGTCAGTGTCGAAGAAGCGCAATCCAAATTGGCGGATTTGATCCGTGGCTTCTCGCCCGGCGACGAAGTCCTCATCACCGAGGGGCCCAAAGCGGTGGCACGCTTGGTTCCCGTCGCTAATCCGCCGCAACGCCGGCTGGGCACCTTACAGGGCACGGTGACGTTCGTCGCTCCCGACTTCGACGCCCCGCTGGAAGAGTTCCGGGAGTACATGCCATGAGATTGCTGCTCGATACGCACACGATCTTATGGTCCGTCGACAGTCCTCCGAGACTCAGCGACAAGGCAAGAGCCGCGATTCAGGATCCGCAGAACGAACTGATCTGCAGCGCCGGTTCCATCTGGGAATTGGCGATCAAGGTGAGACTCAACAAACTGACCCTGTCCTTGCCTTTTCGGCAGTGGATGGTCAGTGCCATCGACGATCTGGACCTCACCGTCCTGCCCATCACGGTAGACGATGCGGATCTCCTGACGACGTTGCCCCCGCATCACGGCGATCCGTTCGATCGTTTGTTGATCGCCCAGGCGATGGTAGAGCGGATTCCGGTCGTGAGCGCGGATCGGGGCTTCGACGCGTACCCGATCTCCCGGCTGTGGTGAACCGAGGGCTTCGCTCAGACCATGCTGTTGGGCGCAGCCGAATTGGGGTTGGGCGGCTGCATGGTCGCCTCGATCGACCGACCCGGACTCCGCGCCGCCCTGAATCTGCCCGAGCACCTGGAAGCCCTCCTGGCCGTCGCCCTGGGCCGGCCCGGCGAAACGGTCGTCCTGGAAGACGGCCGTCCCGACCAGCGTCCCTACTGGCGCGACGCCGACGACGTTCACCACGTGCCGAAGAGGCCGCTGGCGGAAGTGCGGATCGAACTGCCGGGATTCTGAGGGCGATCGCACGCTCACGAAAGCGTACGCCGAGCGTCTGGCTGGCCCGCAAAAGGCCGTTGCCGGTCAGGCGATGTCCGTGGTAGAATTCGCTACTAGGTAACGCCGATGACTCTGGGATTATTCCGCGGGTGACAACGAGGGGGAGGCACGATGGAAGTGTCCGTGTTGGTAGAACGACTGGGCACCAACGGTTATCGGGCCACGAGCGTCGGCGTGGACGCGGCCTCCGAAGCTCCCACGCGCGAAGCGGCGCTGGCTGGCTTGAATCGGCTTCTGCGTGACAAGTTCGCCGCAGCCGAACTAGTCCGTCTGGAGATTCCCTTGGTTCACGAGAACCATCCGTGGAAGCCGCTGGTTGGTCGCTTGCGTGGTCATCCCGATCTGGACGAGGTTGAACAGAACATGCGCGACTACCGGCGCCAGGTGGACGAGCAGGGAGACCGCCCGTGAGCCTCTTTGTGCTCGACACCGACCACGTCTCGCTGCTGCAACGTGCTCATCCCGCAGTCGCCGCACGTCCCGTTTTCCTTTCCGGCTCTCGACCCGCCCGACGGCGACGATTGGAGAGTGAAATGTCTGATTTCGAGGTCCGTCCGGGCACTGTTTCGACCTCTCTCAGTCTGGTTCGTCGAGCAAAAGCCGGCGATCGCGAGGCTTGGCAGCGGCTGGCGAGGATTTACAGTCCGCTCGTCTATCGCTGGGCGCGGCAATCGCATTTGCAGGATTCCGACGCGGCCGATGTACTTCAGAACGTGTTCCTAGCCGTGTTAAAGGGGATCGAGCGATTTCGTTACGAGCGGCCAGAGGACAGTTTTCGTGGCTGGCTGCGGACGATCACGTGCAACGAAGTCCGGCGTTTCTGCGATCGACGTCTCGTCCGCCCGCGCGCGACTGGCGGTTCCGATGCGCAACGGCAACTGCAGCAGGTCCCCGCTGACCAGCCTGAGTTGTCCGGCTCCGAGCAGTCGGTCGAGGAAAGTGGCGTCCTCCACCGGGCACTGGAGTGCGTCCGCGTTGAGTTTGAGCAGCGTACGTGGCAGGCGTTCTGCAAAGCGACCTTCACCGACCAATCCGCCAGCGAGATCGCTCACGAACTCGGCATGTCGGATGGCGCAGTTCGGCAGGCCAAGTACCGAGTTCTCGGACGCCTCCGGGAATTGCTCGACGACCAATAGGCGGCATTGGTCGTGCCCTCAATGACGAAGACTGCGACGCAACAGGGCCGTCGCGCCAAACCGGTTAACCCGGAACGCAACTTGTTTTCTGAAAGCCGTTTATGGCTTGAGCCGGCGTTTTCAAAAAAAGACGTGTGACGTTGAAGGGTTAAATAGGTAGGGGGGAGAGCCGGTTTCGGTGTCTCCTGAATTAAACGGCGGTCCTAAACGGAACTTCCGAACGATGCCGAGCCGCGACGACCTTGAACGAGATCGCCCCATGACCACTTGGTTGCAGGAACTGGCCGACCTGGACGCGGCGGAATCCGTTGGGGGCTCCCAAGAGGATCGCCTGTTAGGGTCGAGCGTGAACCGGCTGAAGGCGGAACTTGACACGCTCGCCATGAAACTCCGTCAGCCCCCACCCCTCGATCCGTACGAGCACGAATCCGCCTTCCGTCATGCCTTGGGTCTCGTCGAGGCAATGGGCGGCGAGTCATCTCCGGCCGGCATTCCGTCACCGAAAGACGCTCCCCCCGATCAACTCGGCTCACTCGGTCAGTACGAGTTGCTCTCTGTGTTGGGCCGGGGCGCGATGGGAACCGTCTACAAGGCTCGGCACAGCAAGCTCGACAAGCTCGTCGCCGTGAAAGTCCTGGACATCGGCAGGCTCAGGGACGAGCGGGCCGTCGCCCGTTTCGAACGCGAGATGAAGGCCGTTGCCAGCGCGGAACATCCCCACATCGTGCGGGCAACCGATGCGGGCGAGTCCGAGGGAAGACATTTCCTCGTGATGGAATTTGTCGAGGGGCTTGACCTGTCTCGACTGCTCTGCAATGTCGGACCGTTGCCGGCAGCCGAGGCGTGCGAGTTGGTCCGTCAAGCGGCGCTGGGCCTGCAGTACGCGCACTCAAAAGGGCTGGTCCACCGAGACCTCAAGCCTTCCAACCTGATCCTTGCCCGAAACGAAAACGGCTCGCCGCAAGTGAAAATCCTCGACATGGGGCTGGCTCTGCTCCGGATGCCCCAGGCGTCGGAAGGACGCGAGTTGACAAGCGACGGTCAGGTGATGGGCACGTTCGACTACATGGCGCCCGAACAAGCCACCGACAGCCACAAGGTCGACATCCGCGCCGACATCTATTCCCTCGGAGCCACGCTCTACAAGCTACTCTGCGGCCAGTCGCCGTTAGCGGGCCACGAGGAGGATAGCCCGATCAAGAGGCTGATGACGGTGGCTAACGAAACGCCCCTGTCAATCGGCCAGCGGCGAAGTGACTTGCCGGAGGGTCTGCCAGCGGTCGTCGATCGCATGCTGGCCCGGAATCGGGACGAACGATATGCCACGCCGGCGGAAGTGGCTGCGGCCCTGACGCCGTTCTGCGTCCCCTGCGACTTGACGGCCCTGCTACAGAAGGCGGACGCGGTGCAGCCGATTGCCCGCCGGGATACGTTGCTGCCCACCACGCTGCAGTGCGGCCCGGGGTCGTCGACGGAGAAAGCCGCGTCCAAGGAGGCCACAGGCGGCGCTCGTCGAGTGGAGCCCGTTTCCGCCCGGTTTCGTTTCTCATCCGGGCGGCGGCGACTGCTGCGACTGTTCGGATTCGCGTTGGGGTTGCTGGCGGCTCTTGCCGCGGTGTGGGTGATCCGTATTGGGATGGAGAATCGGAAGTCCGGGCTCAAACGGGGCGTTGAGGGTCCACTCCAGACTCCTCGTGCCACGGACGGCGGGCCGATGGACGAGACCGCTGTTCCAGCGGGACACGTCCCGCAGCTTGCCGAAGCGCCCTTCGATGCCGCACAAGC
>JAAYYU010000191.1 GCA_012515235.1 Candidatus Anammoximicrobium sp.
AAAGTCTCCCTCAGGAGAACCTCGAAGACGCCGTCACAACGCTGAGGCCAACGCTCAGAGAAGACCAAGAACTCGACCAGCAAGAAAGAGTCTGCACCGAAACGCGAAGTCGGCTTAGTTCAACGACACGGATCAGATGGCCGCCGCGTCCGGCGCAGCCATCGCGCGCGACCCAACCGGCGGCTCATCTGCATCCGCTTGTTCGGACTCTCGGATGCACGATCGATCAACAACCATTCGACCATCGCGGCCCTGACGGGATTGCAGGTCGGCAACAATTCGACCAAGGTCGAAGCCAAATGACGCCGCGTATTCCTCGCGGCGTTTTCTCGTTTCGAGGACAATTGGATCATCAAACATTGAGTATCTCCTGCGGCGTACAGATGACGGGCGGTCGAAGTCCAGCGTCGTTCAGCACATCTTCAATTTTACGCCGAAACGCGGGATTGGCGATGTGCTTGCAGTTCCAAGTCAACAAGTAGTCGATTCGATTCAATGCGGCGATTGCGATATGGAGTGCATCCACCGCAGCCTTTGCTGGCAATCCCACGCGACGGATCAACTCTTGCGCGAGATTTTGAGTCGCCGCATTGATGGCCAGTACAGGAATCCCGTTCAGAAAGACAAGCCGTTCCTTTGCGGCCGTCGGATCGCCAGCAGAGCATTCGTCTACAACGGCTTGCGATGCGAACAGTTCAAACCTCGAACGCTGATCGTTCCACCATTCAAGAGTCATCAGTTGGTTGGCGGCAAAGATGATATCCGTGCCGGGACGCGACGCCAAATAGCCAATGACGGACGTCTCAAGATAAACCGATGCCATAGGCTTTCATCGTTTCTGTCCGAACATCTTGATTCAGCGGATGTTCCAACCAGTCGGGGCGGAGAGATTTGAACTCTCGGCCTCCTGCTCCCAAAGCAGGCGCGCTAGCCAGACTGCGCTACGCCCCGCGTGACTGCGGCACAGGCGTCCATGCTAACCGCACATGGCCGGTAACGCAATCGGTTGACTGCGATTGCTTGCGCCCAAGCAGAACGGATCGCGGGGAACCCGACCGCGGACGGCAAGGCTGGCGGCCTTTGTCAGCCGACCTGGCGAAGGGACGAGGCGACGCCGGTATCCGTCAGATGGCTGAAAACCCGGTCGAATTCGTCGTGATTGCTGAAATGGATCACGATCTTTCCGCGACCGCGAGCCGTCTGTTGGATGTCGACTTTCGTGCCGAGCGCCATCCGCAGTTCCTGCTCCAAGGACGCCGTTTGCTCGTTGCGGGTTCGTTTTCGGGATGTCTCGCCGCCGCCCACGACCTTGAGAACGGGTCCATCCTCTTGACGGATCTTGTCCTGGACCTCCGCCTCGATGGCCCGGACGCTCAAGCCCTCTTGCCGAATGCGGCTGCAGAGTTCGATCTGTTCTGCCTCGTCCCCCAGCGGCAACAGCGCGCGGGCATGGCCGGCGGAAATGTCGCCTGTGTGAAGGGCGTCGAGTACCGCCTGGGGCAATTCCAGCAGTCGCATCAGGTTGGCGATTGTGGAACGGTCGATCTTCAGGCGGCGAGCCAAGTCCTCCTGCGAACAACCATGTTCTTCCAGGTACCGCTTGAACGAGAGCGCTTTTTCGATCGGGTTCAGGTCCTTGCGATGCAAGTTTTCGACGATGGCCAGTTCGGCGACGAGCCGGTCGTCGGCTTCGCGCACCTGGGCCGGGATCTGCGTCCAGCCGGCCTGGATGGCGGCTCGCAGCCGTCGTTCGCCGGAGATCAGTTGGTAACGCTCGCCCACGCGACGGACCGTCACGGGTTGCAGCAGGTCGTGCTCCCGCAGGCTTTCGGCCAGTGAGGCGATCTCCGGTCCCGTAAAATCCCGCCGCGGTTGGAACGGATTGCCGTCGATCTGATCAATCGGCAGCTGCAGGATGCCGGAAACGGCAGGCGTCTGAGGGACTGCAGCGTGCGCGTCCTCGTCACTGGGAAACTCGGCTACCCGCAAATCGCTGCCGCCGGTCCCTACGCCTTCCGAATCGTCCAGCGGCGCTCCCAGCAATGCAGCCAATCCTCTACCCAATCGCCGATCCTTGCTCATGGTCTAAGACCTCCATGCACAGTTCGATGTAAGCTCGCGTACCCGGCGAGCGAGGCGCGTAATCCAGGACCGACAGTCCGTGGCTGGGCGCCTCGGACACCGCCACGTCGCGCGGAATGACGGTGTCGAAGACGATCTCGCCAAAGAAATCCCGTACTTCCGATTCGACTTCGTAGGTCAGCTCCAGCCGGGGGTCGTACATCGTCAGCAGGATGCCGCCGAATTCCAAACGGCCCGACTGGTTGACCATAACCTTGCGGATGACGTGAATCATCTGCGTGAGCCCCTCCATGGCGAAGTACTCGCACTGGATAGGCATCAGCACCTCGGTGGACGCCGCCAACGCCGCCTGGGTCAATTCGCCCAGCGACGGCGGACAGTCGATCAACACGAAGTCGTAAGCATTGGTGTTGACTGCCAGGTGCCGCCCCAGGGTTTGTGCGGTCTGCCGATTGTCCTGGGACAGCAATTCAACGTCGCGAAAGCTTCGGCTGCCGGGAAGGAGTTGTAGATTGGACACCGACGTAGGGCAGACCGACTCGTGCAGCGGCTGGTCCAGCACCAAGGCGTGATGCTCGACCGGCGTCTGATTCAGGCCGCTGGTGGCGTTGCACTGCGGGTCCAGATCGACCAGGAGCGTACGGCTGCCGGACTTGGCCAAAGCGACGGCCAAGTTCACGGCGGTCGTCGTCTTGCCGACTCCGCCCTTCTGATTGGCAACGCACAGGATTCTTCCCAACCGCTCGTCCTCCCTGACGAACCAGCCACGCTGCGCACGCGCTCCCCGTCGGGGCGCGCTCAACCAGCGGGGCAGACCCCGCCGCACGCAGGTGAGGCCGGGATTGTAACCACTGTCCGCCGAAATCGGGAATGTCATTTCTCGACGTTCCACGTGAAACGAACAGACGCCGGAGATTGCCTGTTTCACGTGAAACACGCAGCCCCGCCAGCTGATCCAAATCACGCAGTCCCGTTTCACGTGAAACGACAGGCCGAGAATTGGACAACGGCCCGTCGCACGGTTATTCCAGCGGATTGATGACCAGGCCGGTCAGCAGCTTGGGATAGAAATAGGTGCTCTTGGCGGGCATGCGTTCCTGGCTCTCGCTGATCTTGCGGACATGCTGGACCGTAGCGGGCATGACCAAGGCGGCCAGCGGGTACGGCTGATCCGGACCATCGCCACGCCGAAGACCGTCGACGAGTTCCTCGACCAGATGAACGTATTCGGCCTTGGGCAGTTGCTTGGCCCCGAACAAGGTTTCGATCACCAGGCGGTGCAGAATGCTGACACCCAGCTGTTGCCAGACGGCACTGTGATCGGTCGCCACCTGGGCCATCCGCTGCCGGCCGGCAGGAGTGATGCGTACCACGGTCCACTGCTGGTCTGCGGCGGTGTAGAAACCGATGACGCCTTGTTCCTCTTCCAGTTCGATCGTCTCCCAGACCGCGTGAGCGGTCTCAGGCCCGCGGCCTGCGACATCGGCTTGGAAGCAGTCCCCGAGCGTTGCCTGCAACTCTGCAGAGGTCAGTTGAGGCAGGCCCCGGAACAGCCGGTGCGTGGGCAGCACAACCATGCCGGGATCGCTCATGCTGACGCACATGCCCAACACGAAGTTGGCCGGGTGACTGCCAGGCAACGTCTGGCCGCCCGACAGGTGATCGCGGTAGTTGCAGGCGGTTTCGTAGCGGTGATGCCCGTCGGCGATAAACATCGGCTTGGTCCCCAGGACGGCGGCCGCCTCGGCAATGACCTTGATGTCGCTGACCGGCCACATGCGGTGGATGACGCCCAAGTGGTCGACGGCTTCGAGCGGCGTCACGCCTTGGACCGCCCGTTCCAGGATCTCCTGGGCGGTGTTCTCCTCGTCGGGGTACAGGCCGAAGATCTGGCTGAGGTTGGCCTTGCACGCCACCGTTAATTTGAAGCGGTCGGCCTTGGCTGCTGCGTGGGTCTCCTCGTGCGGGTAGATCTTTCCTTCGCCGAACCGTTCCAAGCGAATGCGGGCCATGAAGCCGCGCCGGTTCAGTTCCTGTCCACCGTAGTGGAACGTCTGGTGGTAGACGTACAAAGCGGGGTCCGGATCCCGCTGCAGCAGCCCTTCGCTGCACCAGTTCCTGAGGAACCTTGCCGCGCGCGTGTAGCGGTTGTGCGTGTCGTCGTCGCCGGGTTCGTCCCGATTCAGGATCAGGCGAATCACATTCGCGGGGTGCTTCTGGTACAGCTGGTCCTGCAGTTCGGGGCCGATGACGTCGTACGGTGGAGCGACAACATCGCTCAGCGCGCCGACGTGTCCCAGATCGTAACGGAGTGCTCGAAAGGCTTGGATTTCAGGCATGGCATTCCTCACGGCATCGGGAAACGGACGACCATCTGAGCACGATTGTTTCTCGAACGAGGCTCAGTACCGGTAGTGTTCGGGCTTGAACGGACCCTCGGCGGGGATGCCCAGATAGTCGGCCTGTTGCGGAGTCAACTTCGTGAGCTTGGCCCCCAGATGTTCCAAGTGCAGCCGGGCAACCTCCTCATCCAGGCGTTTGTCCAGCCGGTACACGCCCACCTCATGGTTGCTCGTCCACAGATCGATTTGGGCCAAGACCTGGTTCGTAAAGCTGTTGGACATGACGAAGCTGGGGTGGCCTGTCGCGCAGCCCAGGTTCACCAAGCGTCCTTCGGCCAACATGTAGATGGTGTGGCCGTCCGGAAAAGTATAGGCGTCCACTTGCGGTTTGATCTGCGTCCGCCGAATACCTGGAACGCGAAGCAAAGCGTCGACCTGGATTTCGTTGTCGAAGTGGCCGATGTTGCAGACGATCGCCTGGTCTTTCATCTTGGCCATGTGATCGACCGTGATCACATCACAGCTGCCGGTGGCGGTCACGTAGATGTCGGCGTAGGGCAAGGCGTCTTCCACCGTCGCCACTTTGTAGCCGGCCATGAGTGCTTGCAGGGCGCAGATCGGGTCGATCTCGGCGATCCACACTTGGGCGCGCTGCCCCAGCAACGACTCGGCCGATCCTTTCCCCACGTCGCCATAGCCGCACACCATCGCGATCTTTCCGGCGATCATCACGTCGGTCGCCCGATTGATGCCGTCGATCAGCGAATGGCGGCAGCCGTAGATATTGTCGAATTTGGATTTGGTGACCGAGTCGTTGACGTTCATGGCGGGAACCAGCAGTTCGCCCCGCTCGAGCATCTGGTACAAACGGCGAACGCCGGTCGTGGTCTCTTCGGAGACGCCCTTCCATTGGCTCACCGCCCGGTGGAAGAAGCCCGGATCGCCGGCCAGGCTGCATTTCACGACCTGGTTGATGATGGCTAGTTCCTTGTTGTCGGTCGGTTCGTCCAACAACGCGGGGTTGTCTTCGGCCTGGTAGCCGCGGTGAAGGATCAGCGTTGCGTCCCCCCCGTCGTCGACCACGAGGTTCGGACCGCTGCCGTCCGGCCAGGTCAGGGCCTTCTTGGTAAACTCCCAGTACTGTTCCAGCGTCTCTCCTTTGAACGCGAACACCGGCGTGCCGCTGGCGGCGATGGCGGCGGCGGCTTGGTCCTGGGTCGAGAAGATATTGCACGAGGCCCAGCGGACGTCGGCCCCGAGTTCTTTGAGCGTTTCGATCAACACGGCCGTTTGAATGGTCATGTGTAGCGAGCCCGTGACCCGCGCACCGGCCAGGGGCTTTTGCGGTCCGTATTTCTTTCGCGTGGCCATCAGGCCGGGCATCTCGTGCTCCGCCATTTCGATTTCGCGGCGGCCCAGGTCGGCTAAAGCGATATCCCGCACGACGAATTGCGGCTCAGCAGCTACGGCAAGCATCGGTTTCTTCCTGTTGAATCTGGGATCATGGAACTTGAACGATCAGCTTCGCAACGCGGTATAATAGGCGCGATCGGCCGCTTGGACAACTCCCGGTCGCCGAACCGCCCGAGCAACCGTGTGGAGGGGCGGTCGGCGACTTGCCACTCGAAAGCGGGGACGGCGAGTCTGAAACGCCCCGTTCAGTCATGCTTGGCAAAGGCGGTCAGCGCATTGCGCACGAAGTCGCGGACGCGCGCCGGGTCTTTCCGGCCGGGGCTGGATTCGACGCCGCTGGCCGTGTCGACCGCTGCCGGCCGCGTCGCGGCGATCGCGGCGGCCACGTTCTCCGGGCGGAGACCTCCGGCCAGGATGATGGGGACCGGAACCCGGACAGCCTGCAGTTCCCGCACCAGGGACCACTCGGCGACTTGTCCGGTTCCGCCGTAGCTTCCGGACTGGCAGGCGTCGATCAGCACGGCCTCCAGACGGCAGCCCAACGCCTCGCAACCGTCCAGATAGTCCGTGACCCACTGGCGATCGGGCGTGGCGCAGCGAAACGCCTTGATCAGCCGCCGCTCGGCCAACTCCCGTGCCGTCTGGGGCAATTCGTCGCCGTGCAATTGGATCGCATCCAACCCGACTTGTTGGCAAATCGTACGCACTACATCGGCCGGAGCATTGACGAACACCCCAACCTTGAGCACCGCAGCCGGAATCCGCCCGGCGATCGCCTCCGCTACTTCCGGCGACACGTAACGCGGGCTGGGTGGATAGAAATTGAGACCGATCGCGTCGGCGCCGGCTGCCACGCACATGTCGGCATCGTCGGGGCGAGTCACACCGCAAATCTTGACACGGAACAAGGCTGAACTCCGGTCCGCTGGTAACGATTTGTTGGATTCTCGGGATTTTAGCGCCGATGTTAGTTGTGACGACGTATGGACCCAGCTTTAAGGAATACGGCAGTATGAACCGCACACTGTTGACCATCGCGATCTTGGCATTGCTTTCCACCACACCCGGCTGCTTGCAGCGGAACACTTGTCCGCCCAGCCAATGCGGCTGCGGCGGATGCGGCGGAGTGCTGGGCGGCGCAGGGGGCGGCCCGATCTCGCAGGAGATCCACGCTTCGCAAGGCTGGCGCCACGAGCGGCCGGAATTCGAACCGCCGGGACCGCCCTCCGGCACCGTCGGCTATCCGTACTACACCCTGCGTGGACCGCGCGATTTCCTGGTGGACAATCCGCCCAGCATCGGCAACTAGTACCAAACGGGATTCCGTCACTTTCTCGCGTCGTTCATCAAGTGACCGTTTCGGCGCTGGGGTCAGGCTTACAGAATTCATCTTTCACCGAGCTTGGTGCCAGCCAAATGGTGCGAGCCTGCTCGGCCAAAATTGAATTCTGTAAGCCCGACCCCCTTTTGCGCGACCGTCCCGCAGTCATCCGCCGGTTGCCCATTCCTGTCCGACGTCAAGCGGCGGGCAGGAATTCTCGTGGCCGGCCAGCGACGGGAGCCATCTCTTCTTCGCCTGAGCATCAGGCGTGTCTCAACCGCGAAACCGGCTCACGGCCAGCGTGATATTCTGCCCGCCGAAGCCGAAGCTGTTGTTCAGTGCAATGTCGCACCTGGTCTCCCGCGGCTCGTTCGGCACGTAGTCCAAATCGCAGTCCGGATCTGGATTTTCGTAGTTGATCGTGGGCGGTATGACACCGTCGCGGATGGCCAACAGGCACACGATCATTTCGGTCACGCCGCCAGCGGCGATCAAATGGCCCATCATGCTCTTGGTGCTGGAGATGGGGGTCTGCTTTGCCCGCTCGCCAAAAACGACCTTGCAAGCCACCGTTTCGACTCGATCGTTCACCTGGGTGCTGGTGCCGTGGGCGTTGACATAGTCCACGTCGTCCGGGGAAACGCCCGCATCGCGCAAAGCCATCCTCATGCAGGCGATCGCGCCCCGCCCGTCCGGATGGATATCGGTGATCCGGTAAGCGTCGGCGGTCGAGCCGAAGCCAAGCACCTCGCCATGAATCTGGGCCCCGCGTCGCCGGGCGTGTTCCAGTTCCTCCAGCACGATCATGGCCGAGCCTTCTCCCAGGACAAATCCGTCGCGGAGGCGGTCGAACGGACGCGACGCTCTTTCTGGCTCGTCGTTCCTGACGGACAGGGCTGTGAGCAAATTGAACCCCGTCACGCCAAACGGATGAATCATGCTGTGCGTGCCGCCCGCGATCATCGCGTCGGCATCTCCGCGTCGGATGATCTCCGTGGCCTCACCGATCGCTTGGCTGCTGGCCGCGCACGCGGTCAAGCAATTCACGTTCGGACCCTGGGCGTTGAACAAGCCAGCGATATGACCCGAAGGCACACTCGGCTCTTGCTCCAATTCAGACATCGGCGAGAGCGTTTCCAGGCCCGTTTTAATGAAGCGGGACAGGTCCAGTTTGGGACCGTCGAGCGCCGCGATGACCATCTGGCTGAATCGCAGGAAATCCTGGTTTCCTTCACCGCTGCCCAGGTAAACGCCAAGTCGCCGGGGATCGATTCCGGAGTCCAGGATGCCGGAAGAGCCGACCGCCTGTTTCGCCGCTCCGACGGCAAACTTGGTGTGCCGACCGCATGACTTCCATTTTTCCGGATCTTCGCCAGCCAGCGAAACGTCCCAATTCTTGACTTCCGCCGCGATCCGAGACGGAAAGCTGCTGGCGTCAAAGATGGTCATGTATCCGACGCCGGATCGGCATTCCTTGAGACCCGTCCAAACGGTCTCTACATCATGACCCATGGGGTTAATCGCCCCCATGCCAGTGATGACCACGCGTCTTCTCATGCCCAAAATCACCTTCTCAGCCGACCGCCAGACGAAATGGTTACTGATGCAGGAACAGACTGTCCGCGCTGGCCAAAGGCAGGGACAACTCCAGCGGACCGCTGTCCGCCTTCCGAACCAGTTCCAATATTATACCAGCGCCGGATGACATCCATCAGGCGCAGATGCACCGCAGGAGGGTGAATTTGGAGGGCGTCACAAACGTGCCGGCCGGAAACGAGTCGAATCCCGATCCCGGCACGGCTTCGGCAGGAATGGATACGAACCGTTATTCAGCCCCGACCTTGGACTCGACGTAACGGCATAAGTCATTTACTGTCAGCAGGTTACCAAATTCCTGAACGACCGGATTCGCCTCGAACCTCGACAAATCCGCAAACGGCATCCGGCTCTTCAGCATCTCCAATCCGGCAGGCGTGACTTTGCCTTCCTGAACGTATTCAGCGTTGGTCAGAACATCCTCCGGGAACAATTCGGAACGCGGAATCTCGATGCCAAATGCCTTCTCCAGGCGGAAAACAATGTCCAGGAAGTCAATCGACTCGGCTCCCAGATCGCCCACCATCGTCGCCGCAGGCGAAACCTCTTCTTCGTCGACACCCAGGGCTTCCACCAGGGCTTCCTTGACTTTCTCAAACACTTCGGCTTTCGTCGTCATACCAAATCGCTCCCTATTGGAATGGATACTGTACGTCTTCTATGGCAATCGGAGTCTCGGCGAAACCCACCTCGCGGAAGGTCCTAGCGTGGCAAAATTCGACCGGTTCCCAAAGCACACCGCTTGAGTCCAGGCAAACATAAAGGGCCTAAGTATACTTGTGCCCGCCAGCATAGACAACTGCGAATCGATTTGGGTAGGGGGGGAAGTCGCATCTGCAACGGATTCTCCGATTTGCGGCTGTCGCGAAAGCCGGGCTTTATCAATCGGCGGCTTCCGTGTTAGGATACCCGATCATGCGACGAGGAATTTCTGTTTCTCCGGGAGTGGCGGTTGGTACGGCCTTCTGTATCAACGAGATTTTCGTCAATCCCGCGACACAGCACGTTGGCCAGGCAGACACATCTGCCGAATTGGCAAAATACGAAGCGGCTTGCGAACAGGCAAAACACGAGTTATTGACCCTGGAATCTGCAATTAATGCTCAGGCAGGACGTGATGCGGCCGCCATTTTTGCCGCTCAAGCTGCCATTCTCCGCGACGCGGCTTTCACCAACAACGTACGCACGTGGATCGTCGAGGAGCAGATTTCGGCCCAGGCCGCTCTGCAGAAACTGCTGGAGCTGTATCGGAACGTGTTTTCTCAGGTCGAGGATGCGTACCTGAAGGAGCGACTGGATGACATCCGGGACGTCATACTGCGCATCAATTCCCACTTGCTGGAGCGGCCCGAGGCGGCGCCGGAAGGCTTGGAGGGGCCTTTGATCGTGGTGGCCGACGAGTTGTTGCCGTCGCAGGTCGTCAGCCTAGGCACGATGGAAGTCCAAGGGATTGTGACGCAGGCGGGCAGCCAAACCAGCCATGCGGCAATCATCGCCCGCAGTCGCGGCATCCCCGCCGTGTCCGGCGTTCGCGACATCCTCCGCCACGTGCAGACGGGAGACGCGATTGTCGTTGACGGCAAGGAGGGCCGCGTCCTGGTCAAACCGGACGCAGAAACGCGAGCCGCCTACTTGAAACTGGAACGCGAGTTCTTCGATTTCAAGGACCAATTGGTTGAAAACCGCGCTCAGCCCGCAACGACGGGCGACGGCACGCCGCTGGAACTGCTGGCCAACATCAACAGCGCCACCGACGCCGAAGCGGCCAAGGCGATGGGGGCCACGGGGGTCGGTCTGTTCCGCACGGAATACCTGTACCTGATGCACCCCGTCGTTCCGGCGGAAGAGGAGCAGTACGAGGAATACTGCAACGTGATTCGCTCCAGCCCGAATCATCGGGTCACGATCCGAACCCTGGACTTGGGCGGCGACAAGACCGTGCCGTTTGTAGGCAGAGGCCACCGCGAAGCCAACCCGTTCATGGGCTGGCGAAGCATCCGGCTGTGCTTCGAGAATCCGGATTTCTTCACGGTCCAACTGCGTGCGATCCTCCGCTCCGCCGCGTACGCGCGCAGTTTGGGCGGGCAGGTCCGGCTGATGTTCCCCATGATCACGGCCTTGGAGGAAATTCACCGCGTGCGGCGTCTGGTGTCGGGCGTCAAACAGAAGCTGACCAAGGACGGCAAGCGGTTCGCCGACGTGCCGATCGGGCTGATGGTGGAAGTGCCCGCGGCCGCCGTTTCGATCAATTCGATGCTGCCCCAGGTCGACTTCGTATCGATCGGGTCCAACGACCTGGTGCAGTACCTGATGGCGGCGGATCGAGACAATCCGAAGGTCGCGCACCTTTGCCAACCCTTGGCGCCGGCCGTGCTGCAGGTGCTGACGGAGGTCGTCCGCAAATGCAACGCCGGGGGGCGGACCGTGACGGTTTGCGGCGAAATGGCCGGCCAGCCGCGGGCCTTCGCACTGCTGCTGGGGATGGGCGTGCGGAGCTTTAGCATGAGCCCCGCGTTCATCCCGTACATCAAGGAGTGTGGCAGGCATCTATCCATCGCCGAAGCCACGAAGATGCTGCAACACGCGCTGACCCTGCACACCACCCGGAAGGTCGCGCATTATGTCACCGAACAACTGAAGCGGCTGGCGCCGGACTTTGCGCGGCTCGATTTCTGAAGCGGACGCGGCTCAACGCTCGTCGCTCGCGAACAGGTTGTCCCACGGCGAGTCGTCGGCGAACGAGTCGCCGACGTCGGCCGCGATCAGATCGAGCACGTCCTCCAGTCCGAAGCGGTCCAGACGGAGCGTGTCCGGCTCCGCAGCCGTTCGCAACTGCAGTTCCGACCGCGCCGGCCGGACGGCGACCGGGCTCGGGGATTCGTCCAGACGCCGTTCGCTGCGCGGCGGACCGGTCAGCGCGGACGCCGTCCAATCGGCTTCCACGCCGGGTCCAGCCGAGGAGTCGTTTTGAGCCGCGAGCAGGGCCGTCGAGGCTGTTCCCTCGCCCTCCCCGCCGGACAGCGAGTTCAGGTAGTTGACGCGGTTGACCACCGCCACCACGTCGCTGGGGCTCGCGATGCCGTCCCCGTCCACGTCGTAGAACGGAGCGCCCGTAGGCCGGGGCGCCGGCAACGGGGGATAGTCCGGATGGCTGTTGATGTAGTTAATCACCAGCAGGACATCGATCGGCGACACATATCCGTCGTTGTTCACGTCCCAGCGGAGGATGGGATTCTGCCAGTCGGACGCCGCCGCATCGATGATGCTGATCACGACCGTCACGATCTGCTGGCTGACCGCCCCGTGGACGTCTACGGCCCGGTAGGTAAATGTGTCGTAGGTCGAAATGCCGCCGTTGTGCCGATAGCTGAAGGTGCCGTCTTCGTTCAGGGTGAAACCGCTGGCCGCAGCGTACTGCGGTCCGGTCACGAGTTGCGCCTCCACGACCTCGCCTTCCGCATCGGTGTCGTTCAGCAGCACGCTGTCATCGCCCGGACCGCCCACCGTGCCGGTGACGTCGTTGGCGTTCAACACGCCGCCGCGCACCACGGTGTAACCGTTTGGATCGATGTTGGCAATCGGCGCGTCGTTGACGCCCTGGATGGTCACCGTCACGGTGCCGACCGCCGAACCGATCCCGTCGCTGACCGTGTAGGCGAATTTCTCCGTGGCCGTCTGGCCGGCCTTCAACGCATCGAATTGTCCGTTCGGGCTGTACACGACCTGGTTGTTCGACGTGTTGGGCGGATTGATCACCACGCTGCCGCGCAAGCCGGTCTCGTCCACCGCCACCACGATCTTCGGTCCGAAATCGTCCGTGTCGTTGAACAGCACGTCGATCACCACGGATTCGTCTTCGGTCGTCGTCACCGCGTCGTTGACGGCCACCGGCGGATCGCTGGCGCCGAAGATCGTCACCGTGACGGCGGCCGTCGAGGTGCCGCCGTGCCCGTCGCTGATCGTGTACGTAAAGCGGTCCGTCGCCTCCTGACCCATCTTCAAGTAATCGAAAGCGCCGTTGGGATTGTACGTGACCGTATTGTCCGCATTGCGGACGGCCAGGCCTCGGGCGCCGGCCAGGTTGACGGAATCCACCTGCAGCGTGTCGCCGTCGATGTCTTTGTCGTTGGCCAGCACATCGATGACCTTGACGCCGTTCCGGGCCACGCGGATGTTGGAGTCGGCCACGGCGGTCGGGGCGTCGTTCAGCCCGTCGATGGTCACGGTCACGGTGCCCATGGTGCTGTAACCGTCCTCGTCCTTGACCGTGTACAGGAACGTGTCCGTCGCGGTCTGCCCGACGCCCAGGGACTCGAACCTTCCGTTGGGGTTATACGTCACCGTGTTGTCGAAGGAACCCAGGTTGTTGATCGTCACCAAACCCTTGGTGCCGACCAACTGCACGGCCGTGACCGTCAACTTGGTGCCTTCCGGATCGAGATCGTTGGCCAGCACCGGAATCGCCACGGTGCTGGCTTCAGTGGTCCGGGCGATCGGGTTTTCGGGCGTCCACACATCCGTCACCGCCTGCGGCGGATCGTTCAAGCCGAAGATCGTCACGACCACCGTGCCGGTGCTGACGCCGCCGTGCCCGTCCGAGACTTGGTACGTAAAGCTGTCAGTGGTCGACTGTCCGGTGTTCAAGTCGTTGAAACGGCCTGCCGGGTCGTAGCGGACCAGGTTGTGGTCCGTATCGATGGTGACCGAGCCGAGGCCGGCCACGACGTTGGTCACGGTCAGCGGGTGCCTTTCGGGGTCGACGTCGTTGGCCACGACATCGATGTCGATCGCCTTGTTCTGGTCGGTGAATTGCGTGTCGGCGACGGCCGTCGGCGCATCGTTGCGTCCCTCGACGGTGATCGTCACCGTGGCGGCCGAGGACAGAAACGTGCCGTCCGAAGCCCGGTAGGTGAACGTATCGGTCAGGGACTGACCCACATCCAGCGCCTGCAAGGCCGGCGCCCCGAGCGCGTTGTACTGGAAGTTGCCGTCCGAGGTCATCGTGACGAACGAGCCCAACGCGGTGACGGTCTGATAGGTTGGCACGCTGAGCGTCGCGCCCGGAGCCGCATTGTTGTCGTTGTCCAGCACGCTGCCCAGTACGGTCGTGCCGGTTTCGTCCTCGTGGGAGGTGTAACTGTCGTCATTGGCCAGCGGCGGCGTGCCCGCCAGGATGTTGACCTCGTAGTCTTCGACTTCGCCGTCCGGCGCCAGTCCGGTAGACCTCAGACCGCCGAGGCTGCTAAGCCGGAAACGTCCCACCGTCCGGCCTTCGACGGTGTCTGCCGGGGGAGCCACCTCAAACGTGTTCTGCCCCGCTTTCACTTGCTGGCTAGCCAGGATCTGTTCGCCGGGATCGTCGAAATCGCCGTCGATGTTGAAGTCGATCCAGGCGTCCAACAGGCCGTCCGCCGAGGCGGTCACGATCACTTCCGTGGCCGTATTGCGGTTGAACGCGCCCATCACGACGCCGTCTTCATCGTCGCCGCTCAACTCCAGTTGACCGGAGCCGAGGTCGGTGGCGGCGATACCCAGCCGGGCGTTCAGCACCGCGGTCCGCACGGCCTGGACGTAGCCGTCCTGTGACGTGCTCTTGTCGAACAGCACGGGGAGGTTGCCCTTGGCGACTCCGTCGTTCAGCTGGCTGTTCTCGAATTCAAAGGTATACCGGACCGCGCCGCCCGCCGAAGGCACTTCGAGGAAAAACGTCTCGCCGTCCGCGATGGGGTTGGGGATTCCCGCCTCGCTCAAGCCGCGGCCCGGCAGCACGCTGACGCCGTCGCTTCCCAGATGCACGGCGCCCTCGCCCGCAAAGGACGGCAGCAGCCCCAGGTCCGGGTTGGCGGCCAGCGCCGCAACGGTTGCCGCGGCGACCTGATCCACGGTGTCCGTCGCGGCGAACGCGATGCGGGTCGAGCCTACCGACCCCAGGTCCGGCGGGCTGTCGCTGTCGTACTCGAAGGCCACCGTGCGGCCGTTGTTGGTCACACTGAAGATAGCGCCGTCCTTCAACGTGATGCCGTCGCTGACAAGCAGGGTCAAAGGCTGCGGCAACTGCAGCACGGCGGGCGTCTGCGCGGCACTGACGGTGACGTGTACCGTCCCCGACGTATCGACGGCGAATCCGATGGAATCCTGGTTGTCGCCGTCGACGTTGGCGGACACCTGCCCGTCACGTTCCGCATCAACGCGGCGGCCGAGATACAGCGACGGTTCCGTCACGACGTGGACGGCCCCGTTCAGGCCGAGCGTGGTCGGGTAATGGCCCCCCGCCGTCTGCGGCGCATCGCCGAAGTCCAGATTCACGTCGCCGACGACGATCGTCATCTGCGTGTCTCCGGAAAGCAGATTGGCTTTCAGCGGATTGCCGGCCTGATCCTTGATCGCCAGCCGCCGTTCGTTGCTCACGAACACCGGATTCAGTTCCGTCACCTGCAAGGCGTCCTGGATCAGCACGACGTCGCCGCCGGCCGGCAAGGCCGTGACGGCCAGTCCGCTGCCGGCAATCGCGCGAATGATCTCGACCGCGACCTGCGTGCCGTCGAACGGAACCAGCTGTTCTTCCAGCGGCCGCGTGAAGTCTTCGGTGTACAGCCGGGTGGGCACCGGGACGGCCGCCGATGTCCCCGCGGCGCCCAGTTTCCCCAGTCCGGATTGCGACACATCCAGCGAATGCCGTGACGTGCCGTCGGTCGGTTCGCCCAGCAAAACGACGCCCAACCCCGCGTTCACGGGCTTGAGTCCCGACAGCGGCGCGGTCCGGATGGCCGCTACGATGACGTTCGCCAGGTTGTCCAGCGTGGCGGAATTGACGCCGGGTTCGCCCACCGTCCGCAGTCCTGCCCGCGTGGTATCCGCGGCGTACGGCGAGGCCGACGCCAGCGCTTCGCCCAACGTCACGATGCCGCGGCCCTGATTCACCGGATCGAGTCCCTCCAGGGCTGACGAGCGGACCGCCTCCACCAGGGCCGCTGCGATGTCGTTGGTGGTGCTCGTGTCGCTGCGGAACGGCACCGCGACGTTGCCAAACAACACGCCCGGATTGCGGGCCACGTCGTCGAACTCGAAGGTCACCGTCCGCGTGCCGTCGTACAGGGTGAACGTCTGGGCGTCCGCCAGGTACGGGTCGCCGGAACCGTCGTTGATGACGCGCGGCGTGCCGTTGGCGTTGGTGGGAATCTGCAGTCCCCACCGCGAGCTGTGATAGGCCACCACGATGTTCGGCGCCGTCGTCAAGCCGCCGCCGGCCGGGTCGTCCAGGTCATCCATCTCGAAGGTCACGGTCCGCGTGCCGTCGTTGATCGTAAACTTGTCGCCGTCCTTGAGATACACGGTGCCGCTGCCATCGTCGTACAGACGCGGATCTCCGGCGCGCGACGGAATCCGCAGCCCGAACGCCGAACTCACTCCGGGCTCGCCGGAGAGCGTCAGATGGCTCCGCGTCACGTCGACGATGTGGACGTAGGGCACGCCGCCCAGGTGCACCTGCCCGTCGCCGATCGGCACGGCGTCCAATCCGAGTTTGGCCAACTCGATTTCGGCGCCGATCCTGGCGGCGATTTCCGCGTTCGTGTCGGAGGCCTTGAGGGCAATCAACGTCGCGCCGGGATTGTCCGCTACGCCGTCGGCGTTGGCGTCCAGGTACTGGCCGTCGTTGTCGAACTCGAAGGTCACGATCTTCGTGCCGTCGTCGACGAAGAAGCTGTCGCCGTCCACGATGCCGCTGGCTTGCCCGCTCAATTTCAGATTCGGGGCCCGCGTGACATCCACGCTGTGCGCGGCGGTGCTGCCCAGATGAATCACGCCTTCGGCAACGTGCTTCGGACTGAGTCCGATGTCGGCAAAGATCAGTTGTTCCACCATGGCGGCGGCGATCTCTTCCGGCGTGCTGGCCACGTTGAAGTTGACAACATAGTTGTCCGGAATCCTGTCCGCGTTGTTGTCGGTCCAGACGCCGTTGCTGTCGAACTCGAAGACCGCCGTCTTGACCGCCGTGCCGGGAATCGTGCGCCGCACGGTGAACGAGGCGCCGTCGGAGATGCCGCCCAGCGAACCGCCGGCCGCCGGAACGGTCAGCGTAAACGGCTGGGGCACGCTCAGCGTATAGCCGCTGTCGATCTCGAATTTCTGGCTCAGCCCCGTCGGGTCCAGCACGACGAAGGCGTACCCGTCCGGCAGTTCCGGTCCGGGTTTGGCCACCACGCGGAAGTGGTCGGTGTTGTTCAATTCGACCGTATAGGCCCGGTTCGGCTCCCAGATGCCGGACAGCGGCGTGAGCACGATGGTGTCGCTGGTGGCGTTGTAGCTGAACGTATAGTCGATGCCGTCGACCAAGGGGACGCCGTCCCGCTTGAGGATCACGTTGCTGGAAACGACGGTCGTATCTTGCAGGCCGGAGCCCAAGTTCGGGTCGGCCGGCGGCACGCCGTCCACCAGGCGGATGCTGAAACTGGAGTAAGCGGCCGAGGTGTCGAATTCCAGAACCGCCGCCGCCGGGTTGGCGTCCAGGCCGTCGGCGTCGTTGTCGCGCGGACTGACCGACGTCGCCGTCGGCCCCACGAAGTCGGACCGGTCCAGCGCCCCGCGGTCCACAAACACGTACTCGCCAAAGCCGGAGGGCGTCTCGATGGCGGGATCATCCACCCGCAATTGCCCGGTCAAGTCGGTCTCCGGGGCCAGGATCGGCGAATCCGCGATGCCCAGCGTGTTCTTCACTTGCTTGATGTCGAACCGTTCGAGCAACGACCCCACCGAGCTGTCGATCGCCGGGGACAAGGCCGCCAGGTAGAAATTCCGGCTGGCGACGTCCCGGAACAGCGGGTCGGCGGTGTCCAGGTACATCGCGAAGTCTTCATTCAGGAAGGTCGCGTTCAGGTTGGTCTGATTTCCCTGGTACAGCGTTCCGCCCACGACCGTGCCGGCTGCTTCCGAACTGAGATCGACCCGAATGCCCACCGACGTGCCGGCCACGATGTTGTTCAGCAGGGTTGGAGCGGCATTGTCCTCGACGTTGATTCCGATGCCCAGGCCACCGCTGAGCGTGCTCACGACGGATTGCGAGAAGGAGCTGAAGAACGTGCCCGGACTCTGCCGGAAGGCGTTGATGTCGAACAACGCGCCGCCCGTCTGGCGGGCGAACTCGCCGTACGTCTGCGCCGTGTTGCCGGCGAAGGGCGAGTTCGGATCCTGCGCGATGCCGAAGAAGGTCGCATCGGCATTCTGCAGGGCCAACAGCGACGTGGAGACGTCGGTCGTCAGACTGTCGTCATCCTCGTCGGTCACCAGGATCAGCAGGATTTGCGAGCCGACGCGGAACGTGAAGTTGGTGGCCGGATCAAAGGCGTTCAACGCCTCCTGGACGGCCAGGCTTCCGTACTCGGTCGCGCCCGCCGTGGGAAAGCTGTTGAACGCGCTGCCCGCCGCCGTAAACGTGGTGAACGGGACCAGGTCCTGGATCTGCTGCGGGGCGCTGTTCGGATTCGAATCGGGGAAGGTGACCAGGCCGTAATTGGCGTCCACATTGGCCGCCAGCATCTGGTTCTCGAACACCTGCAGTTGCTGGCGAAGTTCGACGATGTCGTTCCCCATGCCGGCCGAAGTCGCGATCATGAAGACCACGTCGACGGCGGCGGTTTCGGCATTGGGCTGCACGCCGCCGTAGATCGTGTTGTTCACAATCCGGCCGAACGGCACGGCCGCCGTCTGGACGGCGGCCGGATTCGCATCGCCCGCAAAGCGAATACCGCCGTTCTGGTTGTAGGCCAGCACGTTGTTCGCCACCACCACGCCCGGCACCAGGTTGTCCGCGTTCAGCTTGGGCGTCATCCGCACGGGGCCCAGGTGCGGCAGATCGCCGTCCTGGCCGCTCCGCGCGCCGGCCTCGGCGCGGATTCCGTACTCCAGCGAGTCCGTGATGGTGTTGCCCTGGATCAGGATCTGGCCCTGATCGCGGAACAGGTTGGAATCGCCCTTCTCGTCGTAGCGGATCAAGTCGGTGTGCGTCGAGCGTCCGAACGAGACTTCGATCTGGTAGAAGCCGGTCGTGCCGCTTTCCACGCCGCTGCCCACCACCGTAGGATCGTACGCAATGTTGTCGTCGGCGTTGTACTTGCCGTTCCGCCAGCCGTTGCCGCTGACGCCGATGTAGTACGTGCCCGACCGCAGCGGCACGAATTCCAGGAAGGGGTCCAACCGGGCGAACTCCAGCGGTCCCACCGCGTCGTCGCTGACCGCCGGCAAGCCGGTCAAGGCGTTGATCGCAGGATTTCCCGCCGCGTCGAAGATCCGCACGTGGGCGTCCAGTTCGGAGCCGACTTCGAATGCGTCCAGGTCGATGCGGAGCGTCGCGCCCGAAGTCAGGTCGACCCGGAACAGGTCTACATCCAGGCCCCGGCGAAGCGGGAAGTTTTCGTTGTCGCCGATGTATCCGTGGCCCAGGAACGAAGGCGAATCAATGCCCACGATCCCCGTCGGCGTGGCGGTCGCCAGCGAGTCGTTGACTTCCTCCACGTCGGTGGCGTGGACGTACAGCGTGACCGGGCCGAACAGGTTCACGCGGGCGCTGGTGCTGTACATCGGGCTGCCGCGGCCGATCAGCGTCCCGTCCGCGATCGCTGCGGTCACGTCCAGCACGGCCTGGGCGTCGGGCCCGTTGATCGCGTCGCGGACGCGCTGCGCGATGGCATAATCCGCATCCGCGGGCGTGAACGGGATGCCGATCCGGCCCGGCTCGGGCTGGTTGTTGGGGATCGAGGTGTCCAGGTACTCGAAGACGACGTGCTGCACCCCGTCGCTGAGCGTAAAGATCTGCCCGTCTGCGATGTCCAGGCCGCGCTGGATGACCATGGTCTGGCCAGCGCCCAGCCGGTCGTTGGTGTCGAAGCTGCCAATGGCCCGGAGCACGGAAGAGCCGTCGGACGCGCTGCGAATCTCCAGTTGGTACTCGCCTTCGGTGTGGCCCTGGCCGTCCGGGTTGCTCACGAACGCCGAGTTGCCGCTGAGAACGGCGGAGCTGACCGCCTCGCCGCGTTCCGCAAAGCCGATGATGAAGTCGTCCAGGTAGAGCCCTTCGTAGCGGTTGTTCTGCCCGCGGGCCGCGGAATCGAATCCACCCATCGCGTCGCCCGGCAGGTGCGTGCCCAGCCTCATCGGCACCGGATTGTTGTCCGCCATGTCGTCTGCCAGGGGAACCAAGGCTTCGTAGCCCAACGGTCCCGGATCGACGACCGCGTGCCCGACGATCCGCAACAGGTCCTCGTGCTGTTTGACGATGTTCTGGGGAGCCTCCAGCCGTAGCACCGAACTCAGGCCGGTGGTGAACTGGATGTCCCAGGGGAAGCCTGACGTGTGGGTCAACTCGACGCGCCGCTGGTCGGCCGTGCCTACCGCGCCGACGCTGGCGTGAATGTCCAGGTTTAGCGTCCCGTTGACGGCGTTGATGATCGCAGTCCCTACGTCGTTGCCCGTAAAGTCGTCGCTGGGAGCGAAAATGACGCGCACGTGGGGAGTCTGGGCGCCGCGCAGTCCGCTGGCCACCAGCGGCAGCCCCGGCTCGAAGACCAACGCCAGGTCCTCCAAATTGCCTCCCAAGTTCACAATGCCGTCGCCCAGGTTGACCGCGGTCAGTCCCGGCACGTTCTGCGACAACACTGTGACCAGATTGCGGGCGACCTCGTTCTGGGTGCTCCCGGACGTGAACGGTATCGCCACGTGCCCTGACTGGACGGCACCGTTGTTGTCGAACTCGAACACCCGGTCTGTGCCCGTGGCCAAATCGCGGACCGTGATGGTCTCCTGGTCGATCACGCCTCCCGCGCCGCCGCCGGGTTGCGGAACTCGCAGCGCCAAGGTCAAGGCGAACACGGCCGGATTGGCGTTCAAATCCACCACGCCGTCACCCAGGTGCCGGGGCGTCAGGCCGGGCACGTTGGCCCGCACCCGGTTGACGACGGCGTTGGCGACGTCGTTGCGGGCGTCCGTCGCGGAGAAGGGCACCGCGATCCGGCCCGCGACGGTCGAACCGTCGTTGTCGTATTCAAAGACGTAATTCGCGCCCGTGGTCCGGTTGGTAACCGTAAACGTCTCGCCGTCGATCACGGCTGCCGCCGCGCCGCGCTGTGGCACGCGGAATTGGAGCGCCGGCAGCGACGGGTCGACCAACAGACTCGTGCTGACGGTCAAGACGTCGTTCTCGTCGTTCCCGCCCAGGTCGATCAGGCCGTCGCCCAGATAGCTCGGCACGATCCCCAGGAAGGATGAACCGGGCGACATGCGGGCGACCGTGGCGAGCGCGATTTCGTCCAGCGACATATCATCCAGACGCTGCCCGACGAGGTCTCCGATGGCCACGCTGCCCGGCGTCACCACGCCGTCCTTGTCGTACTCGAACCGCTTGGTCACCGCGCCTTCGGTGACGTAAAACGCCAGTCCGTCCGGGATCGCGCCGCCCACGCCCAGTTTGGTGATGGCGGGGATGCTGGCCGTATCCAAATCGTGGGCGGCGGTACCGCCGACGTGAATCAGGCCGTCGCCCAGGTCCCGCGGCGACACGCCCAGCGCGGCCCGTTCGATCTCCAGAATGATCTCGCCGGCAATCTGGTGCGGCGTGCTGCCGGCGGCCACGTCGATCGCCACGCTGCCCGGCCGCACACTGCCGTCCAGGTCCAACTCCAGGGTGGCTACGGTGGTGCCGTTGGTGACGAACAGCCGCTGGCCGTCCACCAGCGCATCGGAACGGCCCGTTTGTGCCAAGTGCGTCCGGCTGGTGTCCAGCGTGACGGACGTAAACGCGCTGGTGTCGTAGGCCACTGCGCCCAAGTGGACGCGGACGTCGCCGGCCGTCTTTTCGGGCAGGAGATTGAGTCCGGCCACGGCCTGCAGTCGCGTGATGATCCGGTCGGCCAATTGATCCTGGGTGTCGGCGGGATTGAAGTTGATCAGGAACGAATTCACGAGGCTCGCCCCGTTGCCTCCCGGAACCGTCGCGACGTCCTCGAACTCGAACAAGAACCGCGTCGAGCCGTCGATGACGGTGAAGTAGTCCCCGTCCGCGACTTCCACGCCGCCGCGCGTGGGCGCTTGCAGCGACAGCGGCCCCGTCTGGAACAGGTGGTTGGCAACCGGCGGCAGCGTCACGCTGGTTGCCGCCGGAGCCGTTAAATGGATGATTCCGTCTCCGGCGTGGAACGCCGTCAAGGCGAGTCCGGGCACGCCTGTCAGAGCGGCCGCGATCTTGTCGGCCAGTTGCTCGCGCGTGTCGGCGGGATCGTAGCCGATCAGGTTCGAGCCGATCCGGCTGGGCCCGTCGCCGCCGGGCACCGCGACCAGGTTCTCGAATTCAAACACATACTGGTTGGCGCCCTGGGTGATGGTGAAGTAGTCGCCGTCCACGACTTCTCCGCCGCCGCCCGCCGGCACCTGCAGCGACAGCGGCGCCAACAGAATCAGCGAATTGGGAGCCGCCGCGGGCACTTGCAGGCTGAACCGCGAACCGCCGCCCAGGTCGATATTGCCCGTGCCGCCCAGCATCGTCGGCTCGACGAACAGGCCCGAACTGGCGATTTCGTTGACCAGCGCCCGGCCGATGTCCTCCGCCGTGTCGGTGGGGGCAAACAGCACGGCGCGGTTGCCGGCCGCCACGCCGTTGGCAAAGAAGATGTTCTCAAACTCAAACGTGACGGAGTTCCTGCCGTCCGACAAGGTGAACGCCTCGCCGTCGACGATGCCTGCCGGCGGAACATGGATCGTCAGCGGATCGGGCAGCTGCATGGCCAGCGTTTGAGGCAACTGCAGCGTCACGGCCGGGGACGTGCCCGGCTGGGCATCTTCCAAGGTCACCGCGCTGCCCGGACTGAGCTTCAACTGGGCCCCGCGCCCGCCGCCGACCTGGACCCGATTCCCGCTCAGTTGCTGAGGCGTGAGCCCCAACGAGGTTCGCAACGGATGGGCCTGCAGCGCCTGGGTCAGCGTCCGCGCGATGCTCAGCGCGCTGTCCGTCTCCCGGATCGCTACGCGCGTCGAAGTTCCCGGTGGCAGCGTCAGACTGCCGTCCTTGTCAAACTCGAACGTCGCCGAAATCGTGCCGGAGGAATCGGTGATCGTGATGGTCTCGCCGTCCTCGATGCCGCCATCGGCCACCGAGCCGCCGCCGGGGGGAATCTGCAACACAAACCCGCTGTCGAATTCGTAGATCACCGGCGCGTGGACGCCGTCTTCCAGCAGGAACGTTTGGCCGTCCGCATAGTTGATCCCGGTTTCGGTGATCAGCGTGGGATTGTGGAACAATTGCTCCAGGACGCGATCCAACTCGTCGGCCACCTGCACGCGGGTCATGTCGCTGTGGAACGGGACCAGCGCCCGGTCCGTCGCCGACGCATCGTTCCACTGCGTCGCTCCCTGGACGACGATCGCCGACGCGGCGCCGGAACTGAACGTCACGCTCCGCAGGCCCTCGACGTTGATCAGGTTGGAGCGGTAGTCGCTGGGACGCACGGCGGGATTGTCATAGCCCAGGTCCGCATTCATGTGCGGGACGACCCGCGTGGACAACTGGCCCCGGTCCACGGCGTCCTGGATGCCCAGGAAGATGCGCTCCGCCACGTCGTTGGGCGTCTGCTGCTGATCGACGTAGATGGAAATGATGTCCCGCGGCCGCAGGGCCGTCACGCCGGGCGAGAAGGTGACGGTATTGGCCGGCGTGAGCGTGCCGTCCAGGGCAATCACGTTGTCGTTCGGGAAGGCCAGGGGGGTGGCCGAGACGTTCAGTCCCGAAGTGTTGATGACGGAGGCCAGGCCCGGCCGGGCGCCCGCCACCAGCGGCGGATCGACGACGACCGCTCCGCCACCGTAAATCATCTGATCGACGGTGTCCGTCGGGAAGAACGGCACCGCCACGTTCCGCGGATCGGTGCCCGGCACGCCGCTCAAGGTCAGCCCCGGCGAGCCCGTGACGTCGACCGTGTGGATCACGCCGCCAGCGGCGTCCAGCACCGTCAACATGCCGCTGCCGAGAGCGGCCGCCCGCAAGGCGGTCGTCCCGAAGGCGGCGTTGATCGCGTCGGCCATGCGCTCGGCGACTTCGTCCGCCGCGCGCGGCGTAAGGGTCTGGCTGACGCCGGGCAGGCCGCGCGTATTCAGGACGTGACTTGGTTGCGTGCCGCCGAGTACGATTGCGCCGTTGACGATCTCGCCGGCTGCCACGGGCAGCGTCAACCCCAGCACCTGGCCGTCTGCGTTCCCGTCTGCGCCGTCCAGCGCCGCCACGATCCGCTCGGCCATCTCCTCCTGCGTCGGCGGCCGAAATCCGTTGCCCACGTTGGTCGCCGCGGACGTGTCCAGCACGGTCTGCGGCGTGGTGTCGTCCAGCACCACGATTCCGCCGCCCAAGTTCTTGGCGTTCAGGCCCAGCACGCCGGCCCGCGCGTTGATCGCGGCCGCCAGGCGGTCGGCCAGCACGTCTTGCGTCGTGAAGTGATCGAAGTGCATGACGTTGGCGGCGCCGGCCAGACCGTTGTTGTCGAACTCGAACACCACAGGCGGCACCGCGCCCAGACCGTCCGGATCGATCCGGACGATGTCCCCGTCCTGGACGCCGCCTACCCCGCCACCGGCCGCCGGCAATTGGATCGTGCGGTTGGCCGCCGCGTTGATCCGCAGATTGGCGAACGGATTGACCAGCGAGTTGTCCTTGTCAAATTCAAGCGTGTAGCTGGTCGTGCCGTCGGTCAGCCGCATCGTCTCGCCGTCGGTAATCGACCCTCCGCCGCCCGCAGGCACGACGATCGTCAGGTTGTCGGCGATGTTGACGATCCGGTTGTCCCGTCCCGGAACGCCGTCGACGTCGATATAGAGCCCATTCTTGTCAAACTCGAACGCCACGGCCGGATTGTCGTCGACGCCGTCGGCGTCGTTGTCCTGAAGCCCGTCCCAATCGACCAGGAACGTCTCCATGTCGGCGATCCCCGCGCCGCCCTGGGCCGGCACGGCCAGGATATAGCCGCTGTCGAACTCGAATCCCCGCGTCGTCGTGCCGTCGTGGAGGTAAAAGACTTCGCCGTCGAACAAGTGCGAGCCGTCCGTGACGACCATGTCGGACGAGGTCAAGGTGTTGTTGACGAAACGCACGATTGCCGTGTTGCCCAATTCGTCCGTCAGGGTCATTTCTTCGTTCACCGGAATGGCCGCGCCGGTGGGCGCCACGATCGTCAAGCCGCTGTCGAACTCCAGCGTCAAGCCGCCGATCTGGGCCGTGTCGCCGTCTTGGATATAGAAGCCTGAGACAGCGCGGACTTCCTCGCCTCCGGTCCACACGTCGCCGACGTTGAAGTCGCCGGCCGTGCTGAAATCCACCCGCAAGCGAAGGTTCGTCCGGCCCGCGTACTGGTCCAGCGGAATGCGGACCTGACGCCAGTCGTCGGCGTCGTACAGTTCCTGCACGTCGAAGTACTGGACGGCATCGTCGGGAGCCGTGGCGCCGCGATAGGCGGCGTCCAGGTCGATCAGCTCGTCGTCAAAGATGCCCAGCGTCCGGCGCGAGTTGTTCGTCGCCAATTCCTGCCAATCGCCGTTGTTGTCGGAAATGTAGACCCGCACCGCGTCCCGCATCATGACCTCGGGCGGCGCGCTGCTGTCGTTTTCCGTGTCCAGGAAGTAGCTGAAGTACAGCGCGGGCCGGTCGGCCGCCGCGTAGCCGTTCAGACTGAACTCGTTGCTGACGATCGAGCCCTGGGCCCCGCCCGGATACTCGTAGCTGCGCACGCCCAGCCGGTTGCCGTTCAGATCGTACGCCACGCCCTTGCCGAAGTGGATGCTCTGGGTGCCGAAGGCCGTTTGATAGTTCTCGTGTCCCGGCTCCCGCTGCTGGTAGTACACCCCGATGTCGGGATTCGCGGGGGACGACGTGGGGCTGTACGTTCCCACGCGGAAGTCCATCGGGTCGGGATACTGCCGGACGACGGGCAGCGTGCCGGACGCCGTATTCAGGTATTGGTTTCCGCCGGGCGTGTACTGGAAGAGGTTCTCGTCCAGGGTGGAAAACGCCAACCCCCGGATCTCGGTCGCGTGCGTGCCCGTGCTGACGCTGGTGGCCCCGTTGACGAACACCGGCTGGAGTTCGCCCGCCGTGTTGAAGGCGTACAGGGTGCCCGCCGAGTCGGTGGCGAACAGCATGTTGCGGTAAGCCTGGCTCTCGACGCTGGAGGGTCCGGCCGTCAAGCCCGAGAAGCCGATGCCCAGCAGGTCGTCGCGGGACGTGCCGATGTAACGCGTCTCGACGTCGTCGTTGTCCACGCTGCCGCGGACGTTGAACGGATCGTCGATGCGGTACAGACCGCCCTGGTTGCTGACCGCGTACACGCTTCCGTTCACCGTCGCCAGGCCGGTGATCCGCCCGCCCGGCCCTTCGCCCTTGGCAATGATCGACGAGACGTTGATGACGCTGCCGCGGTTCAGACGCACGTACTTGCCGCGGGCGGCCGCGTCGATGCCGAAGGGATTGTTCAACGCCGCATCGATGGCGTTGGCCAGCTTGTTGGCCAATCCGGTCTGCGTGCCGTCCTGCCGCCGGTCCAAATTGCGGTCGACGGCGTAATTCAACGGCCCGTCGTTGGCCAGCACCGGAATCCGGATGTTGCCTGACGAGACGCCGGAGGCGCTGGTCGTCACCTGGTTCCAGACCTGCGGCAGCCCGGGCGTCCTCATGCCGGCAAAATCGGCCGCGAGCGCATCGGGAAAGTTGATCCGGTCCAGGAAGCCGCCGGCGCCGCTGGCCGAGTAATCCGGGTGCGCACCGACGACCGCCGCGACTCGCGTGGCGATCAGGTGGTCGGTCATGTTCCGGTTGGCTGGCCAGACCGTGTAGTCTTGCGGCAGGAAGGAAACGCCCGTCACCGAGTCGACGAAGCGGGCATCGTTGGCGAGCACGTCGTACGACTCTTCGACGTTGCCGATCAGCGTGAACCCCAGGACGTCCCGCAGGTCCTTGATCGCCGAGGTGCCCACGAGGAAGCCGATGTTGTCGCCGTTGACCACGATGCGGTCGCCGACCTGCTGGGTCGTGAGGTCGACGGCGTATTCCTGGATCACGACGCGGTCGCGGACGCCCACGTTCACCAGGTTTCGATTGAGTTGCGCGGCGGGAATCGCCGCCTCGATCGCGTTCTCGATCCGGGTCGCCATGACGGCAGCGGTCGTGGCGGGGATCGCCGGGTTGGCGTTGGCGTCGCCGGGATCGAAAGCGATCCGATAGTGTCCCAAGGCCACGCCCGCGGGCCCGTTCCGCACGTCGTCGTACTCAAAGGTGTACGTCCGCCCGTGGCTGACGACCGCGAACGTGCGGCCGTCCCACAGCTGGTTGCCGGGCAGGGCTTGTTCGATCTGCTTGTTGGCCGACGCCTGCTGGATCGCCACGTCAATCCGGTTGACCACTTGGGTCGCCGTGAAGGAGGGGCCCGGAATGACGAAGTCGATCGGTGCCGCGTTCGGGTCGCTCACGCCGGGACGACCGGTGTCGGAGATGTTCGCTGCCGTGGTGGTGTCCAGCGTGTGGTTGCGGCTGCCGGCCGGAACCCCGTCGTCGCCGCCCAGATGGATCTGGCCGTTGCCCAAATAGGTCGGCGTCAGCCCCAGCGGCTGCGCTTGGATGGCGGTCATGATATTGGCGGCGATCTGGTCGTGGGTGGCCACCTGCGAAAAGGCGATCGGAACGTTGGCCGGATCGCCGACCGTCCCGTCGCTGTCCATCTCGAACACGATGGTCCGGAAACCGTCGCGAATGGTAAACGTCTCTCCTTCCGTAATCCCGCCCGCGACGCCGCGCTGCTGGAGGCTGGGGGCGGCGGAGGCGTTCAGCGAGTGGTCCTGCGTACTGCCCAGATGCACCACGCCGCCAGTCTGCGCCGTGGGCTCCAGGTTCAACGCAAACGCCGGGTTGCCGATCACGGCCACGACCTTGTCCGCCAGTTGGTCCGCGGAATCGGAGGCCGAGTAGCTGATCACCTGGGCCGGCGGCACCGACGCCCGGCCGTCCCGGTCGAACTCGAACGTGAGATTTTCACCCGTGACGCTGTTGCCGATGGTGAACTTCTCGCCGTCGGCGACGGCGCGTCCCCCCAGCACCGGCATCTGCAACAGATAGCGGACGGGAGTGACCAGCGTGTACCCGGTGTCGAATTCGAACGTTTGGTAGCCGGAACTGCTGTTCAGATAGAAATTATCGCCGTCCTTGATCTGGGACCCGTCCACCGCCTGCAGGATCGGCGCGGGGCCCGCCATGCCCCGGACGCGAATGCCGCTGGCGCCCAACGATACGGAGACCGCCGAGTCGCCCTCCATCGAGACGCGGCTGCCCGGCGCATGGGCCGTGATGTTCAAGTTGCCGGCGTTGATTGCCTCCGCCAGATCGCTGGCGATCTGCAGCGGCGTCGTGCCGGCGCCGACGGCGATCACCGTGGCATTGGGATCGGTCCGGGGCGGCGTGGCATTGCCCCTGTCCCAGCGGAACTCGAAGCTCTCGCTGAACCGCCCGTCGTTGACCGTCACCACCACGCCGTCCACCGCCGCGCCTGAGCCGAAAACGTCGATCACGCTGCCGGTGTCAATCTGGAACAGGTTGTCGTCCAACTGGAAGAAGTTGCCGTCGCGAATCGAGACGTTGTTCTGGACGTCGATGCTCTGCAGAATTTCCGGCCCCGTGTCGAACTCAAAGGTGACCTGGTTGGCGCCGTCCACGACGGAGAAGTACTGCCCGTCCTCGATGTCGCTCTGCGCCAGGGCCGGGTCCTGGTTGGGCGGTTGCAGCCGCGATCCGGTCGCGTAGGTCGCTTCCAACCGCGGGGCCGTCAGCACTTCGCCCCGCTCGCGGATATCCGTGCCCGCCCCCTCGAAAATCTTCTCCGTCGCCGTGTCGGCCGTCTTGTTCGGCTGCGGGTTGCTCGCGGCGCGGCCGAAATCGGGGCTCATCTGGTCGCCCACAAAACGGTACAGGATGTTCTCGATGATCTCCACGCCGGCAATCAGATTCGAATCGGGATAGATCGCAAACCCGCGGTCGCCGACGGCCAGCCCGTCCTGGTTGCCAAAGAACGTGATCGCATTGAACTCGATGCCGTCGCCCAGTTCGTTGCCGGGGGGATCGCAGTAATGCGTCTCGATGGACTCGTCCGGATTGTCCGGCAAGTCCTCCCGGTAGGTCCCAATCCCGTCGTCCCGGATTCGGACGCGCGACGCATCGCCGGGATTGATCGAGAGGAAGTTGCCCGACGCGTCGTCGCGCGGGTAGCACGTGGGATAGGGGTTCTCGAAGTCGCCGCGCGACAGGCGATACGAATACAGCCAGCCGTTGGGGTGCATCGCCACGTCGCCGATTTCGTCGCCGAAACGGCCGACGAGCGTCTCCTGGGCCCCGCTGAACGGATCGACCGTCAGCACGGTCGTCGACGTGCTGTCGCCCGCGATCCCCTCATCGCGGACCAGGTACAGCACGACGTCGCCCAACTGGTACGGCACGATCGACTCGTCGTCCCACAGCACGGGGATCTGCGGCGGGTCGGCCGTCGAGTTGTTGCCGAAGTCGATGTGATCTTCCGCGATCCGGCGGACGGTCTGGATCGGCTCCAGCCGCAAATCGGGGTTGGCGGCGTTGGCCGAGGTGAACTGATTCATCTCGTCCGGCATCCAGACGTCGGACGACACCGCCACGCGGTAGGTGGCGTACGGGTAGGGCTTGAAGGGTTCCCCGGTCGGCTGCACGATTGCCAGGTCCACGATGCCCAGGAAGGGATCGGTCGCGCCGACCGTGCCGCGGAGCAGGTCCTCGATGTCCGACGAACCCGGCGTCGCCGGCCGGTCTTCCGCGAGGTTGCCGTCCCGCGCCGTGTACACCAGCCGGTAGACGTCGTCCGTGCGGTCGTTGGGTGTCCCGTTCATGTCATACAACCGGTACACCTGCAGCGACGTGTTGGGCCGGTCGCCGGCGCCGTTGGCGTAATCGATATCGAAGACGGTCGGATAGGTCAGGATGGGGTACTGGGGAATGACATTGGGATCCAGAAAGGCGATGTCGAATTCGTAGAAGTCCACGTCAGGCGTCGACAGATCCCCGTCTTCCCAGCTGTCCAACACGCCGCCGACAGAAATCACGCCGCGGTCGGCGCTGACCAGGTTGCCCAGTCGCTGGGCGTTCGGCGAAGTCTCGTTCTGCGAGGTGTCTTCCGTGGCTTCCCCGCCGAGCGGCGAATGCGCCGGTTGGCCATAGATCTCCACGCCGTTGGTGGCGTAGGCGATTGTGGCGTAGCGGACGGTCGAGCCGCCGATTTCATCCAACTCGCGGAGCCGGATCTGCAGCTGGTAAGCGCCCGAGGTCAAGCCGCCCGACGAATCGTCCAGGTTGGAACCGTTGCTGCGGATGCGAACGTGATAAGTCAGCGGCCGATCCGGGTCTTCCGGGTTGGGAACGCCGGGCAGCAGCACGCGCAGGCCGGGATCCCGCGGATTGGCCGAGTAGAAATCCCTGCCCGGCGTCTGCGGCGTCTTGTCCATCAGGCGGCCTTCGCCAGCCAGCAGGCTGGGATCCGCCAACTGCCGCGCGGTCAGATTCTCGCCGTCGCGTTGCAGCGGCTCCAGGTAATTGTCCGGATTCAGCTCTTCGCGGAGCGAACTGATCGAGCGGGCCACCACCTGGCCGTCGCTGTCCAGCAGTTCGATGATCGGATCGAAGGCCATCGTGGTCCGGTCCAGGTCGATCCAGACCTCGGTGTTGGGGATCGCCTTGAAACTGTAGACGTCCAGGTCCTCGCTGTCGGTCAGGAACCCCTTGACGGTGAAGCCCAGCCGCAGATTCTCGTCGCTGGCGTGCTCCCGCGGTCCCAGGATGCCCAGCAGTTGGGCTTCGTCCGGCGACCCGTTCGGGCCGGGCGAATTGACGTCGCGGGCTTCCGACTCGTACAGCGTCTCCACGTTGCGGTCGTGGCTATAGCGATCCAGCCGGATGCTGGTCCAGTCGCCGGCCTGAGCGGTGCTGAACGAGCCGTCGTTGTTGGTGTCCCCCTGCGGATTCCCGTCCGGCCGCGTGCCGGCGGCGTAGCGGTCGTCGCGGAACGAGGTCAGCACGACCGGCGAGCCGGGCTGGCCCAGGATCTGAATGATGCCGCCGATGCGGTCCTCCGTCTCATGGGGAACGCCCGTCGCCACGAAGCCCGCGTTGCCCAACAGCTTGACCACCAGGCTCTCGGTCGGACTGCTGGCCAGCATCAGGCCGCCGTAGCTGTGGAAGTCCGACACGTACACCGTGCTGAACAACACGTGGACGATGTCGGTGTCGTCCCAGACGCTTTGCGTGGTCAACGTCTGGCCGCGGACCACCATGCCGTTGATTTCGTTGTCGTCCAGTTGGTTGTGGAGGATCAGCGGGCCTTGGTTGTCGCGGTAGCCGTCGAGGCGATCGAGCAGGCCCGTCGAACGCCCGGTGTCGCGTTTGTAGACGTAATTCAGCGCGTTCACGTTGATGTTGATCGCCGGCGTGGCCAAGGCGGTATTGGGCTGACGCGTGTTCGGATTGTCGTCCGGGTTGTTGCGGAAGACATTGCTGTGGATGACCGGCTGCGCTTGCCGGACGAAAATCACGCCCGGCGAGTTGAACCCGCGTCCGAAGCGGTCGGTTTCGCCCTGTCCGCCCTGCCCGCGGCTGTTGAACTCGAACACCGAGTTGGCGATGCGGGCTTCGGCTTCGTCGTGGATTTCCACCACGTTGAACGCCGTAAAGGTGCCTTCCACGCGAGTCACGCCTCCGCCGTAGGCCAGGACCGCGTGGTCGATGCTCAAATTGGCCAGTTGCGCTGCGTAAATGCCGCCCCAATCGCCGGCCACGGGATCGTTCGACGAGCCGGAGATGACCGCCCCGTCGTTGCCCGTGTCGAATGTGCCGCCGGCGCCGTAGCGGTCGTCGGCGATCGAGGTAAAGATGATCTCCCGGCCGTCGTCGCCCTCGGCGATCAGCTGCGCGCCCATTTCCACTTCGAAACGCGCCCCGTCCAGTTTGACCACGATCGACGGATCGATGGACAGCCGGCCCTCCGGCCGGCCCAGCATGATCGAGGCCTCGAGCACGGCGTTCGGATCCGTTGTGCCGTCGTCCACGAACTGCGTCGAACTGGCATCGATCTGGGCCACCAGCCGATAGGGACCCGTCCCCGTGTCTGTGCTGCGGTAAATGCGGCGGCCGACATAGTTCTCCGAAGCCTGGGGCACGGGCAGCCTTTCCAGCAACACCGATCCGTGTCCGGGCAGCGCAAATTCGGTCGGATTGCCGTCCAACACGACGCTCGCCGACACGTCCGAGGCCCGCGATTCCTTGCCCACCGCGTCGACATACGTGATGCGATAGTTGTACGTTCCCGGCTCCAGGGTGCCGTCCAACTGAGGCGACAGCGCGACGCCCCCAATCGGCGGCTCGTGCAGGAGCATCCCGTCCCGCTTCGCGCCGCTGTCCACGAACACGGTGTCCTGCCGGTTCAGTTGGGCGACGAACACGAAGGGCCCGTCGTTCTCGCTGCGGTACAGGCGGCGAGCCACGTAGGAATCCGCCGCGGAAGGCAGCTGGGCAAGCCGCACCGACCGCTGCTGGGCGACGAAATTCGCCGACGTGATCGTCGTGGTGACTCCCGGCGAGGCCGGACTTTCGTAGCCGAACCGGTCGACATACGTCAGCTTGTAGGTGTACTTGACGTCCGTTCCGACGCTGCCGAGCGAGCCTCCGGTGGCGCTCGGGTCCTTGTGCGCCGCGGCCATGACCAAGACCACCGGCGGCGCCGTCAGACGTTCCATCGACCCGCCAGGCTGGGCGGCAATGGCCAGGTTTTCGCTCATCACGTGGACGATGTCCGTGTCGTCCCAGCGGCCGGACACGTTCAGCTTTTGGACCGTGCTGCCCGCCTCCGTGCCGACCCGCACGAACAGGCCGTTGACCGAATTGTCGATCAGGCGGTTGTGGTGGACCTCCGGACCGATCCGCGAGTAGTCGGAAGTAAAGGCAATCCGCTGGTCGCGGGGGGCGTGGAAATTGGACTCTTCAAAGCTGTCCGGGCTGGCGGACATCGACGCATCGGCGCTCTGCGAGATCGTGTTGTAGGTCACCGTCGGCCGGGCGTCGGTCATGTGAATCGGGTTGAACACACGGGGGACGGAGTTGATCAGCACGCTGCCGCCGCCGTAGCGGATGTCGGCGTGATTGACGTAGTCCAGAAAGATGCCCTCGTTGGACCACTGGAAATAGCCCTGCGTGCGGTCCACGTCGCGGCGGAATTCGATGCCGCCCCAGTCGCCGTCCTGCGGCGAAGTGACGTAGGGATTGGTATCCAAGCCGATTTGCTGGTCGTTGTAAGACGTGAAGTACACGCTGCCAGGAGCCCACGCGCCGCTGGCGTCCTCCACGGCCTCGTCGTCGATGTCCAGGCCGCCGCTCCCGTTGCTGTCCGTCAGCAGGATCGGCGCGCCCAACACCTGCAACGACCCGCCGCTGCGCTCGATGCCCGCCGCACTGCTGCCCACGCCGATGCGGGCCCGCCGCATCTGGAACACGGCGCCCGCGTCCACCATGACGGTGACGCCCTTGGGGATCTCCATCGTCGAGCCGTCGGGCAACGGGCTTCCCAGACTGTTGAAACCGATCTGGTAGGCGGGATTGTCGCCCAGCGTCTCGATCTGGCCGTCCAGGCCCAGCGTGCCTTGAATTCGCACGATCTGGCCGGGCTTCGCCGCCGCCAACGCGGTTTGCAAATTGTTGTGCGGGGCCGTGATCGCTCCCGTCCCGCCGTTGGGAGCCGACTTGTCGACGAACAGCGTGTGCTCCGGCGTCTGGGTCCGGAACCAGAAATTGTAGACGCCTCCGGGAACCCCGTCCCCGTCGCCATCGATAAAGGTGGGCGTGTTGTTGGGATTGTCCTGATCGAAGATCGCCTCGTCGGCGTTCGGCCGGTAATTCAATCGCAATTCGTACTCGCCCTGCGTCGTGCCCCCAAATCCGGTATCCTCGATGATCGGATCGTACTCGTCGTTGCCGCTGGCACTGACTCCCACGTAGTACACGCCGGCGCCCAGTTCCAGTTCCAGATACGAGTCGCGCGCGAAGTAATTGTCGTTCCGGGCAATCAGCTCGCGCGACCCGTCCGCGTTCTCCCGCCACAGCGTGACGACGGTATCGAGGGAACTGGCCTGCAGTTGCCGTTCGGCCATCGTCTCGACCGTCAAACGGCCCAGCGCGTCCGGCCGGCCGGCAATCGTGGGGATCTCGAACCGGAACACGTCGATGTCCTTGCTCTCCGGGAAATACATGTGCCGCAGATGCAAGACGTCGTGGTCGCTGAGCACCGTGGGTTCGAGCCGGTTGTCGAAGTCCAGATCGTCGTCGCTGCCGCGGACTTCGTACCCTGGCGTGGCCCGATTCGCGTCGATGTCGCCGACCGCCAGCCCCGGCAGGTCCAGGGCGCTGCCCAGGCCCAGATAGCCCGTGACGCCGCTCAAGGCCGAACGGAACCAGCCGCCGTTGAAACGGTCGTCCAGGTTGATGTCAAACACCAGCAGTGGCTGATTCGGGTTGAACGCCGCGCTGTCGCCGGAGGCGATGATCACGCCGTCGCGTTCCGTCTCCACCCACTCGATGCCGGTCAGGTCGTTCAGCACCTGCAGCACTTCCCGCGCCCGGCGCTTCTGAGTTTCCGTGATCAGGTTGAACGCCGACTGAGGATTCCCCTGCGAGTCGCGGATGAAGCCCATGTCCTGCCGGAAGTTGTACTCCATCCGCGTGATGCCGGAGTTTTTGTCGGCGCTGCCGTCCGGCAAGTGCGACGAGACGGGCGATTCGCGATGTCCCAGATCGTCGTTGCCGCCGACCAGCACCATGCGATACACCTGGGGCTCGATGACCCCCTTGACAATCTGGTTCTGCTCGGTCAGCGTCCCCAGGTTCGTCGCCGTGTCATAGCTGGACCCCAGGCCCAACAGCGTGACCGGCATGTGCGGCACGCCGGTAATGACCGTCGCTCCCGCTCCCGGAACGCTTGTCGCCAGGCTGGCCCGCACCAGTTGGCCGGCCGCAAAGTGACTGTTGATCGCGTCCACCAGTTGCTGGGCCGTGCTGGGACTGTAGACGTTGCCGGCCGCGGCGTTGGTGTTCAAGTTGACCGTGATGACGTTGTCCAACACGCTCACCTTCGGCAATTCGTCCACCCCGTGGTCGCTTTCCAGCACCTCGATCCGGACTGCCTGGCCCCACATCTCGCCCAGTCCCAAGAAGTCGACCGGAACGCCGCTGTACGCGCCTTGCCCCGTCGTCTGCGGCGTAACCAGGATGGGAACCGCAGGCGTGGGAGTCGGTGTTCCGACCGTCGCGGAGATTTCGTCGGTTCCAATCCGCAGACGAAACGTGCCGGCCGCGCCCAGCGGATTGACCAGCGTCGCCAGATCCGACGCAAAGGTCAGAATGGCCATGTCCTTGTCCGCACTGTACTGCACGTTGACCGGGTTGAAGACCCAGTCGTCCGTATTCTCCAGCGTGTCACTGGTGTAGATCAGCTGGTAGAATCTTGGATCCTCGGCGCTGGCCAAGTTCAAGTCGTCATTGTTGAAGTAGACCGCAATCTTGTCCCGCTCCTGAACCAGACTGCCGTCGGCCAACCGCACGACAGGCTGCGGAACGACGGAGACGATCTGAGGAGCCAAGTCCAATTCGAAAACGAGACTGGAATTCTGGCCGTCCTGGTAGACCTCGCCGTTGACGTTCTTCAACGGCGTCGCCCCCGTGCCGAAAATGTCAATCCGGTACACGTCGTCTTCCGGCTGACCCGCAAACCGGAAGATCACCTCGTTCAATGCCGGCTCGGCACTTACTCCGATGTAGCCGGGCAGGACGACCTTGTCGTTGGCCCCGGAAAGCACCAGCGTGCTGTTGGCCGTCGCCGTCGCGGCGATATTCACTGACCCCAATCCGCGCACGATCCGCGCGGAAATCAGATTGCTGGCCTCGGCGCTGTTCTGCAACGCATTGACCAGATCAAGCGCCGTCGTCTGGTTGTTCCTGTTCACGTTCAGGCTGACATTGATCGTCCGCCCGATGACGCTGATCCCCGGAAGGCCCGGCCCCCCAAAATCGCTCTTGGTGATCGACAGCGTAATGCCGTTTTGATCGTCGCCCAAGCGAACGGCCGAGAACTCGATCAGCACGCCTTCCAGACCCGTGCCAAAGTCGCTGGAGACCTTCGCGGGCGCGAAGACACCGTCCAGATTGCTGCGCGTAATCTGGATGCCGCCCACAGCCGTGCCGCTGCCTAGCGACGTCGCGTCGATCACCTGAGTCTGATCGAATCGGAACGTCAGGTCGGACGGCGCAACATTGCGAATATCGCCCGTCTGCAGTAACGCGCCGTCATTGGGTTGGATGCCGATCAATTTGGCACCCGCCAAGAGCTGACGCTCTTCCAGACGCTCTATCTGCATGTCGCGATGTGACTTGCGCTGCAAGGACGAGAGCAGTTCTCGCCGGTTCTTCCGTTTCTTGGACAGCAAACTACGCGATCGACGGATGGCCATGAACCAACCCCTTGTGTGACCCGCTTGTTGAGGATCAAGTGTATTGCAACTGCTACCGACCGACGTACTGACAGCGCAGTATGACGGCCCATAACAGCAGCATCGGCAGCTAGCGTTAAGTAAATATAGGCAATATAGAAAGACTGAATCGAGTCATTCGGCACGCACGGCGCAATAAGCGGATTATAATTCCCGACTATTCCGGTTCAATTAACACGTAGCCTACTCCAGAGATAGCATTTTCTCGTTTCTGCCGTGTTTTCCGGGGTTAACGGTCGTGACGAGCTGCGGCACACCGCCAAACGCCCCGGCGAACCCCCGCGCAACTCACCCGCCTTTGACGCAAACCATGCCAAGTCGGTTCCCATTCGCTCGGCTGGCACAGGACACTCGTAGCCGCTAGTCAAAAGAACGACTGGAACCGAAGCCCCCCCAGCCTTTTGTTGAGAGCCTCGATCGTAAGACTCCGAAATATTAGTTGCCGACCCGAATGCCCTGATTATCTAACAGCCTATCGAAAAACGGGGCTGGATACGAACTGCGCTGGAGAAACGCCTGTCCCGGACAGAACCGCCTGTCTTGGCACGGCTCGGCCATCCGAGGATTGCTGATCACTCACGGAGGTCCACCCCCTGTGTCCTATCGTTGACCTTGGACCGCTCACTGATCACTGCCCCTCCCCCGTCGGAAGGCTATCCGCCAGGTATCGCGTGAGCAGTTCGCGGAGATGGCGGGCCGTCTTGGGCCCTTCGCTGATCGAATGCGAGCGATTGGGGTAGGCCATCATGGTGAAGGGTTTGTTGAGACGGACGAGTTCGTTGATGAGCGATTCGGTGCCTTGATAGTGGCAATTGTCGTCGCCCGTGCCGTGAACGAGCAGCAGGTTGCCCTGCAGTTGATGCGCAAAGTTAATGGCGGAGCCTTGCAGGTAGGCGTCTGGATCGTCGCTCGGCAAGCCCATGTAACGTTCTTCGTAAATCGTGTCGTAGAACCTTCGATTGGGGACCGGCGCAACGGCCACTGCGGTCTTGTACAGTTGCGGGTACTTGAAGATCGCGTGCAGGCTGGCCGATCCGCCGCCGCTCCAGCCCCAGATGCCCACGCGTTGCGGGTCGAGGTAGGGACGCGATGCCAGGGTCTTTTGCAGCGCAGCAGACTGATCCGCGGGCCCCAAAACGCCCAGTTTTCGGTGTACGGCTTTGCGCCACGCCCGGCCGCGCGGAGCCGGCGTACCGCGGTTGTCGAAGCTCATCACCACGTAACCTCGTTGAGCCAACATCAAATGCCACAACTGGTTACGTCCACCCCAACGATCGACCACGGTTTGTCCGGCAGGCCCGCCGTACACGTACACCAGCAGCGGATACTGCTTGGCCGGATCAAAATCAGGCGGTTTCAAGCACCAGCCGTCCAGCCGTATGCCGTCGCCGATATCGACACGAAAGAACTCGGTAGCCGCTCTTTTCAACTCGCCGAATCGCTTGCGCAACGGACCGTTATCAGCCAGCACACGTTTGGTGGCATGCTGCGGCAGTTCGACCAATTCGACGACCGGCGGCGAATCGGCCGCGGAGCCCGTATGGATGGCGTAACGCCCGCTGGGTGAAATCTGGTAATCGTGCCAGCCCTTCTGCGCGGCGGGCGTGATCCGTTCGAGGTTGCTGCCGTCCAGACCGATTCGATACAGGTAACATTGCGTGGGATGATCCGGCGAGGCGAGAAAGTACAAGCCGTTTCGTGGTTCCTCGACGTGCAGCAACCGGATCACGTCGAACTGGCCCGGTGTAGCGAGCTTCAGGTCCTGACCGTCACGAAAAGCAAGATAGAGGTGCCGCCAACCGTCGCGTTCGCTGATCCACGTGAAACGCCGCCCCTCCGCGAGCCAATTCCATTCGTCGTTGACGTCAACCCACGCATCGTCCCGTTCGGTCAGAACCGTCGAGACTTGCCCCGTGCCCGGATCGGCCATCAGGACGAGATTGGCATTCTGGCGACGGTTCAACTGCTGCAAGACGAGGTGTTTCGAGTCGGGCGTCCAGCAGAGCCGAGCGAGGTAGTGTTCGCGCGGATCGCCGGGCGCGTTGATCCAGCGCGTTTCTCCACCGCCTGGGGCGACCACGCCTACGCGGCAAGCCGGGTTCTGCTGGCCGACCTTCGGATAAGCGAATGCCGTCAGCCGTGGATATAGCCCGTCGGTGTTGTTGACCAGCGTGAATTCCGGCACGCCGCTGGTGTCGATCTGCCAATAGGCGATCTTTGTTCCATCCGGACTCCAGGCAAATCCATCCCGCAGCCCCAATTCCTCTTCGTACACCCAATCGAACGTGCCGTTGATGACGTGTTTGTTGCCGGTCGTCGTGAGGGCCGTGATTCGGCGGCTCACAAGGTCTTCGACGTACAGGTTGTTTTCGCGCACATAGGCCACATGGCGGGCGGTGGGCGACAGCTTGGCGAACATCAGCGTCGCCGGCTTGGCATCCCCGCCCAGCTTCCGCAATTCGTGGCTGGCCCGGTCCAGCAGCCAGTAATCGCCGCGCGTGTTTTTTCGCCAGACGCGTTTCGAGTTGGTGAAGATCAGGACCAGACTATCGTCCGCCGAAAACGCGTAGTCCTCGATCGCCAGCGGCCCCGGCTCGCCCGGCGGCACGAACCGCGCGGCCGGCACCAGCACTTTGGCCTGGCCCGACTGCACGTCGTGCAGCACGACATCTCGCCCGCTCGAAACTCCGCTGGACGGTTCTAAGGTCAGATATCCGGAACCGTCCTTCGCCCATCGGGCCGAGAAGGGCACGCCGGCGAACTCCCCCGAATCAAAAATCCGTTCGACCGTCAGCAGTGAACGGTCCTGAGCCTGGCCGGCCGGGACATGGCTGGCTAAAACCGTCACGACGAAAACAAAGAAACAGCGTGGTGCGACTCGACGCATGGATGCCTCGGCACAATACTGGACAGCGTCCGGCCCCAGAGGAATTCTCAAGACGGATCGCTTTGGCCGGCATCCATCATAATCGCTGGCAGCCGGTGTCACCCCGGAAATCCGCTTGGTCCGTCGTGATTCGCGACAACGGCTCGACGCTATCGTAGCGAGCAGCGCATGGCCCTCGTTGCGGGCGAAGAATGGGAAAACGTCTGCCGACCACCTGCCGCTGTTTCAGAGAAATTCGGCAACCTAAACTTGCGTATCTTCTTAATTTCTTTATGATGCAATAATGTTCGACTCCGAAGGAGAAGGTGACGGGGAATGGCAGTACAGCTGAATACCGGGGAATGCCGCTTGCTTGCCGACTTTTTTACTCTGTTCGGCAATGGGACCCGTCTCCGGATTTTCTGTGCCCTGCAGGGTGGCCGGAAAACGGTGTCGGAGTTGGCTGAAGACGTCGGTGTCAGCCTGCAGAATGTGTCGCAGCATTTGCGGTTGATGCGTGAAAAAGGCGCGGTCGCCACGGAGAAAGAAGGCCAACACGTGTACTACTGGGTCGTCGACCAGCGGTTGATGCAAGGCACATGTCTGATTCGCGACGCGTTGTGGGATGCCACGCGGCGGCGATCCAGCGAGGTCCTGCGCGACGCTGAGGCGGAACCGCGGCGATAGTCTTTCCAGTTGCGCGTAGCCGAGTTCGTGCGAATTTGGGGATTAAGAGGAAAAGGTGCAGCGATGTTCCGACTCCGGCGTCTTGTTCTGGTCGGACTGCTGACGGCGGCCGCGGCGGCCGCGGCGGGGGCGGTGTTGGCGGCGGTGTTGCGCGACGTGCGGCCCAAAGAGTCGCCGCGGGATCGGATGCCCATACCGCCAGTCCATGTCGATCACGCGGCGTTCTTTCCGGATGCGTTGAAGACTGGACCGGAAGTGACCCGTGGTTGCCTTCGCTGCCATCCTCAGGCCGCGAAAGACATGATGAAGACGTCGCACTGGACGTGGGCGGGCCAGAAGGTGAAGTTGCCCGGACGCGAGGAAGTGATGCGGGTGGGCAAACTGAACCTGATCAACAACTTCTGCATTCACGCGGGCCCGAACATCAAGATCTGTTCGTCCTGCCACGCCGGCTACGGCTGGGAGGACAACCGCTTCGACTTCACCCAAGAAGATCATGTGGATTGCCTGGTGTGCCACGAGCAGACCGGTACGTACCAGAAAGGGAACGCGGGGAATCCGAAGCCCGATGTGGATCTGGCGGTCGTGGCCCGCAGCGTCGGGCGTCCGACTCGCGTGAACTGTGGCGAGTGCCACTTCAAAGGCGGCGGCGCCGATGCGGTCAAGCACGGCGACATGGACGGGACGCTGTACTTCCCCAGCGAGCGGATCGACGTCCACATGGGCCAACACAATCTGCAATGCGTGGACTGCCACCGCACGGTCAAGCACCAGATCCCGGGTTGTGCGATGTCCGTGTGCATCGAGCGGCGGATGCGGGTCAACTGTACGGATTGCCACAACGAGCGTCCGCACCGCCACGATCGCCTGGATGCCCACACGCAGACGGTCGCCTGCCAGACGTGCCACATCCCGCGGATGGCGATCGACGCGCCGACCAAGATGTCTTGGGATTGGTCGGCGGCTGGACAAGACGGCCGGACAGAAGATCCACACGTGTATCTGAAGGCCAAGGGCAGCTTCCAGTACGCCCAGAACGTCCGGCCCGAGTACTACTGGTACAACGGCCGCGCCTACCGGTACCTGACCGGCGACAAGATCGATCCGGCGCACGTGGTGCAGATCAATCGTCCGCTGGGCGGACCGGAAGATCCCGAAGCCAAGATTTGGCCCTTCAAGGTGCATCGCGGCAAGCAGGTCTACGACAAAAAGTTGCTGCACCTGTTGGCGCCGCAGACGGCTGGTCCGGGCGGCTACTGGACCGAGTTTGACTGGGACAAGGCTTGCCGGCTGGGTTCGCAGGCGACGGGATTGCCGTACAGCGGGGAGTACGACTTTGTCGCGACGGAGATGTACTGGCCCCTCTCGCACATGGTGCAACCGGCACAGAAAGCCTTGCAGTGCAGCGATTGCCACGGCGAGCAGGGCGTGCTGAACTGGCAGGCTTTGGGCTACGAAGGCGACCCGGCGTTCCGCGGCGATCGCTGGCGTCTGGAACTGGTCCGCGGAACGAAGGGAGAGAGCCGATGAAGGGTGGATTGGGCTTCATGACGCTGACTCTGGCCCTCACTGCCTCGGCGGCGCCGGCGGCGGACTTGGCTTCCCCGCTGCATCCCGCCGTCGTGCTGGTCGACGGTGAAGGCACGTCGGTGCTCCAATCGGGACGCCCCGTGTCGACGATGCAGACTTGCGGCAGATGCCACGACACGCCGTACATCGCGGCGCACAGCTACCACGTTTCGCTGGGCAGCGACGAGCGCTCGGCGGTGGGAGCCGTGGGTGAGCGGCGTGCCTGGGATTACAGCCCCGGCAGCTTTGGCCGCTGGAACCCGTTGACCTATCGCTATCTGACTCCGCCCGGCGACCTCCGCTTGGATTTGGGCGTAGCGGAATGGGTCCAACGGCAGGGCTGGCGGCACGTGGGCGGAGGCCCGGCGGTGTACGGGCACCGCAGCGTTCAGCAACTGGCTCCGCCCAATTCAGCGAAGCTGGCGGCAGACGTGGATCCCGATCGCCAAGTGCTCGATCCGGCGACGGGCCAACCGCGCGATTGGGACTGGCAGCAATCGGGCGTCGCCGAGATGAACTGTTTCCTGTGCCACGCCGCACAAGCTGACAATGCGGCGCGCATCGTGGAATTGGAAGCGGGCCGGTTCCAGTGGGCTGCCACGGCGACACTGGCCAGCACCGGTTTGGTGCGAAAAGCGGAGGCCGGTTGGCAATACGTCGCCAACGATTTCAACAGCGACGGCAGCGTGGCTGCCGAGCGGTTGGGAATCCGCGAGCCAACCAGCTTGCACTGCGGTCAATGTCATGGATTGGCTCATCGCGGAACGGAACCGGTGCGGTTGGAGCTGTCGTTCCGGCAGTGGTCGACGGCGACGAAGGGGCAGGTGTTTTCCGGCCAGCGGATGTTCGAGTCGGCCGTCAATCTGGACGAGAAGTTGACGCGGACCCGGCCTTGGGACGTCCATGCCGAGGCGATGTTGGAGTGTTCCAGCTGCCACTTTCCGCTGAACCATCCGAGCTTCTTTGAATCCAGTCCCCGCAACCGTCCGGCGCATCTGGCGTACGAACCGCGGCGATTGTCGCTGCGCGAGTATGTTCTGCGGCCGAGCCATCAGTTTGCCAAGGGCCAGACCGCACAGGGGACGGTGGCTCACCACCTGGCCGGCACGATGCGGCGGTGCGAGGACTGCCACCTCGCGGAGCAAACGCACGATTGGCTGCCTTACCGCGCCGTGCATTTCGAGCGTCTGAGTTGTGAGGCCTGCCACGTGCCCGCGGCCGGCGCTCCGGCCATTCAGCAAGTCGACTGGACGCTGGTCGACTTGTCGGGCGAGCCGCAGGTGTCGTGGCGGGGGATTCAGGGCGAAGTGACCGATCCGGCGGCCGTGGTCACCGGCTTCGAGCCGGTCTTGCTGCCGCGTCACGAGTTGGACGGCCGCAGCCGCCTGACGCCGCACAATCTGATTACCGCCTGGTATTGGGTCGAGGGGGGCGCGACCCCGCGGCCGGTGCGGCAAGTCGATTTGCAGCGTGCGTTCCTGCAGGGTGGTGCGTATCATTCGGAACTGCTGGCGGCCTTGGACCTGGATCGTGATGGGAAGCTGAGCCGCGGCGAACGGGTGTTGGACACGCCGGAAAAAGCGGACGTAGCACGCCGGCGGTTGCAGTCCGTGGGCGTGACCGAGCCGCGGATCGCGGGCGAGATTCAACCCTACGCGACGCATCACGGCGTCGGACCCGCCAGGTGGGCTACGCGAGATTGCCGGACGTGCCATCGCGAGGATTCCCGTCTGGCTCGGCCGCTCGCGTTGGCCTCTCACGTGCCGGGGAGCGTGTTCCCGGAACTGGTCGGCGACAGCGGCCTGGAATGGCACGGCGACATTGCGAGACAAGAGGATGGGACGCTGGTCTTTCGGCCCTCGACGGCGGGTGCCGGATTGTACGTCCTGGGGCATGACCGCTGGAACTGGGTCAATTGGCTTGGCGGCCTGATGGTGTTGGGCGTAATCTGCGGGGCGGCGACGCACGCGGGGCTGCGGTTGCTGGCCAGCCGCAGACGTAGGTCGGAGGATTCCGGAGATGCGTGAGCAATTGTATTCCCTCTACGAACGCATTTGGCACTGGCTGCAGGCCGCAACCGTGTTGCTGCTGATGCTGACCGGAGCCAGCATTCACGCTCCCGATACCCTGGGCGTGATCCCCTTTGCGCCGGCCGTGCGTCTGCACAACATGCTGGGATTTCTGCTGCTGGCCAACGCCTTTCTCGGTGTCTTTTACTATGTGACGACGGGCATTATCCGGCACTACATTCCGGAACCGCGCGAGTTCATGTCGTTGGCGTTCCGCCAAGTCGCCCACTACGTGAGCGGCATCTTTCGCGGGGCGCCGCATCCGCTGGAAAAGACGCCGCAACGGCGGCTCAACCCGCTGCAGCAGGTCACCTACCTGATCATCCTGAACGTACTCTTGCCCCTGCAAATCGTCACCGGATCGCTGATGTGGGGCGGGCAGTACTGGCCTCAGTCCGTGCAATTCGTCGGTGGCTTGCCCGTGCTGGGCATGGTCCACACGCTCGGCGCCTGGCTGTTCGCCGCGTTTGTCACAATGCACGTCTACCTGACGACCACCGGCCGCACGCCGCTGTCGAACATCAAGGCGATGATCACGGGCTACGAGGACTTGCCGGCCGGCGAGGGACGTCCCGGCGGATTGACGCCCAGCCAGCAAGGCGAACTGAAAGGAGCCCAGTCATGAACCAGGAACGCGCCACCTCCCCGCTCTGGAACCCCTACGCCGGAGGCGTCGCTTTGGGGATCGTGCTGTTTCTTTCGTATTACCTGTCCGGCGCGGGCCTGGGCGGGTCCGGAGGCGTGGCGCGGGTCGCCACGTTCGCTGTGGATCAAGTCGCCTCGCAGCAAGTCGACCGGAATCCGTACTTGGCCAAGATAGCCGGCGGCGACGCCAACCCGCTCAATCACCGTATGGTCTGGATGTTGCTGGGCGTGATCGCCGGCGGGTTCGTGTCCGGCTCTCTGGCCGGGCGCGTCAAGGCGGAGACGATCAAAGGCCCGGCGGTCAGCACGCGGCTGCGCTGGGCCTTGGCCTTTCTGGGCGGCGGCTTCATGGGCTACGGCGCGGGAATCGCCCGCGGCTGCACTTCGGGCCAGGCGTTGTCCGGCGGCGCCGTGCTCGCCGTCGGCAGCTGGGCCTTCATGATGATGGTGTTTGCGGGCGCTTACTTACTGGCCTACCCCCTGCGGCGATTGTGGAACTGACCACTCGCGACACTTCGCACTCGACGGAGACGGCACGATGGCTCCCCTTCATTTCGCAGGCCTTCCGTTCATCCTGGTGACGCTGGCCACTGGGTTCGCTTTCGGCTTTGTGCTGGAACGATCCGGGTTCGGCAACGCGCGGAACCTGGCGGCGCAGTTCTATCTGCACGACATGCGGGTGCTGAAAGTGATGTTCACGGCCATCGTCACGGCGATGTTGTTGATCTTCGCGGCGGCGGCGATCGGCGTGTTGGACTTCGGGGCCTTGGAAGTCCCCGCGACCTACCTGGGGCCGGCGATTGTGGGCGGGTTGCTGTTGGGAGTCGGATTCATCCTCGGCGGCTACTGCCCCGGCACGTCGCTGGTCTCGATGTCCACACTGAAGATCGATGGGGCCATCTTCGTCTTGGGCGTCACGTTCGGGCTTTTTCTTTTTGGGCAGACGGTGCCCGGGTTCTGGAACTTCTGGAACTTCTCCGGCGCACACGGCCGTTGGACGTTGAACGAGGCGGCGGGGGTCGATGCGGGCTGGGCGGTCTTGGGAGTTGTCGCGATGGCGGTCGGTGCGTTTTGGTTTGTCGAGCGCGTGGAGGGATTCTTCCGCCGCGGCAAGCCACAGCCGCCCTTGTCTCTTCGAGCAACTTGGCTGCGGCGGTCGGCCGTGGCGGGGGCCTTGGGAATCGCCCTCGTCACCTTGGCGATCGGCCAGCCCACGACCGAGCGCAAGATCGCCTGGCAGGCCCAGGCCTTGGACGCACGGCTGGAGAGCCGAGAGATTCACTTGGATCCCGCCGAAGTGCTGAGCATGATGCGCAACAATCAAATCGATCTGGTCTTGGCCGATGTCCGTAACGAGGCGGAGTACAACTTGTTTCACCTGGTCGATGCGCGGCGGGTGACGCTCGCTGAATTGGCCCACGGCTGGCCGCAACGGCTCTCGGAAGACGCTGTCGTGGTCGTCATCTCGAACGACGAGCAGGCCGCGGAAGAGGGCTGGAAGCGGCTGGCCGTGCAGCGCGTCAATGCTTACGTGCTGGCGGGCGGCATCAACCGCTGGCTGGACCTGTATCGCGCCCAGACGGCCAACGTTCCCGGCCCCGATCACCCGGCCGCTGGCGACGACGTGCTGCGGCATCGCTTCGAAATCGCTTTGGGCGACCGGGTAGCGGAAGCCAGACCGGACCCCAAGCAAGTGCCGCCGCGTAAGTTCCAACCCAAACTCAAGCTGCGCAAAGCGGTCCGTCCGGTAGGCGGCGGCTGCGGGTAGGGCAACTTGACTTCCGGCCGCCGATCGGGAACGATAACGGACGCTGCGCCCCGCGCTGGGGCCAAGCGGAATCCGGAAAAACCCCGTTCGAAGAAAGACTCGCCATGAGTACGCGCAAGCCGTCTGGAATGCCCCGCCGTGATTTCCTCAAGAGAACCGGCCAAGTCACCGCGCTGTCCGCCTTGGCTGGCTTGGACCTGCCGCACGTCCACGCCGGAGAGGACAACACCATTCGCCTGGCCTTGGTCGGCTGCGGCGGACGCGGTAGCGGCGCGGTGGCCAACGCGATGGCGGCGGGCGGACTGGTGCTCGGAAACGCCGGCGACGCTCGGCAATCGCGGGCCTCCGGGGCCAGCGGGCCGGTCAAGCTGTTTGCGATGGCCGACCTTCGTCAGGACCGGCTCGATGGCTCGCACAAGGCGCTCAGCAACCTATTAGGCGACCGGATCGACTCGCCTCCGGAACGGCGCTTCCTGGGTTTCCATGCCTACCGCAAGGCGATCGACTGCCTGCGGCCGGGCGACGTGGCCATGTTGACCACGCACGCCGGCTTCCGTGCGCCGCATCTGGAATACGCGGTGGAAAAAGGCGTCAACGTGTTCATGGAAAAGGATTTCGCGGCCGATCCGGGCGGCATCAAGCGGATTATCCGCGCCGGGGAAGCGGCGGAGAAGAAGAACCTCAAAATCGCCGCCGGACTGATGTGCCGCCACTCCTCCGCTCGCCAAGCGTTGATCCAGCGGATCCGCGACGGCGCGATGGGCGACATCCAACTGATTCGCGCGTACCGCATGGACCCCGGCTACGGCATGGGACCGTTTCCCAAAGGCCAGAACGAACTGCTGTGGCAGCTCAGCCCCGGTCATCCGTACCAGTTCCTGTGGTCCTCCGGCGGCATCTTCATCGAACTGATGATCCATCAGATCGACGAGTGTTTCTGGATCAAGGACTCGTGGCCGGTCGCCGCCCACGGCGTCGGCGGGCGGTACGCCGGCAGCCAGGATTGCAGTCAGAACCTGGACAGCTACTCGATCGAGTACACGTTTGCCGACGGTACCAAAGCGATGGTCACCGGCCGCTACATCCGAAATTGCTACAACGATTTCGCCACCTTTGTCCACGGGACGAAGTGCGGCGCGAAGTTCTCCGGCGACATCCACGCGCCGACGTGCTTCATCTGCAAGGACCAGAACATCACACCGGAGAACATCGTCTGGCAGCCGGAAAAGGAGGCGGTGAATCCTTGGCAGGCCGAATGGGACGTCCTGCTGGGCGCGATCCGCAACGACCGGCCGCACAACGAAGCCCGGCGTGCGGCGCTCTCGAACCTGGGAGCCATCATGGGCCGGGCGGCTGTCCACACGGGCAAGGTCGTAACCTGGGACGAAGCGATGGCCTCGGATTTCACGTTCTGCAAGAACGTCGACAGTCTGACCGCCGACTCGCCGGCCCCCGTCCAGGCCGACGCCGAAGGCCGCTACCCGGCGCCAATCCCCGGCGCCTGGACGGAGATCTGACGGCGGTGATCAACGAGCGTCCGAGACCGGCTGTGCGATCTTGCGTCTGAATGGCAGGCCGCGTCTTGCCACCGCGGTACCGCGGCGGGATTGTTTTTGGCTTGGCTGCGACGGTGTCACGATGAGCGAAAAATGGTGCGAGTGGAAGGAAATCGATCAACCCACGGTTTACTGCAGCCATGCAGTGTACCAGCTGCGCTACGTGGATGCGTCGGCGTCGCCATGTTCCATCGCTCGGTTCCTTGGCGCTGATCCGGCAGGTATCCTCTACATCGGCGAACGGGCGAGCATGGAGCAGGCTCGTATCGACATCAAGGCGGGGATCGATTCCTGGAACAAGCACATGGCGGGGATTATGATCCATATTCTCCGCCGGTACTCGGAGGCGTTTCGACAGCGGCACACCCAGTCTCGGCTGCAGTATCGTTTCGAAGAGCATGCCTCGAAGGAGTCCCGCAAACGGCGAGAGGAACGATTGATCAAAGAGTACGTCCTCCGTTTCGGCGAGGTACCGCCGCTGAACAGCGCGATTCCGAACCGGCACGCCGCTTGGGAGACCGAAACATGTGACGTGCCTGACTCCGTCGCCACTTAGCTCCATCCCGGTGAAGCATCGGCGGCAAATCGTCGGCGATGCCAAACAGACGGAATGGAGGCGTCGAGCCGGTGGTCCGTCGCCGAGTCGGGACCGACGGTGGAAAGCATCCGTGGTCCTGCTGTGCCGTCCGCGGGATTATTCCGAAGACCCTGCGCCCAGAAGAACTAAGGAGGATCTTGCGATGAACTCCTTCGGCCTGCCCCATCTCGTGTTGGCTCTCGTCTGTTTCGTGACGGCTGCCATGTCAGCCGACGATGGCGGCGGCGCGGAGATTCCGGTACGCGACTTGCAACAGATCTGTACCGGGCCTGAGCCGAACGACGCCGAACGGTCGATGGCCGACGTGCTGCGGACGAGCTTGCGGGACCTGTACGGCGCGGAACTGTCGGTCGTCGCGGCGTGGCCGGAGGCCGGTCAGCCGGCGATCGTCCTGGGACGCTCGGCAGCGATTGCCGCCCGCGCGATCCGCAGCGAAGAGCTGGAACGCGTCAAGCACGACGGGTATGTGATCCGCGGCGAAGGCCGGCGCATCGCCTTGGCGGGTTACGCGCCGCAGGGGACGATCTATGCCACGTACGCTTTTCTGCGGCTGGCCGGGCTCAAGCTCTACCCCTGGCGCAATTCTGAAGCGGTCGAAGTCCGCCAGTCGCTGTCCGGCGGGATGCTGCCGCCGCTGGCGATCGCCAGCCGGCCGTTTTTCGAGCGGCGAGATCTGCTGGGTTATCTGGATCGCGGACGCTGGGGCGCGTCGCTGACCGAATATAGCCTGGGCGAGTTTCGTGCCCTGCAGAATCACGAGTACTTCCAAGGCAAAGGCTGGCTGGGCGGCGATCACACTGCGCCCTACCTGGTGCCGATGGCCAAGTACTACGACGAGCATCCGGAATACTACGCCATGCAGGACAGCAAGCGGCTGCCCAAGAACACGGAGAACTGCCGCGTCGCCCTCTGCCTCAGCAATCCAGCGGTCCATCGGATTGCCGCCGAGCGGGCGCTGGAGTGGATGGCCGACCAGAACCAGCGCCGGTTCTTCCACATCACCGACGGCGATACGCGCGAGTGCCGGTGCCCCGCGTGTACGGCGATGGATCTCGATCCCGGCTCGTGTACCGACCGCTATCTGAAATGGGTGAACTCGGTGGCCGGCGCCGTCGGCGAAAAGCACCCGGAAAACGTGGTCATGGCGCTGGCTTACGGCAACACGACCCGCCCGCCGCTGGAGACCAAGCCCGCCGCGAACGTCGTCGTGCTGTATTGCCCCTGGTACTGGACCTCGCGCACGACCTCGGCGACCGGCTGGGCCAACCCGCTGAACGTCACGGCAATGAAGGAATTCACAGCCTGGGCGATGAAGTTCCCGGACCAGGTGGGACTGTACGACTACCCGGACAATTGGTTCGGTGGGCTGGCCGAGCGGCTCAAGTTCCTGGCCAAGCGTGGAGTCCGAGTGTTCTATGCCTGCGGCGGCCACGGCGACTTGTACCAATGGGTCAACGCCCGCCTGCTGTGGGACCCGTGCCTGAACACGGAGGATCTGGTCGAGGAGTTCGTCCACGCCTACTACGGCCCCGCCGCCGATCCGATGCGGAATTATCTGCGGCTGAAACAACAAACCATCGAGCGACGCCTGATCCATACCCGTGAACCTTTCCGAGACGCCGAGTTTCTACAGCGGACCGCCGAGTTGATGCAGCGTGCCGAAGCGGCAGCCCAGGCGGCGGACGACCGAACCAAACTCCGTATCCTCGACAGCGTCGGCGAGGCACGCGCGGTCGTCCTCCAGTACCGGCACCCCCAAAGCGGCCCGCGCGAATTGCGTGTGGAACCATCCCCATACCGGCGCGACCTGGAGCAGTTCCTTACGCAGGCGTTGCTGGTCGAGGAGCTGTGTCAGCGGCTCGGCAACCGCTACGCCGCCAAGACGCAGCGTGGCCAACTCCAAGAGCGGTTGCAGATGCTCGGACTGTGGAGCCAATCACCCGACGCCCCAGCGGATCAGGCCGAGCCGGGCGACAAGCTTCGGGAGCGCGTACTGGCGTCGTTCGACGAGCAGCTGCGGACTCGATCAACGACGCCGGGGGACGTCACGCCGAAAACGGTTTGCTGCTCGTTCGCCGAACCGGAGCAATTCGCCAAGTGGATCTCCGACGGCTCTCGCAAGGAGTTGATCTCGCCGCCGGAGAAACACACGCGTCAACAGCCGTCTGGCCAACCTCTTAGCGGCGTGCGCATCCGTGCCCCGTTGTCCGCACTGCCCGTGATTCCGCACGGCAAGCGGCAGATCCACGCCGGTCGGTTCTACGCCGAGACGACCTTCGATCCGCCGCTGGACGCCACCGGCTGCCAGTTCGTGAGTTTCCACGTCCACGCTTCTGCCGACGTGCCGGCCACGATCTACATCAACGACGTCCACAGCGACGTCGACCTGCACGCGGGCGAGCAGATCGTACGGATCGACATGCGCCAATTCGACGTGAAAGGCCGGTTCTCGTACGCCGACTGGGACCATCAACTCCACCGCATCAGTCTGGACATCTGGCCGCAGGACAACGACTACCCCTATCCGCCGGCCAAAGACACGGATGTCACGCTGTTCAGCATGACCGCCAGCAATCACGATCCGCAGATTGAAAAGCTCCCGCACCGCGGGCAGGCAATCTGGCTGTGCCAATTCCGGCCCAACCTGGCACGCGGCGTGGCCGTACCGCGCACCCTGTACGACCAATACCTGCAACGGCAGCGTTACAAACACGTGGGGCTGGACTACGGCTCCCGCTGGATCAGCGAGCGCTTCCGCACCTTTACCGAGCATCGGGCCGTCACTCCCATCTTCGCGATCGTCGTAAGCGACCCCGCGACGCCGGCGCAGCGGCACACGGCGGAACACCTGCAAACCTGCCTGGAGAAGACGTTCGGCGTGCGGCTCCCCGTGCGATCCGCCGAAGCCGCAGCCGGCGACTGGGCGGACAACGCGATCCTGCTCGACCGCCAGGCGTGCGTCGCATCGGGACGAATCAGCGACGACGAACTTCGTTATGTCGGTCCCGGCGGCTTTCTGATCAACGCCCACCAAGGCCGGATCGCCATCGCCGGCCCCAACGACGCGGGCACGATGGCTGGCGTGCTGCGCTACCTGGAGGACCACGGCGCGCGATTCTTCGAACCGCAGCGGACCGTGTTGCCCGACCACCGCAGCGAATTTCTTCACGAACTGTATCTGCCCGACTGGCCGCATTTCCGGGCCGAGTCAGCGGAACTTGCGCTCTGGCAGGACCGGCCAGCGGCCACGGCGCCGGCCGCCGCTCTTCCGCCGATCCAGGCTCCAACTCCCCCCGACGTCGCCGCTGCCGAGAAGCTCGCAGCAGCCATCAAGGACGTCGCCCGGTCAGCCGGCAACGCACTGCCGCCGTCTCTGCTACAGGACGCCCGTCGTTCGCCCCTTTCCCGCTATGTCGCCCGCCGCCTCGTCTGGGCCCCCACGGCGGACGCGACCAGGCTGATCCGTGAGTTCCGGAGCGAGGCGTCTCGGTCGTCGGACGCGATTCCCGCAGGTCCCGGCCGCTAAGCACCAAACGGGGAACTGCCACGGAACGTCGCCGTCGATTACGGCACGGTGATCGAAATGGGGTCAGGCTTACAGAATTCAATTTTGGCCGAGCAGGGTCGTGCCATATGGCTGGCGCCAAGATCGGCCAAAATTGAATTCTGTAAGCCTGACCCCGACACCAAAACCGTGACTTCATGAACGACGCGGAAAAGTGCCGAGATTCCGTTTGGCATCGTTCGAGAACTAAGTGAGCGGAATGGCGCTAGCCACCGGTCTCCGGTTGGCCGCATTACCGGCGGCTAGCGCCGTACCGCTCACGTGACATCGGACAGTTATTTCTCGAACGATGCTAAATGAACTGCCAGCCGGAATCTTCCAGGGGTTTCATCGCGAGGATGCGAGCCGACGGTGATCGCCATCGTTCGGGGTCCGCCTCGAACGGACGGCGGTCTCGCTGGTCATCGTTCTTTCCCCGTCTCGCCTACGGATGTTTCCGCTTGACCAGGCGATTCGGCAACCGCGATACTCGTGGGTGCGGCGCCGCGGCCAGGGCAGCGGGCCGCTCGACTTAAACGTCCGCGAGTCGATCACCTCGGCGATGCGCCCGGTCCGTTTCCCACCCTGCAGGCCGACCCCGCAGCCGCGGATGAGATTGTCGTGGACAAGGAGATTGCGGGCCGGTTCCGTGAGGACCATGCCCTTGACCAGAGGATCGACCTCGCCGCGGACATAAACCTGGTTGTCGCTCACGATGGTATCGTCCGCCGACACGCCGATGCCCACCCGGGTTCGGGAATCGTCCCGCACACAGGTCAGATCGATCACGTTCCCGCTGATGATCGTGTTGGCCGAGGGCAGATGACGGGCGTCGCCGGACCCGTTGGCTTAGATCGCCGACGTGCTGAAGTTGACGAAGATGTTGTCCTTGATGATGACAGGCGTGGAGCCGTGGCACGTGCGGATGGCGCAGCCGCCGTAGACCATCTCCTGCTCGAATCCTTTCAATGCCTCATTGATTCCGTTGATAACGTACTCAACAAGGTCGGATCGTATTTCAAGATGACCTTTTCACCGGACAGTATCTTTGCAGGAAAGAATTTTTGATCGCGCGCTTACTCGCTCCCGATGTGCCCGAACCCGTGGCGTTCAGTTGTCGCGAGGAGGGCTCTGTTTACCTCCGCACATCGCTGATCCGCCCGCGACCCGCGGATGACATTGCCGCCGGGACGGATCCGAAGTTCACGTTTTCGGCCTTCTGCAAAGAGGCCCTTGCGCTCCCAGGGCTGTTCGACCGCGTCGATCGAGAACTCGCCGAGGCTTACAAGCGTAGTCATGATGACGAAGAATGATCGCTTGGCCAACGGTCTGGAACTTGTGCCAATGTGGGCGGAACTCCGACCCCGCCCGATCGGACGATCTTTGAGGCGCAACAGGTGAAAACGCGGCCTGGCGCGGTCTGCCGGGCGGGCGGATCGCGGGCAAGGCGTGTGCCCCGGCGATCAGATTTCCGGCTCCCCACTCCGCAGATGGTCCAGCTTCGACGTCAGTGTCCGAAGTTGCTCTTCGAGTGACGCCAGACGTTCGAGAAGTCCCGCCTGCGTGTCGCGGGCAGCTTCGAGCAGACGGCGTTCCCGGCGGTACGCAATGAGTTGCGGACGATTCAGGTGCAAGCGTGCGATGTGGAAAGCCCCGGTCTCGGTGAGCGCCCGCAGGCTGCCGTCGTCCTGTTCGGCCACGTGCAAGTCCATCGCGTCGCGAAGCGGGTGAAGGACACGCTGGGACGAGTCAGGCTGCCAACAGTCGCCTTTGAATTCGTTACAGGGATGGCAGCAGTAAACCCAGTTGTCCGGCTCGTGCAGGCCTCCTCGGGAGCGAGGCTGGAAGTGGTCCACCGTGAGTTCCGCTCCCACGTCACGCTCCGCAACCCCACAGTAGCCGCAACGGAACCCGAATCGGTGCCGCAACGCCTCTCGCTGCTCTTGGCGCATGGGCTACGTGTCCCGTCGCGAACCAGGCCCCCCCACCAACAAGGCGGCCAGTTCACCCTGAATGGCCCGCCGTTCGACCTGGGCTTCCGCCAACACGTCGTGAAGATGGTGGGCCAACGTTGCTCGGCGGCGAGCCAGGGCCTCCAGGGCACGGTTCTGGGTGTCGAGTTCTTGTCGCTCCTCCCGCAGACGCTCCGTGGCCGGGGCAAGGTAGGTCGCTTCGGCGGACTGAAGTTCCTCAACCAAGGACTCGAGTTCGTTACGCTCGGTGTCTGCGATCGCGCCCGCGCTTTCACGCTGACGTAGCAGTTCAAAACGTCGCCGTGTCTGCTCGTCCCACATTGGGAATTGCCTCACGCTGTCTGAATAACACTGGCCCCCGTCACAAACCGACCCGGCTCGGCCACGATGGTCTCCAAGGATGTCCTTGGGGCTTCCAATGTAGTTTACTCTTGCGAGCAGTTGGCGGGAAGACCTGACGCAGGATACTTCAGGGCTCGGGCCGTGTCTTGACGCGACCAGCGCGCAGCGCTGCCGCTACGGAGAAGCAAGTGCCACCGGCTTGCCCGATGGATCGTTGCGTTCGTCGCTGGGATCGCGCAGACGCACGAAGTCGGCGTCGCAGCGATCGAGTTCTTGCCGCAGCAGCTGGTGCAACCGGTCGCGCACGGCACGGTGTTCGGGGCGGGCGGCGAGGTTAGTGAGTTCTTCGGGATCGGTTTGGATGTCGTACAACTCGTCGGGCTCCTTGGCGCCCAGATAGCGCACGTACTTGTACCTCCCGTGCCGCAGGGCGACGTAGTAGGGGACGCCGGAATGGATCGCCTCCTTGCCGCGGGACAGGGCCTTGGTCACGTCGGAACCGTAGTCCTGGCCGGTGTGCTCGTACAGCGTGGGGTGGTCCCACTCGGCGTTCTGCGGGTCCAGCAGCAGCGGCGTGATGTCGCGGCCGTGCATCTTCCAGGGCGGTTCGATGCCGGCCTGCGAGAAGAACGTGACGACCAGATCGGGCGCGTTGACGGGGTGCGGGCAGTATTGTCCTGCGGGGATCGTGCCCGGCATGCTCACGATCAGCGGCGAGCGGTAGGTGGCTTCGTACGGCGCCACCTTTTGCCGCATGCCGTGTTCGCCGTTGGCAAACCCCTGGTCCGAACTGTAGACGACCAGCGTGTTGCTCAGTTGGCCGGACGCCTTCAGCGCTTCGATCAGCCGTCCTACGCCTTCATCCACGGCGGCCATGCATTCGTTCACCTGCTGCAGCCACTGGCTGTAGGTCTTGTTGCCGTTGCGGAAAACGGGTTCGCCGTTGTCGCCCGGCTTCCAGGCTTGGGTCCGCTCCAGATAGCTCGGCTTGCCCTCCCGGGGCCCGAAGATGCCCGCCGGCGGTTCGGCCTTCTGACCCGCATACGCGCCCTTGTGCCGCGGCGCGGGAGTAGTAGGGCCGTGGATCGCGCCGTAGCACAGCCACAGGTACCACGGTCTGTCCGGATCGCGGTTTTCGCCGCGGATGTAGCGGACGGCCCAGTCGGTGTAATTGTCGGTCGAGTAGCCCTCGACCATCCGCTCCCGGCCGTTGAAGTCCGTCACTTGGCGGCCGTAGTAACTGCCCGCGTTCTCCGGATGCTTGGGCCGGTTCCAGACGATCTGAAAGTCCCAGTCGCGGCCCCAGCCGGCATCGGTTCCGGTGTGCCATTTGCCGATCTGAGCGGTCTGGTATCCGCGCCGGCGGAACTCGGCGGGCCAGAACCGGCACTGCTCCGGATCGTACTCGCTGCCCGGATACTGGCCCGCCATGCGCATGGACTGGATGGCGTGCGGATGATGCCCGGTCAGCAGCGAGGCCCGCGATGGCATGCACCACGAGCCGAGATAGGCGCCCTGAAAGCGGACGCCCGCCTTGGCCAGCGCGTCGATGTGCGGCGTGCGGGCCAGCGGGTAGGCGCCCTCGTAACAACTGACGGTCTTCGGCGAGTGATCGTCGGCGTAAACGAACAAGATGTTGGGCCGCCGTGGCGCCGGCGTGGCGGCACTGCAGACGATGGTCGCGTTCAAACACAGCAGGGCGACAAACAAACGTTGCATGGATTCAGCTCCCTCGCGACTCGTTCGTAGGGCGGAATTCATTCTGCCCGAGCGGACTGGAGTCCGCCCCACTTAGTTAGTCTTGATTCCGGGCGTTGGCCAGCGGTTCTCCGCGGACACACAGCGTGACTTCGGCGCGGGCCGACGCGGCGTCGCCGGGCGTGCTGGCAAACCGCACCCGGTTTTCGCCCGCAGCAATCCGCAGCGTTCCTTGCGGAGCGACTTGCCCCAGCACGTCGCCGTTGGGGTCGAAGTGGCGCACGCCGCCGGACCAGTCGCTCTCCAGGTACTCGTCGGGTTGCAGCGACACCGGGAACACCTGCTTCTGGCCACCCGCCTCCAGGGTTGGGGAAACCAGCGGCAGAGCCCGTTCCTCTAGCGCCTCGATCCGGCCGATCCAGCAAGCGGCCTTGGCGCCCGGCGGCAGGCCGTTGAAGTACACATGGCACTGCTTGACACTGTTGTACACGTTCCTGCACGTGTACATCAGGTCGGTGAACCGGTAGGGCCACTTGTAGTCGAAAAAGCGATCGTCTTCGGGCGGGTCGAGCACGATGTAAGTCCAACCGCGATTTTCCAGTGGGATGTAGTGGTCGCGTCTGCAATCGGTGCCAGCCAGTTGCACATTGAGAACGCCGCCCTGTCCCTCGGTGCGAATCCACAGACCCAAGCGACGGTGCTTGGTCAGGTTCAGCGGCTGGGGAAACGCCAGCGTGGCTTGGCACCAAGCGGACCGCGACGTGCCGCGGTTTTCGACCCGATAGCAGAACGCGCCGCCGCCGTCGGGCGACTTCTCGGCCGCAGGCTCGACGCTTTGCACAAGCTCGGCTGCGGCGGATCCGGCCGGCTGGAACGGGAGCCCGGCGGCCGGGTCGGCCAGCACCAGATTGCCTTTCGATCCGAACGGCGCCAGGGCCGTCCGGGCGCGGATGCGGACCCACGGCGATTGCTCCCCGTGCGGGTTCACATACGTCCATTCGCTCCGTTCGGGCCGAGCGGCGTCGACCACGCGCGGCGGGCCGAACTGCAACGGCCGCAGGTCCCAGCCGCCATCGGCCGCACGCTCCAAGACGTGCTCCGCCATCGGCCGGCGGAGTTCCGCGCAGGCCGCCTCGGTGAAGTAGTTGCGGCGTTTCAGTTCGTCGCACGTGCGGATGATCTCCCGCATCTCCGGCATCCGCTTGTTGGCCGACAGGTTGTTGGCGTGGACGCTGAACGAGATGGGAGCCTTGCCGCCCAGGGCCTTCAAGCACAGCAGTTCGACCTCGTCGGGCGTCACGGCGTCGGTCGCCACGGAGTGCGTGTGGGGCGCGAACCAGCCCACGTCGCCGGTCAACAGGTTCCGCGCCCAGCCGGCCGGGTTCTGGCCTTTGAACCGCAGCGTGTACGCGCGGCGGCCGAAATAGATCGGGTCGTAGCTGGGGCTGCCCCGCGAGATTACGTGCCACGACAGGTGCGTGTAAAGGGCGTTGCCCTCCAGGATCACGGGCTTGCGGAGCCGCGACTGGACGCCCAGCGCGATCCGGCCCTGGTTGCGCCAGTGCGGCGGCTGGACCGCGACCTCCTCGCCGCCGTCGAAGTACGACATATCGGCCCCCACTTCGTTGAACACGTGCGCGATGCGGTCGCAGATTTCGTCGATCATCGTGCTGTTGACATCCGGACAGTACACGGTGTGGCCCCAAATGGGAAAGCAGTTCAGCAGGTGGCCGACACGGGTCCCTTCCGCGTGCGCGACGACCGTGGTCTTGTGCAACCCGCGTTGGCACTGGGCGAAGCCGTTGGGCGTGAGCTTCTCGTAGCGGACGATTTCGCCCTCGATGTACAGATCCCCCTTCTCCGGCCAGCCGCCGGCCGACTCCCGCACGCGGATTTCGGTGCTGGTTGTATCCAGCGGAGCCGCCAGCGTCGCGTGGCGGTTCTGCAGCAAGCGCGGATCGGCCTTGGGCGTAATGTAGGGATCGTTTTTGGAGCCCCAGCCGACCATGCCCTGCATCACGTGCATGCCGAGTTGCATCCCGGCGGCGTGAACCTTGTCGGCCACGGCCTTGAGGCCCGCCAGCCCGTCGGGGAACTGGGCCGGGTTGGGCTCGTACGACGGCGTGCTCCGCTCCCAGAAGATCTCGATACAGCCGAACCCGCCCCGCGCGAACTCGATCACCTGGTCGATGTTCTGCTGGTTCACGCCGCCGCACATCAGGTAGGAGGCGAACCGCTCCGGCGCCCGCTTGATCCACACCCCGTTGATCGTCGGGTGTGGCAGTCCTTGCTCCAACTCGACGGTTTCGATCGCGTCCAACAGCTTGCTGGCCGGTTCCGGTCCGCCGGTCGGCACGCCGATGATCGCCACCTTGGCCCCCACGATGCCGTACTCGCGGTACGCCCGCGCCGTGGGCACGCCGTGCGAGCCGCCGTCGGTACGGTCGTTGCAGGCCAGCACGCAGGCCGCAAAGCGTTCATCCCACGCCGCGTTGACCAGCGCCCCAACGTTCTCGTTCATCTTCACGCGCAGGTTGCACAACTGGAGCCAATCCAATTCCCCGCCCGACACGCCGGTCACGGCCAGCGTGAAATACCGCCGCCGGATCTCGACCTTGGCCGTGACTTGGCTCGGACAGTCAGCAAAAGAGACGCTCAGCACGTCGCCGTTCAATTCGACCTTCGACGCAGCGAACGTCTTCTGCCCTTGCCCCGCCACCATGAACGGCGCGCCCGCTTGGGCATAGTCCTGCTTGTCAGCCAAGTTGACCAACGCCCGGTTCTTCCCGTCCGTGCCGATCTCGTACCGGCAGACCTCATTCTCCAGCGTCACCGCCTGTCCCGCAAGGCGCGGCGCCGCCGCAGGCTCGGCAGGCTCGGCGCGTCTCGCAGCCAGCAAAAATGCGACGCAACCGAGCGTTACAACCGCAATCCGAACACATCGCTTCGACATGACAGTTTCTCCTCTTTTGACGTCCATTGATAGCAAGGGCAGGCCGCCCTGTCCAGCGCGAACAGGTCCGCGCGCCTCAGGCATCCCGCGGAAAACAGTCTATCCATGCTGACAAGCAGCGTGGGGGCCGAACGCGTCGCGGGGAGGGACGACGTCTGGTCTTGAACATGGCTCCACGCTGACAAGCAGCGTGGGGGCCGAAATCCGGGAGGTGGTTTTGGCTACCGTCGCAAGGATCGCGGACTGCGGAAGTCGCCACTTTTGCCGGTGCCCCGATTGCGTTTCTCTGACGCCCGGCTATGCTGGCCTGCAATCCCAAGAGTTACTACGTTCTTAACCATAAGGAACTCGACATGCCACGGAAACTTTCTGTCATCTCGCCGGACTGGTGGGACTATACGACGTTGGACCAGGAGATCATCGAGGACGCCGCGCGGCTCACGCCGGAGAAGATGCTGAAGCTTTCGCGGCCGGGCTTCAAAGTGATCCTGTACGATACGCTTGAGGACTTCTATCTCGCCGAGGCCTTGGAGTACATCCACGCTTGGAAGCAATCCACGGAGGACAATCCGGTCGGCATCTGCGGTCCCATTGGGCCGACGGAACAGTTGCCGCTGGTCGTGCGGCTGGTCAACGAGTTGGGTTTAATTATCCGCTCCGGGCATTTCTGGGGCATGGACGAGTGGATCTTGGACGGGAAGGAGATGCCGGTTTCACATCCGTTGTCCTTCGAGCGTTGCGACCGCGCCATGTGCCTCAGCCGAATCGACAAGAAGCTCCGCATGCCGGAAGCAAATCTGCATTTCCCCAAGGCCGACACGCGGGAGTATCGCGCCAGTTGGGAAACGGGCGTGCGTTGTGCGGTGATGCAGGGCGGCCAAGGCGATGTGAAGCATTGGGCCTTCAACGATCCGCCGCGGCGCAAGGGCAAGTGGAAGGACAATCCGCCGCCGCCGGAGGAGTACCGCAAGCTGGCGACGCGCATCGTCGATCTGCATCCGCTGACCGTAGCGCAGAACGCGCGCACCAGCGGCGGCGGCAACATCTCGCTGGTGCCCACCCAAGCCATCAGCGTCGGCCCCCAGGAAACTTGGAAGGCCGAGAAGGTGTCGATCTGGCACGCCGGCACGCACGACAACGCCTTCGGCCAGCGATTGACGTGCCTGATGATCTCCCAGGGCCTTCCCGATTCGGCGGTGCCGATGTCGCTGCTGGCCGACCATCCCAACGTGCAGTTCAACTACTACCGCGGCGGGATCGGTTCGTGTACGATCGAGATGCATTGAGAGGCGGGCGGGCTTCCAGGCCGGCGCTCACCGCGCTCAGTCCGCGGGGCGCCGGCGAGCGATCTTGGGCAGCGTGATGGCAAAGGTCGTGCCCGCTGCCGTCTCGCTGCGGAATTCGACCTTGCCGCCCAGGTAGCGTTCTCCCAGCAATTTCATGCTGTGCGCGCCGATGCCCCGGCCGGATTTGGCCTTCGTGCTGAAGGACCGTTGAAAGACCTGAGCCTGGACATCAGGCGGCATCAGGCCCGGATTGTGGACGCTGAATACGACGTCTTCTCCGCGTTCCACACAGCGGACGGTGACCGTCTGGCCTTGGGGGATCGCCTCCAGGCCGTTTTTGATCATGTTGCCCAGCACGCGTCCCAGCAAGCGCGCATCGGTCACGATCTGTCCCGGCCAGATTTCGGCCAGCGCGATCGCACGGGTGCGGGCCACCGGGTGCCGGGCGTACGTCTTCTGCAAATGCTGCAACAGATCGCGCGCCGCGACCGGCTGAAAATCGGGCTCTAATTCGCCGGATTCGGCGTACGTCAAGTCGCGTTGGGCGCGGATCTCTTCGACCAACTCCTCGGACAGCTGAGCCAGTTCGGCCAACTCCTCGTCCTCGGGTGAATCCCGCGGCACGCGATCGCGCAGCAGTTCCGTGTAGCCTTGAATGCTGCCGGCCGTGTTCATCACGTCGTGGAAGAACAGGCGAGCCAGGACCGCCAGCCGCTTCTGATCGCTGATGTCCTTCGCCACGCAGATCGTAAACCGTTCGCCGTCCGCCCTTACCGCCGTCGCGCTGACTTTCAAGTCCAGGGCCGCCCCGCTCGGCTCGGCCAGCGAAATACGGCATTCGCGGGTCACGAAGCTGTCGTTGCGCTGGCTCTCCAAAACCGCCTGCACGGCACCGCACAGCGAGCAGTCGGGGGCCGTGCCGCAGCCGTCCGGACCCTGCGGCACGTTTTGGCAGCCCATCAGTTCTCCCAGCCGTTTGCCGAGCACGGACGGCAGTTTGCAGTCCAGCGTCTCCAGCAGCGCCCGATTGGCCGCGACAATCTGGCGGTGCTCATTCAAGATGACAACCAGGTCCGACATCGCGTCGATCGTCCGCTGCAGCAGCGGAATCGAGGCGACCAGCGTTTGTTTACGTTCGAATTCCTGCGGCTCATCCCGCCCCGCCGGGGCGAAATACGTCGTCACCGGCAACTCAGACCCGTCAGAGTCGCTCATTACCTTGTCCTCTCGAAATCTGGATCACCGAGGCTTGCTTGCCCAGCCAACGTGCTTTTCCCCGACTTACCGGCAGTGCCTATTATGACACGCAAGCCGCTCGAAGTCATCGGCAGATGATCACGCCCGGACGACGCCGCGATTGCCGTAAAACCGGGGAGAGATCCGGACTGGCGTTTCGCAGGCAGCCGGGCAGCCGAAAAACTGATCTTGCCCGGATTGGCTCGATGTTTCAAAATGCGGCCCTGCAAGTCGCAAGGAAATGATCTCCACTGCTCGTCTCGTCGCGGACCAGCCGGCATGATGCCGGGCGATTGCTCGCGTGGCAAGGTACGCTCGTTCCTCACCTGCTAGGGACTTGGCGGCGCCTGGCCTCGGCAAAAATCATAAGGAGATCCGTCCATGCTCGTGCTCACTCGCAAAGAAGCTGAAAAGATCCTCTTACCCACGCTGGGCGTCACCGTCGAAGTTCTGCGCATCCGCGGCAACAAGGCGCGGATCGGCATTGATGCGCCGGCCGAGATTCCGGTGGTGCGGCAAGAGTTGTCGGGGTTGAAATCGATTGAATTCACGGCGGACGTGCCGGCGTCCGTGCAACTCAGCCGGTTGCTCCGCGCCGTCCGGCAGCGAATGGACCGGGCCGCGCTATCGCTGAATTTGTTGCACCGCCGTTTGGAGGAGTGCGGCGACAGCGAGGCTTTGCAGCTCGTGTTGGACGTCTTTCGCGAACTGGAGTCGCTGGACCGCGACGCCGGGGAAGCTGTCGAGTCTTCGTCGTCGCCGGTGCCTCGCGCTTTGTTGATCGAAGACGACGAGAACCAGCGTGAAATGTTGGGCGGATTCCTTCGCCTGAACGGTTTCGACGTCGCGTCGTCCTGCGATGGCCAGGACGCGTTGGACTACCTCTCGCTGCACGCTCCACCCGACGTCGTGCTGTTGGACATGGTGATGCCGCGCCGCGACGGACCGTCGTTTGTCAGGCAGGTCCGCGCCACGGAGGGGCTGTCGCATCTGAAGTTATTCGCCGTCAGCGGCACGGATCCGGCTTCGCTGGGCGTGACCACAGGCGTCGGGGGCATCGACGGCTGGTTTCCCAAACCGCTTGACGTGGAACATCTGGTCCAGGTCATGACGGAGGAAGTGGGACCTGGGGCGGCCTTGAGCGTAGCGACTTGATCCAGGGCATACTCCAGGGATACTTGCCGCCAAGTCGAATTGGAGAGGCGTGGCGCAAAGGCCGGACGGGGACAAGCGCTGCGCGAAAGGGGCCGCGTTGCACCGCCGCCGCGGACTTGGGACCGGCCAAGCTCAGAACTCGCCGACCGGCTCGCCGTCGTTCCTCGCCGCCAGCCGTTCCAAGGTCGTCCCGTCGATGGTCTGGGAGATCAACCGCACCGAGCCATCTGCCAGAACGAACTGTGCGCCGCCCGGATGCTGGCTGGAAAACGCTTGCTCGCCCGCCCCGTTGATACACCAATCGGGTTCGGCGTTCAAAAACCACGCGCTGTCGCTCAGCCACAGCGTGTTTTCCGTCGGGCCGCGCATCCCGGCCCAGATGGCGCCTCGTTTGCCGGTCGGGCCGGGATCGAGCCGGCATTCGCCGGCCGCCAGTGTCTGTGAGGAGCCGTCCGTGATGTGTTCGACTGAGACGTGGCTGTTCACAAAGAAGGCGCCATTCTGGCGGATCAGGAGCGCGTGCGAAGTGACGAGTTGGGTTTCGTTGCCCAGCACGCCGCGGTAGCTGGACTTGGCGTGGCCGCTCTTGTGGTGATTCAGGTTGGGGCCGGTGTCGGCCGGACAGACGAAAACCGGCAGCACCTTCTGCGTCTGGTCATTGGGCGTCGTGGCAAACGGCGCTCCGCCCCCAAACTCGGCCGACATCACTTGAAGGTCGTCGTACAGTCCGTTTTGCTCCAAGTGGGGCAGCAGATACGTCGTCCACGACCAACTGGGCAACCAGCCGGTGGCTTCGCCGAGGAACGCGGGGGGAAACCCGCTGTGGACTTCGTGATAGTGGTGCAGGGCGATCCCGATTTGCCGCAGATTGCTTTTGCACTGGGCCGCGCGAGCCGTGCCGCGAGCGGCCTGGACCGCGGGCAGCAGCAACGACACCAAGATCCCGATGATCGCGATGACAACGAGCAGTTCGACCAACGTAAAAGCCGCAGGTCGCGAACGTCGTCCGTTCATCCCAGCGTCCCCCCTGCGAAAGCTGGAGACGAAAAAAGGCCTGAACTACCGGAGGCCCAGCGCCAAGCGTGCTTGAGCCGCATCACTGACCTGTCAACATATCCCAAACCGCAGACAAAGTCCACTAGCAGCCGACGGGAAACTGACACGGAAAGTCGCTGTCTACGATGGCACGGTCGCGCGAAATGGGGTCAGGCTTACAGAATTCAATTTTGGCCGAGCAGCGTCGTGGGACATGGCTGGCACCAAACTCGGCCAAAATTGAATTCTGTAAGCCTGACCCCAGCGCCGAAACCGTGACTTCCTAAACGACGCCGCCCGCACTCCGGCCAGCGGTGGGCGTCAGCCCGGGGGTGTCCGCGCAATCGCGCCCAACGTCGCGCCGGTCGCCGCCACGTAGTCCTGGGGCGCCAGGAGGATTTGCGTGCCGCGGATGCCGGCCGAGACGGCGATCGTCGCATACAGAATGGCGGATTCGTCGAGGTACACCGGATAGTGCTTCTTGCACGCCAGCGCCGTGACGCCTCCGCGGATGTATCCGGTCAGCGATGGCAACTGACTGACCGCCGCCAACTCCATGCTGCGATTGCCGGACAATCGCGCCAGGGCCTTCAGATCCAGTTCCTGATCCCCCGGCACCACAGCCAGGACGACGCCGTGCTTGTCGCCCTTGACCGCCAGCGTCTTGAACACCTGCTCGGCCGGCAGCCCGATTTGGTGGGCGACTTTGACTGCCCGCAGGTCGTCGGGATCGACCTCGTACTCGCGCAGTTCGTAGGCGATCCCCGCCTTGTCCAGCTGACGTGTGGCGTTGGTTTTCATGAGCCGGTTGCCAAGTTGGCCGCTTCTGACTGGCTCGGAGTTGGAGGTTGGTCTCCGTTTTCGCCTTTCTCCGACAGGCTTCGCCTGAACGGCGATCTTATCGATTCGGACGTCGGGCGACAACGGGACGCGGGGCTTTGCGCGCCCGCCTGGCGAGTCTTCGTCGTGGAACGGAGTTCATTTCCTGTCGCACGGGTTGAGCGCCGTGCTACCCGTTTTCGTGTCTTGATTTCCGGCTCGCTTGGTTTGGCAAGCCAAACTTTCGTCCGTCTGCGATCGGACTGACGTCCGCCCTACTCGGGTTGCGGCCGAAGGCCGGGTTGGGCTAAGTTAGTTGGCGTTGAACACGATGCGCGTCTCCCTCGCTCCAGTGAAAGGGCCTGCCGTGTTGAAAGACGTTTTGCCCGCCAAAAGCATGGTCATCTCGGTCCTTATGTGCTGTGTCGTGCAACTCGGTGCGGACGTGATTGGCGAAGTGCGCGCCGGCGATCCGGACGTCGTGTTTTACCGGATCAAAGCGAACAAGATCCTGTTTTTGGGCAACAGCATCACTCGGCACGGTCCCGCGCCTGCGATCGGCTGGCTGGGCAATTGGGGCATGGCGGCCAGCACGCAAGACAACGACTACGCGCATCGGGTCTTGAAGGCGATCGCGCAGGCCGCGGGAAGGGAACCGCAAGCGATCATCGCCAACATCGCAAGTTTCGAGCGGCAGTACACGACCTACGACGCCGATTCCGCGTTGGAAAAAGAACTGGCGTTCAAGCCCGACCTCGTCATCGTCGCGATGGGCGAGAACGTGCCCGCCTTGACCACCGAGCCCGCGCGCACCGCGTTCCAGGCGAGCACGAACAGGCTCTTGAGAAGATTGCGGGAGAACAGCAATCCGGTCCTCGTCGTGCGGAGCTGTTTCTGGCCGGACCCGGCCAAGGACGCCATCCTGAAGCAAGCCTGCGAGGAAGTCGGCGGGGTTTTTGTTGAAGCCGGCGCGCGTGCCAAGGACGAGTCGTATTTCGCCCGTTCGGAACGTCAGTTTTCCCATGCCGGCGTCGCCGCCCACCCCGGCGACCGCGGCATGAAGGCCATCGCCGACGCGATTCTGGAGGCGCTGAGGACAAAGCAACCGTGAGCAGTCAGTACGCGGGCCAGGGTCTTCACAACCGTTTCCAGCGGGTTCCCGCCGGGGTGTCGGTCAGTTGGACGCCCAGTGCCTGCAATTGTTCTCGCAGCGCGTCGGCCTGCGCAAAATCCTTGGCTTGCCGGGCCGCGTTGCGGGCCTCGACCAACTGCTCCACGTGTTCGTCGCGCTGCTCTGCCGGCTCGAAGTCGATGACTGCCAGGATCTGATTGACCTGACGCACGAAGCCGAGGACTTGCTGTACCTGCTCGCCGTCCAATTCGTTGGCAGTCAGCAGCCGGTTGACCAGGCGGACCAGCCCGAACAGTTTTCCCAGGGCCGTGGAGATGCTCAGGTCGTGGTCCATGGCCTCCTGCCAGCCGCTGTGGGCTTCGTACAGGGCCTGATCCAGATCGCCGCTGCGCCGGCCCGACTGGAAATGCTGCAGGCGAGCCACGAATTGGTTCAGCCGGGACACGCAGTGCCGGGCTTGCTCCAATTCGCTCGGCGCATAGTTGAGCACGGTGCGGTAATGAGTGGCCAGCAACCAGTAACGCACGGTCGGCCCATCGAAGCCGAGGGCCAGCACATCCTCCAACCGCAAATCGTTGTCGGCGGCGCGGCTCACCTTCTTGCCGTCCGCCATCACCACTTCCGAGTGCAGCCACAGCCGGGCGAACGGTTTGTTGTTCAGTCCCGCGGCGATCGCGATCTCGTTGTCGCCGTGGGGAAACGTCAGGTCCGTGCTGGCCGTGTGGATGTCGAAGGGCTGGCCCAGGTAGCGGACGGCCATGCACGAGCACTCGATATGCCAGCCCGGCCGGGCCTTGCCCCAGGGCGTCTGCCAGAAGATGCCGGCCTTGAGTTCGGCCAGCGTCGGGCGTTTGAAGAGGGCGAAATCGCCGGGGTGGTCCTTTTCGTAGTAATCGTACGTCGTCGACGCCGTGCTGCGCACCTGCTGCAGTTCCACGTGAGACAGTTTGCCGTACTCGGGAAAGCTGCCGATGCGGAAGTAGACCGACCGCAGTTTTTCGTAGGCCAGGCCCTTGTCCAGCAGGCCGCGGGTCTGTTCCACCATGTCGTTCACGTGGTCGCTGGAACGCGGGTAATGCTGCGCCCGCTTGATCCGTAACGTGTCCAGCGTCTGGAAGAAGGCCGCTTCCCAACGGGCCGTGAAGTCCCGCAACTGGCCGCCGGCCTGCAAGCATTCGCTGACGGTCCGGTCGTCGATGTCGCCCAGGTTCACCGCGTGCTTGACCTCGTACCCGCGGTATTCCAGATAACGGCGGAGCACGTCGGCGAAAACGAGGCGGCGGCACAGTCCCAAATCGGGCGGCCCGTCCAGGCTGGGACCGCACGAGTAGATCGTGACCGTGCCCGGCTTGACCGGCTCCAGCAGTTCCACCTTGCCCGTCAGCGTGTTGTGGAACCGCAGCGGCTGCGGAACGGTTTCGGACGCGAACAGCGACGTGGACAGATACCGCTCGCCGCCGTCCGGCAGCAGGGCCACGACGGTGCCTTGCCCCAGCGTCCGAGCCTCGTCCAGGGCCACTTTCATCGCCGCTCCGGCGCTCATGCCCACAAAGATCCCTTCCTCTTTAGCCAGGCGCCGGGCCATCTCGTAGGCCGAATCATCGTCCACGTTGACGATAGCGTGCGGCTCTTCCGGCTTGAAGATCCCCGGAGGGTAGCTCTCCTTCATGTTCTTCAGGCCCTGGATTTTGTGCTTTTTGAAGGGCTCGACGCCCACGACCCGGACCGCCGGATTCCGTTCCTTCAGGGCCCGCGTCACGCCCATCAGCGTCCCGGTCGTCCCCATCGTCACCACGACCACGTCGACCTTGCCGCCGGTGGCGTCCCAGATTTCTCTGCCCGTACCTTCGTAGTGGGCTAGCCAGTTGGCGTCGTTGTTGTACTGGTCGACCAGGAAATACTTGGCGGGCTCCTCGCGGGCCAACCGATAGGCTTCCTCGATCGCCCCGTCGGTGCCTTGGTAGCCCGGCGTCAGGAGAATCTGGGCTCCGTAGGCTTTCAAGATCCGCTTCCGCTCCTCGCTGGCGGACTCGCTCATCGTGACCAGGAGTTGGTACCCCTTGACCGCGCAGGCCATGGCCAGGCCGATGGCCGTATTGCCGCTGCTGGCCTCCAACACGATCTTGCCCGGCGTCAATTGGCCCGACGCCTCGCCCTGCTCGATCATCTTCAGGCCGATCCGGTCTTTTACCGAGCCGCCGGGGTTCAGCGATTCCAGCTTCACCAGCAGTTCAACGCCCGGCAGCGGGTTCATCCGCTGGATGCGGATCAGCGGGGTGTTTCCGATCAGTTCCAGAATGCTGTTGACTTTGAGCGATGGCATGACGAAGCTCTTGTCCGGACAATTCCCGGTGGGTGCTTACTTTCTGACCGCTTCCAGTCGTGGTTCGGCGAGGTCCAGGCGGTACATCACCTGGTTGTAATCGTAGCGCGGCGTGGCGACGGGATTGCCGGAAAACGTCTGCGTATAAGTGCCCTCAAAATAGATCCGCCGCCCGCCGTCTTGATCGAAGAACGGGTGGTGTGCCGGATTGTAGAAACTGTAGCGATCGTGGGTGACGATCTTCTGGGCGTGCCGCCACGGGCCGGTGGGCTCGGCAGCCTCGGCGTACCAGATTTCGCCGAGCATCGACGTGCCGCCCAGTTGCCCGGCGATCATAATCCAGCGTTGGCGATGCGCGTTGTATCGCACGGTGCCGCGGTGCATCAACACGGGCTTGCCCGTGTCGGCGTCGGCGGGCAGGAACCGCGCCTGTTCGGCGGGCAGCCGGCCGGCGGCGATCAGTTTCTGTTCCGTGGCGGCGTCGATCGGCCTGGCATTCCGCCGCCAATCGTAACGCACCCGGCCCTCGGAATCTCGCCGCAGCACGGGTTCGCTCGGCGCGGCTTTTTCGTCCAGGCAGGTAAAGGCTTCATAGGCCGCCGGGTCCACGTAATGCTCCCAATCGGCCTGTACGCGCACGGTCGGAAACACTTCACCGAAGTAAATGTAATCGACCTCGCCGTCCCGGTGCCGAATCGGATGCCCCTGGCCGGGGAACAGCCGGCTGTCGTTCAAGTCCAGCGTCTTTAGCCGCTCGAACTCCGCCTTTTCATCGTTGAACACGGCCAGACCGTGGCCGAGCATCTTCGACAGCGATTCCATGTGGGCGTAGTGACACGCCAGCCGCTCGCGGCCGGTCGCGTCGGGCAGGACAACGAAGCCATCGGCCCAGATCATGCCCTTTTCCACTCCCAGACGCGCCACCGGCCGGCTGAATCCATCTTTGTCGGTGAAGTACCGCAGGTTCACCCCCAGTCCGGGATCCAGACCGCCTTGGCCCGGCAGTTGGGACGTCGCCGCCGCCATCCAGAAGTGTCCCAGCGGGTAGCTCATCCGCGAGGTATCGCCCCAAAACCAGAAGATCTTTCCCTGGTACAATTCGGCAAACGTCGAATCCTGCCCCGCCACCATGCCGCTGCCCAGCGGTTCGGCCAGCGGCGCCGACTCGCCCAGCAACACGCTGTCGCGGTAAATGCCTTCGCCCGTCACCCGATAGAGACGCTCGGCAACGTTCAACCGCTTGATCTTGACCGTGGCACGTTGGCCGGCGACCAGTTGGAGACGAACGCCGTCAAACCCAAAACCGTCTTTGGGGAACTCGTAGCCGTGACTGCGGACAAAGAAAAACACGGTCTGGCCCATCAGCCCCGGCTCGTCGATCGCTGCCCATCCGCCGCTGTCGGTCATCCAGCGGAGATGATTCACCGTCTCCAACTCGACCAACGGCACACCGCGGCCCGTTCGATCGTCGACGACGCGGATGCCAAAGTAACTGCCCGGATCGCTGGCGCGGGTTGCGCTGACGAACAGCATGCACAGGCCCAGCGCGAAAACCGGCACCCGCAAGACGAAACGTCGCCCCGGTGTGAACGGGTCGTGCGCGTGGTTCATCGTCTTTCTCCTTGGGCCCTGGGCGGCGTGTTTTCGAAAAACTGCATTCTGACCAGCAGCGGCCCCGCGGACGCTGCTGTCTTGCGCGGCTTCCTGTTGATGGCGACTTCGGCCCGACCGGGGCGAGACGCAGTCGCCGTCCAGGCGCCTATCAGAGGTTCTCCAGCGCCTGGAGCACTTGCTCGTCATGGCCGGCCACCTTGACGTTGGGCCAGACTTGGGCCACTCTGCCGCTGGCGTCGATCAGATACGTCGAACGCTGGATGCCCATGAACTTTTTGCCGTACATGCTTTTCTCGCGCCAAGCGCCGTACTTTTCGGCTACGGCGTGGTCTGGGTCGGCCAGCAGCGGGAAGTTCAGGTTGTACTTGTCGCGGAACTTGGCGTGTTTCTCGACCGTATCCGGGCTGACGCCCAAGACTTTGGCGCCCAGCTTTTCCATTTCCGCCTTGCGGTCCCGGAAGGCGCACGCCTCTTTCGTGCATCCGGGCGTGTCGTCCTTGGGGTAGAAGTACAGGACGACCGGGCTGCCCTGCAACTCGGACAGTTTGACTTTCTTGCCATCGTCCGAGGTCAACGTGAAGGCCGGCGCCTTCTTACCAACTTCGATCCAGTTTGCCATAATTGCGCACTCCCAACCATTGCTGACGTGTTCCGACAACCGCGGCATTATACTTGAACGGCAGCCGAAGCCGATGGGGCCTATGAAGACGCTGGTCATCCTTTTGGTTTTCCTGGGTTGGACGCTCAACAGTTGGTCGGCCGAGCCGGAACGACTTGGTCCTGGAGACCATCATCGGGCACTGCAGGTCGCCGGTCAGTCCCGCAGCTATTTGGCCCACGTACCGCCAGAATACGACGCGGCGAAACCGACGCCCGTGGTGCTGATCTTTCATGGAGCCGGCATGAACGCCACACGGATGCGGGACTTTTCGAGCCTGAACGGCAAGGCCGACGAGGCGGGTTTTGTGGCCGTCTACCCGAACGGTACCGGCACCGGCCCTTTCTTGACGTTCAATTCCGGCGGCGTCGAATGGGGACTGATCAAACAGCAGCCTGACGACGTGGCGTTTGTAGCCAAGCTGTTGGACGATCTGGCGACGGTCGTCAATGTGGACGCCAATCGCGTCTATGCCACAGGCATGTCCAATGGCGGCATGATGTGTTACCGGCTGGCCGCCGAGCTTTCCGACCGCATCGCCGCCGTCGCTCCCGTCGCGGGGACGATGGCCGAGACGGAGGCCAAACCCAAACGGCCGGTATCGGTGCTGCACTTTCACGGCACCGACGACCGACTGGTGCCGTACGGCGGGCTGGATCGGCGAGTTCCCAAGCTGCTGACCTTCAAGAGCGTCGAGGATTCGGTGGCCACGTGGGTCAAGTGGAACGGTTGCCGGACCGAGCCGCTGGTCGAAGAACTCCCGGACACCGTGGACGACGGCACCAAGGTCACGCGGAAAACCTACCGCAGCGAGGCCGGCGTCGAGGTCGTGTTGGTCATCGTCACCGGCGGCGGTCACACTTGGCCGGGCCGGCAACCGCCGCTGGGCCTGATCGGCCGCTCGACGCGCGATATCTGCGCCGCTGACATGATTTGGGACTTTTTCCTCCGCCATCCGCTGAAAAATAAGGGTAATTGCGGAGAATCCCCATATTACCCGCCGCGATGGTGAAAGCATGACCAAAACACTGTGTCGATTTCTCGTAAGTCTAGCCACTGTGGGCCTGATCTTGCCCTACGGTCTCCCTGCCTCCGCCGCCAGTCTTCACGAGGGCGGTGCTGGCATATCCGCGCCCGTCGATGTCGTCTTGACGGATGGAATGCTCCGCGGGCAGCTTCTGGACAAGCAGGGATCGCCGGCGTCGAATGCGTCCGTAGCGGCGGTCTCCGGCGAGCGCGTGGTTCAGCGAACGGCAACCGACGCGGAAGGCAAGTTTGCGTTGCGGCTCGACCGGGGCGGCGTTTACTTGCTGGCTGCCAATGACAGCAGCAGCATCGTCCGAGCCTGGACGAAGGCGGCGGCCCCGCCCTCGGCCAAGGCGGCGGTTCTCCTCGTGGCCGGCCAGAACGTCGAGCGCGGAAGGTTGGGGGACCGGTTGCGTTGCGGCAGAGGTTGCTTGGACTGGAACAATTCGTGCCTCCGCACGGGCATCGCCGTAGCGGCCATCGCCGGAATCGCGACAGCGATTGTTTTGGCGGTGGACGACGACGCCAGCTGAGCGTTTCGTACGCACTCGCGCAATCCTTGCTAGCATTTCGTCGCCGGTCGCGTGCAATTCGGAGGGGGCGTCTCCGGATCTGCACTCGACCGGCGATTCGCGTTTCGAAGCTCCCACCCGCCCAGATTCCCGCACTGCGGCAAACTCATCTTGTCCGAGTTTGGGCAAACCTGTACTCTCCGCCTCTCATATCCCGCAGTTGACTTGACGCAAGCCGGGCGTTGGGAATTCCTTGGCTTGGCACGGCGTCGCGGGTCAGCCGGTCAGGGAAATCCGATGATTCTGCTTCAAGGAGGAGGCATCGCGTGTTGCGGGAGGCCAAGCCTTTCAAGAGAAAGCACGGGCATCGCGAGTCTCAGGAAGTGACTCCATGCGGCAAACCTGAAGCGAGCCGTCTTTGGTTGCGGCTTGTCGACGCTGGCTTGATCGGCGTGATTTTCGTCGCCCCGCTGCTGATGGGCGGGCGCGGAGAAGTCGGCCGGCTGGTGTACGTCGCCTTCGTGTGCTGGACGTCCGTCTGCTGGTTGGTGCGGCAGTGTCTGCTGCGGGATGCCCGTTGGCGCTGGTCGGGCTTGGAGGGCATCCTGTTAGCGGGCGTGCTGCTGGTCATGTTCCAGTTGGCGCCGCTGTCCCCGGCCGTACGGAACGCCTTGTCTCCGCAGGTGAGCGAGTTATTGCCTCTGTGGACAACGCAAGCCGCTGCGGAGACGCACTTGGGCGAGTGGAGTCACCTGACGCTGGCTCCCCAAGCGACGCGTGGCGGCCTGGTCACGCTGGTCGCTCATGCGCTGTTGTTCCTGGTGCTGGTCCAGCGGATTCGGGACCGGCACGACGTCCGGCGTCTGGTGCGTTGGCTGGCCCTAGCGGCCGTCGGCATGGCCGTGTTGGGTTTGGCGCAAATGCTGTTTGGCAACGGCAAATTCTTGTGGGTCTACGAGCATCCGTCTCGCGACACGTATCGGGTGGTGAAGGGGACGTTTCAGAACCAGAATCACTTTGCGCACTTCCTGGCCCTCGGGATTGGGCCTTTGTTGTGGTGGCTGCACGGCTTGTGGACCGCTGCGCCGAAGCCTTCCTTCGGATCCGGCGGCCGGTCTCTGGACCGGCACGAGATGACCAAGCACGCCCTCACGATCGGGCTGGGCCTGGTGGCTTTTGCCGGCCTGCTGACGTTTTCCCGCGGCGGCGTCATCGCCATGTTTACCGCGACGGTCATCGGTCTGGGGCTGTTTCTTCGGCAGGGGCTCTTGGGCAGAAAATCGCTGCTGGCCATCGCCGGGCTGAGCGTGGTCACGTCTGCCGCCTTGTTGATTTACGGCTACGAACCGCTGGCCGCCCGGCTCAGCACCTTTCGGGAAGCGCATTCGCTGGAGGAGCTTTCCCGTGGCCGCAGCGCGCTCTGGGCGGCCCACCTCAAGGCGATCCCCCAGTTCGCCTGGACGGGCGCGGGAGTGGGCAGTCATCCGTACATCTACCCCACGTTCATGGAAGAGGACCTCGACGTCGCCTTCACGCACGGCGAGAACGGCTACCTGCATTTGCTGATCGAGACCGGCATCCCCGGCTTGCTGTTGATGCTGGCCGCAGCAGCGACGATTGGTTTCTGGTGCTTCCGGGTTTTAAGGACGCCGGGCAAGACCGGGCAGGCGGCTTTGGGGGCGGCGCTGGTGCCGGGCTTGGCGGCCAGTCTGCTGCATTCGCTGGGCGATTTCGTATGGTACATTCCCGCCTGTTTCTCGTTGACCGTTGTCCTGGCCGCGTGCGTTTGCCGCTTGTGCCAGCTGACGCCGGCGGTCGAGCCGCTAGGCGGTTTGGCGGCAGTCCGTGAGTCCGCGTGGCGCCGGCTGGCCAGCCGGCTTGCGGCGGGCGGCGAGACCACGCTGCCGCGTTTGGGCTGGATTGCCGCCAGCGCCGGACTGATCGGGCTGGCCGCAGCCCTGGTCGCCGGCCGCGTGCCGCAGGCGCTGGCAGCGCCGCACTGGGAAGCGTATTTCAAGCTGGCCCGCGTCGTCCGGCAGGCGGAACGAAGTGAGGAACCGAACGTGTCGGCGGAGCAAGTTGCGGCGATGGCGGCCCACCTGGGCGAGACCCTGCGGCGGGATCCGTACCACGCTCGAGCCAATCTGCGGATGGCGTCGGTCTGGTTACAGCAATTCGATGCGCAACAGCAGACCAGCGAGAACCCCATGCCCTTGAGCCAGATCCGGGACGCGGCGCTGGCCTCCCAGTTTCCGACGCGCGCCGCGCAAGATCAATGGCTGGCGGCCGTCATGGGTGACAACCGCCGGTTGCTGGACGCTGCCTTGCTGCACGCGCAGCGAGCCGTGCGTCTTTGTCCGTTGCAGGGTGAGGGCTATGTGTATCTGGCCGAGTTGGCGTTCTTGAACGGCACGTCCGCGCAACTGAAACACGCCTTCGTGAATCAGGCTCTGCGGGTGCGGCCCTACAGCGGCGTGGTCCTGTTGGCCGCCGGCGGGGAAGCGGCCTTGACGGCCGACAACGAACGCGCGTTGTCCCTGTGGAAACAGGCTTTTCACCTGGACCCCCAGCAGCAAACTCAGATCATCGGCCTGTTGGCGGCCAACATGCCGGCCGACGCCTTCCTGGACTACTTCCGCCCGGATCGGGTGGCGCTGCAAAAGCTGTACGCCTTTTACCGGGACCGGGCCATGCTGGAGCCCGCCCAGTTCGTAGGCGTTCGCTACGCGGGAGAACTGGAACGCGAAGCGCAGCGACAAGACGGCTCGGCGGCTGCGGCGTTGTGGAGCCAGGCCAGCGGGGTCCACGCCTACCTGAAAGATGCGCAGAAAGCGGCCGCTTGCGCCCGCCGTGCCGTCGATCAATTGCCGGACGATTTCCAGTCGCATCGGCGGCTGGCGGCGGCCCTATTGAGCAACCAGGAGTACGATGAGGCCGTCACTCAGTTGCAGTGGTGTCTCAGCCGGCAACCTGAGGACGCGAGCCTCCGGCAGCAATTGGAACAGGCGAATCGGCACAGGCTGACTTCGTCTGGAGTCGTCGTTCGTTGAGAAGAGGCAACCATGTGGAAGTTTTTGGCAAAGGCAGGGATCACCAGACAGGTGGCGCCGCGGGTGGCCGCCTCCTGGCCGATGTTTGCCTTGATCTATTTCAGTTCCTACTGGCTACGATTCGAAGGGGACTTGGACAGCCCCGAGTTGCGCATCTTTCTGTCCACCTTTGTCTGGGTAGCCTGCTTGAAGGTCGCAGCATTCGCCTATTTCCGGGTGTACCAAGGCTGGGGACGGTATGTGACGTTCCACGACCTGACGTTGCTGTTGAAGGCCGCCACCGCCAGTTCGTTTGCCATCCTCCTGGTCGATTTTCTGCTCTTTCCGGCCGCTTCGACTCCGCGGAGCGTGTTCCTGATGGACTGGGGGCTGACGATCGTCGCCATCGGCGGGTTGCGGTCGCTGGCTCGATTGTTGGAGGAACGCGACCGTTCGCCGTTGTTTTCCAGCGGCGTGACGCCAGCCTTGATTGCGGGCGCCAACGATTCGGGCGAAGCCCTGCTCCGCGCGATCCGGCGAAACCCGCGGCTGGCGTATCGCGTCGTGGGCTTCATTGCGGAGGATCCCCAAGCCGTGGATTCGCAGATTGGCGGCGTTCCCGTGATCGGCAGTCTGGGCGACACCTGCCAACTGGCCACGCAGTACAACATCTCCGACGTCTTCATCACTGCCGGCGAGTTGGCTGGTCAGCAAGTCCGCCAGTTGGTGGATGAAGCCCGTCAAGCCAAAATCAACGTTCGCGTGTTGCCCAGTTACGAGCAGTTGTTGAGTGGGACGGTCTCCCTGCGTCCGCGCGACGTCTCGATCGAGGACTTGCTCCGCCGCGCGCCGGTCCGCCTGAACCTGGCGGAATTGCACCGCTGGATCGATGAGCGCACGCTGTTGGTCACCGGCAGCGCCGGCAGCATCGGCTCGGAAATCTGCCGGCAACTGTTGCAGTTTTCGCCGCAGCGGCTGGTGCTGGTCGATCGCTCGGAAAACGGCCAGTTTTTTTTGGAGCGGGAACTCAGGTGCCTGGCTCCGGACTTGGACATTCGCATCTGCATCGGGGACGTCACCGACGCCGCGCGCATGCAGGCTTTGTTTCAGACGCACCGTCCCGATGTCGTCTTTCATGCGGCCGCCTACAAGCACGTGCCGCTGATGGAAGCCCATCCGGGTGAAGCGGTCAAGAATATTGTGCTCGCCACCAAGCTGTTGGCGGACACTGCCGAGGCGTGTGACGTCTCGTCGTTCGTCATGATCTCGACCGACAAGGCGGTCAATCCGACCAGCGTGATGGGGGCCAGCAAGCGGGTCGCGGAGTTGTACGTGCAAGCCAAGGCGATGGAGGCCCGCTGCCAATTCGTCACGGTGCGGTTCGGCAACGTGCTGGACTCGGCGGGCAGCGTCGTGCCCCTGTTCCGCCAGCAGATTGCCGCGGGAGGGCCGCTGACGGTGACGCATCCCGAGATGGTCCGCTATTTCATGACGATCCCCGAAGCCTCGCAGTTGGTGATCCAGGCCGGCGCCATGGGCCGCGGCGGCGAGATCTTCGTGCTGGACATGGGCGAGCCCGTCAAGATCGTGGATCTGGCGCGGGACATGATCCGGTTGTCCGGGCTGGAGCTCGGCCAGGACATCGAAATTCAATTCGTGGGCAAGCGTCCCGGCGAGAAGCTGTTTGAGGAGTTGAATTGCGACGGCGAGCGGCATCGGCCCACGTCGCACCCCAAGATTCTGGTGGCGGAATCCGCTCAGGCCGACTTGGCGGTCCTGCAGCGCGAGTTGGAACAGATTCGGCGACTGGCCAATGGCCCCGAATCGCTGATCCTCGCCGCACTGCAAAGCATCGTTCCGCAGTACGCGGCGGCCAAAGCGGCTCGCCCATCCCGCGACGGCGCCGGAAGCTTGCGGGCCGCCGTGGGCTCCGCGCCCAAGATCTTGTCGCCGGCCGACGAGTCGCCTGACATCATTTCCATCCGAGACGGCGTCCGACAGCCCCCCAAATGGCGAAAGGCGGCTTGATTCATGCGGCCGTCACTTGACCGCCGCGGCAACCGGCGGGCATCCGCGATACTCGAAACGCTCAATCTCAGGAGAATGCTTCCATGAACTTCGCTTTGATCGGTGCTGCCGGCTTCATTGCTCCCCGTCACATGCAGGCGATTCACGACACCGGACATGACCTGATTGCCGCGATCGATCCGCACGATTGCGTGGGCAGGCTGGACAGTTTCTTTCCGGAGGCCCGTTTCTTTACGGAGATCGAACGTTTCGACCGATTCCTCGAAAAACGCCGCCGCGGCCCCGAAGACCAACGGGTGCAATACGTCAGCATCTGTACACCCAACTACCTGCACGACGCGCACGTCCGGCTGGCCCTGCGGCTCAAAGCCCACGCCATCTGCGAGAAACCGCTGGTGATCAGCCCTTGGAATCTGGACGCCTTGCAGGAATTGGAGGCCGAATATGGCTGCCGCGTCTACAACGTCCTGCAACTCCGCCTGATCCCCGCCTTGCAGGAACTGAAGCGCACGGTGGACGCAGACAGCGGACGGCAGCGCGCCGACATCTGTCTGACTTACATCACCCGCCGCGGCAAGTGGTACGACGTGTCCTGGAAAGGCGACCCGGAAAAATCCGGCGGCGTGTCGATGAACATCGGCGTCCATTTCTTCGACCTGCTGGGCTGGTTGTTCGGCGAGCCGGAGCATTGGGAAGTACATCTGCGCACGCCGCGCAAGATGTCGGGACTGCTGGAGCTGGAACGTGCGCGGGTCCGCTGGTTTTTGTCCGTGGATGAAGAGGATTTGCCTCAATCCGTGCGGCAAGCCGGCAAATACGCCTACCGTTCGATGACGCTGGACGGCCAGGAGATCGAGTTTTCCGACGGCTTTACGGACCTGCACACGCGCGTCTACCGTGAGATCCTGGCCGGCCGCGGCGCGGGCCTGTGCGACGCGCGTCCGGCGATCGAACTGGTGTTCGCGCTGAACCACTGTGACGTCGTGCAGCAGTCCCGTTGCTGTCATCCGTTCCTGAAGGACATCCGGCCCAAGGAACTGCTGCGGTATCGAAAAGCGGCTTGAGCAACGCCGTGCCTCCGGCACAGACGCCTCTCGCCCCTTCGCGAAAGGCGGTGGAGAAACAAGTTTGGTCGTTGACCGCGACGTCGTCCGTCAGCGCCGGGCAAGGCGATCGACCTTGCCGCGAAGTCGGGCCCGCCGTATCCTATCGCGGCCTGAAAACAGGGCTTATTGGGAGTAAGAATCACGTGTCAGCTAGCACCTCCAACTACTTCGTGCATGAGTCGTCCTATGTGGATGAAGGCGTGGAAATCGGCGAACAGACGGCGATTTGGCACTTCTGCCACATCCTGAAGGGAACGCGGATCGGACAACGCTGCCGGATCGGTCAGAACGTGGTGATCGGGCCCCGCGCGAGCGTGGGCAACAACGTCAAGATCCAGAACAACGTCTCGGTCTATGAAGGCGTCACCCTGGAGGACGACGTGTTTTGCGGTCCCTCGATGGTGTTCACCAACGTCCTGACGCCGCGGTGTGCGTTTCCCCGGAACACGGCCGAAGATTTCGCGCCCACGGTCGTGAAGCGGGGCGCCAGCATCGGGGCCAACGCGACCATCGTCTGCGGCCATACGATCGGCCAGCACGCCTTGATCGGCGCCGGCGCCGTGGTGACACGGGACGTCCCCGCCTATGCCGTGGTGTTCGGCAATCCGGCGCGCCAGCACGGCTGGGCCTGCGAGTGCGGCGTGGTCCTGACGTTTGCCGACGCGCACGCGGAATGTCCCGAGTGCGGCCGGCAGTACCGAAAATGGAACGACAGGACGGTCGAGCCCTGGACTGCGGCCCAAACCAGACGGGCCGCGTAGGTTCCCGGTCTGAGCGGCAGAGTCGATCCGTCCGCGGCGTCTGAACTTCCTCACGAAGCGCCTGTTTTTTGGGCCAGGAGGCCGACCAGTGATCCCGCTTTGCGACCTTCGCGAACAGTACCGTTCGCTGAAAGCCGAGATTGACGAGGCCATGCAGCGCGTAGCCGCCGAGGCTCATTACATCCTGGGGCCCAACGTCAAGGCGTTGGAGCAGGAGATCGCCGCGTTCTGCGGGTGCCGGTTTGCCGTCGGCGTGGCCAACGGGACCGATGCGCTACACCTGGCGCTGCGGGCCATGAACATCGGCCCCGGCGACGAGGTCATCACCACGCCGTTCACGTTCATCGCCACGACCGAAGCGATCGGTCTGGTCGGGGCCACGCCGGTTTTCGTGGACATTGATCCGCGGACCTACAATCTCGACGCGGAGCAGATCGAAGCGGCGATCACGCCGCGCACCAAGGCGATTTTGCCCGTCCATCTCTACGGCCAGCCCTGCGATATGGAGCGGATTACGGCCCTCGCCGCAAAGCACGGTGTGGCCGTGGTCGAGGACTGTGCCCAGGCGCTGGGGGCCAGCTATCGAGGCCAAAAAGTCGGCTCGTTCGGGGCCGCCGGCTGCATCAGCTTTTTTCCCAGCAAGAACCTGGGCTGCTTCGGCGACGGCGGCATGGTGGTCACTAACGACGGCGAACTGTACGAGCGCGTGGAGATGCTGCGGCGGCACGGCGGGAAAGTTAAGTACTATCACGACGAACTAGGCTTGAACAGCCGGCTTGACGAACTGCAGGCCGCCATCTTGCGCGTGAAGTTGCCGCATTTGGCGCGTGCAAATCAACTCCGCCGCGAACGTGCGTACCGCTACAACGAACTGTTCGCAGGGGCTGCCGAAATTGAATTGCCCCATGAACTCGGCGCATCCGGCGCGTTCCTTCCCCAACCCAAAGCGTCTGCGCCTTCGGGGGAACTCGTGGCAGCCGTCTACCACCAATACACGGTTTGCGTGCCGAACCGGGACGCCGTCAGCCGTTCGCTGACCGCGGGGGGTGTGGGCAATGCCGTGTACTATCCCGTCCCCCTGCACCTCCAGCGCGTCCACGCCTCGCGGGGCTACGCGCCGGGGTCGTTTCCCTGTGCGGAGCGTGCCGCGCGGCGCTGTTTGAGTTTGCCCATGTTTCCCGAACTGAGTGACGATCAGCAGCAGGCCGTGGTCCGGGCCCTCGGTGCAAGCCTTTCCGCCACGGCCGCTCCGGCCGCCGGCGTGTGAGGACGGCAAGGCTCCAGCTGGCCCGGCCCCGCGGCTGGGCGGATCGCCGGAAGCGTCCCAGCTAGCACCAAACGGGATCTCGACACTTTTCCGCGTCGCTGATGAAGTCACGGTTTCGGTCCTGGGGTCAGGCCTACAGAATTCAATTTTGGCCGAGCAGAGTCGTACGACGTGGCTGGCACCAAACTCGGCCAAAATTGAATTCTGTAGGCCTGACCCCATTTCGCGCGACTGTGCCCTCGTAGACCGCGACTTTCCGTGGCAGTGTCCCGTTTGGTGCTAGCAGCCCGGCAGGCAGCCTTCCTGCACGACGCCGGGAGCCTGGGCGGCCAGGGACGCTGGCACCCGCCGGCGCGGGGACGATCCGCGGGAAAACGCCGTTGCCGGACGGGGGCCAGACGGTCGTCCGCGCGCATATTCTGCCGTTGTCTGGCTCCGGAAATTCTGATAACTTTCCGCCTTTCCGATGCGGTTCTTCCCGCGCGGCGCGATCCTCCGGTCCGGATTGCGGTGAGTCGATTGCGCGGGACAAAGGAGTCTACTGATGAGGGATCATTGCCATACGCCGGTCGCCACGCCGACGGACAGCCTGGGGGGCCTGGAGCTACAGGGTTTCTTGCGGGTCATGGAACAGGCCCTGGAGGCGCCTGAGTGTACGTTCAGCGGATGTCTCCGCCTGACGGATCTCCCGGGCTGGGACTCGTTGAGCGCCCTGGCGACGATCGCCACGATCGACCATCGCTACGGGGTCACCCTGGACAACACCGACTTGAGAACCTGCGACACGCTCGCCGACCTGGCGGCCATCGTGGATCGCGGTTTGGCCGTCCACTGAGACTCGTGTGGCACGCCCTACTGTGGTGGCCGTGTCCCACTGTGTCGGCACGTCCTGTGGTGGCCGTGTCCTACTGTGGTGGCACGCCCTACTAGGTTGGCCGTGTCTGGCCATTGAGGATTACGGTTTGGCCGTCCGTTGACAGGTTACGACTGGCCGGGCACGCGCCGGTTCTCAGTCCAGCGTCCCCATCGAGTTCCCACCGAGGAAGCCACCAAGGAGCCCCGCAACTTGTATGCAGCGATTCGGGCCATTGAATACCATTTGCCCTCGCGCGAACTGTCGAACGAGGAACTGGTCAAGGAATTCCCGAGCTGGGATCCGGCGAAGGTCCTAGCCAAGACCGGCATCCAGCGGCGGTGGTTGGCGGCGGACGGCGAGTGCGCGTCCGATCTGGCTGTGGCGGCGGCCCAGCGGCTTTTCGACTCCGGGGTCTGTCGGCCGGACGAGGTGGATTTCCTGATCTTGTGCACGCAGTCGCCGGATTACGCGCTGCCCACGACGGCCTGCCTGGCTCAAGACCGGCTGGGCGTGCCCCGGACCGCCGGTGCGTTGGACATCAGCCTGGGGTGTTCCGGCTACGTGTACGGACTGTCTTTGGCCAAGGGGCTGATCGAGACCGGCCAAGCGCAGAACGTGCTCTTGCTCACGGGCGAGACCTACAGCAAGTACATGTCGCCCGACGACTTCAACGTCCGCGTCCTTTTCGGCGACGGAGCCTCGGCCACACTGATTCAGGGTCACGAGGCCAGCGGGCACGGCTCCGGCGACTGGATCGGCCCGTTTGTGTTCGGGACTGACGGCCGCGGTTGGTCGCGACTGGTGGTCCGCGGGAGCGGCACCCGCCAGGACGGCGGTCCGGCGTCTTCGGCCGCCGATCCGCAAGACGGGCGGACGCAACGGTCCGGGCACCTGTACATGGACGGCCCGGAGATCTTCTCCTTCACCCTGAAGGCGGTGCCGGAGGCGGTGTTCAGTCTGCTCAAAAAAGCGAATCTCGATTTGGCCGACATCGATTGGTTTGGGTTTCACCAGGCAAACGAGTTCATGCTGGAACATCTGCGGGAGAAGATTCGCATTCCCCGCGACCGGTTTCTGTACGCCTTGCGGGATTGCGGAAATACGACCTCGTCGAGCATTCCGATCACGTTGAAGCAGGCCACGGCGGCGGGACAGATCGAGCCCGGGCAGACGCTGCTGCTGGTCGGCTTTGGCGTGGGCTATTCCTGGGCGGCCGCCTTGGTGCGATGGCGATCGCCAGAAGCACGGGCGTGAGGGGACGTGGCGGCGGGACGGTGGATGCGAAGTGCGGCTTATGATCACCTGGCTTTCGACAATGGTGCGGGCCGGCTGGGGGCGATTCCCGCCACTCGGTCCCTTCGGGCGCAACGTGATGACGTTGGCCGGCGGGACCGTCGTCGCTCAAGCGGTCATGGCGGTCTTTCTGCCGGTCCTCGCCCGGCTCTACTCGGCAGAGGAATTCGGCATCTGCGCGGTGTTTACGTCGGTGGGAACCATCGCGGCGGTGATCGCCAGCGGCCGTTATGACCTGAGCATCCCGATTCCCGCCAGCGATTCGGAAGCGTGGGCGCTGTTCCGCTTGGCGACCTGGCTGGCCGCCGGATTCGCTCTTGGATCGGGCCTGCTGTTGTGGCTGTGGATTCCCGCTCTGTTGGCGCCCCTTGGCAGCCTGGCCCATCTGTTGCCGCTGTACATCGCATGCACAGCTTACTCCACCGCCGCTGGGTACTGGCTGGGCCGCGAAGGTGATTTCAGTTGGGTATCGCTTTCGCGGATCATTCAAGCCGTCGCGATTCTGGGCCTGCAGGTGGTCTGGAGTTGTCTGGGCTACTCCGGGGGCCTGGTGATCGGACTTGTGTCGGGCGCCGCGTTGCTGAGCCTTCTGAACCTGGCCAGGATCCGGTGGGGGCGGTCGGGAGTCCATTCCCGGTTTTCGCTCACGCAGGCAGCGCGCGGGCACTATCGGTCCCCGTGCTTTCTCTTGCCGGCGCACGCCGTCAATACCCTGGGAGCGCAGCTCCCGGTGGTGTTCATGAACTCGTTCTTCGGCGCGGCCATGGCGGGCTTCTTTGGCTTGGCTTTGCGGCTGGTCGGCCTGCCGCTGCAAGTCATTTCCCAGTCGGTCAACCAGGTCTTCTTCCCCCACGCGTCGCGGGAATATGCCGCCCGAGGCGAATGCGCGGCGTTGTTCACGCGGTTGGTCAAGCGGCTGTTCTGCATCGGGGCCGTGGGCCTGGGCTTGGCCCTGCTTTGCGGTCCCTTGCTGGTCGAGGTCGTGATGGGCGAGCAATGGCGGACCGCCGGCCGGATCATTCAGATCCTGGCGCCCTTCCTGCTCATCCGGTTTGTCTCCTCTGCGGTCGGCAGCATGTCGATGATCGCCGGCCGGCAGGACGTCGATTTGAAATGGCAAGTGTTCATGTTGGTCTTGGTGCTGGCGGGGTTATCGGTGGGGGCCGTGTTCGACGACTGGAGGCTGTCGGTTGTGGGATACGGAATTGGGTCGGCGGTGGCGTTCTCCGCGGCCTTGGTGATTTGTTATCGTTTTGCCCGGTACGGATCGGGCAGGAGTTGTGCGGACGAACGGCCGGCGGCCGCCCGCCCGGCGGAACAGGAGAATGGAGATGTGGTCGCTAGTGAAGCGAATCGCAAAGCGGGTGCTTCCGGAACAGACGCTGCGGGGAATGCGAAGTGTCCTGCACCGGCAGTGGTACCGTTTCCACCGCCCCCACATGTTGCAGTTGTGGATCGACGGCCGGCGGCTGTGCCTGAGCGACACCGCCGACATCACGGATTGGGAACGCCTGAAGCTCGGCCGTGACATCTTCATCTGGCATTATTCGATCCTCGACAGCGGGAACGGCATCGAGTTGGGGGACGGCTGTCAGATCGGGACGCGGGTGGGAGTGTTCACGCACAGCGCCCATCTTTCCTTGCGTCTCTATCGCGACCGCTACTTCCAAACGGATTGTCATCACCACGTCGGGCGGGTCATGGGAAGTGTGGTCCTGGGCGAATACACGTTTGTGGGCCCGAATTCCATTATCATGCCGGACACGCGGATCGGCCGGGGCTCGCTGGTCACGGCGTTTTCCCTGGTGCATGGCGATTTTCCCGAGTTTTCCGTGATCTCCGGCAACCCGGCGAAGGTTGTCGGAGACACGCGGCGCCTGGATTGGATCTATCTGAAGGAACATCCGGAGCTGCGCGAGTCGTACCAGCGGTGGACAGGCCAGGACCTGAACGCTTGCTGGCCCGCGATGCGCGGCGCCCCGCTCCGGGACGGCAAGCACGCGGCCTGACACGACAGCGATTCGACGCAGCAGAAGGGGTCCTACCGGATCAAGGGAGCAGCGATGTCACGAAAGCAACGCGATCTGGAACGCGAAGTTCCTGACCTACACTTGGCCGAGATGGCCTCGGCCTCGGACGACGCCGACCGGCCGGAGGGAAAAGAGGAAGCGATGACAACCCACTCGTTGTTTGAGGAAGACTGGTGGCTGGAGAGCGTGGCGCCGGGGCGTTGGGGCGCGGCCGAGGTGCGGCGGGGGGAGGAGTTGGTGGCCCGGCTGCCCTACGTCACCAAGACGCGGTCGTGGCTGCCCATCATCACGTCGCCCCCGCTGACGCCCACGCTCGGCCCCTGGATCAAGGAGTCCCAGTCCAAGTACGCCAACCGGCTTGGTGAAGAGAAGGACCTGATCGAGGCCCTGCTCGCCCAGTTGCCGCCGCATGTCTACTGTTCCATCCCGTGTCATCCGCGGATGACGAATCTGATGCCGTTCCATTGGGCCGGCTTTGAGCTGCAACTCCGCTACACCTACCGCCTGAATGACCTGACGGATCTGGATCGCGTGCAGTCCGGCTTTTTGTCCAACGTCCGGGGTTACATCCGCAAAGCGGAAAAGACGCTGGCGGTGCGCGACGATTTGGGTCTGGAGACGTTCCTGGACGTGAACGAACTGACCTTCCGCCGCCAGGGACGCTCGTTTCCCTATTCCCGGGAACTGGTGCGCCGGCTGGATCAGGCGTTGGCGGAGCGTGGACAACGGCGCATGCTGTTCGCGGTCGACAGCCAGGAGCGGATCCACTGGGTCACCTACCTGGTCTGGGATCGGCGCGCGGCGTACTACCTGATGAGCGGCGGCGACACGGAACTCCGCACCAGCGGCGCCAATTCGCTGCTGCTTTGGCGCGCCATCCAGCACGCCGCGACGGTCTCCCAGGTCTTTGACTTTGAGGGTTCGATGATCGAGCCGGTGGAGCGCTTCGTGCGCGCCTTCGGCGCCCAGCAAACGCCTTACTATCGGGCCGTGTGGACCCATCCGCTGCTGAACGGTCTGCTGGCCGCGAGGCAAGTTCTGCACCGGAGGGCCGCATGACTCAGTTGTCCGCTGGCGGATCGATCGTCCGCGACGAGTTCACGGTGCCGTGGGGCGACGTGCCGGAACTGACGCCTCCGCGGCGGCGGTACGTCCAGTCGCATTTTGCCCAGCGGGGGCTCGACGCTTCGCGGCTGGACGACGCTTCGCTGCGGCGTGTGTTTTCGCGTCTGGCCCGCGTCGAGGAGTACGCCTCGCACCTGTTTCACAACGGGCACAACTGGGAGCTGGACTATGCCTGCCTCGAACGCCGCCGCGAAGGCGTCGAGCCGGTGATCGACCTTTGGGCGGCGGATTGGGCGGCCCGCGGGCTGCTGCCGGACCTGCCCGGGGCCGGACCGCGGTGGCCCCACGGCAAGCGTTTCGCGCTGTGCCTGACCCACGACATGGATACGCTGCGGGGCGACGTGTTGTGGAATCGGCTGCGGTCTTTGCGGCACTATCGCGCGGCCCCGCTGCACCAGCAGGCCATCGCTGCGGCGAGCACGGCGCGGGCCTTGGCGCGCCGGCTGATTCCCGGTCGCTGTCCGCGCGACCCGCTGCTGTCGGAGTGGCTTGCCGCCGAAGACCAACACGGTTTCCGATCGAGTTTTTTCTTCCTCGCCCAACCGCTGCCCGAGCCGGATTGGGAGGATTCGTTCGACGCCTACGGCGACCGGGTCCTCTTTGAGGGCCGGAAGACGACGATCCGCGAGGCGATGCGGCAGATCGCCGCCGCCGGCTGGGACGTGGGGCTGCACGGCTCGTCGCGGTCCCACGCCTCCGCCCGGCTCTTGGCGGAAGAACGCCGGATCGTTTCGGAAGCCTGCGGCGAACCGGTGCTGACGATCAGGCAGCATCACCTGTTCTTCAACGCCCGGTTCACGCCCGCGTACCAGGAGCAGGCGGGGCTGCGGGCAGATTCCAGCGTCGGCTCCAATCTCCGTTCCGGCTTTCGCTGCGGCACCGGCCTGCCTTTCTTCTGGTACGACCTCGTCGAAGACCGGGAACTCGAGATCCTGCAAGCGCCGCTGATCATTCAGGACGTGGCCTTGTTTCGAACTTTGCGAATGGACGCGGACACAGCCCTGCGCCACTGCACGGAAATCCTCCGGCAAGCGGCCGGGCTGGGAGCGGCGGTCACGATCCTCTGGCACAACAACTGGTACGCGGTAGACGACGCGTTCGTCGTGTATCGCACGCTGCTCGAAGAGGCGTCGAGTCTGGGCGCGTGGGGATGTTCCCTGCGTGAATTGTCTGACTGGTGGCGGCAACGGCGAGCCCGGCTCGCGGGGCCAAAGGAGGTGGCTGAATGAACCTGCAGTTGGACCACAGTGATCTGCTGAAGACTTGGGAACTCATGCACGCCCGCAACGCGGCGCTGGGGCCGGCGCGTTTCGACTTTGGCGACATCGCCAGTCATCCCCTGTTTCTCCGCGCTTCGCGAGGCCGCTGGAGCCGTCTGGCAGTCAAGGCGATGCGCAGTCCCGAACTGCTGTTCCCGATCACGTATCGGCAGTTGCTGGGGCTCTCGAAACAGGTGGTGCCGAGCCTGTTCTACCATCTGGGCCTGACCTGTTGCGACCGCGAGCGTCTTCCGGCTGCAAGCCCCGACGCCGTGGCGCAGACCGAAGCCGCCGCGCTTGCTGCGCTCGACCTTCGCGCCGAGGCCGAGCACGTCTGTTGGAAGCATCCCTACGACCATCATGCGGCGGCGTGGCGCACGGCGTCGCCCGACGACAGGCCGCCCTCGTGCGCCCATCACACGGGCCGCGTGGGCTTGATGCTCCTGCGGGTCGGCCGGGCCCATCGCCGCGCCGACTTCGTGGCAGCGGGCGGCAGTGCCGCCAAGGCGCTGCTGGAATACCATAACTGGCACGCCTACGACGACGGCACGTACACCGTGAGCTACTATCCCAGCTCCCAGGACGAAGTGATCAACACCGGCGCGGATGCCGCGGTGCTGCTGGCGGCGTTGGAGGCCGATCAGCGGGAACCGTGGATGCAGGACCGCTTGGAGGGCCTGGTAAGAATGCTCGTCGCCGAACAGCACGCCGACGGGTCGTGGGATTACTGCACGCGGCGTCATTACCAGACATTTGGCGGGCAGCGGGCAATCGACAACCACCACTCCGCCATGAACCTGGCGGCGCTGGCCCGCATTTTGGCCTGGGACGTCCTGGAACCGGAGTTGGGCGGCGAGGTTGGCGAGTGCCTGGAAAAAGGCCTGCGATTCTATCTCGACGCCTTTTTCACCGCGGATGGTTCCGGATCGTATTTTCCAGGCGGCGGACGGCCCGCGTGCGTCGTGGGGTACTGCGAGGGAGTCTCGGCGCTGTGCGCGGCCCTGTCTGATCCGCGTCGGCTGTCCGCGGGACTGGCAGACCAAGCCGACCGCCTCCTGCCCCGGATTCTGGCTCGAACGATCGACGAATTCTTCGATCCCGCAACCGGAGACGTGGCCTGCGAGCGGTGGTTCGGACGCCGTTACCGGATCCAGTCCGCACGCTGGGGATCGGCCCCGCTGATGCAGGCGATTACCGATTATCTCACGCTGACGACGGGCCGGCGCGGCGAGGTCCCCGTTTGTGCGCCGCACGCTGGCGAGTGTGTCTTGAGCCCGGCGGGCCGGAGGTAGGTGAACTCATGCTGGCGATCGTCTACCTGCTGGTTTTGCTGCTGTTCGTCCGCGAGATCCGGCTCCATCCCTGCGTCTTGCTCCGGCCCAGCATGTGGTGCAGCGCCGCGATGCTGCTGCTGATCAACGGCGCCGCCGCGTTTGCCGAGATCGAGGAAGACCGGTATCTGGAATCGCCCGAGCTGGTTCGCCTGCTGGCGATTCTGTTCCCGCTGGGAGTCTTGGGCTGGTCGTGGCTGACGCCCGCCTCGACCGCGTTGGCCCAATCCTTGTTCGAACGATGTCGGGCCGCGGACATCCGCTCGTGGAAGCCGAGCGGGGCGGAGTTGAGCTACGCCTGTGGGGTGGGCCTGGTGTCGATTCTGATCCTGGTCCTGTACACAGGTTTCGTCCCGCCGGCCCAATGGGGACTCCGGGCCGTGCTGGCCGGCGACTCCCAGTCTGCCCTGGCGCGGGAAGAGAGTCTGAAACTGATCACGAATCCGATCGTGCGGTACACTTACCCCGCTCACATGCTGGTGCTGGGGCCGTTTCTCGCCATCACGGCGTTTCTCTGGCGGCCGCGTCAGCCCTTGCTGCGCGGGCTGCGGATTCCGCTGATCGTCCTGATCGCCCTCAGCGTGATGCTGACGGGAGCCCGTTCTCCGGGCGGGGCCTTGGTGGTCGGGCTGGCAGTGGCCCACCTCTTGCGGAGAGGCCTGTACGCCGGGGCTGCCGCGATCGGCCTGTCCGTGCTGTTCGGGCTTTCCCTGGCGGGCACCCTCTCGATCGCTCGGGAGGGAATGATGGGGACGATGGATTTGACCGCGGCGGTGGACACGTACGGCCGGGGCATGACGGACCGGGCTTTCGTGACGCCCTTCAAGACCGGCGTCTGGACCAATCTGTACGCCGAAGAGCACGGCCTGTTGGGCATCCGGAACATTCGCCCGCTGGCCTTGTTGTTCGACGAAGACTACTGCTATTTGCCCAACGCGGTGGCCAAGGAGTTCATGCCCCACGTGATGGACTCGGCCAACGCCAATACCTGCTTCCTGTTCGACTTCCAGGCGTCGTTCGGGCTGGCGGTCGGCTGGGTCGTTGCCCTGGTGCTCCTGTGCGCGCTGGATTCCGTGCTGATCTGCTTTCGGCCCCTCTCCCCCGGCATGTTGATCGCCTGCCTGTCGACGTTCCTGCTGTGTACGTTCTCCCTGCTCTCGGCGGCCTTTTCCGTGTGTCTGATAAGTCACGGGATCGCCGCCTCGGCGGGCTTGGCGGTGGTCTTTAACGCCTGGCACGGCAACCCACGGGCCCGCGGCGATCAGACGGCGCGCCGACCTTGCCGCCGCGCACTCCAAAACAGCTGGCGATAGCCGAAAACGAGGTGCTACGTTGCGAATCGTGCATGTGACTTCCGTCCATCCCTGGGATGATTCTCGCATCTTTTTCAAGATGTGCCGATCCTTGGCCGAGGCGGGATTCGAGGTCCATCTGGTCGTGCCGCGCAGCCAGGCTCCGGCAACTGAACGGCGCGAGGGCGTGGTGATTCACGCGGTCCCGGTTCCGCGCACCCGCCGCCAGCGCATCCTGCGCACGGTGCCGCAGGTCCGCCGGACGGCGGCCGCCCTGGACGGCGACATCTATCATTGTCACGATCCGGAATTGGCGCCGGTCCTGCTGAGCCTGAAAGGCCCCGGCAGGAGCGTGGTCTACGACGTGCATGAGGACGTCCCCAAGGATATCCTCCTGAAGCAGTGGATTCCCCGCTGGCTGCGTCCTGTCGCCAGCCGGCTGGCCGCGTTGGTCCTGAGGCAGGTGGGCCGGCGACTGGACGCCGTCGTCGCCGCGACGCCGACGATTGCCGGCAGGTTTCCCAACTGCCGGACTGCCGTCATCCGAAACTATCCCTTGCTCGGAGAACTTTGTGACGGGGACGCCAGGCCCTGGAGCGAGCGGCCGAATCTGGTCGCGTACATCGGCGGCCTGACGCGCGCCCGGGGCATTCCCCAAGCGGCCGCGGCCATGCAGCAGTTGCCGGGTTCGCTGGCAGCGCGGCTGGCCTTGGCAGGCGAGTTCGAGGACGCCGCCCTGCAGGCTCAGATCCTGAGCGGCGCCGCGGCGGGCGGCGTCGACTTTCACGGCTGGCTGGATCGTCAAGGCGTGAAAACGCTGCTGGCTCGAGCGCGCGTCGGTCTGGTAGCCCTCTTGCCCACGCCGACCTACGTGGACAGTCTGCCGATCAAGCTGTTCGAGTACATGGCCGCGGGAATTCCCGTGGTGGCTTCGGATTTTCCGCTGTGGAGGCAGATCGTCAGCGACGCCGGCTGCGGATTGTTGGTGGATCCTTGCGAGCCCCGCGAGATCGCCCGCGCCGTGCAGTGGCTGCTGGAACACCCCGACGAAGCAGAGCGGCTGGGACGCCAGGGCAGGAACGCCGTCCAGCGTTCTCTGAATTGGGACGGCGAACTGAAAAACCTGATCGATCTCTACCAGGCGATCCGAAAGGACCGGGCGGCCGGCCAACCCGCCGCCCCCGCCCCGGCGGCGGGCCAGCGCCAGGCCGCGTAACGGAGTTCACCTCGCGGCGAGGAGGGCGGACAAGCGAGGAGGGCGGACAAAAGTGTGAAAGAAGTGCAGTTCGGAGACGTTTTTCATCTTCACGGCGTCCTGTCATGAATATCTTGTTGTGCAATCATTACGCCGGTTCGCACCGGCATGGCATGGAATACCGGCCCTACTATCTGGCGCGCGAGTGGGTACGCCGCGGACACCACGTGACGATCGTAGCCGCCTCGCGTTCCCATCTGCGGCAGCAGAATCCGTCGTGCGCAGAACGAGCGGCTGTCGAATGGATCGATGGCATCCGCTACGTCTGGCTGCGGACGCCGCCTTATGCGGGCAACGGCATCCGGCGCGTGGCGAATATGTTCTCCTTCGTGGGTCAACTGCTGCGGCGCGGCGGCGACGTCGTGGGGGACTGGCGGCCGGATGCCGTCATCGCCTCGTCCACCTATCCCCTGGACATCCTTCCCACGCATCGCCTGGCGCGGCGTTACCACGCCAAGCTGTTGTTCGAGGTGCATGACTTGTGGCCCTTGACGCCGATGGAGTTGGGGGGCATGTCCCGCTGGCACCCCTTCATCATGTCGTTGCAGTGGGCCGAGGATTTCGCCTATCGCCGGGCAGACCGCGTGGTCTCCCTGTTGCCCAAGGCCGACAGTTACATGCGTCAGCGCGGGATGGCGGCGGACAAGTTCCAGCACATTCCCAACGGCGTGGACCTGGGAGAGTGGGAACGCTGCGATCAAAAACTGCCCGAAAGCCACGAGCGGATCATCCGCGACGAACGGCAGGCCGGCCGCTTTCTGGTGGGCTACGCCGGCGGGCACGGGTTGTCCAATGCCTTGGAGTTCTTGCTCGCGGCGGCGGAACAGCTGAGGGATCAGCCGGTGACATTCCTGCTGGTGGGCCAAGGGCCGGAAAAGCCGACGTTGGAACAAATCGCCCAGGTCCGCGGCCTGACGAATGTGCGGTTCCTGGCACCGCTGCCCAAAGCGGCCGTGCCCTCGTTTCTCACGGACATGGACGCTTTGTATCTGGGGTGGCGCCGGCAACCGCTGTACCGGTTCGGGATCAGCGCCAACAAGCTGTTCGACTACATGATGGCGGCCCGCCCGGTGATCCATTCCATCGAGACGGCCGCCGACCCCGTGGCCGAAAGCGGCTGCGGCGTGTGCTGCGCCCCGGAGGATCCGGCGGCCATCGCGCGGGCCACCCGAGAACTGCTGGAGCGGCACCCCGACGAACGCCAGCGAATGGGCCGGCTCGGCCGGGAGTACGTCCTTCGGCATCACACCTACGCAACCTTGGCGGATCGCTTTCTGGAGGTCCTGACATGATTCCGACTGCCTCTCCATCGCCATCCCTGCGGGCTGTGTCCCACGGTGCCGGCGGCGTCCAGACGGAGGAAGAAGCGCGGGTGGTGGCCGCCTACGCGCGCCGCAAAGACACGGTTCCGCCCGACCGTTACTCGTTCTTCAACCCTGGCAATCTGTTCATGGTGCAGACGCGCGAATGGGAGGTGCTGCGGCTCCTGCGCCGGCTTGACGGCACGCCCTTGGCCTCGAAAAAGATCCTGGAAATCGGCTGCGGGACGGGGCACTGGCTGCGCGAATTTATTCGTTGGGGAGCCCGCCCCGAAAATCTGACGGGCGTGGATCTGTTGCCGGAACGGATCGCGGAAGCCCGGCGACTGTGCCCGGAAGGCGTGCGTTTGACCTGCGGCGGCGCGAACGACGTGCAGGCGCCGGACGCAAGCTTCGACCTGATCCTGCAAGCCACCGTCTTTACGTCGGTTCTGGAGCCCCGCGTCAAACAACAGATCGCCGGCGAAATGCTGCGACTGGTCCGGCCCGAGGGCACGATCCTCTGGTACGACTTCCGCATCGACAACCCGAAGAATCCCGATGTCCGCGGGGTGGGACGGGCGGAGATCCGGCGCCTGTTTCCGGACTGCCGCATCGAACTCCGGCCGATCACGCTGGCTCCGCCCCTGGCCCGCCGGCTGGCAGGGTATTCACGCTGGCTTTGCGAACTGCTGCAGGCGTGCCCGTTGCTGTGTACCCACTATCTGGGAGCGATCCGGAGGCTGTGAAACAAGGGCTCGGATCGGACCCGGGAGCCGCCGTCGCGAACGGACGGATGACGGCAGCGTGATTCACCTGGTGAAAAGGACTGGCCGCATGACCAAGCGTTGTTTTGACATCACCGTGGCCTGGCTCGGATTGCTCTTCCTGTCGCCCCTGCTGTTCGTCGTCTTCCTCGCCATCTATGCGACCGAAGGACGGCCGGTGTTCTTCCGTCAGCGCAGAATCGGCTGGAAAGGCCGCCCGTTCACCATGTACAAGTTCCGCACGATGCGAATCGCGCGGAACACCGAGTCGGGTTCGTTCGACGCGGGAGATGGCTCGCGCGTCACAAGGCTGGGCCAGGTGCTGCGGAAGACCAAGCTGGATGAGTTGCCGCAACTGTGGAACGTCCTGCGTGGCGACATGTCCCTGGTGGGGCCGCGGCCGGAGGTGGAACAGTGGGTCGGCCTGTATCCGCACCGCTGGGCAAAGGTGCTGCAAGTCCGACCCGGCGTGACGGACCCGGCGTCCATCGTGTACCGCGACGAGGAGCGGTTGCTCGGACAGGCCGCTGATCCCCTCCAGACCTACCGGCAACACGTCCTGCCCCACAAACTGACGCTGTACGAAGAGTATGTCGCAACTCGGACCTTCTGGCGTGATCTAAGGATTATCGCCCAAACCTTGTTGGCGGTCGTCTGGCCGCGTGCGGGGAAGGAGCCCCTATGAAGAAAGTGCCTTTCTGCCAAGTCGTCTGTGACGGTCGAGAAGAGCAATATGTGATCGACGTGCTGCGCAGCGGCTGGTTGACCACGGCCGGCAAAACACTGGAATTCGAACAGCGTTTCACCCAGGCGGTGGGAGCCAACTTCGCCTGTGCGGTCAATTCGTGCACGGCGGCGCTGCACCTGGCGCTGGAGGCGCTGGGCGTCCGGCCCGGCGACCGGGTGTTCGTCCCTACGATGACCTTTACGGCTACGGCCGAAGTCGTCCGTTACCTGGGCGCAGACCCCGTGTTTCTGGATGTCGAATACGGCACGTCGCTGTTGACCCCCGCCATCGTCGAACAGGCCCTCCGCCAACACCCCGAGGTCAAGGTGCTGATCCCCGTGCACTTCGGCGGGCAGGCGGCGGAAATGACCCGCTCCGACGACGCCGGCATCCTGGACCTCTGCCGCCAAGCCGGGGTGCGCGTCGTCGAGGATGCGGCACACGCTTTTCCGGCCCGGCGGGACGGCCGTATGGTCGGCAGCTTCGGCGAGATCACGTGCTTCAGCTTCTACGCCAACAAAACGATCACCACGGGCGAAGGCGGCATGTTGGTGACGGACGACGAGGAACTGTACCGGCGAGTCAAGATCATGCGGCTGCACGGAATCGACCGCGATGTGTGGAACCGGTTCACAGCCGCCAAGCCGTCCTGGGAATACGATGTCGTCGCCCCCGGCTTCAAGTACAATTTGCCCGATCTGGCGGCGGCCATCGGACTGGCCCAACTCGAACGTGCCGAGGCGTTGCGGCGGGAACGCGAACGCTGTGCCCGCTTCTATCTGCGCGAACTGGCGAGCGTGCCGGGACTCGACCTGCCCGTCTCTCGCGTGCCCGAAGCCGATCACGCCTGGCACCTGTTCCCCGTGGTCTTGAACAAACACGCCCCGGTCTCACGGAATGAATTCATTACCCTGCTGGCAGAGCACGGCGTCGGCACGTCGGTACACTACAAACCGCTGCATCGCATGACCTACTATCGGGAACGGTACCAACTCCGCGCCGAAGACTTCCCCAACGCCGAACGCATCTGGCAGGGCTGCGTCTCGCTGCCGGTTTATCCGACTCTGGGCGACGAAGATCTGGCCTACGTCTGCGACACGATCAAGCAGGCGCTGGATGTGAGCCGCCAGACGAATTGGAGACGCGCCGCCTGACGCCTGCTCCCGGCGGACTCCGCACACGCCTACAACCAGTCGCCGTAATGCTCGAACAGGTAGTCCACGTCCAGGACGTCGAGCGTGTTGGCTCCGCCGTTCAGGGCGTGTGCTTCCACCAGGTCGAAGCCCTCGCCGAAACTGGACACTCCGGGCATCTGGAACGTGAACGCATTGCCTCGCCCGTACAGGTTGTCGTCGCCGACGGAATCGAACAGCCGAGCCGTATCGGCCCCGCCCAGCCGGGCATACGCCGACACGCTGTGGAAGCCCTGCCCGGAGACGAAAAACCCCGTCCCGCTCAGATAGGCGGACTCCGGACGACTGACAAACAGGTCGTCCCCGGCCGAATCGAACAGCATCGCCGTGTCTACTCCGCCCGCCG
>JAAYYU010000192.1 GCA_012515235.1 Candidatus Anammoximicrobium sp.
ACGGAGTACATCCCTCGCGGACCTTGATCCAGTGATCAGCCTTCGCGAGGGAATTTTTTCGCGCCCATCAGGCAACTTGCGCAGATTCTGCCGGTTATCCCGCCCTGATCTCGCCCACGCTCACTGGGCGGCGGGTCCAACAAGGTCACTGCTTCCGCCACTTCCAGCACCCCCGAAACGCCGCTGGCGTTGTCGTCGGCTCCGTTGTGAATGCGTCCCCAAGGCCCGCGACTGTTCCTCCGCGTGCCATAGCCGACGTGGTCGTAATGAGCGCCAAGCAACACGTACTGGTGCTTCAGTTCGGCATCGGTGCCGGGCAGCACTGCCAACAGATTTCGGTAGGCGCCCCGTTCAAACGCCTGCATGTAACTATCCCCGTCTCCGGCAGGCCTCAACGCCCGTTCAGCCAGTGCCTTGCTCAGGTAATCCGCCGCCGCCCGCCCGCCGCGAGTGCCGGATTCGCGGCCCTCCAACTCATCGTCCGCCAGAACTTCGATATGAGCCAGGAGATCCGGGCCTGAGATCGAGCTCATCGCCCCGTTGAATTCGTCGGCGCAGGCCGGAACACCCGCTGGCACCGGGACTGCAACGAAAAACGCCACGACGATCGAAACTGTCCAACGCGACATGCGGCCCGCTCCTGCACCTCGCGGCACCCCGTTCGACGCTTCCGGCTTGGCCGAGCGTCTGAAGCAAAAGAAGCCGCAGATCCTCTGCAAATCATGCTTGCTGACAACAAGCATTTACCTGAATATGGTACGTGGCTTGAAGAAGACCAGCCAAAGTCGGCCAAAGGTGACTTGCAGACCAGTCGATCTTTCGTCACAATCAGCATTATAGACTTTCAGACACACCTGACGCTGCTTTCTGAGGAGTCTCATGGAGAGGTGGCTGAGTGGTCGAAAGCGCCGGTTTGCTAAATCGGTGTAGGGTTCACACCCTACCGCAGGTTCGAATCCTGTCCTCTCCGCTCGTCCGAAACGGCTCTTCGTAAGTGGCTTTCGCCATTAGACTTACGAAGAGCCGTTTCGTTTGGCACACCTAACTGTGCCACAACTGTGCCTTTTCCCGGCCTTGCGCACTCTCGTCTGGACAAATCGACGGTCGTTTCGCCAGGGGCATTTACCCCCGGCATGAACCGTCCGGATGCAAGCCGAGCTGCAAAGCCGTCAGACTTCACCGTGGTGGCCTCCTTCCGCTGCTGATGGTGTGGTTGTGCCCGCAACCACCGCGGTGGCGGACCCTCCCACGAAGTTCAAACGCTGCATTTGCCGCTGGGCCTCGTCGTCGTGCAGGTGGTAGTAGTGACGGACCATCGCCGAATCGTGATGGCCCAGCCACCGCATGACGACCGGCTCCGGGACGCCGGTGTTCGCGCAGACCGAGCAGAAAAAATGCCTGAACGAGTGCAGTCGGCCGTCTTCGAATCCGATTTCGCCCTCGGGCGTCGGGAAGTTCTTGGCCAACGGGGTCAATACCTCCTTGATCAGCGTCCGGCGGGCAATATCTGGACTCAGCACGCCATCTCGCGGACCATGGAAGACCCGCCCATCCGCGTGATGTTCGATGCGTTCCAGCGTCGGCCGAAGATCATCGTTGATCGGAAAGGACCGGCTGCGGCGGTTCTTGATCTGCCGTGCAGTGCGCCCCCTGTCGCGAACCACCTTCGCCGTCTCGTCGACCAACTTGATGACATTGACACCGAAATCGATGTCGGACCAGCGTAGGGCCGCCAATTCGGAGATCCTCATCCCTGTGCAGGCCAACGCGGTGAGCACGTCACCCAACCAAGTCAATTCGGAGACCTCGTTGCATCTCGCCAGGATGGCGGTGACTTCTTGCACGGTCCAGCAGTACGTGTCCGTGCCTGTGGGCCGAGTTAGCGGCAAGCGAATTCGACACGTTTCCGGCAGGTGTTTTTCGTTGATGAACCAGTTGACCGCCTGCTTGATGGTGGTCAGTTCGAGGAACTCCGTGCGGTAGGCGTAGCCCTCACCATCCAGCCACGCGGCATAGCGTTCCAGGAGACGGGCCGTGACGTCGTTCCAGAAATGCACACGTTGCTTGATCGCAAACGGTTGGAACTTGTCAAATACGGCCCTGTAACGCTTCTGCGTCGACGGGCGTGCGCCGCCGGTCACTCGGCTACGGCCAACGTGGTCTCTGTACAGTTGGATTCCATCTGCGAGGCTCAAGCGAACGTCGAGTGAATCCTCCAGCACAGCCGGGTCGGCTAGATGCAGTTCGACGGCCTGGACAAGGTCAAGTTGCCGTAGGGCGTCCAGTGCCTCCGTGTAATCCTTCGTTCCGAGCGAATGACGTCCGGGGCTTGGTTCGTTGGCTCTGCCATCCGCCTGCCAGAGTCCGCTGGTGCGGAGATACAGCCGCCACTTGAAATAGCGGCCGGTAACGTGTTCGTACTTTGTCTTCTTCGGCATGGTCGTTTGCCTCCAATGTCATTTGGGGCGCCGAGGCAGGCGACGCGTCCAACGGGGACGCGGGCCAGGGCGTGGTTCCGTGGGCGTCCCCGTAGATGGTGTCAAGTGAGTCTGTTCGCTCTGATCTTCGATCCGGGCGGAGGCCGTCGTGCTGTTCGTTTGTTCCAAGGCGTCGACAGGGGCTGCAGCCGGACAAACTGCAGCGTTCGCCGTCGTGTTGTTCGTTCGTTCCAAGGCGTCAACACGGAGAAGAATCTTCTTTCCCTTGCCCCCGACTTGGACGGCTGGCAGGCTGCCGTCGCGTACTCGTCGACGGACGGTAGACTCGGAAAGCCCCGAAAGGCCGACAAATTCCTGGAGTTTCAGATATGTCCGGTCACGCACTTCGCGATCCATCGCCGCTGTCCACGAGTTCAAAGAACGATGGCCGAAACACTCGCTCAGCCTGATCGCGAAATGATACGCCAGGCATCTTGGGACAGTCGAGCGCGCGAAGCGTGGAAGCAACACGCACTGTTTGCGCGTTAGTGAAGTGGGAAACGGCACAGAAGCCGGCAAGGGCTACCGGAAGCCGGGACCAGCCCCTTTGTGGTCACGAGTCATGGTCCTGCCACAGTGCCGGCTGAGGCGTCCGTGACCGTCGGCCTCGCTCGGAACGGCGGCACGAATCGAAGAGCAGGGGAGGGGGCCGGCCAGGGCTGGCAGCGGCGGCTAGAAGGGACCCGTGGGGAATCCCTGGCCGCGACTAATCCAGTCCGAGCCCAAACGTCTGCGAATCCAGAACAGGTCCCTATGGACCGTATCCCAGGTTACTTCGAGAAAGGACGAAATCGCCTCCTTCAGCAATCGAAGCTTTCGTCGAATAGCGATTGGGTGCCGGTGGTGGAGAATCCGCCAGTAGTGCTGGACCTCGAACACACGGGCGAACTTCAGCAAGGACCTCTTGGCGGAGTTTTCTCGCGAAATCAGCTTCATCCACTCCGTGAGGTGGTCAGGCGGCGCGGTCCCGTGCAAGGCATCGTCCAGAAGGTTGCGGAGGGTGTCGCGGCTGGGAACCGGAAACGTGTCCGGCAGGCAAAAAGCGCCGCCCGAGTTGTTCAACTGCGAAACGGCCGACAATGGAACGCATCCAGCCATCAGCGGTTGCAGCGGAATGGGGAGGTACGGTGCAGCAAGTCCCAGCAGTCGCCAACGAGTGAAAAACTCGTTGAACGCCGCTTTGTATCGTGGCCAGGACGGGTCCGCGCCAGGGTCGTCACCGGGCAGGAACATCCCTGTCATCGGAGGAGTCCCAAGCCGGTCAAGCCCCCACCGCTGAATCATTGGAGTCCATGCTGCGAACAACTCGTCGTGTTCGTCGAGGAAATCACTGTTCGTGAGGAGCCAGCCCACGTAGGCACGCGTGGTCCGGTGGAAGACCTTCGCACGATTCTCGAACGCCTGAGCGAGATGCTTCAATTGGATACTGTTCTTCTTTAGGATGGCGGCACACTCGACGGAAGACAGGTCTAGCGGCGATTCCCGCAGCAGGTTGTAGGAAAACACTCGCCCCTGCCAGAGGCCGACATTGAAGCTGGCATCACCGCACATGTCCGAGAGCTTCAGTTCGAGTTCCACCGCCTCGGCATCGAAGGCTTCTTGACCGATTTTGCTGTAGACCGAGTCCCAGAGTGGACGCGGCAGCGCGAAGAGATACCGGCCCTCGACCAAGGGATGATGGAGAAAGCGAGCGGGCACCGTCCCGTTATTGAATCGCGGATCGAGTGCCAGGATTGGACGCCCGATGAAACGGACTTCCGCATTTGGTGGCACGCCGAGTTCGACCCGAATGTCAGAGTCTGGCGCGATGACCTTGGCAAGTCGTATTGCCTGCTCTCTGCCCATAGCGGCACACCCCATCGTGATTACTAGAAGCAACCAACCTTCGTTTGCACGTTTTCCTGCGTGCCTTCCACCACAACGATAAAGGGTCACGGCGGGAAGTCAATCGCAGTTTGGACCACAGAGGGCTTGATCGGCAAACAGGCGGTTGTGTGCTCGCGCACCGGAACGTGCTCGGTGCAGTGAGAATCATCGTCGGGTTGCAGACGGAAGCAGACGCGGGCATCAGCGTCGGGCAGACGCCTGCCCGACGGCAACCCAACGACTAAACCAACTTGTGAGCCCAGGGGCCGGCTCGGTTTGGTATTTCGGCAAGACGATCTAGGGCGATTGCTGCCCGCAGAAGCTAACCCATGGTCATCATGTATTATGCCGCGAAAAGCCGCGAAATTTAGCCCCCCCGGAGTATGCATGCCAAGCCGCGTCATGTTTTGGTCGGCAGCCCTCGAAACGGAGCCAGAATTAGGACCGAAAAGCAAGCCTCACGGACGCGGGACGGTATCGACCTCTTGCGTTACTCTCGCGTCGACGGGAACACGCAGAGCGAGCAGGGCGCCGCCAACGCGACAAAATGCAGCCGGAATCGCGTGCGAGAATGGCTAACTCACCCCTCATATAGATATGCCGCAAAAACAGCCAGAATTTAGCTGCCACGTCCGCGGATCTGGTGACGGAAGTGGGCAAACGGACCGTAATCCCTTAACTTCAAGCGGTTTCCGTCTGCCCTCGACGAGGGCAGGCCAATGGCAAACGGGCAGGCCGCTCCTTCTCGTGGTCGCGCTAAGCCGCCGCGCACTCCGCGGCCAGTTGTTCGGCAGTCGGGAGGTCCGCGAACGGCGAAGAGCCATCGGCGATGCCTTCCGGCACTGCGAAACGCCACGGACCGTTGGCGCTGTCGCGTTCAGCTGTGATCAGGCCGTCCCGCCGCAGACGATCGAAGTGCGCGCGGACCTGTTTTGCCGACCACGGGCGCAGTCGCCGAGCCAATTCGCGGGCTGATGACCTTCTCCAGACACGTTCGGAGACCTGTGCGTCAACGATCCCCATTCGCAAAAACGAATCACGCCCGCGGCGAGACCGCTGAAGCTGCTCAACCAAGCCGATCACGGTCACCGACCGGACGTTGCCAATATCTGCCAGCTCGCGGCGGGTGATGAGGTCGCGTCGTGCTGGATGCCCGCCGTATTTGTCCAGGTAGTCGAGCTTCTCCACTTCGGCCTCGGTCAAGCTGTTCTGGCTGTGGCCGTACCTGACGGACAAATACACGTTGGCCCGGTTGATCATGTCCGCGGCCAGAGGGTCCTGCTCCGTGGAACTTGTATTGGCGGTCAGCGAACATAGCACATTCCGCACCAGTTCGTAGTCATCGAGGTTGGCCACGGCTGCAGCCGGGACTTCCTGGTCCGGCTGAGACGACCGCAGGACGCAGGCACCTGCCAAGAGCGCCCGCAGAATCCGTGACTCCCGAAGGCTGGCGAAGCGATCACCCGGTTGTGCAGACGTCCTCGCAAACAGCGTCTCGATCCGAGGGTCATATTGAACGCTGGTCGGTGTATGCAGGTCGCAGCCGCAGGCGTCATCCGAGTGAGCCCGACCAGCGAGCCAGTCGATGACCGAAGCGGTCTCGCGCTCGGTGCAGACGACGGAGAGAACGGCTCCGGGATCGTCTTCGGCTGCGTACGCCGCCGAGCTAAGGAAGACGGCTGGCCGCGGCTGCGAGGCGTCGGCCAACTGGATCGCCCACGAGACCTCGCGACACAGACTGTCCGTCTGAACGATGACGATCCGCAGGCCTGCCAGCATCTCGTCCAGGTCTTTGAGGTCCTTGCGAGTGCGAACGCGGAGCACTTGTCCGAGACCAACGCCTTCGGTAAAGTACCGCCATAACTCGCACGAGATCATCGCCGGGAAGTCTCGGAAGTTCAGGGCCAACGACTGCCCCACCAACCCCGCGGCGATTGCCAGTTCACCGAGTGCGACAGAAGGTGGCCGGGAAGCGAGTTCGGCCGGTTGATTTAGCCTTGCCATGTGCGATTCCCCCCTCTCAGAATGGGTCCGCCGTGGACTTTGCCACGACGAACCAGGGGCGACCGGAGCCGCAACTCCCGTCGCGGCAGAGGCTTTTGCTCAGACAACGCAACTAAGGTATTCCGCGCGCCCGCTTCCGAGAGCGCGCCCCATACCTTGATTCCGTTGTCATGACCGCGTCAGTCGGACTGGCTCGCTGCCTATGCGGTTCCTTCTGGGGGCCGGACTGCGGCCGTCCGGCCGATGTCCCACCACTTCCCTACGACCAGCGCGAAGGACCAATGACGACACCACTTGTCTCGTTGTCTCGTTGTCTCACGATTTGCGTTCGCTACTGCGTGGTCAGGACTTCGCTTAAGGGGATAATCTTGCCGGTTTTGGGTCTGGTGCCATTGTGCCATTGGAGCGATCAAGATTGCCGCTGGCAGGTACTGGGCGACTACGAGGACATCTGGCTGCTTCGAGCTGACCGGGGATGTTAAGTGCGGCAAACACCGGCAACGCCCAGATCCGTCGGTCAAGATTGTCTTCGTTTGGTTCCCCAGGGCGTCATACTCGAACGTGGTGGACTGAATCCGCGGATCCTGTGGATCGTCAATCTGAATCGTTCCATCCGGCAGCGTGATTTGGCGAATGTTGGTGCGTTGCTGATAAACCTGGCCGAGCAAGTTGTAGATCGTCTCGCTGCGCAAGGCGACGAGCGTGCCCAAGGCGTATCCGGTCAGGCGGACTTCCTGGGCTGGCAACGGGTGACCGATCGTGGCGTTTTGGACCAGAAATACTCGGTAAACGGATCGGGCGTGAAGGCGGCGGGGATGGGGCCGCTGGTATCCAAAACGCGCACGCCGCTGGCGCTGGGGTTAAACGACGACACGCCCAGCGGCAGCGTGCGGGTGAGCTGACGGCCTTGCGCGTCGAAGGTGAAGCGGGTCTCACGAACATCGGCGCCTTCGTGGCCCACGCCCGTTTCGTGGTCGTAGGTAATTGTGCCGTCGGTTCCTTGGGCCACGTTGTCGCGAATTAGCGTCTGGTTACCGTTGGCGTCGTAACCATATTCGTAGCGCGGCCGCACCAACTGGCCCGTCTGCCAATGCGCGACGGCGGGCAACACGACCGCACTCAAGCGGCCACTGGCGTCGTACTCGAGGAACTTGGTGGGCAGCGCATCGAACCGCTTCCGTCCCTACCCGACGTCAAGTGTCAGGAGTTGACTCCATCGCCACGTCACCGCATTTGGGCCAAGAAAGGGGTAACTTTGTGTGAATCGTCCTGGCAGCCTCCAATACCCAATTACCGGCCTGTTCAGGGGTGTCACCCTGCCCGCTCTCGCTCGGAGCGAACCTAGAAAACGGCGGAAGGTAGTCTTCGAGCTGAGAGTTCTCAAGTGACACCAGGAACTCGCGAGACGCTCTGGAACGAAGATGTTGTTTGAGAGCCAGCTGAAACTGCCACGGTTTGAATGCTCCGTAGTCGGAATCCCAAAGCCAGCCACGCTTCCTCCCCCAATCCATGATTTGCACCAATTCGACAAGTCCATCGTCGGGCCGGATAAAGCGTGGGTCGATGCTGCAAATCCTTCCCAACACCGTACGCAGGTCGCATACGATGTCGCGCAGTGGAGCCGGACACGCGATATCCGCACAGAACTGCTCGTTTTCCCGGGGCGCTCGTGAACGAAGATACTGCCGCCGAATCTCGACCATCGGGTCTCGAACGAACCGATCCTGCAACAGTTGAACAAACCGTCCGAACAATCCCGACCTCATGAATCTAACAACTCCACGCCGGCCCTTATGTTGTACCCAACCAGGTAGCCAGCCATGAACCCGAGCGCCCCGTGGCCACCCCAAAACGCTGCAGTTCGCATACCATATATTCCGATAAACTCGAGCAGGCTCGCAGTAATGCCAAGACGTACAGCGAGCGAGGTTCCCGCGATGGTTTCCGACCAGTGGCTGATCATCTGTCCGATCACGCCTGTCTCGAACAGGACGGCCAAGGCTCCGGCCGATACGGGGAGGGCGATTGGCTCTTGTGCGTAGCCAACGGGAAGTCCGGCCAGGAAACCAACAATCGCAATCAGCTCAGAGCGAGAATGGCTAACACCTAGCCTTCCCAGGAAGTCGCTTCGAAAGTGCCTGAACACACGCGCGTGCTGGGTCCAGCCTTGGACAATTACCCTCGCGATTGCGGGAGCGTAATAGACCCCTGCGCCCGCAATCGCGCCAAGTGCAGCACCAATCACCAATCCACCAGCCGCGTAAGCGAGCGTGCCGCGAACAGTTCCTGTGGTGTACGCGCCATACACACCGCCAGCGACCATTCCTGCCAACCCTCCAACAATGGCGCCGGTCATCATCGCGCCGCCCAGAGTCCACTCACCGCTTGGGTCCGCTCCGTTGACAGGATCGCCATGCGTGTAGAGGTACTTATGCAGGCTCAGCGGATCTTGGATGTTCCCAAAGAACGGATCCAGGCGATTGAACCTTCGCGCCCGCCAAACGCACTGCCGTATTCCAAGGCGACATTGGGCCTAGAGCGGCAAGGACTTGCGCTGAAGAATAGGGAACAGGCGTGCAGGTGGTTCTTGCAGCGGGACCCGGTAAACCAGTTTCTCCAAGTGTGCGGGCCAGGGCACGATTCACCTTCCGGCCGAAAGGGCTGCCTGCTGAGCGCGGGAAGTCTGCCGCGCATCCTTGTCCGGCAGGCGTGTTGGCCTGCTTGGATTACCGAATTGTCAGAGAACAATCTGCGGCGGTGCCTCCGCCGCTCGTATCAAATGGTCCGCTCGTCTGCTCCTACCACACGGGCACCGTCAATAAGCGACACCTGTCTCGCTTTCCTCCCGGGCCAAGGCCCTGTGCCAACTCACCGAACTGAACGGGAAACCAGTGCGTCTCCTGCAGCCCTGGTCGCCGGCTGACGCCCAACTCGTCGACGCAGTCAATCGTCCTGAGTTCGCACTCAATGGACTTCGCAACCGCGACCTGCGCTCGATTCTGTTTGGCGCCGGCGAGGCGTCCGCGGTACAGACGCGTCGCCAATCGGCCAAGGTGAGCCGACGGCTGCGTCTGTTACGCGCACACGGCTTGATCTTGAAGGTGCAGCGTACACATCGCTACCAACTGACCGTCCGAGGTCGCACGATCTTGGCCGCTTTGCAGGCCGCACGTCAGGCCAATCCCGAGCAACTCGCCAAACTCGCCGCCTAACTCCCGAGCCGCGCCGCTACAACCGCGGGCCTCGGCCCGCAAATCATTGCGGCCTTCGACGAAATTCAACCTTATTGTTAAAGAGCGATTTGCGGCGCCGTTCGCGCCGCGGGCATTGAACCCCTTGTCCGTTCCTAGCCGACGTCAAGTGTCCCGAGTTGACCGCATCCCCGTGCCGCTCTCATTTTCGTCGCCCGAGCTCCGCTTTCCCGGCCCCGGCGGGCTAGTGTGCGGCCATACTAAGCCCTCCCGCAAGAAGCAAAAGCAGAAGCCCACCAACACCAAGACCCAGAATTGCCGCGACAATGCTGACAATAAGGACCACGCACGCGCTGATCCAATCTCCGCCTCGAATCGCCTTAACGCCCGAAACAAGGCACTTCCAGGCAAAAACTATCGCACCTACTGCAACCACAAAAGCAAGAGATAGTAGTGCCAAGTATCCGAGAACGTACACCATCCCTCGCAGCCAATCCCAGAACATGTCCATGGTTGTACTTTCGGAGGTTCTCTGGAGAGGGAACTCAGCAACATTTATGCGCCCGCAGTGAAATCACCGGCATGGGCCGTCATGCCATGCGGCCACAGAACTGTGTCCGGCCTTGCATTCTGGATTGCTTCCTCCGTTGGCAACGGCGGGTCAATATTGGTCACCCAGTTCCATCCGTACGCCGCCCAGGCTATCTTGCCGGAAATAGTCTCAATGTCAGGCTTCAAGGACAGGAACTGCTGCGTGGCGAAGATCCCGCCCAACGCAACGCGGTACAGTTCGACCTTTCTGATAACGCTGTCGAAGTTCGTTTGTGCAACAGCGATACCGTCCTCGAAAGCAAGATGGTTTACGAGCCCCCAAAGCAAGTAGTTCACTTCGGCCACAGGAAAGACTTTTCCTTTGTAGGTAAGGGTGTTCGCGATCACGTCGTCTACCCCCGTCACGTGTTCCGTCCAAAGCCGCTTCTTGCTACCCACAAGTTCGTGAATATCCCACGAACGCGCCGGGCTGGAGATACTGTGCAATTCGTTAATGACAGCCTGTTTTTCCGAACGGCTGAAGTATGACGGGTTTCTCCACCAATTCACGAAGCTATTCCGGAGTTGCAGCAGCTTTACGTCGGCGCGGTAACCTCCTTGCCCGTATTCGTGTTTCTTGCGGAGAAGTCCCGTGAATTCATTCACGGTATTAAAGGTGCTCAATGCACCGTAAGATACACCTGCAACGTTCCCGGCATGAGGCCATAACCATCGCGCGACGGTAAAGGCGGCTTTGGCACTTCGTGCAGCCAAGGAAAGGGTGCGATCCCGGAATATGGCGACGCCAGCGGAAATGCTAGCATGAGGGACCGTGCAAAGAAATTGGTCTGGAGCCGTTCGAGTTTTTTCGGTCTCCTTGCAATACGACGAACGTCTGTTTTGC
>JAAYYU010000193.1 GCA_012515235.1 Candidatus Anammoximicrobium sp.
TCGCCGGGCGGCAGAATCCACCACAGCCGTCCCGTGGCACTGCCGGCGCTGTCCGGCTCGAACTGCGCCGCCAGCGGCTCGCCCCGAACCGCGCCGCCGACCGTCTCGACAACGCGGATCCGTTCCGGCCGGGCCGCGCCGCCGGGCAGTCGGCCGAGATCGACCTTCGCGCACACGGGCGCCGCCACGCGGCCCAGCGAGCCCTGGGAATCGTCAATGATCAAGGCCTGATCCGGGCCTTGCCCGGCGGAAACCGCCAGGAGGATCGCTGCGATCATGCTGATGTTCAGTGCTGCCATCGTTTCTCCCTTTTCCCGCTGGTCACTCCGCGCTGGCCTGCGCCGCGGCCCGTCGCAACGGCCGGCCGCCGGCGATGCGTGAGCGGCACGGCGCTAGCCGCCGGTAACGTACAGAACCGGCGGCTAGCGCCGTGCCGCTCACAACCCGCATTCTTAGCCTGGACAAGGCCCTAGCACCAAACGGTTTTACCAGTTGTCGGTATTCACTTTGCCGTTTAACGAATGCCCTCGGCTTGCCCGAGGGATGCTTACGTTTCTCGCTAAGACACGCCACGCACGCAACCTTCACTCCTTCCTACCTTGTTTCGCCCGCGGCGGCTTCGCCGCCGCGGGCGAAACAAGGTAGGAAGGATACGCGGGGGATCGCTTCGTTCGTAGCTGGAAACGGGAGCCTCCACGGGGCAAGCCCGTGGCATCCAATTCACAGAACCATAAAATCTCATTCTTTACGCGATTGGCCTTGAAAACCGTTTGGTGCTAGCTTACTCCCACCAATTCGCTGACAAATCTGCGCGCCTTCTTCGCCTCGGCCAGTTTCTGTTCGAGGCTCCCCGAAGCAAGCGTCTCGACGATCAGCGGGCCGTGGGTGAAGCCGCCCTTGATCAGTTGCGCCATGAGTTGCGGAAAACGCACCTGGCCGGTGCCTGGCGTCACGTCCACCTGCTTCGGATGCCGGTAGTCTTTGATCAACATGCCGGTCACCAGCCCGGCCACGCTGGCCGCATCGTCGACCGGGTCGATCTTCCCGTCTGAGTAGTAGCAGATGTTGCCCGGGTCGTAGAGGATCGTCAGGTTCTTGTGGCCCACACGCTCGATCACCTTGCGGCACAGGGGGCTGTCGGCCAGCAGGCCGCCGTGCGACTTCAACTGGAGCGTGATCTGCTTCTCGGCCGCGTAGCCGCAGCACTCGGCGAGCGTCCGGCAGTAGCCCTCCCACGTTTGCTGGTTGCCGGCTTCGGCAATCACCACCGACCAGGCGCCGCATGCGGCGCAGTTGTCGATGATCCGGCGGAGCCTTGCCGGCCCTTCATGGCCGCGAAAATCGCCGCCGTAGAGCAGGGGAATTTCAAGCCCGCGGTTGCGGGTCTCTTCACCGATCCGGCGGGCCTCGTCGATCGGGGTGTCCGCCCCAACGACCCAGCCGGTCTTGGACTTCGCGCCGCCGAAGCCGATGTACTTGAAGCCGGCCTGGGCAATCGCGTCGAGCGCCACGCGGTACTCGTAGCCGGCCCAGGGCCGTGTCCGGCAGCCGATCTGCCAACCCGTGCTCGGCGCCGCCGCTGCGGCCAACTTGGGCAACTTGCAGGCCGCCACGCCGACGGCCAGCGAGCCCTCCAGAAAGCGCCGGCGTGTTAACTCGAAGGATGTCGACATCGCTTGATTCTCCCAGATTGCACCGTAGCCGCTTCAAGGCCAACCCCTTGCCGTCGGCGAACGTCAGGCGATTCTAACCAGTACAGATTCTCGTGTCAAAGAGCGCGGGCGTTCAATTCCACGCGCAGCGTTGTTGCGTCCGGCGGCCCCGGCGACATGGCCAACTCGAGCGCGGCGAATTGGCGCGACGATCCTGTGACGGGCGGCGAACATCAACTCAGGATCGCGTGGCCCTGCGCGTCGAGATAGTCGGCCGTAAAGCACGCCGCACCGGTAAGAACGTCGGTTTTCAGCCAGCCGGAAAACGTGCCCGCCTGTCCCGGGATGATGGTCACATTTTGCGTGAGCGTCACTCCGATCTGGTCGGACAAGACTCTCAGTGCTTCCCGGCCGCCGTGGATGGTGCGTGGATGCGTCGTCAGGCTGCAGGCGGACGCGTTGCCTTGGGTCCCGGTTCGCAAAAAGCCACAGTCTCCGCTAAACTGGGGCACGCGGGGACCGATAGGTAGTTCCGCTGACTCGCGCAAAGCGATTGTCCCTGCCTGGGGAGACTCGTAGCAGGAAGGTCTAGATGGGAGTACAGGATGAGACTGTTCGAGGGTACTCAGTGGGATCGGCCCCCGCGCTGCGAGCGGTGTGGCGAACTGGAAGAAGCCTGCACCTGCCCGCCGCCGCCCAAGATGCTGGCGCCGCCCGAGAAGCAGACGGCCCGCCTGGCCGTCGAGAAACGAAAGAAGGGGAAGGTTGTCACCGTGGTCCGAGGTCTGCCGGCGGATCAGAACGATTTGCCTGGATTGCTGAGTCAGTTCAAGGCCGCTTGCGGGGCGGGCGGCACGGTCAAAGATGACGAGTTGGAAATCCAGGGCGATCACCTGGAGCGGCTGCGGGGTCTGCTGGGGGAAATCGGCTTCCGCGTCCGCGGCTGAAAGGCAAAGCGATCTCAGGCATTCAGATTCAATGTCAACCGGACTGCCGCAGCACCAAGTTCGTGGTCGCGGTGCCGCAACGGCGGACCCGCATTCGTTCAGAATCAACGCCTCAATTCACGCATCACAAGGGAAGACTCGGGGTTGCAGTTCCTCCTCGTTCTCTTGATCCACCTGTGCAGGGTCGATCCAAACGGTCTTGCCATCCCCCCAAACCGCCATCGGTTTCCCCGCTTGCTTGTGACGCTCGATGGCGCCGCGGACCGCTCGCGACATGGCTTCGTCGATCGGTCGGCCCTCGGCGAACAGCTTTTCAATATCCGGTTTTGCTTCGGTGCTCATGTGCAGTACCTCGCAACAAGTTCCTGCCAAAGGGATTGGTTTTCGACGCGCGTGACCTGATCAACACCTGCCTCGTCGGCAGGCGCGCCTGACCGGTAGGCAGGCAGGCGCCCGCTGGCGATCAAACGCATGGTGGGCAACTGGGAATTGTCGTACATCCGCCAGCTTGTGACGATTGGCCGGTACAGCGTGAAGAAGTTTCTCAGCCCGGACTCGTAGCGGCGGCGAATCGTTGGCTCCGGGACGTCGTGTCCACCCATGCGGACGCGATCGGCCACGCGATCGACCGCGAAATCCGCCGATGGCAACCAGAGAAAAACGAGGTGGAACCGGTAGCCAGATGCAATCAACTCCGTCAGCCACGGGGCAAAGGTGCGGCTCGCCAGCGTGGTCTCGAAAGCAAAACTTGTCCGCTGTTGGGCAAGTTCCTGGAGCCTCCGCAGCATGATCCGCCCGGCGTATAGCGCGACGCTTTGCGAGTCGAACGCGGACAGCCCTTGGGCGATCGTATCTGCATTGACGAACTCGGTGACCCCCAGGGTGCCCCGCAGCAACTCCGGAGCGCACGTCGATTTCCCGGCTCCGTTTGGTCCGGCCAACATGACGATCTGGGGCGAGTCAGCGTCGCTCACGATGTCGTGTCCTCGCTGTGAATCAATTCGTGTCCGATCCGGTAAGGCTCGACCGTCATTACGGGTTGCCAGCCCAGACGCGCCGGGTTCTGATGTGATTGACCGTGGTCATGGCTACCGCCATCCAGTCGTAATCATGTTGACTTCCGCGCTGGCTTCGCCGGCTTGGCCGTCTCCCCCAGAAACTTCTCCAGATCCTTCTGGAGGAACAGCCGGTAGCCGTTGGCTTTGTTGACGTACACTGGGATTTGGCCCTGATCCGCCCACTTTCGCAGCGTGTTTTGGCTCACGCCCAGGAACTTGGAAGCCCTAGCGATCTTGAAATAGTCGCGCAATGTCCTCACGGCTCGTACCTCCAGCCAAGATGACCCCGTTCGAGTTTTCGTAAACTCTACCAAAACCTGCGCGCAGTCGAAAGCAACCGGGGCTCGTATTCAACAGTTCGCATGCGTCGCGGAAAATCAGCGGCGGCTGGATCGCCAGAGCATCGGTCGGCGTCCGTTCAATCCCGTCAGGCACGCTCTGCGGGGCCTTGGAAACAGCCGGAATCACGATAATGGAAGACTTTGCGGATTGCGCAGTAGGGGTACACACCCCCCTGATAAAACTTCTTGCCTGCGTCGTTAACCGTGGCTGGATACGGCCCGCGTCCCGTCAGCCTAACACGCCATCGCCACCGGCATCACGAACTCCCCCGCCGGCGCCAGTCGCACGTTCTGGCAGCGTTCCAGGTAGAACTGGCGGGGTTCTTCGCGGCTCAGGCACAGGGCCAGAAAGCGGTCCTGGCCCAGGAACCGGATCGGGCTCACTACCCGGTGGGTCGTGGCCCCCTTGGCGTCGGTGTAGTCGAACGTGACGACCAGGTCGTCGGACTGGTGCATGGCGCGAAAGATGATTTGACGCATGGCTTGGCCTCCCCTGCGTGATTCTTGGCCCACACCAGTATCATCGCCGCCGGCTTGGACACGGTTGGTCAAATGCCCCAAGAATTTTTCCGCCCACCGGTGGGCCGAAACGGTGCCGTGGCCTGGTCCCGACACCGGCCATCAGGGCGGCCGGGCCGGGGCGACCATAAGGACGACGCCGGCCCTCGTCCGCCAACCGGCCGGCTTCTGCGGGAGTTTTTTCTCCCGTGGACCAACCGTGTCACGGCGACAGGGATGATGGTACTGGCCAAAGAAATCACGGGAGGAACCAAACGATGGCGAAATACTACATTCGATCTGGCTGGGTGCGGCTGGTCCTGGATGCTTGGACCGCCCGAGACGCCGCCTTGAAGGCCATTCAGTGGTCGCTGGACGGCCGGGCGGAAGTCTTCCGGGAACCGGAACGAGACCGCATGCGGGAGGTCGAAGCCCTGGAATTCCAGTTGGACGACAAAATCGAAGTGAGCGAGGTGGGGTTCAGGAGCGGCAGCGGACAGGTTTTCAGTGTCCTTGATTTGCCGGCGGTACGACCGGTCGCACGTTCGTGTTCGGCAGAAGCCCGCGAAGCCGGCTGAACGGCGTCCAGGCGGGTACGTCTCACGTGACGACGTTGGCGGCCTCCGCCGGACGGACCTCCCGAATGCGATCCAGCCGGTACGTCTTTTCCAGCTTGGCCGCGTGGCAGTAGGCGAGCAGATAGTCGCCGATTTCTTCCTCGGTGAGACGGCAGCCGTTGTCGCGAATCGTCAACGTCCGCCGGGCCGCGTTGATCGCCAGTTCGATCCGCGGCTGATACCCCTCGCCGCCCTCCTCGATCCTGCGTCGCACGCAGGAATCGTGAGCGTTCTGGATCAGTTCGCGGACGCCCACTTTCTTGGTCGAGTACAGGTGCTCGGCCAGGACCTTGAGCAGCCCGCGCAGATGCAAGTTGAAGCGGTGTTTTTCCATCAAAGTTACCTCGCAGCGGGTGACTCGCGCGCTACCACCACCACGACGAGTACCCAGTGGAAGCCTGCGGACAAATCTCCTTGTACGCACAGCGAAAACACTCGTCCGAGGCGGCAGCCTCGTGGTACTTCTCGATCTCTTGGATCTCGTTCCAAGCGTCGGTCAGGCGGCAGATGGCTTCGCGCCAGGCGTTCCGCCCCAATTGGACTCGTTCTCTCCGGAAGGCCGGCTTTCTGATCCTGGTCAGGTCATTCACCCAACGGTACTCGTCAACGATGGTCACACAGCGCCTCGCTTTGTAACGCCGTCTGACGTACTCGCGGTAAAGGACGAACTGCAACTCGTCTGGGTCATTGAACCTCTTGCCTGTCTTGTGATCGACAACCGCAAACGTGCTTCCTCGGCGGAGAATCAGGTCCGCGATGCCGAGGCAAGGAGGCAGAGTCCGTCCGAGCGACAGCGCGAAGGGTTCCTCGACGCCAACGATTTCCCAACCCTCTTAGGCGTTCTGCGCAGCAAGCCGAACCGCATTCTGCAGCTCAACCGTTGGGTGCTGTACGCGTCGCCCCAAGAAGCCGAGCAAGTCGGCCTCGTCCGGCGGATTGCCTCGCGACAAACCGCGGTACATGCGGGCCGCCGTCTCGTGAAAAGCCTGCCCGTTGACGAAGTAATCGGGGGGTGGGCGCAGCCTTTTTCGTTGCACGTACTCCAGCAGGTACCGATTCGAGCAGAACTCGACGGAAACAAGCTTGGAGAAACTGAGGTAGGGCGTCCCCTCCCTATCCAGCGCTCGAGAAAAAGCGCCCATCGTGCCCGTCCAAGCGGCCAAACGATCCGATAGTTCCCTGTAGCCAGCCATCGAAAGCCCCCCTCTCAGTCCCTTCGCAGCGCCAGGTCCAGACGCACGCGTGCAGTTGGCTCGTGTTCAGGGCCCTTGGTCAGTCTCATGTACTGCTCTCGGTCGCCATCAAATTGTGAAA
>JAAYYU010000194.1 GCA_012515235.1 Candidatus Anammoximicrobium sp.
AGGGCGTCGCATCCTCGCGTCGCGAGAATGGCTTGAGTTCCCGTCATGCCCGGTCCTGATCCCAATTGGAATGTGAGGTGTCGTATGTCCCGATCACCCGAAAAAGTATTCCGTATCGGCACGGTCTCAGCGAGTGTGTTCCTGAATCACACGGAGGAGAAAAGGAAGCCCCTGCGGTCTGTGAACCTGCAGCGGCGGTACCGCGACGGCGACGAGTGGAAATCAAGTTCGGCGTTCGGCTTGGCCGAACTTCCGCAGGCGATCACTGCGTTGAACCTGGCGATGGATTACGTCGCTGGCAAGGAAGCCGAGCCGTCGTCAAGCGAAGCTTCGAACGCCTGACCGTGGCGCGAGCGCGGCGGCGGCTTTCAGGGGAGCCGCCGCTAGCTTTTCCGCAGTGAAGATCCGGTAACCAAAAATCGAGCCGTTCGAACATGAACGCAACACAAACGCCAATTGACCGGAAACTTCCGAAAACGTATGGCGGCGTACCCGTTGCTGCAATTGGCGGTGTAAGGTTTCCGGCTCTTTGCGAAGCAAACGTTTCAAAGCGAACACAGGTGAGCAGCTCTTTTGCTGCTTCGAGCGTACAACCGGGCCAGCTCGCTTCAAGTCCGCAACGGTTACGGACGTTGCGTCTGCGAAATGGCCCCGGTTGTTTTCCGCTGCGAGGAATCGCAGCGAGTAGTTTCCCTTCCCCAATTTCGATCATGGGCCAGTACTTCAAAGCGGTCAACTTGGACAAGAAGGAGTACGTCTGTCCCTGGTGCATCGGTGGCGTGGCAAAGCTCATCGAGTGGGCGGCCAATCCACAGGGCGCCATTTTCACGATGCTGCTTCGCAAGAGTTCGGCGAGCGGCGGCGGCGACTACTACGGTCCTGCCTCGCGTGACATCTACTTGGGCTCGAACGAAGCGGAAAACGTGGATCTCGTAATGCAGGAGATCTTCAAGGGCGTGGCGATGGAAGGCCGGCCGGTATCGCCGCGGGCGGATAGCTCGGTCGGCCGCTGGGCAGGCGACCGCGTGGCGCTCATCGGCGACTACGACGCGTCGAAGCTCTGGGATGAACTCCCTTCATGGAAGAACATCAGCGACGAAGTTGTCCGCGACTGGAACGCGTTCATGGACATTCCGGATTTGAAGCTTTGCCTGAACCCGGATTGTTCGTGCAGGAAGGGGGGATAGCTGGGATGGATTGAAAGTTTCGACTGTGGGGGTAGCCGTAACTACCCCCAGACCTTCCTGCCCAGGAAGGAAGCCAGGGGACCTAGTCGCGGGTGGTTGCCTCACGCGGCGGGTCACTGGCCGAAGATCGCAACCGCTGACGGTTGCCGCAATTTCGTCTACGCATCCGCTGTCGATGGTCCGAGACGCTCCGTTCTGCTCAGAACACAGATCTGCCGAAAGACAATGCAAATAGGAGCGTGACCCCGTGAATGCTGAAGCCCTCCTGGAACGACTTGACCGCATCGAAACCTTGCTTCATGACCTGGTTGCCGAACGAACCGTGAAGGATTGGTACACGGTCGCCGAAGTCTCCGAAATCCTCGGCAAAGCAGAATTCACTGTCCGCGAGTGGTGCCGCCTCGGCCGGGTCTATGCCTCGAAACGTGCCTGCGGGCGGGGCCTCAGTCAGGAGTGGATCATCGCGCACGAGGAACTGACCCGGATTCGGAACGAGGGACTGCTGCCGATGTGATTGGGCAGCTGTCGTCGTGCGCCGTAAGCCCAACAGGAACAGAATATGGACACGATGGAAGTCAAGCCGGAAATCCTCGAACGAGCGTACATGCTCCACCACGCGCTGGAATACTCGGATCGGGGATGGTCCGTGATGCCGCTGTATGGGAAGAAGCCGGCCCTTGCTGCCTGGAAGGAATTTCAGAGCCACCGTCCGACGCTTGGAATGCTGCACCATTGGTTCGGGATGATGAATCAAAATGCGTACAATCTCGCGGTGATCACCGGCCGCGTCAGCGATCTCGTGGTGGTGGACACGGATTCCCCTGAAGCCACGCGTTGGTGGGAAAGCACTTTTCCGCCGACTCCACTTGTCTGCAAGACGAGCAAGGGAAAGCACTTTTATTTCCGACACCCAGGAACCGAAGTGAGAAACGGCCGGTACTTGCTTAATCGCGCCGTTGACCTTCGTGGCGATGGGGGTTATGTCGTCGCGCCGCCTTCGATCCATCCGGAGAGTCAGACGGCCTACGAGTGGATTTCTCCTGGCGACGGGCCGTGGTACTGGAAGCTCGACGAGGTCCCGGTATTCAATCGGAACTGGCTCGGGGGGACGGCTCCGCGAGTGGTTCAAATGACGCGTCTTCCTGACGCGAACCTTGAGCGTGCACGACGCTACATCGCCAAAATCTTCGCGGTTTCCGGCCAGGGCGGGCACGACGCGACATTCCGAGCGGCCTGCCGGCTCGCAGATCGGGGCTTACCGGAGGACCAGATGATGGAGATCCTGCTTGCGTGGAACGAGACGAATGCGACGCCCAAGTGGACTGAGGCTGAGATCCGCCACAAAGTGCAGGACGCGCTCAAACGCGGTTGCATGGCCGATGCGACGAATGTTCCGTCACGGTGACGTGCCGATGGGCGGAATCGTTACCGCACCCAGCGGTGAGCAGCTGGGCTTGCACCAGTGACGGCCGACCAAGGAACGCGAGCATGCAACGAAAACAGGTAACCCCCAAGTCGAGAACACGTTCGGAAACACAACCGAGCCCCAGGGGCCTGGGGCGGCCGGCGCGCTTTCAGGGAGGCACGCAGGCCAGGGCCCTTCGGCATCGCTGTGTACTCCGCCCAATTGGCGGAGTTCTTCTATTTCCTTCCACCAGCGTTTATGTACACGGACGGCATTATTGCGTTGGAGGAGGGGCGACTGACGGATGCAGAAACCATCGCCCTCTTCCAACAGCTCATCGACGAAGGAATTGTCTGGAAAATGCAGGGCTCGTATGGTCGGACCGCAAGCGACCTGATCGAGCGCGGCCTGTGCATGTTGGGGCCAGTCGGTCACTTGGACTACTACGGGAATTACGTCCCTTCTCGCCACGAGGTTCGGCCAGGAACGAAGGGTTCACCCGAGTACTGTCAGGAGCAAGGAAGCCTCCAAGACGCGTTCTGACCGGCCGGGAGTTGGCCCTGAACAACTCCCGGCCTTTGGCCTGGAAGGAAGGTCCGGCGGAAGATCGCTGTGCCAGTCGCAGGGACCGGAAGCGATCGCCCACGGATCGTTGCGTCTGGGTACACCGTTACCCCGATTGTTCAAGCTCTGGACGGCCTCTTTTCGGCTGCTCCAGAGCGTTTGTTGCCCGCGGCCTACCTTATCGCGAGCGTCCTTCTGCCGGAAGTCACTGAATCGGCGTAGGTCCGAACACGGCCCGAATCGCCTCCTGCTGCTGGTTTGGGATCAGGTGACGGTAGCGGCGGACCATTTCCTCCGTCTGATGCCCGACCCAGGCGTTGATGATCCGTTGGTCGATGCCCTTTGCGGCACAGTTGGAGCAGAACGAGTGCCGAAACACGTGCCAACCGCGGAGCTTGTCCCACTTGCTCCCGGCGAGCGTCCGCTTGAAGTGGTCGTGGGCTTCGTCGCGGGTGATCGGTGTGCCGATTTCGCGGGTCTTCCTGCCACGCGGAAGCCGGCAGTCGAGGCAAAATGTGTGCCTGCCGCCCGGATGGTTGGCGAACCAGTGGCGCATGGTCTCGACCAGAAGCGGGGACAGAGGCACCCGCCGCGTGGAAAGTTTCCCGCGGACGCGTTTCTTCTCCCGGATGAGCACTGTCCCGCCTTCAAAATCAAAGTCGTCGATTTCTGACCGCACCATCTCGCTTCGCCTTGCTCCCGTATGGGCAGCAAACACGAACATCGGGTAGACGAACGGCCATCTGCCAGACTGCTTCACGAAGCCGAGTAGTTCTTCGATTTCCGGCAACGTCAGGAATAGGCAGTCCCAGAGCTCCGTCTGTTCGGTTTCGGTCAATCCGCCGCGAGCGATTTTCCGTTCGATTTCTTCCCAAGTCTGGAAAGCCGGTTTCTCTTGTTCTTTCGGATATGTCAAGCCAGTGTTGGGAAAGTCGCGGTCCAGATGGCCGACACGTTTTGCCCACCTCCAGACAGACGCGAAAGTGACCACCTCTTTCCGGATTGTCGTGGCGCTTACGGCTCTTCCTCCGTGACCTTTTTCCTTGGATCGCTTGTCCACGTATCGCTGCAGATCAACGAGCGAAATTCCTCTCGCATCCGCAGTTCGCCCGATCACCCGTGCGACGTGGTTCATGTGGATGCGAGCCGTGTACAACGTGCTTTCCTCGATCGAGCGATCCGGCAGGCTCTCCCGGTACTTGTCGAACAAGCTGGCCAGGGTAATCGAGCTTGCGACGGTTGGTTTGCCGTTTAGTTTGCCGTCAGACAGCAGGAATGTCGGAACATCTGCATCGCGCGGCATCTCGAGCCTCCCCAGTTCGACGAGGCGTATGTTCTCTTCCAGCCGTGCGCGGAGAGTGTCGGCTTGTTTTTTGCTCTTCGTTCCGAGCGATTTCTTGAATTTGCGATCCGCGAATCGGAAGGCGACGTGATAACAACCTGACGGTTCGAGTTCGAGCCAAGCCATGACATGTTCTCCGGGGCGACAATCGTGCATGGTAGGGATCTGCCCCGCGCTGGCCCAGCGACGCAAACCCAACCCAAGCCCAACGGCGCCCCGGATTTACCCCGGACGAAGCCAGGGCAAGAAAAAAAGGACTCACGCCGAATCGACGTAAGTCCTTGCGCCACAACAGTGCGGGAAACAGGACTTGAACCTGCACCCGGTTGCCCGGACTAGGCCCTCAACCTAGCGCGTCTGCCAATTCCGCCATTCCCGCGGCTGGAGGCTCTCTGGAGGGAAAGTCTAGGCAAAATCGGGTCCGCGTCAAGACGTGGGCAGACGCTTGACAACGAGGATTGTCTGATCATCGACGCCTTGGTCGGAGGCTTGACGGTCCAAAAAGGCCCGTGCTTTTTGCATCAGGGCATCCGCTTCCAATCCGCGGTTGGCTTGGAACAGCCGCCACAGGACTCGTTCGCGGGTTCCGCGCAAAGCGCGATGCACGCCTTCGCTGACCACCACCAACGTCTCGCCTCGCCGGAGTTGGTCGGAAGTGGCGACGTACTCGCTGTCCGGCTGGGTTCCCAAGGGAAGTGTTTCCGCCGCGGCGAGGGTGCGCAGCGATTCGCCGACCACGGCCGCATACACATGCCCGGCCGCGACCGACTCAATCGCCCCCGTCTCCGGCTGAATCGTCCCGTAAAACAGCGACGCGAATTGATCCCCGACGGATGCGGTCCAGAGCGTTTCGTTGATACGTTCCGCCAACTGCTGGGCCGCGTGCGGGTAGGCCGCGTGTGCGCGGAGTGCCGTGTGCAGCGTGGCAGCGGTCAATCCGGACTCGAACATCTTCCCTTGCGAGTCTCCCACCGCGACCGCGAGTTGTCCGCCGAAGAGGACGAACCAGTCGTGGAAGTCGCCGCCCAGAGCGCCTGCTTGGGACGTCCAGCCGGAGAGGTCCCAGCCAGCCAGCAGCGGCTTGAGTCGCGGCAGCCGATGCTGCTGCCACTGGGCCGCGTGCGTGAGTTGCCGGGCCAAGCTGCGCAGCTGCAACGTCTGGCCCAGAAGGACTGCACGCTCCAAATCTGCCGCGATTCGTCCGGCCACGATTTCGATCAGGTTCGTCTCCTCGACGCCGAAATCCCGGCGATGATCGCAAAACACCCAAAGCGTTCCAAAGGGTGTCGTGGGGCTGGAAACCGGCACACAGACGGCGGCGCGGAACTCCTCTGGGATCTGCCAGTGCGGCAGCAACTCGGAATCGCGCAAGATCACGGCGTGTCCCACCAAGGCCTCCAAGTCGGCGGCTGCGCCGCGCAACGAGCGCGGAGGATCGACAAACCGCGACCTGGGCAGGCCCCAGCAAGAGCGGAGTTTGAGCTTGCGAGTGGCTTCGTCCAGCAGATAGACGGCCGCCGCCTGACAACCGACCGCCTGAGCCCCGGCCTTCAAGACGCCCTCCAAACGCTCCGCCAGATGGGCTTGCTCGTCCGGATGCGGCGTCACCGGGACGCTTACCGCCAATTCGGCTTCGCGCTGCCACAGCGCGCATCGCGTCTGCTGCAATTCCTGCAACAAATCCGCGATCGATGCGGCCAACTCCTGAGCCGTCTCCCGGTCGCAGATCTCGTCGGACAACACACGCGTCTCAGCCCCATACTCGTCGGTGACGCCCAGCGAGACCACGCATCGTTCATCGCCCGACGGCTCCCCAATCGATCGCGACCAGAGGGCCTGCGAGGCCGCGGAACTACCGTGCCGACACTGCAAAGTCCAGCCGGTGATGCGTTGAAACGCGTCACACACGCCCTGGAGACTGCGGATTTCATCCAGTTGTGGATGCTTGGGCCTGGGGCTCTCTTCCACATGCAAACGCAAGTGAGTTGCGGTTCTTCGAGTCACGGCATCACCTGTCCCGACAACGAGTTCGTTCAACGCGCGACCGAGCCAACACGGGGCGACCAGCGTTGGTCGTTGCCCCAGAATCGCCTCGGTTGCTGACAACACTTTCCCGCGAGAATATTGCGCATCTTGCGCAAGATTCCCAGCGATCACAGACTAACATCGGAAGTGATGCCATGCGGACTGAGCAGGATTTAACGCCGGGGGGATTTTATAGGACTGGGATGAAGGCGCAATCCGCACAGACTGTACAGCCGGAACAGGGCTGTTGGGTCAAAATCAGTCCGTGGGAGCTCCGTTCGTACGCTCCGTCGAGGCGGTCGAAGGCGGTTCGGTGAAGAGGTGGGTCGCGGCGATAAGGGGGGCGACCGATCGAGCGTCCCGGCGTCTCACGACGGAAGTTCAGAGGCCAACCGTCGAGCCAGGTCAAAGGCTTCATTTGAGGAACGGATTTGGCGATCCAATTGCGCGTCCCGGACGGCGTCGAGGATGGTCTTGTGCGCCGGTCCGGGGGGGATGCCGAGGCGGCGCAGGTCGTCGCCGTTGATGAGGCGGGGCGGATTGAGTTGGTCGTTCGGTTGCGCGAATTGTTCCGCTGCGTAGTCGACGTCTGCGGTGTGTCCGTCCAAGACTTTGGCCACGGCGCGGGCGTAGCACAGCAAATTGGCGGCGGTGTCTTGGATCAGGATTCGCTGCAGTTGGGGCCAAGGCAGACTGCGTGACGCCCGGATTGAGCTTTCGTGCTGCAGCAGAAACGTCGTCTCTTTGCGTTCCTGGGTAGTCAGCCTCAGGCGGCGGCACAACGGCTCGACGTGGCGCAGGCCATGCGGCGTTTGGCGGAGCAGGACGGCCAAGGCGACGGGAAAACTGGGCGACTTCAGGCAGTGGAGAATCGACACGGTCTCTTGCCGGGCGAATGCTGTTCGCGTTGCGGATATCGCGACCGGTTCGACGAGTTCGGGGAGGACGACCGGCAGCAGGCCGGAGGTGACCAGCAATTCGACCGCTTGGGCGCGGTTTGGATCCACCAGCATCCGCCGCAGTTCCGCGCTGATCCGTTCGACGCTGACGAGGGTGATTTCGGCGGCATGACGCTGGATGGCTACCAGCGTGCCGGGGTCGATGGCGAATTGGAGGGCGGCGGCGAAGCGGACGGCGCGGAGCATTCGCAGCTTGTCCTCGGCGAAACGGGCAGTCGGGTCGCCGATGGCACGGACGATTTTGCGAAGTAGATCTTCCTGCCCGCCGACGTAATCGACGACACGGTCTTCCAGTGGATCGAAGAACATGCCGTTGATCGTAAAGTCCCGCCGCTGGGCGTCTTCTTCCGCGCCGCAGAAAGCGACCCGGTCGGGATGGCGTCCGTCGCTGTAGCCCTGATCGCTGCGGAACGTCGCCACCTCGATTTGCCCGGCGCCGGGCGGTCCCAGCACGGTAATCACTCCGAAGGCTTGACCAATGGCCAGTGTTTTGCGGCGGCCAAAAACTGCGCGGATCTGTTCCGGCACCGCGCCGGTGGCGACGTCGTAGTCTTTAGGTTCCAGTCCCAGCAGGCGGTCGCGCACGCAGCCGCCGGCCCACAGCGCCGCGAACCCCGCCTCGCGAAGGCGGCGGACCACCTCGACGGCAAACTGCCGGGCGCGTTGCGAATCAACCGGGGACATGCAGACGCCTCAGAAAAGAAGCCGATCAGCCAAGCCGGACAGGACCGCCATTGAATGTACCACAGTCTGGGCAAACAAAAACCCCGACACGGAATATCGCGCCGAGGTTCGTGGAATCCAGGATGTCTTTGGCTGGCGGGGATGGTGCCGTTCAGGTACCGAACTCGGGGCGGCGGCGGCCCAATTGCGACTGCAATCGCTGGACGATGCTGCTGTGCATCTGGCTGACACGGCTTTCGCTCAGGTCCAGCGTGGCACCGATTTCCTTCATGGTCAGTTCTTCGTAGTAGTACAAAATGATGATCAGCCGTTCGTTGCGGTTCAGGCCTTTGGTGACCAGTCGCATCAGATCGGCCTTTTGGATCCGCCGCGTCGGGTCTTCGCCCTTCTTGTCTTCCAGGATGTCGATTTCGCGGACGTCTTTGTAGCTGTCGGTTTCGTACCACTTCTTGTTCAGGCTGATCAAGTTCACGGCGCTGGCCTCGATCATCATTTTCTCGAGGTCCGCCATGTTCAAGCCCATGTGCGCGGCCAACTCTTGGTCGGTGGGGTGCCGGCCGAGCGTGGTTTCCAGTTGCTTGGTCGCCTCTTGCAGTTTGCTGGCCTTGGAACGTACCAGGCGGGGGACCCAGTCCATGGTCCGCAATTCGTCCAGCATCGCGCCGCGGATGCGCGGCACACAGTACGTCTCGAACTTGACCCCGCGGGTCAGGTCGAACGAATCGATGGCGTCCATCAGGCCGAAGACACCGGCCGAAATCAGATCGTCCAGTTCGACGCCATCGGGCAACCGCGCCCAGATGCGCTCGCCGTTGTACTTGACCAGCGGCAGGTATTCCTCGACAAGCCGATTCCGTAAGGCTGTCTTGGTGGGATCCGCCTTGTACGCTTTCCAGATCTCCAGGATGTCTTGCCGCGCAGCTTCACTCTTGGCAGGGGTGGACGTGTGTCCCGCGTATCGGACCGGCGCCACTGCTATGGCCATACAATCCTCCATGATTCCTGCGCCGGCAGGAGAGTTGCGCCGCAGGCGTGTCTCTCCCGGCAACTCGCTTCCCGCGAGCGGCGGCTCAGATCTTTTTGTTACGTCAACGTTGGACGGTTTCGTTAAAGTTGCCGCAGTCGTTGCAGTTTAACTGCTAGGGAGACAGCGACAAGCTAGATATCTATCGGCGAAAAGCCGGGTTGGGGTTGAATCAAACCAAGGGAATTCAGACAGTCCGCCGAGGCCCGGCCCTGGAGACGGCAAACGGAGACAGGTTGCGGCGGTTGCGCCAGCAACCTCGCCGCCGCGTGATCCAGGGCTTGCGTCAGGGAGTTGTCTTGAGCCGACAGTATGCGGTTCGGCGACGTCCGACCGGCGGTCCGGATTTCGGGCGACTCGGGCACGCAGCCCAGGACTCCAAGATTCCATTCACGAAGGGCTGGGATGGCATCCTGCAGGCGGGCCGGAGCATCTGCCTCGACACGCCACCCTGAGATCCGGTTCAACAGCAGACACAGGGGAACCGGATGCTCCTGGCAGACCCGGCGTTGCAGCGCAACGCAGCTTTCCGTCTGCGTCAAGCGATCCGGGGTGGTAACCAGCATGACCTGATTCGCCGCTCGCCAGAAGCGCTGCATCACGTCGTGACCGCCGCTGCCGGCGTCCAGCACGATCAGATCCGCGTGGCGGCCCAGTCGGTCCAGTTGCCTCAAGAGCCGTTGTTGTGTGAACTCCCGCCAATCGGAACCGTTGTCAACGTCCTCGCCCTCGCATCCGGCGGCCACCTGGATGCCGCCTGGTCCGGGTTGCAGTATTTCGTGGATGTCGCGGCGAGCCGCCAAGACGTCCGCAATCCCGACGGCGGCATTCAGCCCGCAGCGGCGTGCCACATCGGGATGACGCCAGTCGGCGTCCACCAGGACCACCCGGCAACCGTGTCCGGACAGGGCTATAGCCAGATTGATGGAGAGCGTCGTTACGCCGACGCCGACCGCCGCGCCGCAGACGACCAACCGTTGGGGCGGCGGGCTCCCATCTGGCGGCGTTTCCCGCATCGACCGCAAGACCAGCTTTCTCAATTCCGTCGCCTGATCCAACATGTCCGTCCTTCGTCGCCCCAGGTGCGGGGCTCATCCACCGCGTCAAACCAGCTTTCTTCGAATCGGGAAAGATCGCTCAAGCTCGCTCCAGCCCCACCATGATCCGCGCCAACTTTTTGCCGTCGGCCACCTCGATATCGGCGGGGACGTTCTGGCCGTGCGTGAGGTAGCTGAGCGGCAGTCGCGTGTGCCGCAGCAGCGACGGCAGTCCGCCCAATCCGCCGGCTTCGTCCAATTTGGTAAGCAGCAGCGAGGTGACGCCGACCGCAGCGAACCGTTCCGCCGTCCTCTTCAAACAGCCTTCGCCGGACGCGACGCTGAGCACCAAATGCACCTCGTCCGCGCGGCACTCCGCCAGCAACGATTTCAGTTCTTGAATCCGGACCCCGTCGCGTGGGCTGCGACCGGCCGTGTCGACCAGAATCAACTCCTGCCCCGACAAGCGGTCGATGGCGAGCCGCATGTCGCGGGGCGTGGTTGCCACTTCCATCGGCACGTCGATGATATCGGCATAGGTGCGAAGCTGTTCGACGGCGGCGATCCGGTAGGTGTCGACGGTCACCAGGCCCACGCGTCGCTGTTGGCGGAGCCGATAGTCGGCTGCCAGTTTAGCCAGCGTCGTCGTTTTGCCGACGCCGGTCGGCCCCACCAAGGCCACGACGCGCGTCTTGCCGGACTGCACGACCAAGGGGCCACTCACCTGGATTTCCGACTCCAAGAGGCGGGCCAAGCGGGCGCGCAGCATTAGCGAATCATCGATTTCGCCAAGCTGGCCGCCTTGGCAGACGCGTTCGATCAGTTCGCGGGCGAGATCTTCCGGCACCTCGGCGTCCAACAAATCCGTGTAAACGCAGACGGCCGCCTCGGACCAGTGCCGCAGCGGGACGCGAGGGGAGCGGCGGGACAGTTCCTCCACTAAGGACTGCGGTTCGGCCTGGTCGGCCAGCACTGCAGCGCGGAACCGGGCCCGATATTCGCAGTCCCAGGACGTCAAGGCGAGCCTGGTTTCGTTACGTTCGGCGCCCGGCTCTGCCGCGTCCGGCGACGGATCTTCCCAATCGCCGCCCTGTGCCGCACTGGCAGGCAGACGGCACGGCGCCTGGACATCGGCCGACGCCAAAACCTCGATCTGGCGGACGCCGGGCAGCCAACCGAGCAGTCCGTTGCGGACTTCGCGGGCCTGCAACAGTGTCGCATCGGGCCCTAGCGTGCGGCGCACCAACTGCAGGGCTTCCTGCATCGAACGGGCGCGAAAGGCTTTCACTTCCATGTGAGTTCCTCCCCTCAAGCGGCCATCGGCATCGGGTCTGGCACCGCGTTGACCGGATCGACAATCGTGTCCGGGGTGATTTCGTCGAAGCTTAAGACCACCAAGTGAGGCAAGCGGGCGGCGGTCATCTGTTTGAGGCCGGCGCGAATCTCCGGACTCACCAGGACTACCGGTGGATATCCGCGCCGCAGCAAACCGGCAACTTCGCGGTCGATCCGCTCGCACAGACGTTGTACGGTCTGCGCGGACAGTCGGATCGACAGGCCTTGTTCGTGATGCTGAATTCCGGCCAAGATCCGGTCTTCCAGCGGCGGATCGAGAACGACCGCCCGGAGACGCCGTTGCGGATCGCGGTACCGTGCTGACAACGTGCGTCCCAGGCGTCGCCTCACCAGTTCCGTGAGCGTCAGTGGATCGCGACTGTGGGCGGCGTGATCGCCCAGTGCCTCCAGAATTGTCTCCAGAGGCCGGATCGGCACTTCTTCGCGGAGCAGTTGCTGGAGCACCTGCTGAACTTCTCCCAATCGCATCAAGCCGGGGACCAACTCCTCAACAACTGCCGGCGAGGTTTTCCGCAGTTCGTCGATCAGGTGTTTAACGAGTTCCCGAGTGAGCAGCTCGGCGGCGTGCTTGCGCACGACCTGCCCCAAATGCCTGGTGATTGCTGCGGTGGGCTCGATGATCGTCGCCCGTTGCGGCTGTGCCAAATCCAAACGGTCGGGGGCGATCCACCGTCCCCTGCGTCCCGTGGCAGGATCGCATGCCGGTTCTCCGGGGGACTCGGAGGTTTCCCCGTCCGCCGTCAAGAGCAGGACCTTGTCCGGGTGGACCGAACCTTCGGCGACAGGGTTCCCGGCCACCTTGATCCGGTAGCCACGACGCTCCAGACGCAGGTTGTCGCGGATTCTGACCTTGGGAAGCACCACGCCCAGTTCGACTGCTAGCAGGCGGCGGACCTCGGTGATTTGATTCAGCAAGTCACCGCCGCGTTTGGGGTCCGCCAGGCGGATCAAGCCAACGCCAATCTCCAGTTCCAGCGGATCTACCGCCAGGTAATCCTCGATGCGTTTCTCGACGGCCTTGGGTGCCTCGTCGGCGGCGGGTTCGGCTTTCTCCGGAGCGGTCTGCCTTTCGTCGGGACGGCCCAGCAGATACGCCAACCCCGCACAGCCTGCGCCGATGGTCAGCAACGGCAAGGCGGGCAAGCGAGTGAAGACAAGCAACCCCAGAAACCCCGCTGCTACGGCGAGCACTTGGGGACGCGAGAACAACTGCTGCAGGAACTGATCCGGCAGATCGAGGGACTGCGAACTGCGCGTGGCCAGCAGACCGGCGGCGACTGAGATCAACAGGGCGGGGACCTGGGCCACCAGTCCGTCGCCAATCGTCAGCCTGGTGAAAACTTGCCCAGCCTCGGCCAGCGTCAAACCGCCTTGAACCACTCCCACGAAGAGACCGCCCACGATATTGATCAAGGTAATCATCAGCCCGGCGACGGCGTCCCCACGCACGAATTTGCTGGCACCGTCCATCGCCCCGTAGAAATCGGCTTGCTGCACGATCTCCTGGCGGCGGCGCTGGGCCTCCAAATTGTCGATCAAGCCGGCGTTCAAATCGGCGTCGATGGCCATCTGCCGGCCGGGCATTCCGTCCAGTGTAAAGCGGGCGGCGACTTCGCTGATGCGGCCGGTGCCTTTGGTGATCACGACAAATTGGATCACCACGATGATCGAGAAAATGACCAAGCCCGCCACGGTGTGGTTGCCGGCCACGAACTCGCCGAAAGCGCGAATCACTTGCCCCGCGGCATCCAACTGCTGGGTGGGAGCAGCGGTCAGAATCAACCGTGTGGAAGCCACATTGAGCACGAGTCGGCTGAGGGTCGTCACCAACAGCAGCGAAGGGAAAACACTGAACTCCAGCGGCGTTTTGACCGCTAGCGTGGTCAGCAGGATGATCACCGCCGCGGCGATGTTGGCTGCCAGCAAGAAATCCAGCAGGCCGGCTGGCAGCGGCACGATCAGCACCAACAGGCAGACGATGATGCCTACCGGCAGGACCAGGTTTTGCCAACGAGCCAAGTGCGACATGCTCTGACTTCAACTGACTCCCGCATCCTGCGGAACCGCGAACGGATGACGGCAGTGACCGCGGTGTTTGACGAGACATCCCGGACGGCCCCAACCGTGGGGACCGTCAGCGAGGGGAGCGGCGGAGATTATCGAAACGGGTGCTCGGTGTCTAGGTCGGTTGGGAGCACCTCGAGGTCAGCAGGCACCTGACGGGCGGCAACGGGCACGGTCTCGGGGGCAGCGGGTGGGAGAGCCGGCCCGTTGCCGGTTCAGAGGCCGGCAGTTCGACCCGGACATGGATAGTTGGGCAAAGAGCCGATCTGTGACACGAGGGCGTTGCAGCACGATCCGCCCAGGCGTGCTGGCCGGAATGGTCCGCTTGAGAACTTCCCCAGCCAGCTTTGCCGTGGCCAGCGATCGATGCTTCGTGAGGCAGCCTGCCAGGTACGTTCGCGGACGCCGCCATGCCCTTGCGGCCCGCGGTTGACGATCGTGCTATCGTGCGGCTGCGTTTTTCCTTCATTCGTCTTGGCACGAAATCGAGGATTTGATAATTTGTCCGCACGCTCCTACGGGCAGCTGCCCGAGAGGGACGCAGGCCGAAAAGGGATTTACGGTCGCCGCCTGGGCGACGCCATCCAGGATGGTCGAGGAAGGAGCTTCGATATGCTTTCCACCGGACTCAAAGAAGTCTGTGTCCACATCCGCTGGATGATCCGGCGCGACATGCCGGAAGTGTTGGACATCGAAAACCGTAGCTTCGAATTCGCCTGGACGGAAGAGGATTTCATCCATTGCCTGCGGCAACGCAACTGTATCGGGATGGTGGCCGAGCACGACGAGCGCGTGGTCGGATTCATGATCTACGAGTTGCACAAGAATCGCCTGCACGTTCTCAATTTCGCCGTCCACCCGGAATTCCGCCGCCGCGGGGTGGCTCGCGGCATGATCCGGAAGCTGATCGGCAAACTGTCGCCGCAGCGCCGAAACCGCATCCTGCTGGAAATCCGCGAAACCAACCTGGCCGCCCAACTGTTCTTCCGCGACGCCGGCTTCCGCGCCATTTCCGTGCTGCGTGAGTTTTACGAAGACACGCCCGAAGACGCCTACCTGATGCAGTATCGATATCGTCCGAGCGATGTCGAACTGGAGTATGAGGAAGAGCAGATCTCGCGCCGCGCGGGGTGACCCGGCCCGCACGGGGCCCTCCGCCCCGCAGAAGCCACGGCTTTCTCAGAACAGCGGGACTTTCCCCCGAGTTCAGCTGGCCTGATGACAAAGCGGACTGACTCCGCGGCGTCTTGTACCTGCACCAGCGTTGACACACTCTTCGTTGTGGTCCCGTCCCCAATGTCTCTGTCGGCCGTGTCAGCGCGACGCGGTGTTCACTGGAAACGGTGAGCGGGACGCTGGCTGGTGCTGAACACGGCTCCGCGCTGGCAAGCAGCGTGGTGGCCGAAGCGGTCGCGGGGCGGGACGTTGGCTGCTCCTGAGCATGGCTCCACGCTGGCAAGCAGCGTGGTGGCCGAAGAGATCGCGGGGCGGGGCGGCGGCTGGTGCTGAACACGGTTCCACGCTGGCAAGCAGCGTGGTGGCCGAAGCGATCGCGGGGCGGGACGGCGGCTGGTGCTGAACACGGCTCCACGCTGGCAAGCAGCGTGGTGGCCGAAGCGGTCGCGGGGCGGGACGTTGGCTGCTCCTGAACATGGCTCCACGCTGGCAAGCAGCATGGTGGCCGATTCACTCCCCCGTCAACTTCTGCACGGCCCACAAGTAGTGTTGTGACGCGACGTACAGGACGCCGTTGGCTGCGACGGGCGTCGTGTACATCGGGTTGCCGAGTTTGATTTCGCTGAGCAGCCTTGGGGCACGGCCTGCGGCCATGACGTAGAACATCTTCTGGCTGCCAAAGTACAGCTTGCCGTCCGCCACCAGCGGACCGCCCCAGGTTTCGGCTTTGCTCTCGTAGACCCACTGGCATTTGCCCGTATCGGCGTCCACGCAGTGCAGTCGTCCGGCGATGTCTACGATGTAGACTAGTCCATCGGCGACGGCGGCAGTGGCGATCGTGCGGTCCAGGCCGTCGTAGCTCCAGATCTTGCCGCAGGCATTGATGTCGCCGCGCTTCGTCGCGTCGATACAGTGCAACATGCCCTTGCCGCGCCCGTGCGCCGGGTCCTGGCCAAGGGCGATGTACACGCGGCCCTCGTGGCAGACCGGCGTGCCGATCAACTGGCTGGGGCCGAGGTACTGGCCATCGTTCCTGTTCGGGCTGCTCTTTTTGCGTTTGTCGCCCGCATAGTACGGAACCAGCTTGCCGTCGCGGTATTTGTACTCCGGCGGATTGCAGTCGTAGGACCAGAGCTTCTTCAACGGCACCGGCTTTTCGGGCAAGCCCTCGATCGCCTCGAATGCGTAGCACACGCCGTCGCCACCGCCGACGATCACCTGCGTCGCATCGCCGACTCGCCCCAGCGTCGGCGAGCACCAAGCGCAGTGGTACAACCGAGAACTGAGCCCCATGTCTTCGTAGGCGGCCAGGCGACCGGTGTGTTTGTTCAACGCGACAAACGCCGGCGCTTGGGGGGCCAACACTCTGTCGTGCGCCGCGTTGACGCCGTTGGAGGTCGACAGGTAGGCCAGCGAGCCGTGGATCAGCACCGAACAGCTGGCTGTGTCGTGCGGGCGGACGCCCAGTGCGTCGATCAAGTCACAGCGCCAAACGATGTCCGCATCCGTCGAGTCCAACTTCACGGCAGGCGCACCCGAGCCGGCAATGTACTGACCCTCGTCGTCGAACGGCCCGTCGTTCCCGTCCGCCAGTCCGTCGGCATCCAGGCAAAGAACCTCGCACGCACACGTTACGACGTAGACGCGGTCGCCGTCGACGGTCGGCGACGAGCAAACGCCTAGGTGCTGGTGGCCGTACAACAGGCCCGGCGGCACCTTGGTCCGTTGCGGCACGGTCAGTCGCCAGAGCAGTTTGCCGGTCTGTTCGTCAAAGCACTGGACGAGCCCGCCGCGAGTCCGTTTAAGCCGCTCGTCGCCCGCCAGGTTCATGTCGTCGGTCCCGACGTACACTCGGCCAGCGGCGATGGTCGGATTGCCGTAGGTAGCCGAGCCGAGTTTGACGACCCACTTGACATTCTTGGCCGCCCCCGAATCGATCCCGCCCGCGCGTTCCCGCGTGCCGCGCGAAAACGTCTCCGGCAGGCCCGTCTCATCCGACACCATGTTCCGCTCGGCCCGCCCGCCCCACTGCGGCCAATCGGCGGCGTGAGCGGCCACCGAGGTGGCCAGCAACGAGATCACGGCCAGGACGGTCAGGCGACAATGGAACCGGGAAACCAGGGCGAGACTCATAAACGGTTCCTTCGATTCTGGAGGCGAGTCTTGGAAGTGCGCAACAGCGGCGATCCAGGCAGGCTGCAACATTCATAGCATAATCGAGCAGCGTTCGATACGGGCCCAGTCGCGCTCGCGGCCGAAAAACGCCTCCCGCCTCTTCCGCGCCGACAGCCTGGGCTTTGGCCGGTGCCGGCGCTCCAAGCGGCCCCGCTACACACCGGGCACTTGGGCATTTCCTCGAACATCGCACAACGGCGGCGGCAGACTTGATTCGCGAAGCATCTCTCCGATCGTCGACTCGCTCAAGCTCGCTTCGATCGCGGCCATGGCGTCGTCGATCCGCTTGTGCATCGGGCAGAGATCCTCCTGGTGCGTCTTCAAGCCCAACGGGCAACGGCGAATCCGTTCGACCGGATCCACGGCGTTAATCACTTCCAGCACCGACAACTCCGCCGCATCGCGAATCAGAGCGAAACCGCCATGAACACCGCGTTGAGCGGACAAGATGCCCGCCTTGGCCAGAGCCTGCAGGACCTTGACCAAATAGCCCGGCGCAGCCCCCGTTCCAGTCGCAATTTCGCGGACTTTTTTCGGCTTCCCCGGCTCTTGCGCCAGCCAAACCACGGCCCGCAGGGCGTATTCCGAAGCGTCCGAAAGCAGTTTCATGCCAAAATCCTCGTCAGCTGTGTTGACAGAATCTTAAACCGTCGATAAAAATAAGTCAAGCGTGCATTGAAGCGTTAAAGCATTCTTTAGAAGAGTAACGGCGTGGTTCGTGAGCATCGCGTGCGGGACGGGGAGGGAAGCCTTCGGCAAGTCGTTTTGCGTCGCGCGAGCCGCTCACCGGGCGAGCCGTCCGCGAGGATGCAACGTGAGGAACGCGCTGGGTCGGTCCGAGTGCCGGGCCAGCGTGACTCGAGAGCCGGCGTGACTCGAGAGACTGTCGGGTGGGCCTCCGGCCGTCATCAGGTTCGAGTGAATCCCGTCCTGCCCGTCAGACGAGTCGTGACCGAGTCGAGATTTGGCAGAAAGGGCCTTTTCGTGACAATCGACCTACAGAGCCCCGTTGGCGATTTAGTCAAGCAGCGTCCTTCGCGTTCGCGAGTTTTCGAGAAGTTGCAGATCGATTACTGCTGTGGCGGGAAACTGCCGCTGGCCGAGGCTTGTGAGCGTCAAGGACTGGATGCGCAAACGGTTCTTCGAGAGTTGCGGGAATCGGATGCCCAGTACCTTGGCGACGAAACGCCGCTGGTGGACGCCGATGCCATGTCGCTGGCGGAACTGGCGGACCACATCGAGCAGACGCATCACGCGTACCTGAAAGGCGAGCTGCCTCGATTGGACGCCCTGACGCAAAAAGTGTTGGAGGTTCACGGGGACGCCGACCGGCGTCTGCAGGACGTTCGGCGGGCGTTCGTAGCGCTGCACCAGGAGTTGGCGGCCCACTTGAGGAAGGAAGAGCAGATCCTGTTTCCGATGATCCGCCAGTTGGAATCGGCGGCCCGCGTGCCCGCCTTTCACTGCGGCTCGGTCGCCAATCCGATCCGGCAGATGGAGTACGAGCACGACAGTGCCGGCCAGGCCCTGGCGATTCTGAGCGGATCGACCGACGGCTATCAGCCGCCCGAGTGGGCGTGTCATACGTACCGCGCGATGTTGGACGGGTTGAAGCAACTGGAAGGGGACTTGCATCAACACATCCACAAGGAGAACAACGTGCTGTTTCCCAAGGCGATCCGGCGGGAGTCGGCGTTGGCCGGGGAGGCTTGCCGTTGCGGGGCATCGTAGACGTGTCGCTCCGCGACAAGGTTTCGCTCATGCAGCGAGCGGTCTACAAGGTCCTGCTCTCGGAGAAACGCGACTGGAGGATGTTTTGTCGGCATGCGTTGCCCGGCCGACGCCGGAGCCCGAACGATCGTTACCAACAGGGGTCCTAGTCATGAAGCAATCTCTCGAAATCCTGATTGACGAGCACCGGCGGATCGAGCAGGTGCTGGCCTGTCTGGAGAAGATCATTGAACACTGTGCCTCCGAGGGCCGGCTGGACGGCGACGCAGCGCGGCAGGCGATCGAGTTCTTTCGAGACTTTGCAGACCGCGGCCATCACGGCAAGGAGGAGATTCAGTTGTTTCCCGTGCTGGAGACCCGCGGGTTGGGCAGTCCTTGTGGGCCGCTGGCGGTGATGCGCCGCGAGCATGAATTGGGCCGGCTGTACCTCCAAGGCATGGAGGGCTACATGGCCGCCGCGTCGGGGGGCGAAGCGGACGCGGTGCAGTGGTTTGTCCAGCACGGCCAAAGCTACATCCGCCTGCTGCGCGAGCACATCAGCAAAGAGGATCACTGCCTGTTCACGCGGGCCGAACAGGCTTTGACGGACGAAGACGACGCCCAGATCCAAGAGGCGTACGCACGCTTTGAAGCCGCCGACCTGGGCCCCCACGCGCGGCAGAAGTGCCTCGCGCTGGCCGACGGCCTGGCGGAACGCTACGGTGTGCCGCGGGCGCACGCGTCCGTCTGAAGGAATTGCACGCTTCGGTCCCTGGAGTTTGACCTGAACGGAGAGACATGCAGATGGTTGGCGCATCCGGCCCCGGCAAGGAATTGATCCAAGTGCAGCATGCCACGGTCCGTTTTGCGGGGGATTCGGGCGACGGCATGCAGTTGGTCGGCGGGCAGTTCGCCGATATCGCCTCGATGAGCGGCAGCGCGATCTGTTCGTTTCCGGATTTCCCTTCGGACATCCGGGCCCCGGCGGGGACGCTGGGCGGCGTGAGCGGCTACCAGTTGAGTTTCGGCGATCAGCGCGTCACCACGCCGGGCGACGCGCCGTTCGTGCTGGTCGCGATGAACCCGGCGGCGCTGAAGGTCTGCCTGCCGGAGTTGCAACAAGGCGGCATCGTCATCGCCAACGAGGACGCCTTTACGCCCGCGAACCTGCAGAAGGCCGAGTACGAGGCCAACCCGTTGGAGGACGGCTCGCTGGACGACTACCGGCTGATCCCGGTTCCGATGGGCCGCTTGACCGAGGAGGCCACGGCGGCGACGGGACTGCCCAAGACGCAGCGGGACCGCTGCAAGAACTTCTTCGCCCTGGGCGTGGCGTTGTGGCTGTACGACCGCCCGCTGCAGCCGCTGCTGGAATGGATGATGAAGAAGTTCGCGCGGATCCCGGAGGTGATGGCGGCCAACGCGGCCAGTCTTCGCGCCGGGCACAACTTTGCCAACACCGCCGAGCTGTTCCGGGTGCATTACCAGGTGGCGCGGGCTGAGCTGCCGCCGGGCCGGTACCGCCGCGTGACGGGCAACGAGGCGTTGGCGCTCGGGTGCATCGTCGCCGCCCACCGCCTGGCCCGGCCGCTGGTCTACGCCAGCTATCCGATCACGCCGGCCAGCGAGGTGTTGCACGAACTGGCCAAACACAAGGAGTTTGACATCCGCGTCATCCAGGCCGAGGACGAGATCGCGGCCTGTTGCGCGGCCATCGGCGCGTCGTTCGCCGGCGCCGTGGGCGTCACGGGCACCAGCGGCCCTGGGTTGTCGCTGAAGTCGGAAGCGATCGGCCTGGCCGTGATGACCGAGTTGCCGCTGGTCGTGCTGAACGTCCAGCGGGCCGGTCCCAGTACGGGCCTGCCGACCAAGACCGAGCAGGCCGACTTGTTAATCTCCCTGTTCGGCCGGCACGGCGAATCGCCGGCGGTGGTGCTGGCGGCCGCCTCGCCCGGCGATTGTTTCCAGATGGCTTTCGAGGCCGTGCGGCTGGCCACCAAGTACATGACACCCGTGCTGTTATTGAGCGACAGTTTTCTGGCTAACAGCGCCGAACCGTTCCGGATTCCCGATCCCGCCTCGTTGCCGGACTTGCGTCTGTCGCTGACCGTGACGGCGGAGGATTTCGCCCCGTACCGCCGCGACCGGGACACGCTGGTCCGGCCTTGGGTCGCCCCCGGCACGCGGGGGTTCGAGCACCGCATCGGCGGTTTGGAAAAGGAAGACGGCAAGGGGACGGTCAGCTACGACGGCGAGAATCACACGAAGATGGTGGCCTACCGGGCCGCCAAGATCGCCCGGATTGCGGCGGACGTGCCGCCAGCGGAGGCGGTGGGAGCCGAGCAGGGCGACGTGCTGGTGGTCGGCTGGGGCAGTTCCTACGGGGCCATCGCCGCCGCCGTGGAGGAATTGCGCAGCGAAGGCCGGAGCGTGGCCCAGCTGCACCTCCGCTACCTGAACCCGCTGCCGCAGAACACCGGCGAAACGCTCGCCCGCTTCCGCCGGATTCTGGTCGTCGAAGGGAACTGCGGCCAGCTCAAGATGGTCCTCCGCAACCGTTTTACGGCGTCCTTCTTCTCCTTGAACCAGGTCGCCGGCCGGCCGTTTTTGATCCGCGAAGTCCGTCATGCCATTCAGGAGTTGTTAGACCGTGAGCACCTCGAATGTTGAAGCCTCGTCGGCGGCGCCCGCCGCCGGCGATTGCCTCCGCGTCTTGACGTCCAAGGACTTTCAATCGCCCCAGACCGTCCGCTGGTGCCCCGGCTGCGGCGACTATTCGATTCTGGCCCAGGTTCACAAGGTGCTGCCCGAGCTGCGCGTACCCCGCGAGAACTTCGTCTTCGTATCGGGCATCGGCTGTTCGTCGCGGTTCCCCTACTATGTGAACACCTACGGTTTCCACACCATCCACGGCCGGGCGCCGGCGATCGCGACGGGCGTCAAGTGCGCCAATCCGGACCTGTCGGTCTGGGTCGTCACCGGCGACGGAGACGGCTTGTCCATCGGCACCAATCACCTGATCCACGCCATCCGGCGGAACGTCGATTTGAACATCCTGCTGTTTAACAACCGGATCTACGGATTGACCAAGGGCCAGTATTCGCCGACCTCCGAATTCGGCAAGAAAACCAAGTCCAGCCCGATGGGCACGATCGAACAGCCGATTCGGCCGATTCAGATGGCCTTGGCCGCGGAGGGGACGTTCGTGGCCCGGACCATCGCCGCCGACCCAAACCACTTGCGACAGACGCTGGAAGCGGCCGCCCGTCACCGCGGGACGTCCTTTGTGGAGATCCTGCAGAACTGCCGGGTATTCAACGACGGCGCGTTTGACGAAGCCAAGGCACGGGACACCGCAGACGACCATCGCATCCTGCTGCGGCACGGCGAGCCGATCCGCTTTGGAGCCGGCGGACGCAAGGGCATCGCGACGCGGAACCTGGCCCCGCAGATCGTCGACCTGGAGGCCGGCGAGGCCAGCGTGGGCGAGTTGCTGGTCCACGATACGCGAGCGGCGTCGCCTGCCCTGGCGGCCCTGCTGGCGGCGCTGGAACCGCCCGAGTTCCCGCTGGCTCTGGGGGTCTTCCGGGATATCGAACGGCCGACGTACGACGCGCTCTTGCTCTCCCAGATCGACGCTGCCGTGAGCCAGCGCGGACGCGGCGACGTCGCCCGACTGTTGAACGCGGGCACCACGTGGGAAGTTGACTGACGCACGATGAACGACCAGACACCACCCACCGCGAACGACGACCAGTTGGCCGCGTACGAACTGCCTCCCGACCGTCCCGACGCGCTGCCGGCGCCGGACGACGCCGGGCAGGACGCACTGCCCACCCGCGCGCTGTTGCGGCAGCACGCGGTCTGGTTCTGCCAGTTGCGGTGGATCGTCGCAGGCGTTTTGGCGGCGGTCGGGCTGGCCGCGTGTTTGCCAGCCTGGCCGGAGTGGTTCGGGGCACCCCCGCCGCCGGCCTGGTTGCTGGCCTGCGCCGCGGCCCTGGCGGCAGTGAATATCGGCTACGGCTTCATCTTGAAGCGTCTGCCCGCGAACTCGCAGGCAGGCTCTGTGCGCGCCCACTTGTGGTGCCAGGTGGTGGTGGATCTGATCGTGCTGACGGCGGTAGTTCACGCGGTAGGCGGCACTGTGGCCTACGCGCCGGTCGCCTATTTGTTTCACATCGTCCTGGCTTGCATCTTTTTCTCACCTGGCGAAAGTCTCGGCGTAACCGCCGTTTCGGCCGTGCTGTTCGGCTCGTTGGTGCTGTTCCAGACGGCCGGGGTCCTGCCGGGGCCGGGCAACCTGGCGGCTCCGTCCGACGCAGCCGGTTTTTCCGGCGGCAGCGGCCGGCTGTGGCAACTGGGGGCTCTGCTGGCGGTCTGGGCCGTCATCTGGTACCTGGCGTCGCGTCTGACGGCGGAACTGCGCCAACGCACGCGCGAACTGGCTGCGGTGAATCTCCGGCTGGAGGCCAGCAGCGCGGAGCGAACGTCGCACATGCTGCAGACCACCCACCAGCTGAAGGCTCCCTTTGCCGCCATTCACGCCAACGCACAATTGCTGTTGAACGGATACGCCGGCCCGCTGTCGGAGCAGGCTCGGGCGGTGATCGAAAAAATCGCCACGCGGGCGCAAACGCTGTCGCGGCAGATCCAGGAGATGCTGCAACTGGCGAATCTGCGTTCCCGAGCCCAGGCGGAACCGTCGCTGAAGGTCTTCAATCTACAGGAGGTCGTCCAGCGGGAAGTCGAGCGGATCGGGGCCCAGGCGGCCTTGCGCGGCGTCTCGCTCGAAACGAATCTGGAGCCCGTCCTCGTGCGCGGCAGCGACGACTATCTGGTGATGCTGATCGACAATCTACTGAACAACGCCGTCAACTATTCGTACGACGGCGGATGGGTCGAAGTCCGGTGCGGGCCCGGCGGACCGGGGATGGCCTGTCTGGCAATCCGCGACCACGGCATCGGCATCCCCGCCGACAAGCTGCCGCACGTCTTTGAAGACTACTACCGCACCACGGAGGCGACCCGGCACAACAAGAGTTCGACCGGGCTGGGGCTGGCCATCGTGCGGTTGGTGGCCCGAACACTGCAAGCCACCGTCAGGATCGAGAGTTCCCCGCGTTGGGGAACGCGCGTCACGCTGCGGATGCCGGCGGTGCCGGATGACAAGTCGTTTGCACAACAGGGAGTTTCCCATGGCGTATTTGTTGATCGTCGATGACGACGAGGATTTTTCGGATGCGGTCGCCACGGTCTGTCGGGGCGAGGGGCATGAAGTGGCGGTGGCCAGCGATGCGGCGGCGGCGCAAGCCAGTTTGGCCGCGCGGTTGCCGGACGCCGTGATCCTGGACGTGATGTTCCCCGAAAACCCCAGCGGCGGGTTTGAACTGGCGCGGGCCATCCGCAAGAAATGGGGCGAGATCCCAGTCCTGATGCTGACGGCGGTGAACCAGCAGTTTCCGCTGGGATTCAGCAACAAGGACATCGACCCCACGTGGCTGCCCGTCAGCGACTTTGTCGAGAAACCGGTGGACTTTGAGATTCTGAAAGCGAAAGTGAACGACCTTCTTGCCCGCGCTCAGCAAGGTGGGTAGCGGGACGCGGTCGGCAGGGACTGGCGCTCAGGTCCGCAGGGCGGAGTGCACTTCGTCCGAGGGGACGAAAGGCCCCTGGTGGGCCAGACCGGGAAATTCGTTTCGGACAGGTCCTGAGACGCGAGCGGGCCAGGGCCCTGGCTTCCACACAACAGCCGCTTTCTTTTTACTCCTGGAGAACCGTTATGGAGACACTTACCGACCGCCGTCAGCACTTTCCCCTGCCGCTGACGCTGCAGGGCAAGTCCCTGGTGTTTCGGCCGTTGGCCTCGGCGTGCCGAGACGCCATGCTCCGGTTCGCCCGCGACCTGCCGGAGCAAGACCTGCTGTTCTTGGACCGGGACATCGCACAGCCTCCTGTCGTCGCCCAATGGATCCAGCGTGTTTGCGAGGGCAGTCTGTTCACGGTGGTAGGCTGGCAGGGCGACGAGATCGTCGGCTATGCCACGGTGGAACGCGGCAACGTGCGGTGGACGCGGCACGTAGCCGAGTTGCGGGTCGTCGTCGCGGAATCCTGCCGGGGCATCGGCCTGGGCCGCTGGCTGTTGGAATTGGCGTTCGAGATGGCGTTGGAAGAGGGCGCGACCAAGCTCGTCGCCCGGATGACGCCGGATCAAGCGGGAGCGTTGCGACTGTTCGAACGGCTGGGCTTCGAGCATGAAGCCGTCTTGCGCGACCACGCCCAGGACGGCAACGGCCTGACGCACGACCTGGTGGTGCTCAGCTTCCACACCCGCCAGCATCTGGACAACCGCTGCGGCTCCTGCGGCGCTTCCATCCTCGTGCCGTTGGACCTGGAAGGAGTTCCGCTGTGTTCCCACTGCTACGAGTCGCGTTACGAAGAACTGGGCGGCGGCGATTGAGCCGGCCAGCCTCCCTGCGGCGGCCGCTGACGCTGGTCGAAGCGTCGGCTCACCAGCACGGCGCACCGAAGTGCCCTTCATCCCACTGCGGTGCACCTCTCGCAGCACCTCGTTCCCATGCGCTGCCTGGGAACGCACTGTCTTTTCGGCTCTGCCGACCGGATGCGAGGCGGTGCCTTGCGGACAGTGGGTTGCGAGGCGGAGCCTCGTAACCAGGGAAGCCTCGTAACCAGGGAAATCGGACTGCGCAGTCAACCGCAAACGGGCCAGCTGAGGTCTCCTGCGGGATTACTCAGCGAGCACCGGGAACTCGGAAATCCGCAGGCGAGTGCATCCGTAGGGAACCAACTCCAGGTCCACCAGCGGCTCGCGGGATGCCACCGGGCTGAGCGGCGTTTCCCCGGCGGAATTGGCCTCCAACTTCCAATCCGGAACGACACGCCCCTTGGCCCTCAGCACGACGGAGGCCGACTCCTGGGCGAACGGTTGTGGGCCGGGTTGTGCGATCCGCAGCACCTGAATCGACTTCTCGGGGTGCCGCCGATCCAGAAGCAGACCGTAGTTCCAGGGCGTGGCGGGGTGGACCGCCCAATCGATCACCGGCAAGGTCGGATGGTGCCGTTTGAGTTCCTCGAAACGTTCCCCGATCTTGAGCGAATAGACCAAGGGGCCGCGGAGGATCGTGGTCGCCCCGTTGTGTCGGGTTTCGGCCCGCACCTTCATCGGCAATCTCAGCACCACTTCGTCCCCCGACGTCCAGCGGCGCCGGACGACCAGGAATTGCCCCGGCTTGCCAAGCACCCGCGTTTCGCCATGCACGAGCGTGGCGGCTTCGGCCCAACCCGGCACGCGCAGGTGCAGCGAGAACTCGACGGGCTCCGCGGTGGTCACCTGGAATCGAATCGTCTCGTCAAACGGATAATCGGTCCTTTCCGCGATCGTCACTTCGCTCCCTGCCCCGACCTTCGCCCGTACAATGCTGGGACCGTAGGCCACCGCGGCCAAGCCCTGATCGTGCGTGGCCATCCAGAGATGAGAGACGAATTTCGGCCAACCCTGGTGCATGTTGGCCGTACAGCAGCCGTAGTGCGGCTCGAGGCCGTACAGGTTCGACGTGTCGCTGTTGGTGCTCCACTGCCGTTTGGCCACCGAGCACAGCACCTGGTTGGCCTGCTGGTCGTACTGGTGCGCCCAGTAGTCGGGAGTGCAAGCTCCGGGATTGGCGTTGTAAGCCAGCATCTCCAGACGATCCGCGAAGGCCGCATCGCCGAAGATCTCGATCAGCTTCTCCAGCGAAAACATCGACTCGACCACGGCGCACAGTTCCGTCCCCTGCGTCGGCCGCTTGCCGGAAAGGTGCTCGTCGCCCGAGAACCGGCCCCCGACCTGGCCGTGATGCTCATCGAGGTTCGCCCAGCCCCGGTAGACCGCCTGCCTGTGCCGAGCGTCTCCGGACTGCTGCCACCACAGGCCGGGGTACTTGGTCGCCATGGCGACGTTGACCACGTAGGCAGTCATCCCGACGTCCTTCCAATCGTAAGGGACTTTGCCGGAGTTCAGTGCTGCGGTGGTCCAAGGAAAGTCGGTGAAGTAGCTGATCCAGTCGCGGCTGTTCTTCTGGATCGACTCGGTGACTTCCAAGACTCGCTGATCTCCCGTCCGGCGATAGAGCCAGTAGGCGGTGACGGCGTTCTCCATGGCGCGGACGCCCCGCCAATCCTTGTGGGGCCAGTCGGGAGGGGCTTTGTGGAGATAGGCGAAGTAGTTCTTGAGCAACTCCAGCGCACGCGGGTCGCCCGTGGCCTCGTGGTACTGGCTGAGCACCTTCATGGCTACGGCCAGCGGCCAGCGGTCTTTGTTCTGGGCGGGGCCAAACCAGCCGTTCGGCTGCCCGCTGGCCAGGATGCCTTCGAGCCAGTGCTTGGTCTTGGCAAGCAGTCGCGGATCGTCAAGCAGGTAGGCCAGCGGAACCAGGCCGTCCAGAAAGTAGGGTCCGCGTTCCCAGCTTTCCCCATCGCCGCCCTTCCAGCCGGTCTTGACCAGCGACGGCCAGAACTCATCCAGATGCCCCGTCAGTCCGTTGGCTTGGATCGTCAGTTGGGTCTTGAGCCAGCCCTGCGGCTTGACAGCGCCCAGCGGCAAAGCGACGAACTTCGTGGCCTGCAGGGGCGGCGGATTGACGGGATAGTGCCGGTTGGGGCCTTCCGCGCAGGCCCGCCACGCCTTGGAACCCGGCGGCCCACTTGCCGGTTCCGCGGCAGCTGTGACGGCACACCATCCGCAAAGCAGAATCGGGGCCAGGTGCTTCATGGCAGGCCTTTCGTACTGACGTGACGGCTGATTGGCTGGTCAATCCGTGTGGGACCTGGACATTCTACCCGGCGGCCCGACAATCCGGCAGGCCGGTTGCCCTCCGCGGTTCGTCGTCGCGGTCCCGACAAGGTCCGGACGCAGAAGTCCGTCGGAATCAAGTTGCCGGCGTTCAACCGCGACGAGTCGCACGCCCAAGTCCGTCTCTTCGCGCGAATTGCAGCCGGTCCCCGCAGCCCAAATGGATGCCCAAGGGAGACTGCCGATTTGTCTCCAAGGCACGCAGTGGAAACCCGGCAAGTCCGTGGCTTGGCCCTTTGACGGCGAGTTACGGTCACGGCGCGGAAGTCGTTCACTTGTCTCAAGTGGCGTCGACAGGTCGTTTTGACGTTTCCGCAGTGTTGATCGAAGCGTGCTTCTCGCTGTCTGGAACCAAGACGGAATTTCAGCTAGACTTGCGGTCTTGCTGGAGTTGCGCGGCGTCGGCGGGAGAGCCGCATGAACTTCGGTATCGAGCTTTCCGACCGCGCACGGGCGAACCTCAACCGGTTTCGCAAACGCGACCGGCAGATCGTCGTGGATGCGATAGTCGCTCAGTTGATCGAAGAAACCACGCCGACGTTCGACGGCACGGTAGACCCGGCCGTCCGAACGGGATCTGCGGCGTTCAGTCTGCTGCCAAGTGACGTTGCCTCCGAAGACTCGGAGACGTGCGAGACCATTCAATCGAAAGGACGCGCAATCATGCCACGCATCGACGCCAAAACCAAAGTCTGTGCCCTGTTCGGTCACCCGGTCGGGCATTCGCGTTCGCCGGAGATTCACAACGCCGCGTTCGAGGCGTTGGGCTTGCCGTTTGTATATGTCGCTCACGACGTGGAGTCGGGCCAGGTGGCCAAGGCCCTGGACGGCGTCCGCGCGATGGGCTACCGGGGTCTGTCCGTGACGATCCCGCACAAAGTCGAGGCCATGCACGGCGTGGATGAAGTGGACGAGATTGCCCAGGGCATCGGCTGTATCAATACGGTCGTCAACGACGGCGGCCGCCTGAAGGGCTACAACTCCGACGGGCTCGGCGCGCTGGGTGCGCTGCGGGACGCCGACGCCGATCCGCGCGGCAAGCGCGTGGTGATGCTCGGTTCGGGAGGCGCGGCTCGCGCCATCGCGGTCAGCATCGCCCGCCAGTCGCCGCCGCGGCAGCTGACGATTTTGGGCGTGGTCCTGGATGAACTGGAGCGGCTGGTGCAGGACGTGGGCGAATGCGGCCGGACCGTGATCGAGGGCGCTGAACTGACGCCACAATCGCTGCAGGCCGCCTTGAGCCGCGCCGACCTGCTGCTGCACTGCTCGCCGGTCGGCATGCACCCGAAGGAAGACGCCAGCCTCGTTCCGCCCGAACTGCTGCGGCCAGGGCTGGCCGTGTTCGACGCCGTCTACAATCCGCGCCGCACCAGGTTGCTGAAGGAGGCCGCCGCCGCTGGCTGCCGTGCGATCGAAGGCATCGAGATGTTCCTGGGGCAAGCCTACGTCCAATTCGAATTGTGGACCGGCCAGCCGGCGCCGCGCGACGTCATGCGGCAGGTACTGGAGGAGAAGCTATGAACGTGGTGCTGGTGGGTTATCGCGGCACGGGCAAGAGCGCCGTGGGCCAGTGGCTGGCCGATCGTTTGGGTCTGCGCGTCGTCAGCCTGGACGCGGAACTGCAACGCTTGGCCGGCAAGAGCATTCCGGAGATCGTCCAGGAGGTCGGCTGGCCCGGCTTTCGCGATCTGGAAGAACAAGTTGTCGCCACGTTCGCGGCGCAAGACGGACAGGTGATCGATTGCGGCGGCGGCGTGATCGAACGCGAGGCCAATTTCGAGCGACTCCGCGCCGCCGGCCCCGTCGTCTGGCTCAAAGCCTCCACCGCCACGATCGTCCGCCGCATCCAGGGCGACACCCAACGCCCGTCGCTCACCGGCGCCAAGAGCTTTACCGACGAAGTGGAAGAAGTCCTCCAGCGCCGCACCCCGCTGTACCGGCGGATCGCCCACTACGAGGTGGACACCGACGGCCGCACCATCCAAGACATCGCCGACGAGATTGTGCAACGGGTGCGTTGCGGAGAAAAGCCGAGTGAACTGGACTAGGTTTTCGTCGTTCCAGCGGATTATAATGACGGCATGATACCTAAACTCACCGACGAAATGCGTGAAGCCATCCGGCAGCATCCGGGCCAGCCGGTGACCGTAATGCGATCTATCCGGCTGTACTCAGCCGGATAGATCGTGCGTTGAACTGGGCCGACTTCGCGGGAATTCGGGAATTCGGGGATTCGCTGATGCGGATTGAATTCCCGCGCCGCCTTCACGTG
>JAAYYU010000195.1 GCA_012515235.1 Candidatus Anammoximicrobium sp.
AAACGGGTCAGGCACCGAGACAGGGACCTCAGCAACGGGACTTCATCAACGACGCGTCAAACGTGCCGTTATCCCATTCAGCGCCAGGCGCACACAAGCAAGACCGCGTGGACCCTCAACTCGCCGCGCCGAATTTCTCGCACCAGCGCCGTTTCAGGGTCTGCCGCAGCACCTGCTGGAACTCGGCAGGCAACGGATACGGCTCGCCGGCTTTATACAGAGTGATCGTCTTGCGGATGTTGTCGATCACCACCTGGCACGGATTGCAGCCGGCCAAGTGATCCTGAAACTGTTCGCACACACCCGGTTCGATCTCGCCGTCCACGTAGTCGTTCAGTGCTTTCAGCAATTCGTCGCAGTTCATCGTCGCACCCGATGGCTTATTCCCCAGGAGCATGTTGAAAAAAGAGGCCGAGCACCTCGCGATAGTCGTTCTGCAGGCGGCTTCTCCCACGCAACTCAGAGCCAGTCCACTTCTTCAATAGGCCCTCAGAATGGACCCGCCGCCGCCGTCAAAGTTACACGATCAATGGTCATGATCGGACACAATTCGAGTCGTTTCATCTCCCAAGACGCGTGTCAAGCGTTCCCGCAGTTGGAGCCGGGCCCGCATCAACCGCACCTTGACGTTCGCGACGCTGATTCCCAGGATTTCGGCCGTTTCCTGCGTCGAATAGCCTTCCACATCCCGAAGTACGAATACCAGGCGATGCTTTTCATCTACCTCGGCCAGCGCCTCGTTCAGCAGTTGCCGGATTTCGGCCCGATGGGCCAGTTCCGCCGGATCCTCCTGCCACTGGGCGATGTAGTCCGGGTGGGGCAAGGCTGTGGCGTCGTCCGCCGAGTCGCGCCCGGCCGTTTCCAAGGGCACCGTGGCCAGTCCCCGGCGTTTGCGGAGCACTTTCAGCGCGTGGTTCGTGGCGATCCGCAGAATCCACGTGGCCACACTGGCCTCCTCGCGAAAGCGGTCCATGTGTTCCATCACGCTCAGGAACGTCTGCTGGGTGGCGTCTTCGGCGTCTTCTCGCTGCTGGAGGATGCGCCAGGCGATGCCGAACACCCGCGGCTCGAAGCGGGCCACCAGCGTTTCGAATGCGTCCCAGTCTCCCTGGCGGGCCAGCGTCAGCAGTTGCAGATCGTTTGCCGCATCGCCAGTCTCGATTGCTTCCATTCTTTGACTCCCACCGTCGTTTCGTCGTTTCACGTCCAGAGTTGCCGGTCGAGCATCCGGTAGTTCACCGCTTCCTGGACATGGGCGGGGCGGATGGCTTCGCTTTGATCCAGATCGGCGATCGTGCGGGACGCCCGCAAGACCTTGTCGTGCGCTCGGGCGGACAAGCCGAGTTCGTTCACACTGGCCCGCAGCAACTCCATGCACTCGTCGTCCAAGCGGCAGAACTTGCGGATCTCCCGCGTCGTCATGTGCGCGTTGTAGCGGGTCTTGACCCCGTCGAACCGCTGCCGCTGGATCTGCCGCGCCACGGCCACCAGTTCGCGCATGTCGGCGCTGCTGGTCCCTGGCGGCGACGTGGACAGTTCCTTGAACGGGACCGCCGGCACCTCGATGTGCAGGTCGATCCGGTCCAGCAGCGGGCCGCTGATTTTGGCCATATAGCGTTCGATCTGCGGTGGCGAGCAGTGGCAATCGCGGCGCGGGTCGTTCCGGTAGCCGCAGGGGCAAGGATTCAGCGCCGCGATGAGCATGAAATCCGCGGGGAAGGTCGTGCTGTTCAGGGCCCGCGAGATCGTGACCACGCCGTCCTCCAGCGGCTGGCGCAGCACCTCCAGCGTCCGCCGGTTGAACTCGGGCAGTTCGTCCAGAAACAGAACGCCGTTGTGGCTGAGCGAGATTTCGCCCGGCGTCGGCGTGCTGCCGCCGCCCACCAGACCCGCGTCGCTGATCGTGTGGTGCGGCGAACGGAACGGGCGGCGGGCCATCAGCGGCTGGCCGGGCCGCAGCCGGCCCATCGCGCTGTAGATCCGTGTGGTCTCGATCGACTCGGCCGCCGACAGCGCGGGCAGGATCGTGGGCACACGTTTGGCCAGCATCGTCTTGCCGGAGCCGGGCGGGCCGATCATCAGCAGGTTATGCGCGCCGGCGGCCGCAATCGTGATTGCCCGCTTGGCCATTTCCTGGCCGCGAACGTCGGCGAAATCGTCCTCGTACTTGGAGAACGAGTCGAACAGCTCCTCCAGCCGCGAAGGCGTGGGTTCGATGTCCAACGTGCCCGCAAAGAAGCCGACGGCTTGCGTCAGGCTGGCCACCGGGATGACTTCCACGTTCTCCACCACGGCGGCTTCCGCCGCGCTCTCGCTGGAGACCACCAGTCCGCGCAGGCCCTCCTGCTTGGCCGCCGCGATGGCCATCGACAGGGCCCCCTTGACCGGCCGCGTGTTGCCCTCCAGCGCCAGTTCGCCGACCACGGCGTACTTGTCGAACAGCTCGGACTGCAGCTGGCCGCTGCCGGCCAGCATCCCCAGCGAAATCGGCAGATCGAACGACGACGCCTGCTTGGGCAATTCGGCCGGGGCCAGGTTGATCACGATCCGGTCCTGGGGCCGCTGGAATCCCGAGTTGACGATCGCCCGCTCGACCCGGTGCGTACTCTCCTTGACCGCCGCCTCCGGCAGCCCCACCAGCACGGTCTTGGGCAGCGCGCCGGGCGACACGTCCACCTCGACCTCGACCGGCAGCGCCTCGATCCCCAGCAGCGAAAAGGTTTTCAGTTTGGCAAGCATAAGTTCCCTTTCGCCGCCATTTTGGAGCTGCGTTTCTACAACCGCAAGCGGGCAACCGTGAAAACGTCCCCGCCGTGAGACGGGCTGCAGCGCCGGGGAGATAAAAGCGTGCCGCGTCGCGCCGCGTCTTGACGGCACCCCAAGCCGTGGTCCAGAATGACCCGTTCATTGACTGCCGCGATCCCACCTGGATCGTCGCTCCCGAATCCTCCTGCTTCGAGGCCCACCATGAAACGAGAATTCAACCTGTCGGCCGGTTCCCACAGAAATCCTTCCCGGCGTGACTTTGTCAAGTGGAGTGGCGGACTGGCCGCCGGGACGGCCTTAGCCGGTCTGTCCCTGCCCCGCGTCCACGCTGCCGAGGAGAACACGATCCGCCTGGCGTTGATCGGCTGCGGCGGGCGCGGCAACGGCGCGGTGGCCAACGCCTTCGCTTCGCCCGGCGGCCCGGTCAAGCTGGTGGCTATGGCGGACATCCACGAGCGGAGGCTGGCGGCCTCGCACGCCAATCTGACCAAGGTCGATCCGCAGAAAGTCGACGTCGCGCCGGAGCGGCGTTTTGTCGGCTTCGACGCCTACAAAAAGGCGATCGACTGCCTGCGTCCCGGCGACGTGGCCCTGTTGACCACGCGGGCCGCGTTCCGCCCGTTGCATCTGGAGTATGCGGTGGCCAAGGGCGTGAACGTGTTCTTTGAGAAGTCGTTTGCGACCGATCCGGTGGGCGTGCGGCGCGTGCTCAAGGCGGCCGAGGAATCGGAGAAAAAGAACCTGAAGATCGCCGCCGGCACCATGTGCCGCCACTCCAAGAACCGCCAGGAGCTGATCAAGCGGATCCGCGACGGGGCGATGGGCCAGATTCAGCTCCTCCGCGCCTACCGCAGCGAGCACTTCGGCGGCCTGGGGCGCAAACCGGAGGGCGAAAACGAAATCTACTGGCAACTCCGCACCATCTTCCATCTGTTCTGGGTCTCCGCCGGACTGTGGTCCGAGGCCGACATCCATCAGATCGACGAGATGTGCTGGATCAAGGACGCTTGGCCCGTGTCGGCGCACGGCATCGGGGGGCGGGCGGCCAACAGCACCGATTGCGGCCAGAACCTGGACAGCTGTTGCGCCGAGTGGACCTTTGCCGACGGCACCAAGGCCTATTACGTGATGCGCAACCTGGCCAACACGCACAACGAATTCTCGACCTACATCCACGGCTCGAAGTGCGGTGCCCAGTTCTCCGGCAAGATCCACGCCGCCACCACGCGACTGTACAAGGATCAGCGTTTCGAGGCGGACAATCTCGTTTGGGAAGCGCCGCCGGAACCGATCAGCCCCTGGCAGGCCGAGTGGGACGTGTTCCTGGACGCCATCCGCCAGGACCGGCACCACAACGAGGCCCGCCAGGCGGCCATGTCCCAGGCGGCCGACATCATGGGCCGGGCCGCGATCCACATGGGCCGGGTGATTACGATGGACGAGGTCATGGCCTCCAAGTTCGAATGGGTTCCCGGCGGCGTCGATCACTTGAACGAGAACAGCCCGCCGCCGGTCGTGGCCGACGCCAACGGCCGCTATCCGGTGCCGGTCCCCGGCCAGTGGGTCGAGGTGTGAGGGACGAACCCGCCAGTTGCCAACGCGATGGCGAACGGCGGGCGTCAGCCCGCCGGGGGATGCGGGGGCACCGGCGGGCTGACGCCGGCCGCTCGCCGGGGTTTCTGCAACGTTGGGGTTAACAAGGAGTCTTGCTGATGAATCGTGAAATGGACCGTCGGCGTTTTCTGGATTTGGTTTGCGCTGCAGGGACCAGCGGGCTGCTGGCCGGTGTCAGCCGGGCCGCCTGGGGCGGGGAAGCGGCGCCGGCGCCGCAACCGGCCGGTGAATTGCTGGTGGGCGCCGCCTCGATCAGCATCACTCCGGACCAGCCGGTGGCCTTGCAGGGTCAGATGCACACCCGCATCTCGAAAAGCGTGGAGTCCCCGATCATCGCGGCGGCCCTGGCCCTGGAGGGCCGCCACGGCAGCCAAAAAGGCGACCAGGCGGTGTTCGTGGCCTGCGATCTGACCATCCTCCGCGGCGGAATGCTGGAGAAGGTCCGCGAGCAGGTCAAGGCCCGCGTGCCCGATCTGGATGTCGCCAAGCTCGTTTTCAGCGCCACGCATACGCACACCGCGCCGGTGCTGGTGGAGGGTGCTTACGAGATCCCCAAGGACGGCGTGATGCAGCCGACGGAGTACTTCGACTTCCTGCTGGGCCGCCTGTGCGACGTGATCGTTCAGGCCTGGCAGACGCGGAAGCCCGGCCGCGTGGGCTGGGGATTGGGGCACGCCGTGGTCGCGCAAAACCGCCGCGCCGTGTACGCCGACGGCCGTGCGCAGATGTACGGCGCGACCAACCGTCCCGACTTCCGCGGCATCGAAGGCTACGAAGATCACGGCCTCCACGCGCTCTTCTTCTGGGACCAGGACCAGAAGCTGATCGCGACGGCGGTCGACGTCGCTTGCCCGGCCCAGGAGGTGGAAGGCACTTCGGCCATCAACGCCGACTACTGGCACGAAACGCGGCAGTTGCTGCAAGCCCGACACGGCGAAGGCCTGGTCGTGCTGGGCTGGATCGGCGCCGCGGGCGACCAGTCGCCGCACCTGATGTACCGCAAGGCTGCGGAAGAGCGGATGCGGAAACTGCGCGGCTTGACCCGGCTGCAGGAAATCGCTCGACGAATCGACGCCGCCTGGGCCGACGCCTATGCAGCCGCCCAGAAAGAGCAACATGCCGAGGCGGTCTTCGCGCATCGGGCCCAGACGATCGAATTGCCGGCGCGAGTGGTGACGGAGCAGGAAGCCCAACAGGCGAAAGCGGAGGCGGAGCGGCTCTCCAAAGATCCCAAACACGCGACGCTGATGCGGTGGCATCGGCGGGTCGTGGACCGTTTCGAGGCGCAGCAGGCCGGCAAGACCGAGCCGCACGCGATGGAGTTGCACGTCGTCCGCCTGGGCGACGTGGCGATTGCGACCAACGATTTCGAGCTGTATACGGACTACGGCGTCGCGATGCAAGCGCGGAGTCCCGCGCTGCAGACGGTGGTGATCCAATTGGCCGGCGTCGGCTCGTATCTGCCTACCGAGCGGGCGGTCCGCGGCGGCGGCTACGGCGCGATTCCCCAGAGCAACCGCGTCGGCCCAGAGGGCGGGCAGGTGCTGGTCGACCGGACCGTGGAGCTGATCCAGACGCTGTGGAAGTAGCCGAGTCGAATCCGGCGAGACAATCCGAAAGCGAGGGGCGAGACCATGAAACGCGCAACGTCCCGTCGTCGGTTCCTGCAGCGCGCCGCCGGCGGCGCGAGCGGGTTGCTGATTCTGTCTTCCGCTCGCAGCGCGCTGGCCTACCGGGCCAACGACCGCCTGAGACTGGCGGTGGTAGGCATGGCCGGTTACGGCGCCTACGTCGGATTTGCCTCGGGACTGCACCTGCTGGACAACGTCGAGTACACGGTCTCGTGCGACGTGGACCAGCGCAAGGTACGGCGGGTCTATGACTTCTGGGCCGCGCGGGCGGCGGAATGGAGCCGGTCGGACAAACCGGAAGAGCGCGCCGCAGCGGCCCGCGTCTACGGTCCGCTGGCGGAGAAGCCGCCCCCGCTGCACGCGGACTTCCGCCGCCTGCTGGACGACGCGGCCGATCAGTTCGACGCGGTGATGGTTGCCACACCGGATCACACGCACGCGATCATCGCCGCGGCCGCGCTGCGCGCCGGCAAGCCGGTGATGGCGGAAAAGCCGCTGGCCATCAGCGCCTACGAGGCGCGGACGTTGTTCCACCTGGCCCAACCGTGCCAACTGCCCACCCAGGTGAACACGGGCGGCGCGGCCGCGCCGGGTTTCCGCCGCGGCGTGGAACTCCTCCGCGAAGGCGTCCTGGGCGACGTGCGGCAAGTCCATGTGTTCTTCGCCCGCGGCGGGCGGAATTTTCAGCAGACCCCGCAGGGCGCTCAGCCCGTGCCCCAGGAACTGGACTGGAACCTCTGGCTGGCCCAGGTCAAGTGGCGCGAGTATCACCCGGACTGGATCAACCGCATTGCCTGGCGGGACACGAGCCTCGGCGAACTGGGCAATTTCGGGCCGCATTCCGCGAACATGGCCTTCCTGGGACTGAGGGTCAACGAGTTGTGGCAGGCCCGTGCCGGCGCCGGGCGGATTCGCGTCGTGGCGGAATGCTCCGAGGTCAACCAGATCTCTTACCCGCGCTGGGAACGAATCCACTGGGAGGTCCCCGCGCGGGGCCCGTTACCGCCGGTCACCTTCACCTGGCACCACGGCTATCCGCCCGACTACGCTTTGGGCACGCGCAGCATGTTGGAGACGCTGCTCCGCGATCACGGCGCGACGGACGGCGAGTTGAAGAAAATGCTGCCGCAAAACGGCGCCGGTTGCGTAATCCTGGGCAGCCGGGGTCTGCTGGCGACGCCCAGCCACAACACCGAAGTGAACCTGATGCCCCGGCCGAAGTTCGAGAACGTCGAGCAGACCCGTCCGGTGACCCTGCCGACCTCGCCGGGGCATTACCGGGAGTGGATCCAGGCCTGCCGCGGCGGCCCGCAGCCGATTTCGCATTTCGGGTACGCCGCGACGCTGGCGGAGTTGCTGACCGTGGGCAGCCTGGCCACGCGGTTCCCCGGCGAGACGATCGAGTTCGATCCGGCCAGCGGTCAGATCACAAATCATCCCCGCGCGGCAGCCCTGCTGCGTTACGAATATCGCCAAGGTTGGACGATCTAGAATCCTTCCGAGACACTGCGCCATGACACGGCAACACGGAGGAACCGCCGGGCAACGCGGGCTGACTCGGCGTCGTCTGCTCGCCGGTGCGGGTGGCGTCGGCGGGGGTTGGCTGGTACTGCGCTCGCCGCGTACGGCCTTTGCGTACGACGCCAACCAGCGGTTGCGTCTGGCCCTGTTTGGCAACCTGTACAATGCGGCCGCCTTCGTCACCGGAGCGCACGTCTACAACGCGGAGTTGGTCGCGCTGGGAAATGTCGACCAGCGGAAGATCCCCGACATCTTCAAGAAATGGGACGAGCTGGCGCGGCGACTGGACGATCCCCGCAATCCCCAGCAGCGCGACGCGGCTCGCCGCTATCGCCGCCTGGCCCAGGGCGAAGGCGTGACGATCTTTGCGGATATCCGCCAACTGTTCGGCGAGATGGCTGACCGGATCGACGCTTTGGTCGTCTCCGAATACGATCACTTGCACGGCGTCGCCTGCGGAGCGGCGTTGCGCGCGGGCAAACCGGTGTGCAGCGAGCGCCCGCTGGGGAGGAACATCCACGATGCGCGGCGCCTGCGCGCCCTGGCGGCCGAGACCGGGCTGCCTACGACGTACCGCAGTCCCGGCACCGGCACCGGCCCGTTTCGCCGGGCCATCGAGTTGGTGCAGGACGGAGTGCTCGGCCAGGTCCAGGAGGTCCATCTCTGGTTCCGCCGCGGCGGACCAGACCGCGACGCACTGCCGCAAGGCAGGCAGCCGGTCCCCGAGGGACTCGCTTGGGACCTTTGGCTGGGGCCGCTGGCGTGGCGCGCGTACCACCCGGATTGGATGAGCTATGCGCACTGGCGGGAGACCTGCAGCGGCGGCCTGGGCAGCTTCGGCCCGCACACGTCGATCTTTCCCTTCCTGACGTTGGGACTCCGCGAGTTGTGGGACACGCCGGGACCCCTGATCCGCGTCCGTGCCGAGTGTTCCCGGTTGAATCCCGTCTCGTTTCCGCGCTGGGAGCGAGTCCGCTGGGAACTCCCCGCCCGCCCCGCAGGAAACCTGCCGCCGGTGACGATCACCTGGCATCATGGTCCGGAGTATGCGCCGGGAGCCCGCGAGTTGATTCACGAAAAGCTGCGGCCGTTTGGCGTCACGAAGCCGGAACAGGCCGACGCCCTGATGAAGACCGCCGGGTCCCTGCTGATCGGGACGCAAGGCGCGCTGGTCGCCGACGACCACAGTGTCCACGTCACGGCTCTGCCTCAGAACCTGTTCGAGAAGATCGAAACGAACCGTCCCCAGCGGATTCCCGAAAGTCGCGGGATTTACGTCGACTGGATCGACGCCTGCCGCGGCGAAAAACCCCATATTCTGGCGAGTTTCGACAACGGCGGCCCGCTCAGCGAACTGCTGATGCTTGGCAACATCGCCACGCAGTTTCCTGGGGAAAACCTCTCCTACGACCCCCTCACGGGCCAGATCACCAATCATGCCGAAGCCAGTCAGCGGCTGGGATGCCAGTACCGCGACGGCTGGCGGATCTGACCGTCCACCGTTCCAGACGCGGTTCCAGACGCGGACATCGCCGACCGGCCAACGCCTGCTTGACGCGGCGGAAGGCGATGGGGGACAATAGCGTCGTTTGCCCGCCTGGAGCCGTTCCGAACGACTGTGTCCGGCATCGGCCAGAACGAGAACGGCAGCCTCGCCGCTCCCGCCGGCCGCCCGCACTACAAACCCCAGATTCCGAGGTATTCTTCCATGTACAGACTGTTTGTTGCTCTCTTCCTGACAGGGATTTTGCTGACCAGCCAGGGCAGGACGGAGGAAGCCGTCAAAGCCGTCGGGTGGCCCGATTCCGCGCCGCTGGCAAAACGGAACATCGTCCTGCCGCTGGACGGCGGCGCCTTGGTCCGCGTCGACGTGCTGGGCGAGCGGTTGTTCCGCATCCGCCACGGCAAGACCAAGCAATGGACCGAATCCGCTCTCAACCGCTACGGCATTCTCACCGCCGCCTTTCCGGAAGTTGCCTTCGAGCTGACGGAAGCGGGTGGCGTTCACACGCTGGCCACCAAGCAGGCCAAGCTCACCGTCAGCCGCAAAGACGGCGCGGTGACGCTCTCTGCCGCCGACGGCAAGCCGCTGATTCAGCACGCCGCTCCCGTGTACCAGACCGGCGGCGGCTACGACTTGCGTTTCCCGCTGGCCAAGGACGAGCGCCGGTACGGCTTGGGCGACGTGAGCCGCGAAAACATCATGCGGCGGGGCAACGCCTACGAGTTTTGGATCCTGAACGTCAAGGCCTATATGCCGATCCCCGTGGTCTTGAGCAATCGGGGCTGGGGCCTGCTGATGAACATCACCTGGCGGAATACGATCGACGTCGGCAAGAGCGATCCGGAGCGGATGATCTGCACCGCCCGCCGCAGCGACCTCGATTACTACCTGTTTTGCGGCCCGGACTACCGCAGCCTGCTCGACACCTACACGTCGCTGAGCGGGCGTCCGGCGCTGCTGCCGATTTGGGGTTACGGCCTGACCTACGTGAGCAACGAAAACATCGATGCCTTTCACATGATGAACGAAGCCCTCACCTTCCGCCGCGAGCGATTGCCTTGCGATGTGATCGGGCTGGAGCCCGGCTGGATGTCGAAGCACTACGACTTCAGCACGGAAAAAGCCTGGCATCCCCAGCGTTTTCCGATTCCCTACTGGGCCCCCAAAGGTCCGCACACCTTTTTCGGCGCGCTGAAGCGGAAGGGGTTCAAGCTCAGTCTCTGGTTGTGCTGCGACTATGACCTGGGCGTGTTCGAGGAGCAGCAGCTCGCCGCCGGCAAGGCGTTGGCGGCCGCGAAGCCTGTCGCGGGCGCCGCGGTCGACGTGCAGCAGGGGTTTGTGGACGAGCGACTGAGCAAGCCTGCCAAGACAAAGTCCAAGACTGCGGCCAAGCCGGAGACGCCGCAGACGCTGGAGCCCTGGTTCGAGCACCTGAAGAAATTCGTCGATCAGGGCGCGTCCGCCTTCAAACTGGACGGCTCCGCGCAGGTCATCGAGCACCCCACGCGGAAATGGGGCAACGGCATGTCCGACGAGGAAATGCACAACCTGTATCCCGTGATCTACGCCAAACAGATGGCCCGCGGATTCGAGGAGCACACCCAGCGCCGGAGCATGGTCTACTCGGCCGGCGGGTACACGGGCGTCCAGCGATACGTGGCCACCTGGGCCGGCGACACCGGCGGCGGCCCCAAGCCGCTGGCCTCGATGCTGAACCTCGCCTTCTCCGGCCATTCCAACCATTCGTGCGACATGACCGTCACGGACGTGGAAGGCCTGCACTTCGGCTTCCTGCAGACCTGGGCTCAGCAGAACAATTGGGACTACTGGTATCAGCCCTGGTACCTGGAAGACGAGCACACGGCTGCGTACCGCCAGTACGGACAGCTCCGCTACCGTCTACTGCCCTACCTGTACTCGACGGCCGCCGAGGCCGCTTTGACCGGTTATCCCGTCATGCGGGCGATGCCCATGGTCTACCCCGAGGACCCGGCCTGGGACGCCGTCCTGAGTCAGTACATGCTGGGCGATTTCCTCCTGGTCTCCGCCTTTGCCAAGCAGGTCCGTTTGCCGCCCGGCGAGTGGATCGACTTCTGGAGCGGCAAGCGGACCCGCGGGCCGGCGACGCTTCCGGTGGAAATCACGCCCACGCGCGGCGGCGCGTTGATGGTCCAGAGCGGCGCCATCCTTCCGACCTGGCCGCCCTGCGACCACGTGGAGAAGGGCTGGTCGCCGGAGGTGGGGTTGCTCGTCTACCCGGCGGCTCGCAGCACGTTCACGCTGTACGAAGACGACGGCAGCAGTCTGGGTTACCGCCAAGGCCGGTTCGCACGCACCCGGCTGACCTGCGAAACGGCCGGCAAGACCGTCAAGCTGACCGTCGGCGGGCGCGAAGGCCGTTTTGACGGCATGCCGGACACGCGCCAGGTGACGGCCACCGTCCACCTGCCCGCCCGCCCCAAGAACGTCACGCTGGACGGCGCCGCCGTCAAGGACTGGACGTGGGACCAGGCGGCCTCGACCGCCACGGTGCCGATTCCGGCTTGCGGCCCGAGTCCCCGAGTCCTGACGCTGGACTGAACCGCGAACCCGGCTTGGTCCTTCGTCGCAGCGAAAGGTACGGAAGATGAGCGGGACGCGCGAGATGCAGATGCTGGCCGTACGCAGGATAAACAACCGGCGGCTAGTGCCGTCCCGCTCACGGCACCCCAATGGTTGCACATGGCAACCCACTAGCACCAAACGGGAAAGGGGTAGGTCGTAGTGCTGTCCGTGGTCGCACACTTGTACAGGGGTCAGGCTTACAGAATTCAATTTTGGCCGAGTTTGGTGCCAGCCACGTCGCATGACTCCGCTCGGCCAAAATTGAATTCTGTAAGCCTGACCCCAGCACCGAAACCGTGACTTCATAAACGACG
>JAAYYU010000196.1 GCA_012515235.1 Candidatus Anammoximicrobium sp.
GTTGATCCGGGGTGATGCTCGTGGTGGCGCCGCCGATCCGCAACTCGGCGGCCGGCAGGGCGGTAGCCGTGAGGACGAGGGCCAACATACAGGCTGGCGTCGTTTTCATGGTCGGGTTCCTAAGAGGGAGGTTGCTGGCTTGTTTCATTTCAGTTCCGCGAACATCTCGAGCAGGGAGTTGACGATCTTGACTGACGACTGCACTTCGACCTTGTTGGTGCCCAGCCAAGTCTCGTAGCCGCCGAGTTTGTGCTGCTCCGGCGTCGGCAGGTAGCCGTAGCCGCCGTTGGCCAGCTCGATGGTAAAGCTGGGCTTCAGCGGGCTGCGAGCCTTCAACTCCAAGCCGATTTCCGAGAAAACCTCGAAGGGGATGGCGCTGATGCCCAACTCCCCAATCCGCACTGCTTGCAGGATGACGCGGACCGTTTCGGGCGAATTCTGCAACAGCAGGGCGCTTTGCGCGTAGCTGCGCTCGTGAGGAAACTTATCGGGCCGCTCAGGCTCGGAGAGCAACTTGTTGGCGTGTTCCAATTGCGCCGGCGTGGGCTTGCGAACCGCCAGTTCCAGCTCCCGCTGTTGCATGCCGAGCCGTGCCCGGTCGTGCCAAACGAGCTTCTTGTATTGCTGACAAACGGCCTGGGCGCACTCGTCCGCCACCAGACGCATCTGCTCGTAAGGTTGCCGTTTGGGGCGGGGAACCGCGTAGTTGACGTTGTTGATGTTGCCGCTGGTGCCATTGCTCATGGCGGCCACGAAAGGTGGATCCTGCCGATCGGCGCCGAGCAGCTCTTGGATGCGGTCGGCGAAAACGGCGAAATAGTCGGCCGAGATGTGATTAGGACCGGTCCCGCCGACGTAGTGCAGCGAGTAATTGGCCAACAGGCCCAGCGGCCGGCCCTCGAGCGTCTCCAGGGCCAAGAAGGCGATCTGCGGATCGACGGGCCCGGCCGGCTTGAGCAGGTTCGGGCTGTTGCCGGGGTTCATCTTGGCGTGGTCCGGCTCGCCGAACGGATTGATCAACTCGGTGCCCGGCTTCATCAACCACCGCCGGCAGAACACCTGCCCCGGGAGGTCCGCGGTTCCCCAGGCGACACGTGCCGGCCGCAAATTGTTGATCGCGCACCGCACTCCGTCAGAGATGCGATGGGCCACGAATTGCTGATACTCCGTGAACTCCTTTTCCGGCTGGAGGGGATTCTTCCAGCGGGCACTCACGGACGAGTGCGTATGCGTGCCCGAGATGAGCACCCGGTCCGCCGACAGACCGGTCGCCTCGGTGATTTGCCGCTTGGCATCATCCAGCACTTCGCGGCTGATGTAGATGTTGTCGCAGACGACCAGCGCGATCCGCGTCGTGCCGTCGTCGAGGACGAAGCATCGCGTGTGCAACTCGTCGTGGACGTACTTGGCCGGCGGTGGAATGCCGAAGTTGCCGACCAGCCCGCCGCCCAGCCAGGGCGTGATGTTGCTGGTGGCCACCCCGGCCAGCAGGGGTTTCTTGTCTGGCGATTGGGCCGCGGCCGACGCGGCTAGCAATAGAATCGTCATCAGCATTGACAGTGCAAATCGGTACATAATTGCCTCCGCTGAGGTTGGAGTTGTTGGTTCGAGACCGTGCGCCAGTTGCAAACCAAGGCGAATCACCACATGCCGTTGACCATCTTCAGCGTCTCTTCTACGAGCACCTGGCCGCCTTCGGGCCCGACCGTGTTGCTCTGAATGACTGCGCCGTATCCGCCGCCCTTGACGGCCCGCTCCGACGGGAGGTACGTTCCGCCGCCGTTCGCCAACTGGACAACCAGCGTCAAATCTGCCTTGCTCCGCGCCTTCATCTGGATGCCGAAGTCGGTGTACAGCTCAAAGGCGTTGGTACAGATGACCGCGTCGCCGATTCTCAGGACGTTCACCGGCGTTGAAAACAGGGGATGCGGATTCTGGGCCAGCTTCTCGTAGCGGGCCGCGATCCGCGCGTTCCAGTTCCCCACTCCCCGCGCGCTGCTGTCGCCCGTCTCTTCGGCGCGCTTCAAGAGCCTTTCCGCTTCCGCCTTGCAGGACTTGTACTCCGCCTCGGTGACCAGCCGCTCGGGCAATTCCACAACCTTGGCCTGATGCTTCACAACAACGTCGGCCGACTTGGCCTCTTTCACGACCTCGTAAACTTCCTCAACGCCCTGCACGACGCGGCGGGCTATTTCCTGATTCCGGCTGAGCTTGCGCAGCTCTCGCATCCGATCGTCGGCCGCTTGCCGATAGCGCAAATGGGGTGAGAGATCGCCGGCGGCGCCGCACAGCCCGACGACCACCACGTCTTCCCCATGCGCCTGGTGCAGGCTCTTGCGGACCTCGCCCCAGTAGTCCGCGTCGATCGTGTTGCTGTTCTCCACCTCCTGCGACGGGCAGGACACGTTGACGAGCATCGCCAGGAGCTTGTCGCTTGTGTCCCAGAAGAACATGCTGTTGACGTCGTGGTCTTCCACTCCTTCGATCGCACGGAAGTTGGGGTCGTTTGTCTTTCCATACATCACGGCCGTACCGTCCGCGTAGACGGCGCGGCGGTTATACGCGACCACGGCGTGTCCGAGTCCGTAGGAGAACTTCGCCGGCCGCCGGCTCTTCCACGCCGCCGCAGCGGCCGCCGAAATCCTGGCTGCCGCAAAAGCATCGTATTTCGATGGCTGCATGACGTGCGGATCGTCCGACGCATACTGGCCGTCATTCTGGCAGGGCGCGGAATGGGTATGCGTCGCGGCGATGATTACCTTGCTGAAACCGACCTCCGGCAGGGCCTTGCACATCGCCTCCTTGAAGACCTTGAAGAAGGGCTCGTAAATGACGACGGTGTCCATGCTGATCACAATCGCCTGATCGAGGGCTTTATCGCCGTCGCGGGATTCCAACGCCACAATGTTGGCCGTCACGGGACAGGACACGCCCCGGGAGACGCGCGCATGGAATTGCCCGGAGAGAAACACGGGCTGGTCGGGGGTAATGTCACACGAAGCGGCGCCTACATGGAGCGTCGCGGCACTAACGTCCGTGGCGACATCAACAGCGATGACCGCCAGCAAGGCAAGGCAGCTACAACGTACGGCTCGCATGGCAGGATCTCTTTCCTTTCAAAGGTGACGATCAAAAATCGGTTTTCGGACCTGTCCCGTGGACGGCGAACGAGCACCCAGCCCGGGGCTGAGCCCTTACGGCGCAAGCTTCGCCAGACGCATCGCCTGGGCATCCAGGAATTCAAGGGACTTTTTCACGCCATCGAGAGGATTGTCCGGATCGGAGTGGCATTCGATGCTCAACAGAACTGGCCCCGCCTTGACCTTGGCCAGGGTCTCCAGCATCTTCGGCAGATTGCCGACGCCGCTGCCCAGCGGAACCCCGCGTCCCGAGGCGTTGAAGGCGTTCAGATCATGAATTTCGAAGCCGACGATCCGGTCCTTCAGTATCGACACGCCCTCGGCAGGGTCGAGTTCGGAACGGATCCAGTGCCCCGTATCGCTGAACGCCCCGACCGCCGATGAGTAGGCCTGGCACTGCTTGGCGACCAGTGCGGGATGCCAAGTGTTGGGGGAACTCTTCTTGTCGTGACCGTGCAGGCCGACGATCATTCCGTATTGCTGGCCCAACTTGTCGAGCATCCGCAACAGGCTGGGATCCGGTTCGCTCACGAAGTACTTGACCCCCAGTCTCTTGCTCTTTTCAAACACCGTTCGACACGCGGCCTCGTCGGCTGGAAAGCGCCCGTAGTACAGCGCGATCAGTGTCACGCGCGACTCGCGGAGCTTGCCAAGAACCTCCTCGAACTGTTCGTCGGACATCGTAAGCGGATCCAGGACCACCGGAATCTCCCGGCTGATCTTCTGGAAGCTGAACCCTTCGATCCGATCGAGTCCCAGTTCGGCGACCTTGTCGACCGTCTCGAAGAACGTGAACTTGCGGAAGGTGTAGGCGGCTACAGAGATTTGCCAGTCGAGCTTGCCCAGGGCCGCCCGGGCCGCCTGCCGGGCTTCGAAGGCGGGGTTGTTTTCTTGGGCCGCGCAGGTGGCCACGCCAGACGCAAGCAGCAACGTTGCCAGAATCGTGCGATGTGTCATGGATTTTGTGTCCTTGATGAAAAATCGGCTATCGCCGTGAAAAACGGTCCTCTACATTCCCAGCCGGGCTACATTCCCAGCCGGGCCTTTTCGGCCAACCCGGCAACGGACTTGTCCTTGGTTGTCGCTTCGACCTTCCGCAGAATCGGCTCGAAATGCGCCTTGTTCGGCTGACGCAGGAAACGGTGGTGCGCCAGTTCGACGATTGCCCGGCAGGCCGTTTCCGCCAGCTCGGGGTCGTCGAGATGAGCGGCGATCCAGTCGACCGTTGCGAGCGTCCGCACCGAGGCGGCTCGCGACAGGGCCAGACGCTTGTTGTCGCTGCTGTCGGCAAGCTTCATCGCGTTTTTCAACATCCCGAGGGTCTCGGCCTCCGGCCGGTCGCTAGGGAGGGTCACCACGCGGATATACGCCCGCAACGCCTGGGAGCGATAGGCTGGGGACTCGGATTTCGCAGCCAGGTCCCAGAGGGCGCCGGCGTGCTGAGCGGTCGGCCAATTGCAGAACGCGCGCACTGCAGCGGCGGAGAGTTCGGGGGTCGGAGAGTGCAGAAGCGGCTGGATCTTCTGATAAACGGCGTCGGTTCCCAACCGCCCCAGCAGCGGCAGAACCGCCGCCTGAAAGGTGTCTTGCTGCGTGTCGCGATGGCCATCCACCAGCTCCAGGAGAATCTTCGCCCGATCGGAGGGATCGGGATTCTTTTCGCAGATGTAGGCGATCGCCCGTTCGACGTAATCCCGCTGCGCGCCTGCCGGTACGTCGAGATACAGCGCGAACATGCGTTTCAGATCGGTTTCGTCGGGATCGCAGATCGCGCGCAATCCTTCAACGGCCCCTTCATAGACCGCGGGGTCTGTGCTGCGAGCCAATTCGGTCAACGGGTCGATCGCTTCGTAGTATTTCATTTTCGACAAGATTTCGACGACTTGCTCGCGAAGGCCGACCTGTTTGTTCAGCGCTTCCAGCAGGGCGGGGCCGGCAACTTCTTTCGGTTGCTGAGCCAGCGCTTCGGCCGCGACCGTTCGCGCGGCTTCGTCGCCTGCCAAGGCCTTGATGAGAATCGGAATGACCTGCGGATCGCCGCGAGAGGCGAGAAAACGCAACGCCATCTGGACCTTGGCTGGGTCGCCGCTGTCGGCCGCTGCGAGCATGACCGGGAGCATTTTGTCGCCCTGTCGCGCCGCCAGTTCTTCCAACAGGGCGATCTGCACTTTCGCGCCGATTCCCTGCTGGTGGAGCGTTTCTTCCAAAGCCGCGTCGCTCAGCGTCGTCATCTGGGAGATCACAGCCTTCTGCTGGGCAACGTCCGCCGATTTCGACCACAGGGCAATCAAAGCGGCCTTCTGCTCGGCCGGAGCAGCGGCGAACAGCGCGTTGAAACCCGCTTGACGCGCGCCCAGGGAACGCCTGCCGTCGGCCAGAAGACGGTAGATTTCCAGCGACTTGTCGCGCTGGCCCGCCGAGTCCAACAGAATGGCGGTGCGCACGGCGGCGGATTCCATCGGTGCGGAGGGCTTGTCGGCCTTCTGCAAACCAGCGATCAAGAAGTCGGCCGCCGCCTCGTTGCCAAAGTTGCCCAGGGCCCGCCAGGCAGCCAAGGCAACCGCCGCGTCCTGGCTCTTGGTCAAGGCGATTATCTTTTCGACGGAAGGCGAGTCCTGAAGGAGCGACAGCGAGTTGATGACGCCGATCAGAGGGCGGCCCTCCAGTTTGTCCAACGCTTGCCGCAGCGCGGCGATGGCAGCTTCTGACTTCACTCTCTCCAGGAATAGTCGCGCCGTGTCGGTGGTGGCCGGATCGAGAAGCAGGGGAGCGACCGCAGACACCTCGGCCGCAGTTCCGATCCAGAACAGTTGGGCGCAGATGAACTGCCGGGCGGCGGAGGTCGTGGCCGGCGCCTGCAGGATCTTGGCCAGGCGGGCCGCGGTTGCCGCACGCTGGTTCGCGTCGTTCATGGCGTTGATGACGACCCAGTTCATGGCCAGCAGGGCTTTCTGGTCCTGGCCTGCTTCATACTGGGCCATTTCAGTCCAGGCAGCTTCAACTTGCGCGGCGGAAAGATTGCCTCCGCTGCCCCCCTTTCCTGTTGTCGCCCAATCATCCGCCAACACAGTCATGGGAACCACCAAGAGGAATCCGCACAGCAGACATGCACGTTTCATGGCAATGAATCCGTTAACGTTTTGCTTTTCTGAACCCCGAACCCCGAACCCCGAACCCCGAACCCTGAACCCCGAACCCTGAACCCTTACATGGTCCACGGGCTTCTCTCGGCCCGGCTGAGCATCGAATTGGCTTGGTCGTCGCCGATGAAGCAGTCATTTTGAGGGTCCCATTTCAGTGTTCGCCCCAGGCGCAGACAGATATCGGACACGTTGCCGAGCGTCGTCGCGTAATGCCCCTGTTCGAGCGGGCACACCGGCGCCTTTCGCGTGCGCACGGAGCGGAAGAAGTCGGCCGTATGGGCCGTGTAGGGATCGCCCCAGGACGGGCTGACGTGCAGGTGAGTATCCGCGTCTTTCAAGGTGATTTGCAGCAGCTTGGGATCGCTGGCCTTGATCCCCGCGCGATTGACGTGAACCCAACCCTGATCGCCGATGAATCGGCAACCCTGCTCATAGGGATTGCCCGTATTGCAGAAATTCATCACCAGCCCGGTTTCGTATTGCATCTGCATTCGCCAGGAGATCCAGGTGTCGGCCATTCCGCGGTCCGGCAGGATGCCGCGTCCAGAGACCTGGAACGGTTTCTCGAAGATTTCCGGCACGCCCCAGCCGGCGATATCCAGATGATGGACGCCCCAATTGGTGATAAATCCCGCGCAGTAATCCGAGATCATGTACAGGCCCAGCCATTCCACGCGTCGCGGGTCGAAGGGAAACATGGGTGCCGGACCGGTCCACATGTCCCAGTCGAATCCCTCAGGCGGATCGCAGGGCGGCACGGCGGGAATGACCGTACCGCCGGGGACGGCGACTTGCACTTCGGAAATCTTGCCCAGGTAGCCGTTTCGCGCCAGGTTGCACGCCAGGCGGAACTTCGGATCGCTTCGTTGTTGCAGGCCGACCTGGAAGATAGTCCCGTATTGGCGAACCAGCTTCTTCAGTTTGACGCCTTGCGCGACCCACCGCGACAAGGGCTTTTCACCATAGATGTCCTTGCCGGATTCGATCACCCGGCTGTACAAGCAGCCGTGCCAATGGTCGGGAACGGTTCCCCAGACGGCGTCGATGTCGTCGCGGGCGAGGACGTCACGGAAATCGCTGTAGAGCGTGCAGCCTCGGTACGAGGCTTTGCCCAGGCGCTGCGCATAGAACGCTTCGGCCATCTGACAAGCGCTCAGGCCGCGATCCCGCCGGGCCTCGGCAACGGCCACAACTTGATGATCCGGCAGGGGACGCATGGCGTTGAGCGAATGCCGGCCCCGGTTGCCGGCGCCGAAAACGGCGATGGTGATCCGCTCGCTGGGAGGAAGATGGCCATCCTTCCCCAAGACGGCCGATGGAAGAACAAGCGGGCTGACCGCCGAAGCGGTAAGCGTTCCCGCCAGGAAACCTCGCCGGGACATCTTGTGGCTCATGACGGCTTCTCCTTTCTCAGGACGCTGCGTTGCGCCTGTTTGTCGGTCTTGTAACTTAGGGTCGTGTCGAGCCGATCAGGGCAGACAGCCGGCCCGTTGGAGCAGGTTGCGGGTGATTTGCTGCACGCGCGGATCCGGGCCGTGCGGCCGACTCCAATGGGACCACGGCAGTGTGTGCCCGGGCGGCATGCTCAGATCCTGGCACCAGAAGATCGTCGCGGCATTGAACACGTAGTTGGCTTTGGGACCAGGATAGATGGTCGCCGTCCAGGGCGAGGGGTTCACACCTCCTTGGAACGCCGTGCCCTGGGCCACGATCTCCAAGCCGGGCAAGTCGGTGGGCGGGTCGCCGTGATACTCCCAGCCGATCAGCCCTGGCACGCGGTCCCCCTGCTTCATGCCGGTGCCCGCAAAAATCCAGTGCTCCGGCTTGACGCAGATCCAGTCGCCGCCACCGTTGATCGGGCTCGAATTGCGCGCGCCGATCAGATAGCCTTCGTCGGGGCCGCGTTCGGGGAAGGGGCCGTGTTTTTGCAGACGCTGTTCGATCCACTGGTTCTGGCCACCATAGGGCCCGCCGCGGAAGGTCACTCGGTTGGGCCGCCCATCGCTGCTCGGCTTGAAGGGGCTGACCCAACACACGGAGTTGCCCGACAGGAACAGCAAGTTCACGCCCGCATCGCGCATCTTTACCACGCTGTGGTACTGGCGGATGTCCCAGTATTCGTCGTGGCCGACGCTAAGGAACGCTTTGCACTTCAGCCCGCGATCGGGGCTGAGCATATCGCTATTGGAGCAGTAGCTCACATCGCAACCCTGCTGCTCGAGCCAGTAGGCCATGGGGAACTCGAACGTCAGCCACGCGCCGGAACCGATCGACAGCGGATCGTTGACGATTCCGGAGTATTGGGCCTCACGGCCATAGGGTCGATCGAAGCTCACGTCGGCCCAGGGACCCTGGTTGCCTTTGGGGTGCGTGTAGACGGACGACTTGTAGGGCCAGCCGTTATAGGCCTGCCACGTGTTGTCGCTGCACTGAAAGAGAATGTCAGCCGGGCGGTCGTCGCGCACGATGAACACCACGTAGCTTTGCCAATAAGGCTTGTCGTCCGCGTCGGGAAGCGTGGTGAGCCGGCCCAGATAGACGCCGCTAATCCAGTCGGCGGGGATGGTCAACTCGGCCGAGGGCTCCCAGCGACACTCGTGCATGGTCCGCTCGTCCGGCTCAGGAGTCGGCTGCGTCTGGCCCTCCAAGGGGCCGAGTTTGGTCACCAGCCGTGCCCCGCGCCCGCCGTAGTAGCCCGTGCGGAAGATCTCGATCTGGAACTTCGA
>JAAYYU010000197.1 GCA_012515235.1 Candidatus Anammoximicrobium sp.
ACATGGCTCCACGCTGGCAAGCAGCGTGGTGGCCGAAGAGGTCGCGCGGCGGGACGACTTCTGGTGCTGAACATGGCTCCACGCTGGCAAGCAGCGTGGTGGCCGAAGAGATCGCGCGTCGGGACGATTTCTGGTGCTGAACATGGCTCCACGCTGGCAAGCAGCGTGGTGGCCGAAGAGGGCGCGAGGCGGGACGATTTCTGGCGCTGAACATGGCTCCACGCTGGCAAGCAGCGTGGTGGCCGAAGAGGTCGCGCGGCGGGACGACTTCTGGTGCTGAACATGGCTCCACGCTGGCAAGCAGCGTGGTGGCCGAGGCCCTTGCGCCGCCGTTTGCCGCGCCCCGTGAAGCACTAACGCTTGCGAGCCAGCACGTTTTAAAGCGCCGGCAGGCATCAGCCTCCGGTGTTCTGACGCGGGTCTTTTTGCGCCCATTTTTGAGCGCCAAATCTCGGACGCAGGACCTCCGCCCGGTCGCTGGTCGCTCGTTCGACGACGTTGTAGAATGCCGATCGTGCGTGTTCGATGGGATCCGCTCGTTTCACTCACCTGGGAGATATCTGCCATGAGACCAAATCGTCGTGAAATGTTAAAACTGGCGGCTGCTGGCGGCACCGTCGCGATGGCGACTTCCGCCGCCCGCGCCGTGACGATTCCGGACCCGCCGCAGCCGGCTTGCCTGCGGTTGTCCTGCCAGGAAAACGTCGCGCCGGGCAAGAGCCTGACCGAGAAACTGGACTTCCTGGAAGCCAACGGATTCGAAGGCCTCGAACCCGGCGGGCGGGGACTGGCCGGACGCGTCGAGGAATTCCAGAAGGCGCTGCAAGGCCGCAAGATCAAGATCAGCGCGATTTGCAGCGGCTATGAAGGGGTGCTGATTTCCGAGCAGGAGGAAGTCCGCCGGAAATGCGTGGCGACGATGAAAGAGATCTTGACAGCCGCCGGCGCGCTCGGCTCGACCGGCATGATCATGGTCCCGGCGTTTACCGGCCAGACCCAGCTGGGACACTGGGAGTCGCGGGAATTGCTGCTGCAGCTGCTGCCCGATCTGGCCGAGCACGCCAAGCAAGCCGGCACGCGGATTCTGCTGGAGCCGCTGAACCGCCGCGAGGCGCATTTCCTCCGCCAAGTCCCGGACGGTGCGGCCATCTGCCGCGACGTGAATCATCCCGGCATCGGCGTGATGGGCGACTTCTGGCACATGACCTGGGAAGAGACCAACGACATGGCCGCTTTCCTGTCCGCCGGCGACTACCTGCAGCACGTCCACATGGCCAGCCGCAAGACGCGGAAAATGCCGGGCGAGGACGAAGGCGACAACTACGTGCTGGGCTTCAAGGGCCTGAAAGTGCTGGGCTACCAGAACTACGTCAGCCTGGAATGCGGCTCGAAGGGCGACCGCACGCAAACGATCCCCGTTGCCGTCAAACTGCTGCGCGAGCAATGGGAAGCGGCGTGAGGGAACACCGGCGATGCTTTTTGATTCCGCCCTGCCCTGGTGACTCGCGGCAGCGGGCAACCCGTCCGCCCCGTTCCGTTCCACCGGAACCAGCGGAGGGCCGGCACGAAAGTCGCGGCGCCCCAGGCGAGCATCAAGACCAACGGCGGGCCTAACGAGAACAGGCTTGCGCGCCAAACGGGAAACTGCCACGGAAAGTCGCTGTCTACGATGGCCCGGTCGTGCGAAATGGGGTCAGGCTTACAGAATTCAGTTTTGGCCGAGTTTGGTGCCAGCCACGTCGACCGACTCTGCTCGGCCAAAATTGAATTCTGGAAGCCTGACCCCAGCACCGAAACCGCGACTTCATCAACGACGCGGAAAACCGTCGAAATCCCGTTTGGTGCTAGCTGCCACTTGCCGTCCCACCGACGCCGGGGTCAGTGGAAACGAAGGGCCTGGAGCGAAAGGAATGAACCCGATGTGTATGCGAGTGTTCACAGCGGCAATCATCGTTGCGTTGTCGGGTGCCGGCCACGCGCTGGCGGCGATCAACGTGTATGTCTCCACGACCGGCAAGGATGGCTGGTCCGGCAATCTGCCTGCCGCGGACAAGGATGGACGGGACGGACCCTTTGCGACGCTGGTTCGCGCCCGTGACGAACTGCGGCGGCTCAAGGCAGCCGGGAAGCTCGGCGACAGGGCCACCGTCAACCTGCGGACGGGGACGTATCGGCTGACTGCAGCGCTTGCACTCAGTTCTGAGGACGCCGGGAGTCCGCAGGCGCCCATCGTGTGGCGGTCTTACGCAAACGAAAAGGTGATTCTCACTGGCGCGCTGCCCGTCAGCGGGTTCCAGCCGTGGAAGGGGCGAATCGTGGTCGCCGACCTGAAGGGCACACCGTTGGAAAAAGTGGCGTTCCGCCAGTTGTTCTTCTGCGGCCAACGGCAAGTCATGGCACGCTATCCCAATGTCGATCCGGCCGATCCGCACTTCGGTCAATGGGCCTACGTCCTGGCCGCCGACCCCGCCGCGCCGACCAACCAGTCGGTCTCGGACAACATTCCGCACGTCAAGGACCACTTCACCGCGACCAGCGACGTGATCAAGCCCACGTGGGAGAAGATCACGCAAGCCGAAGTCGCCATTCACCCGGCCTACGGCTGGGCCTGGAATATCGTGCCGGTGAAGTCCGTGGACAAAGAGAACGACACGATTCTGTTGGGCCGGCCGGTCAGCTATGGCCTGATGATCGGCGACCGCTACTTCGTCCAGAACCTGTTGGCCGAGTTGGACGCGCCGGGCGAGTGGTACCTGGACCGCGACGAGGCCAAGCTCTATTTCTGGCCGCCGACGGACGTAGCGTCGGGCGAAGTGAGCGTGTCCGTCGCGGAATCTCTGGTCGTCGCCGACGGCGCGGACGGAGTCACGTTGCGCGGGTTGACCTTGGAGAATTGCGGCGGCAATGCGGTGACGCTGAAGAACTGCGAAGGCAGCCTCGTCGCCGGTTGCACCCTCCGCAACACGGGCCTGTGGGGCGTGTCGATCGTGGGCGGGCACAACACGGGGGCGGCCGGCAACGACATTTACGCGACCGGCGCCGGGGGCGTCAGCATCAACTCCGGCGACCGCAAGACGCTGACTCGCGGCGATGGCTACGCCGACAACAACTACATCCACCACATCGCCGCTTTCCAGCGCACCTACAACACGGGCGTTAACCTGTCCGGCGTGGGCAATCGGGCGAGCCACAATCTGATCCACGACTGCTACCACCAGGCGCTGCTGGTCGGCGGCAACGACCACGTGGTGGAGTACAACGTCGTCCACCACACCAATCTGGGCTCGGAGGACACCGGCGGGCTGTACATGTCCTCGCGGGACTTCACCCAGCGCGGCACCGTCATTCGCCATAACGTGTTTCACCACGTCGGCGGGTTCGGAAAGAGTAATTCCTGGAACCCGGTACACAACGGCCAGGTCGAGTTTCACTATCCCGGCTTCACCTGGGGCATTTACCTCGACGCGCCCGAAGTGGGCTGCACGGTTTTCGGCAACGTGCTGTACAGCGTCCCGGTTTGCGGCCTGTTCAACCACGAGGGCCGCGACAACCGCTGGGAGAACAACATCATCGTCGATTGTCCCGCCTTCCGGGTCAGCTGCGGCAACTACCCGGATTTGGACAAGCAGTCCTACGCCTACCTCCAGACCCTGCGGGAAAAGGGCAGTTATGCCACGTATCTGCAGCGCTATCCGGAACTGGCCACGTACACGGACGATCCGGCCACGCACCACACGTGTGCTCCGGGCCGCTTTGCAGGCAACCTCGTTTACTACTCCGCCGACGGTGGACGGTGGCTGCGCGAGCGAAACAAAGCCGCTTGGGCGGGCGGGCAACTCGTCTGGACGTTCAGCGGGAGCCAGCCGGCTTTTGCGGGCTTCGAGTTCGACCGCAATTGCGTGTACGCGCCGCCGGACCTGCCGCTGAAGTTCAGCCTCACGCTGCGCCCGGGTGCTGCGCGGCTGCTGGACTGGGACCAGTGGCGGGAACAGGGCAAGGACGAGCATTCCCTGCTGGCCGATCCCAAGTTCGTCGATCCGGCCAAGCACGACTACCGCCTGCAACCCGACTCGCCCGCGTTGAAGCTCGGCTTCCAGCCGATCCCGTTCGACAAGATCGGTCCGTACCAGGACCCGCTGCGGGCCAGTTGGCCGATCAGCGAGGCGCCGGGTGCCGCGGCGTTGGGGGATTTCACCACCCAACGGTTCTTCAAACTCCCCGGGCACGAACCCGTGCCGGCCGTGGAATTTCAGCCGCGCCAGGGGCTGGGCAACGTCGCGGCCAAGCTCAAGGCCGGACAGGGCGTGACCGTGGCCGTCTTTGCAGGCGGCAGCCATGCCCAGGGCCAGTGGACGGCGGCGGTCGGCAAGTGGCTGCAGGCCCAGTACCCGGCCGCCAAGCTAACCGTCCTCAATTCGCCGATTCACGGCGGCTTTCGAGGTTCCGGGCTGAGCGTCTTTCGCCTGGGCCACGACGTGCTGAGCCACCGTCCCGACTTGCTGATTGTCGACTTCGCCGCCGACGATTTCGAGAGCAGCGAGGAGTCCGTGCAAGCCAACGCCGAGGGCATGGTGCGGCAGGCCTGGAAAGCCGACCCCAACACGGACGTGTTGTTTGTCTACGCCTTCCGCCCGGAATATGAGGCCGACTACGTGAGGGGACTTTGCCCCAGTGCCGTCAGCGCCTACGAACGCGTGGCCGCGCGCTACGGGGTCCCCGCCGTCAACCTGGGCCGTCGCTTGACCCAAATGGCCCGCGAGGGCAAACTGACCATCAAGGCAGACGCCGAATCCCAAGCCAAGTCCGACCGGCCCGTGTTCACCAAGGACGGTGTCTACGTCACTCCCGCAGGAGTCCAGCTGTACGCGTCGATCATCCAGGAGGGATTGTCGAAGCTGTTGGCCGAGGGATCGCGGCAACCGCACGCTCTAAGCAAACCGCTCAATGCGCGCAACATGGAAGGCGCCGTCCAGAAGCCGATCACGCGCCAGATGCTCAGCGGCGACTGGCAGGAAGTCGTCCCCGCCCAGGTCGTCGGCTCGGACTTCTCCAATCACTTCGATGGCCTGTGGGTCACGCGAACCCCGGGTGCGAAGCTGACCTTCCAATTCACCGGCACACGAGCCTGGATCTTCCATGTCTTCGGGCCGCAGACCGGCCGTGTCAAAGTGACTGTCGACGGTGTCGACAAAGGCGAACGCCAGCAGGTGGACCCGTGGTCTTACTACTACCGTCTGGGCAGCCTGGAGATCGCCACCAACCTCCCGCCCGGCGAGCACACCGCGACCACCGAACTCCTCTCCACCGTGCCCGACCGCTCCGTGCCCATCGAGGCTGCGAAGGAAGCCAACCGTTACAAGCCCGCCGATTTCGAGGGAGTGGCCCTGCACCTGGGAGCCATCTGCGTGCTGGAGGAGCCCGGTCGCTCTTGAGGGCCGAAAATGTTGGGGCCACGAACGTTGAAATCCGATCATCCAGGCAGCGGGCGATCCAGTTAGACAGCAAGAGATTGGACAAACTGCCTGACGCGCCGGACGTCAAGTTCGAAGTCCTCGGCGACATCTTCGACACGATGGCCCTCGCCAAGTTCAGCCAGCTTGAGCGGGCTTACTCGCAGGCCGGGTGCAACGCCTTGCTGACGCAGCCGTGGTGGGCTTGCGCGGCGGTGGCGGCGAAATCCAGCAGGTAGCCGCGGCGCGGCGTGTGGTTCCAGGGCGGCAGGACGGCACGTCGGCGGGCCAGTTCGTTGTCGGGCACGTGCAGCGTGATCGCGCCGGCCAGCAGGTCGAAGGAGATTTCGTCGCCGTCCTGGACCAGCGCGATCGGACCGCCCACGGCGGCTTCCGGCGAGCAATGGACGCCGATCGCGCCGTGCGAGACCCCGGACACGCGCGTGTCGGAGACCATCGCGACTTTGCCGTCCAACTCCGGCACCGCCAGCGCGGCCGAGGCGATCAGCACCTCGGGCATGCCGGCGGCGACCGGGCCCAGATATCGCAGCACGATCACGTGGCCGGGACGGATTCGCTTGGCCTCGACGGCCACCGCCACGTCCCGAGCTTGGTCGAAACAGACGGCCGTCCCGCGGAAGTGCGGGTCCTGCATGCTGGACACCTTGAACACGATCCCGTCCGGCGCCAGGTTGCCGAAACAGATCTGCATGTCGGCGTACGCCTTGAACGGCGCGTCCGGCGGCGCGATCAGCTGCTGGCCCGGCGGCGGCGCCGGCACATCGGCCAGATTTTCCGCCAGCGTCCGGCCGCTGACGGTCCAGCAACTGCCGTCCAACAGTCCTTGTTGCAGCAGGCATTTCAACAGCACCGGCGTGCCGCCGATGCGGTGCAGGTCGACCATCGTCAGCTTGCCGCGCGGGGCGAAGCTGCACCAGACCGGCGTGCGGCGGAAGATGGCCTGAAAATCGCGGAGCGAGAACTCGACGCCGGCTTCCCGCGCCAAAGCCAACAGGTGCAGCACGCCGTTGGTGGAACCGCCGATCGCGGCGATCGTGGCCGCCGCATTCTCGAACGCCCGCCGCGTGAGGATGTCGCGGGGACGGAGATCGCGTTCCAGCAGGTTCCGCACGGCGGCGCCCGCCCGCAGGCATTCCTGGTGCTTGGCCTCTTCGACCGCGGGAATCGAACTGGTAAACGGCAGCGACAGGCCGAGCGACTCCAGGGCGATTCCCCAGGTATTGAAGGAAGCCGCAATCCCGCAGCCGCCCGGTCCCGGACACGCGGAGCGGATGATCTGGCCGGCTTCTTCCTCGGACATCGCGCCCACCGACGCGGCGGCCTGGGCGTCGTACACGTCCAGGATCGTCACCTCACGGCCGTGATGGCAGCCGGGCATGATCGTTCCGCCGTTGACGATCAAGCCGGGGTAATTCAAGCGGGCCAGGGCCATCGCAAAACCGGGCCCGTTCTTGTCGCAGTGGTGCAGGCCGACGAGCGCGTCGTAGCCGTGGGCGCTCACCACGCATTCGGCTCCGTTGGCGATCATGTTCCGCGACGGCAGACTGGCGTTGCCGCCTTCGTGGCCCTGCGTGATATTGTCGCTGATCGCCGGCACGCCAAAGGGGAAGCCCAGCAAGCCCGCTTGCCGGCAGCCTTCGGCGATCCGCTTGGCCAGTTCGTACGCGTGGACGTTGCACAAATTGCCGTCCAGCAGCGGCACGCCGATGCCGATTTGAGCTTTGTCCAAATCGTCGTCGGTCAGGCCCAGACCGTAATAGAAGGCGTTGATTCCGCGCTGCCAGCCGTGAGTCAATTGGCGGCTGTTCCAGTTCAGAGGCGTGGTCATGAGAGAGATTCCAGATTTTGGATTTGAAATTTCAGACTTGGGAATTGGCAGCGGCTTGGCCGCACGATGGGTTTTCCGACCGCTCGTGATTGTACTCGGCTGGTGCCGGAGTTCGCCAGCATGGGAGAGTTCCGTGATCTTCCGACGAGCGGCAGAGACGGGCATCCCTGGAGGTCGGCCTTTTCAGTCCGAACGGGACGGCCTGGAAAGACCGTCCTACGGGCCGCAACCGGTGGCGGTGCCGTCTGACGTTCGACGACGATGGCCTGTTTCCGTGTGAACGGAGGTACCGGCAACACCCCGCCAGCCAGCAGCACCGCCAGACCGGCGCGATCGGTTGAGCGAATTGGGGTCAGGCTTACAGAATTCAATTTTGGCCGAGCAAGGTCGTACCATTTGGCTGGCGCCACAATCGGCCAAAATTGAATTCTGTAAGCCTGACCCCAGCACCAAAACCGTGGCTTCATCGACAACGGGTCAGAAGTGGCGAAATCCCGCCCTGCAGGCAGATCGTGAACGCGCGGACGCCGTGCGCGGCGTAATCCGGAATCATTTTCAGGAAGGCGTCCGTGTTGGCCTGGGCGTCGAACGACGGCTGGCGGCGGTCCTCGAACACCGAATTCACCATCCGCACGTTCATCAACAGCCCTTTGGTCCTCGTGCCGGGATACGTCACTTGGCCGTTGATCAGCCGTTGGCCGTCCCGGATCGATACCGACGTGCGGGCCTGGAAGGGCGGTTCGATCCGGACGTGGACGTGCCCGATCGCCGTCTCGCCGCGTTCGTTCGTACGCTCGACGCGGGCCAGATAATCGCCCGGCTTGGCGTATGCGTGCTGCGTCACCGCGTAGCCGTCCTTGGCGTGGACGTTGGCGTTGCCATCCGACTGGACCGTCACGGGCGGGCTGCCGTCGCCAAAGTCCCATCGTTCTTCGCCGTGCGTTGTGCGGAACGTGCGGACCTTGAACGTGATCGGATCGCCCGGCCGAAGGTTCGTCGTGGGGTAGTACGCCGCGTGAATCGTCGGCGGCAGCTCTTGCGGTTTGGCGGGATCGGCCACTTGGACCACGGCGAAGTCCCAGTCCGTTTGGCCGGCGGCGTCGGTGACTTGCAGAATCTCGCTGTAGGTGCCCGGCTGGGCATAGGTGCGTTCGACAACCGGACCGGCGGCGCGGCTGCCGTCCGTACACGTCCATTCGTAGCGGGCGATCTGGCCCGCCGCACTCCACGATTTGCTGCCGTCCAGTTTCACTTTGCCGCCCACGGCCACCAGGTGATGCGGCCTGGCCACGGCGATGATCTGGGGAGCGTATTGCTTGCGGTACGCCGCCCAGGCGTAAGCGTACGCGTCCTGGATGCCCCACAGGCCCGACGGCTGGCGGCTGGTGATGTCGAAGTGCAGATGCGACCAGCCGCCGCTGCCGCCCTCTTTGCCCAAGACGCCGATCCGCTGGCCCATCCGCACGCGCTGGCCGGGCTTGGCTTCGACCGTCATCAGGTGGCTATAGCGGTAGTACCAGCCGCGCTGGTCCACCACGTAGATCACGTCGTAACGCGGCTTGGCGGGCGAGTCCTGGTGTTCCGCCAGCGTCTGGCCGGCGGCGCTGACGACGGTCCCGTCCGTAGCCGCCACGACCTCGACCAGTCCTTCCGCGCCGCCGAAGTCGAGCCCGTAATGGTAGTAGATGCTGGTCTTGCCTGTCCGTTCGTCGCCGTTGACGAACGTCGGTTCGTTGGCCATTTGCGTGTCGCTGGCGAACCACCGCTGCCGCACCGGGTAGGTGAACGTGCCGGGCTCGATCCACGGCGATCCGGCCGGCCACACGCGGAAGCGGGCGTGCTTGGTCAGGCCCCACACGTTCTGCTTGCTGCTGTTGTCCGTCAAGCCGCGCGTGATCGGGCAGTCGATCTGCACGCCGGCCACCGTCACGGGCAAGTGGTACATGGCGGAGGCGAGCGTGACCGTTTCCCCGTTCACCTCGACCCGGACCCGCGCCTCGCGGACCGCGTTGCGCAGCGGATCGCGGACTTCTTCCAGATCGAGCAGTTTCAGGCGGACCTTGGACCCGTCCGCCAATTCGACCTCCTGCGCTTCGCCCCGATCCAGGTCCGCCGTCCGGACGATCGGCGTCTTCCCGGCCGGCGGTTCCTCCTGGGACGACCCTTCACCGGCCCAAGCAGGCGACAGCAGGGCCAGGGCGGCCAGGGTCGTCAACGTCATGCTAAACAGAATTGACATCGTGGAGCACCTCCTTCTGAAACGCCAATATGTCCCGGCTCGGCACGTTCGGCAAGACCGTCGCTTGATCGCGCGCTCTGCCGACGGCCGATACCCCAGCAACCGTAGTGTCCCACACGGCAGAGTGAACGCCAGCAGCGGCAGTGAGTTTCTCCGGTGGACCGCCCCTGACTTGGACGCCGCGACAAGTCTTGGTAGTTCACGCCAGGAGGCCGTCTGGAATGCTCAGGCTCTGGCACTCCGCGTGATGGCCGACCGTCTGGAGAACGGTGAACCCGTGGCCGAAACGTCGCAATGGTTCTCGGTGGTACCATGAGTCAGTGGTCGTCAGAATCAGCTCATGCCCCAAGTTGACACGGTTTCGCTGCCAACGACAATAGAACCTGTTCAACTTGTGAAGGCGGACCCGCGACATGGATCCTAACGCGGCCTGCCGCCGCAACCTAATTGGCGAGCGGGGCGGCGTCAGCCCCCCGGTTCTGAGTCGGGCGACTTGCCGGGAACCGGGGGGCTCACGCCGCCCCGCTCGCCACGCCAAGATGCGCGCGTCGTACGAACTGAGGCTCTACCGACGCGGATCGCGCTTTCCGTGCGGGCGACTCGATGCCACGCCCGCCCTACAAACCCACCTGCCGGGAGACCCGCCGTGTATTTGATGAACTGCGATTTGGGATTGCGAGCCGGGCTGGCGGCGGCTCTGCTCCTGCTGTGCGCGGGGCTGGCCGGCTGCCAGGCGACGGCCTTGCCGCAGACGCCCGGGACGGAGCCGCCGGCGGCCGCTGCTGCGCCAGCGCAGGTCGAGGTCGTGGCCGCCGAATTGCGGTCCTGGCCGGGCGTGGTCCGCGTCCAGGGCAGCTTGCTGGCGGACGAGCATGCGGTGGTCGGGACCAAGGTGGCTGGCCGCGTGCATCAGGTCCACGTCGATTTGGGCTCGCGCGTCGCCGCGGGCGATCTGCTGGCCACGCTGGAACCGGAAGATTTCGATCTCCGCGTGCGCCAGGCGGAATCGCAACTGGAGCAGACGCGCGTCAAGCTGGGACTGAAGCCCGAGGAGGACGAGGAGCAGTTGGACCGGAAACAGATCCCCGAGGTCGTTCGGGAAGAAGCGTTGTTGAACCAGGCACGGGCCAATTTGAAGCGGGCCGAATCGCTGACGCCCAACAATGTGATAACGGCGGAAGAATTGGACCAGTACCGGGCCGAATTGGAGGTGGCGGAGGCCCGCTACCGCTTGGCGCTGAACGCCGTCGAGGAGCAGATCGCGTTGATCGGGGTCCGCTGGGCGGAATTGGCGCTGGCCCAGCAGGCCCGCGTGGACGCCGAACTGCACGCGCCGTTTGCCGGCCGCGTCCAGCAGCGGCACGTCGCGCCCGGGACCTACGTGCAAGTCGGCGCCCCCATCCTCTCGCTGGTGCAGACGGACCCCTTGCGGTTTCGCGCCGGCGTGCCGGAGCGGCAGGCGGCCCGGCTGCAGGAAGGGCAAGCGGCGACGATTCACATCGAGGGGCTGCCCGCGCCGTTGAAAGGCGCCGTGTCGCGAATCAGCCCGGCGCTGGACCTGTCGAACCGCTCGCTGTGCGTGGAAATCGACGTGGCCAATCCCGGCGGCGGGTTGCACGTGGGGTTGTTCGCCGAAGCGGAGATCGTTGTCGAGCCCGACGCCCAGGCAGTTTCCATCCCCGCCAGTGCCGTGCGGGATTTCGCCGGTGTGGAGAAAGTCTGGTTGGTGGAAAGGGACGAAGCGTCCGAGCGGGTGATCGCCTCGGGCCGCCGCGACGGGGAGTGGGTGGAAGTGCGGTCGGGACTGAGTGCCGGCCAGACCGTCGTCCGCCAGGCTCAGGAGGGACTGACGGGTCCGGTCGTCGTGCTGCAGTCCAGCGCCGCGGCGGCGGCGGGGAAGAGTTAGCGCAGAGCATCTTGGGGTCAGGCTGACAGAATTCAGTTTTGGCCGAGCAATGTCGTTCCACATGGCTGGTCTTACTATCGGCCAAAACTGAATTCTGTCAGCCTGACCCCAGTTTTCTGAGCAGACGGAGGATCGCGACGTGCAATGGCTGGCTGAAATCTGCATCCGCCGCCCGGTGTTTGCCGTGATGCTCATTCTGGCGCTGGTTGTCGCCGGGATAGCCGCTTATCTGCGGCTGGGCGTAGACCGTTTTCCCCAGATGGACATGCCGACGGTCTACGTCTCCACGATGTATCCGAACGCTGCCGCCGAGGAGGTCGAATCGGAGGTCACGCAGCTGATGGAGGACTCGGTCGCCACGGTGGCCGGGATCGAGGAATTGCGGTCGCTGAGCCGTGAAGGTTATTCGCTGCTGATCATCACCTTTCAGGTCGACCGCGACATCGACGCGGCCACCCAGGACGTGCGCGACGCGGTCAACAGCGTGCTGAACCGGCTGCCGGACAACGTCTATCCGCCCGTGGTCCGCAAACAGGACCTGGAAGCGTCCCCGATCATGACCCTGGCGCTGTCGGGCAACCGGCAACCGCGGGAGCTGTACGTGCTGGCGGACCGCTACGTCAAGGACATGATCGAGTCGGCGCCCGGCGTCGGCCAGGTCAGCATCTCTGGAGCCCAGGACCGGGCGGTGCAGATCAACGTCGAGGCCAAGCGGCTGGCGGCGTACCGGCTGTCCATCCTCCAGGTCCGCGACGCCCTGGTGCGTCAGAACGCCGACATCCCCGGCGGCCGCGTCGACACGGGCGCCAGCGAACTTGCCCTGCGGACACTGGGCCGGTTCCGGGAGCCGCGCGATTTCCTGGAGATGGTCGTGGCCACGCCCGGCGGGATCCCGGTCCGGCTCCGCGACCTGGGCGAAGCCGTCGATGCGACCAAGGAGCCGCGCACGGCGGCGCGGCTGGACGGCCGCCCGGCCGTCGTGCTGACCGTGCAGCGGCAGTCCGGCGAAAACACGGTGGAGGTGATCGAGGCGGTCAAGCAGCGGTTGCAGCGCAGCGTGCAGATCCTCCCGCCGGACGTGCGGGTCGAGGTGATCCAGGACCAGTCGCGGTACATCCTGGCCGCCATGCACGAGATCCAGAAGCACCTGATCGTGGGCAGCCTGTTGGCGACGCTGGTGGTGCTGATCTTCATGCGTTCCTGGCGTTCGACCATCATTGCCGCGGTGGCGATTCCCACGTCCTTGATTGCCACCTTTGCCATGATGCGGGCCCTCGATTTCACGCTCAACAACATGACCATGCTGGCCATGGTGCTGATGGTGGGCATCGTGATCGACGACGCGATCGTGGTCCTGGAGAACGTGTTTCACTGCATCGAGGAGAAGGGCTTGCCGCCCCGGCAAGCGGCGGTGGTGGGCACGAAAGAAATCGGGCTGGCCGTGCTGGTGACGACGCTGTCGCTAGTGATCGTGTTCCTGCCGCTGGCCTTTCTGTCCAGCATTGCCGGGCGGATGCTGTTCCAGTTCGGCATGACCGCCACGGTGTCGATTCTGGTCTCGCTGCTGGTCAGCTTTACGCTCACGCCGATGATGTGCTCGCGGCTGCTGCGGCCGGTGAAGCTTGGGGCGGGCGGCCCGGCCTCGCGGAGGGGATTTTATCATTGGATCGAGGTGAGCTATTTGGCCGTGTTGCGTTGGAGTCTCCGCTGGCGCTGGGTCGTGCTGTTGTTGTCGCTGGCGGTGATCGCCGCCAACGGGCCGTTGTACAAGATCGTCCAGCAGGACTACATCCCGACGAATGTGGACGAATCGGAATTTGAGGTCGAACTAATGGCCCGCGAAGGGACGTCCTTGCGTTCCATGGAGCAGTTGGTGCAGTCCGTCGAAACCGAACTGCGCCGGTTGCCGGGCGTCAAGCTGGTGTTGGTCAACATCGGCACGGGCGGCAATCCGCGGGTGAACGCCTCCGTGACGTACGTGCGTCTACAGGACCTGGAAGAGCGGGTGTTTTCCTGGGGCCGGTTGTGGCGCGAGGCTTGGGCGGGCCGGCCGGGAAGGGCCTTCGAGGGGAACTTTACCCAGCGGCAGAAGATGCAGGAAATCCGCGAAATCCTGAACCGGTACCGCCGCCAGTACCCGGAATTGGACCTGGACTGCGCAGTCCGCAACCTGACGTCGATTCGCCACGGGGCGCCGGTCGATATCGACTTCTCGATCACCGGCCCGAACCTGGACGAACTGGCCGACTTCAGCCGGCGACTGCGGGACCGGATGCGGGGCGGCGACGCGCCGGACAGCATTCCCGGCGTCGTGGACGCCTACACCACGCTGAAGGCGAAACCCGAATTGCACGTGGAGATCGATCGCGAGCGGGCCGCTTCGCTGGGCGTGGACGTGGAGGAAATCGCCGACACCCTGCGGATCGCCGTGGGCGGCGACGACCGGGCCAGCCGCTGGCAAGATCCGGTCTGGGGCGACGTGTACGATGTGGAACTGCGGTTGGTGGGCGTCGATCGGGGCAGCTCGGAAGCCATTTCGCAATTGTACGTCCGCACCAAAGCCTCGGCGCCGGCAACCTCGACTCAGACAGCGGCTACCGGCGACGGGCGCCGGGAGGCCACGCTGGCGGGCCTGACGCGGCTGGACAACCTGGTCCGCCTGTCGAGCGTGAATCGCTTCGCGCGCATCGACCGCTTGGACCGCCAGCGGATGGTGGCCATCCGGGCCAACGTCGCACCGGGCCACGCGCTGGGCGACCGGATTCAGGCGGTCGAGGAGGCGGCTCGCGGATTGGGCATGTCACCGGCCTACTCGACACGCGTCCTGGGCCGCGGCCGCGAACTGGAACGGACGCTGGCCGAGTTCCGCTGGACGTTCATCCTCTCGTTTGTTTTCATGTACCTGCTGCTGGCGGCGCAGTTCGAGCACGTCATCCACCCGCTGACGATTCTGTTCTCGCTGCCCCTGGCCGTCCCGTTCGGCCTGGTCAGCTTGTGGCTGGGCGGCGAGTCGTTGAACGTCTACTCGGCCCTGGGCATCCTGGTCCTGTTCGGCGTGGTCAAGAAGGCCTCGATCCTGCAGGTGGATCACATGAACCAGCTGCGCGCCGGCGGGCTGGACCGCTGGTCGGCGATGATCCAGGGCAACCGCGACCGGCTGCGGCCGATTTTGATGACGACCATCGCGTTTGTGGCTGGCATGATGCCCCTGCTGCTGGGCACCGGCCCTGGCGCCGAGGAACGCCGCTCGATCGCCGTCCTGGCCACCGGTGGCCAGACGTTGTCTCTGCTGCTGACCCTGGTCGCCGTGCCGGTCGTTTACTCTTTCTTGGACGATCTGGCCGCGCTCTTCCGCCGGGGACACGCTCCGGCACCCGGATTGGACGGGGAATGACGCCGCGTGGGAGGGTCCGCTGCCTGGCGGCGGCGGGGAAAGCAGGTCCGGCAGATTTCGCAGACCGTGCCGTCGCAGCCGCGGGCGGTGCAGTGCTGGCGGCCGTAGTAGATGATCCGCAGGTGCAGGCCGTTCCAGCTGTCCGAAGGAAACAGGCGTTTCAGGTCGCGTTCTGTTTGGGCGACGTTGCGGCCGGAGGACAACCCCCAGCGCTGGGCCAAGCGGTGGATATGCGTGTCCACCGGGAACGCCGGGTGACCGAACGCCTGGCTCATCACGACGCTGGCCGTCTTGTGGCCGACGCCAGGCAGGGCCTCCAATGCTTCCCAGTCGTCCGGGACGCGGCCGGCGTGCTGGGCGACCAGGATGCGGGACAGCTCCGAGAGGGCTTTGGCTTTCTGCGGGGCCAGTCCCAGCGACCGGATGACGGCCTGGATCTCCGCGACCGGCAGGCGCGCCATCGCCGCGGGGTTGTCGGCCAGCGCGAACAGGTGCGGGGTTACCTGGTTCACCTTCTTGTCCGTACACTGGGCGCTCAACACGACCGCCACCAGCAGTGTGAAGGGGTCGCGATGGTCCAACGGAATGGGCGTGGTCGGATACAACTCCTCCAGCCGTCGGCGAATGTACTGGGCGCGTTCCCGTCGGTTCATCGCAGCGTGTCCTTGGCGCCAAGCGCCGCAGGCAGGAAACGGAAATCGTCTTTGTAGCATGGATCTCCGAGCCGTGCAGCGCCTGGCAGCGTGGCGTTTTGCGCCGTGCCGGACTGCGCTGTCCAAACCAGGAGCAGGCGAGCGCCGGCCCGCTCACTCCAGGCAACCCTGGTCGTTGGACTTGCCCACGCATTGCGGCGTTTCGGCACAACTCGGAGCCACGCTGTGCCGGGCCGCACCGCCCCTTTGCAGCCGGGGCCGGGAATTCTAGAATGAGCCCCTTGCGGGACAGATGCTTTCCTTTCCTCTCCTCTCTTCCAGGTCCGGTGGCCTGAGGCACGAGGTCCAACGATGGTCGACAATTCCGAACGCGCCTGGTCGGTGACGGACGCCAGCGAGTTATACCATGTCCCCCGCTGGGGAAACGGCTACTTCTCCATCCAAGCCGACGGCCACGTGCATGTCCATCCCGATAAGAACCCGCAGCGGTCGATCGACTTGAAGAAGCTCGTCGACCGGCTGCAGATGCGCGGGCTGAGCCTGCCCATCCTGCTGCGGTTCAACGGGATTTTGCGGAATCGCCTGCTGGAGATCCGCCAGGTTTTCGACCAGGCGATCGCCGATCACAAGTACCAGGGCCGGTACAGCTGCGTGTACCCCATCAAGGTGAACCAGCAGCGGCACGTGGTCGAGGAGATCCTGAAGCACGGGAGCCCCAGCGGTTTTGGGCTGGAGGCGGGCAGCAAACCCGAATTGCTGGCAGTCGTCGCGATGACGGGCCCGCAAACGCCCGTGATCTGCAACGGCTTCAAGGACGCCGAGTTCATCGAAATGGCGCTGTTGGCCCAGAAGATCGGACGGCAGGTGATCCCGGTGGTCGAACGGTATTCGGAGTTGGATCTGGTGCTGCAGTATGCCGAAAAGGTCGGCGTCCGGCCGCTGTTGGGGATGCGGGTCAAACTGGCCTCCAAGGGCTCCGGGCGCTGGCAGTCGTCGGGCGGATATCGCTCCAAGTTCGGCCTCTCCGTGGGCGAGTTGCTCAGCGCGCTGGACGAACTCAAACAGCGCGGCATGGAGGATTGCTTCCAACTGCTGCACTTCCACCTGGGCAGCCAGATCACGAACATTCGGCACGTCAAGACGGCGCTGATCGAATCCGCGCGGGTCTATGCGGACCTGGTCAAACGCGGGGCGGGGCTCAAGTACCTGGACATCGGCGGCGGCCTGGGCATCGACTACGACGGCTCGCAGACGAACTTCGAGTCCAGCGTCAACTATACGCTGCAGGAGTACGCCAACGACGTCGTGTACCATGTGCAGACCGTGTGCGAAGAGGCGAACATCCCCCAGCCCACGATCATTTCGGAAAGCGGCCGGGCGGTGGCCGCGTTTCACAGCGTCCTGGTCTTCGGCGTCATGGGCGCGGGCGGCCAGGGAGTTTTGGAAAAACTGCCGACGGACATTCCGGACGAATACGAACAGCCGCTGCACGATCTGCGGCTGACCCTGCAGGAGTTGAGCGTCCGCAACGTGCTGGAAGGCTATCACGACGCCCAGCAGGCGCTGGAGGTGGCCTTGAACCTGTTCAGTGCCGGCTATCTGCCGCTGGACCAGCGCTGCCTGGCCGAGAGCCTGTTCTTTGCGATCTGCCGCAAAATCCGCAAACTGACCGACGAAATGGACGAAGTCCCCGAAGAGTTGCAGGGCCTTGACCGGATGCTCTCGGACACCTACTTCTGCAACTTCTCGCTGTTCCAGTCCATGCCGGACAGCTGGGCGATCAAGCAACTGTTCCCCATCCTGCCGATCCACCGCCTGACCGAACGCCCCACGCGGCACGCCGTGCTGGGCGACATCACGTGCGATTCGGACGGCAAGATCGAACAGTTTATCGACCGCCGGGACATTCATCGCACGCTGTTGCTGCATCCGTACGACGGAGCCCCGTACTACCTGGGCGCCTTCCTGCTAGGCGCGTACCAGGAGATCCTCGGCGATCTGCACAACCTGTTCGGCGACACCAACGCGGCTCACATCAGCCTGGACGACGACGGCCAAGTGGTGGTGGAGAACATCATCAAGGGCGACTCGGTGAACGAAGTCCTGCAGTACGTCCAGTTCAACGGCCGCGAGCTGATTGACCGGCTGCAGTGCGCCGTCGATGTCGCAATCCGCGAAGGCCGCATCGACCACAAGCAGGCCGGCGCCTTCGTGCACTTCTACGAAGAAGCGCTGAACGGCTACACCTATCTGGAAGAGCCGGATCGGGAGTGAGTTCGCTTGGCGAGTTCCGCAGCGCCCGGCGACGGCACAGACCCAATTCCCCTGCGCCGGCTGGACGCGGCGCGCGGATCGAGTTCGCGACCCTCGTTCCTCAGCCGCGCAGCAGAAAGACGCCCACGGCGACGGCGACCAGCAGGAGCCCGCAGCCGGTCGCGACCGCCAGGAGTCTGCTGTGGCCGCGCGGCGGCGCCGATTCCTCCGGCACGGAGAGCTGGAACAGCTTCTCCAACGCTCGCTGGTAATCATAGTCGCGGCTGATTTCCCGCAGCCGGTCGAAGGTCAGCTTGAACATCGGACCTTCATAGGCCAGGGACTGCTTGTCCGGGTCGTACCAGAAGCGATTCCGCAGCTTTTCGGGAACGCGGAAATTCGAAGGCAGACGTTGCAGAGGCACGTAGTGAATCATGGCCGACGCCCCACAAGTGGCTGGGCAAAACGTTGGCAATGTCCAATCCGACGTCCCTGATTTTAAGCCCTTTCACAAAGCGATTTCAACCACCTCGCGAAGTTTTTTCGAAGTTTTTGCCCGCGCCGCCAAAGGCCGGCTGCCACGGATTGCCGGCTGCCTATGGCTACGGGAATTGTATGGACGACAGGAACAGGCGTTTGGAGAACGTCCGCGTGCGTTCGCCGAACAGGTAGCCCGTCGCAGTCGCCCCGGCCGGCAGTTGAATGTTGGAGAACTCGTCGTTCACGTCCGTGTTCGCCGCCAGGCTGCCGACGGTGTCCAAGCCGTCCCGGTATCCGTCCGGTTGCTGCTCCGTCAGCCGGTACGTCCCGCGCCGCAAATCGGCAAAGTTGAACGTTCCATCCTCGCCGGTCGTCGCTTGACGATTGACCGCGGCTCCTTCCGAATCCGTGCCGGACAGGACGATCACGACGCCGCTAAGGCCTTGTTCGCCGGCGTCCTTCTGACCGTCGTTGTCGGCGTCCACGTAGACCGAGCCCGAGATCGACGACAACAACTCCTGGATCGTCGTCGGCGCCGAGGCGGTGTTATCGCCGTTATTGGTCTCGGTCTCGTTGCCCGTCACCTGGGCGACGTTGGTGATGTCGCCGCCGGCCTGGCTGTCGATTTGCGTCACCAGGGTCACGGTCGCGCTCTGGCCCGACGCCAGGTTGCCCATGTTGACGGTGACAACCTGGCCCGCGTTGCTCACCGTTCCCAGAGTGCTGGTTCCGGAAACGTAGCTCAACTCCGAGGGCAGCGTATCCGTTACCGTGACCTCCGTCGCCGAGGACGGACCTTCGTTTTCTACGGTCAAGGTGTAGGTCAATTGGCTGCCCGCCTGCACGGAAGCGGGCGAGGCCTGTTTCGCGATCGTCAAGTTGAGCTGAACTTGAACCGTAGTTTCCACGCTGGCATCGTTGTCGTCCGTATTCGTTTCGGTCTCGTTGCCCGCCACGGTCGCGACGTTCGTGATCGTGCCGCGCGTCGCGGGATCGACATTGACCAGGATCGTGAAGGTCGCCGAAGCACCGCTGGCCAACTGGCCGACGGCGGCGGTGACCGTACTGCCAGACGCGCCGATCGTGCCTTGCGTCGCCGTGGCCGATTGGTAGCTGACGCCCGCGGGCAGAGTGTCCACCACCGTCACGCCGGTGGCCGTCGACGGGCCTTCGTTTTCCACGATCAAGGTGTACGTCAGTTGCTGGCCCGCGACGACGGAATTGGCGGAACCGGCTTTGGTGATGTTCAGGTTGATCCTCGGCTCGACCGGGGTGGACAACAGGGCTTCGTTGTTCTGCGTATCCGTTTCGGTTTCGTTGCCCGTCACCTCGGCCTCGTTTACCAGGGTGTCGCTGGCGGTGTCCGCGACGTTGACCAAGACGGTGATCGTCGCTTGCCCGCCGTCGGCCAAGGTTCCCAGGTCTGCCGTCACGGTGCTTCCGGAACCGCTGACGGTTCCTTGGCTGGACGTGGCCGATACAAAGGTGACTCCGGCCGGCAACGTGTCCACGACTTGCACCCCGGTCGCGTCGGACGGACCGTCGTTTTCCACGGTCAAGGTGTACGTCAGCGATTGTCCCGGGATGGCCGTCGCTGGCGAGCCGGTTTTTGCGATACTCAAGTCGATTTCCGTGTTGACTTGCGTCTCGGCTTCGGCCTCGTTGTCTCCCGGATCAAGTTCCGTTTCGGTGCCCGCGACGCTGGCCACGTTGAGCAACTCGTCCCTGGTCGCGGAACCGACGGCGACCGTGAGCGTCACGGTGGCCTGGCCCCCCGCGGCCATGTTGCCCAGGCTGGCGGTCACGACGCCCGCCGAGGCGGAGACGGCGCCTTGACTGGCCGTGCCCGACACGAAACTGACGCCGGCCGGCAGCGTGTCGGTGACCGTCACGCCGGTCGCATCCGACGGTCCTTCGTTGGTAACCAGCAGCTGGTAGGTCAGCTGGTTGCCCGCCAAGACCGGATCGGGGGAGTCGGTCTTGGCGATCGTCAGATTGATCTGCGGGGTGATCGTCGTCGACACTTCAGCGTCGTTGTTTTCCAGATTGGTTTCCGTTTCGTTGCCGCTCACGTGGGCCAAGTTGACCAACTCGTCGCGGGCGGAGGGGTTCACCTCGACCAGGATCGTGATGGTCGCGTCGGCGCCGCGATCCAGATCGCCCAGGGTCACGGTGACGGTGCCCTCGGCCGCCGCCACCGTGCCTTGAGTCGTCGTCGCCGACACATAGGTGACTCCGCTCGGCAGCGTATCGGTGACCGTCACGCCGCTGGCGTCCGACGGCCCCTGGTTGGTCACCAGCAGCGTGTACGTGAGCTGCTGACCGGCGACCACCGGATTCGGCAAGCCTTCCTTTGTAATCTCCAGATCGATCTCTTGGATCACGCCCGTGTCTTCGTCGGTGGAGTTGTCCAAAAGGTCCGGATCGAAGTTATCGCCGGTGACCTCGGCCTGATTCACCAGCGGCCCGGTGGTGGACGCGTCGACGGTCACGACGATCGTGATGAAGACCGTTTGGCCGGTTGCCAGGCTGCCGAGATTCACCGTGACCGTGCCGTCCTCATGGCTGCCGCTGCCTTGAGTTGCGGCGACGGACACGAACGTTACACCCGCGGGCAACGTGTCCGTCACGATCACTCCGGTGACGGGCGACGGTCCCTGGTTTGTGACCTCCAGGGTGTAGGTCAGGTTCTCGCCGGCCACGACAGGATCGGGGTCGTCGGACTTGATGACCAGCAGATCGGAGATGGGCGTGAATCCGAAATCGACGGTCAGGTTCGCGTTGAGGTCCTGGTCGCCGTCCGCCGTCGGTTCGCCGCCGGCAGTCAGCGTGACGGCCATCGCCACGACCGATCCGTCTTCCAGGCGATAGCCGTTGTCATCGTTGTCGACGTCGTCGTCTGGATCCGGCGCGGGGTCATTGCCGGTGGAACTGACCAGGCCGGCGAGCGCTCCGCCGCTGTCGAAATTCGCCGCGTCAACCCGGACGATGTAGTCGCCCGGCAGCAGATCGTCGAACCGGTATCGCCCGTTGCTGTCGGTGGTGTCGGTGGCCAAGGCAAGATCGACGCCCGACGTGAACGCATTATTTCCATCGGTGTCTTCGTACAGCGTCATAGCCACGTTGGCGAGGCCCGCTTCTCCCTCGTCCCACTGCCCGTCGTTATCGGCGTCGCGCCACACGGCGTCACCGACGCTGAGCGGATTCAGGTTGGCGAAGTTCTGGGTTTTGACCGTAGGGCCGATCGTGCCCAGTTCTTTGAATTCGGCGTCCAGTTTCGGGACGCCTTGAATCTCCAGCTGGATCGCGCCCACGTTCGTAAAGTCGGCGCCGCTGCCCCCGGAGACTTGAAAATCCGAGAACCGCAAGATCATGCTGAGTTCGCCCGCTCCATTTGTGTTCGGAATTGCTTGACTCAGGGACGAATGGTTCCCGGCGTCGGTATAGACGTGCACCGTCAGGGTGCCGCCAGCCACTTCGCTGCCCAGGACCACATAGTGGACGCCGACATTCGCTCCGTTTTCCGTCAAATCGACGCCGCCTAGCCCCACGGGATCCAGTTGCTCGGCGTCGTTATCGGCGCCATCCCAAGTCACGACGCCGCGTCCTACGGCCTCAAGCTTGTTCGAGAACGTCAGGAGCCCCAAGTCCAGGAGATTGACTTCCAGCTCTACGCCCCCCGCTCCCGATAGCAGTTCCACAAACAGGTCGCGCTCGGCGCCCAGCGTTTCGGACGCCGGCATGGAATTCGAATCGCTGGCGGGCACGGCCGACGTCACGCTGGCCGTCTGCGTGGTGCTGTCGAAAGAGTCGATCACGATCCCCATCTTGCCAGCTGCGTCGGTTTCCGTGATCACGACCTGATGGACGTTTTCGCCGGGCCGCTGGAGTTGGCCGGGAACCGCCGTCTGCTCGACGAAATAAGTTCCTTCCCCCAACTCGTTGAACTGATAGCGGCCGGAGGAGTCCGTCAGTTGCGAGCCGACCAACGTGTCGTCGCCGCCGCCGGCGTCTCGGTCCAGCACCCCGTCGCCGCCGTCGCGGTACAGTTGCACCGTCGCGCTGGACAGTCGCGGATCGTCGGCGGTCAGCCCGTCATCGGTCCTGTCGGTGAACGCCGTGCCTGCGATCGCGGCCAGCGTGTCGCCTGCTAGCAGCGTGCGGGTTTCCAGCGATTCCAGCCGCAATTGGCGGCGCTGCCGGTGCTTGCGCAACTGGCGAATGCGGGTACCACCGTGGAGCCAACGTTTCACGAAATCAAAGGGCGACGTCATCGAAGGCTTCCTCCATCCTTGGACTTGCCATCGGCTCTGGGCTGCAAGTCAAATCCTTGACCAAAGCGCGGCGGGATCGGGTAAAGGGCGGTTTCCAGGCAGGCCACATGCTAGCTGGCTGTCCACAGGCCCAGCATCAGCGGCGCGCAACGATCGCACTAACTGCTACTTCTGGCATCGGCTGTCGGCGCCGGCAGACTTTACCTGACTTAGAAGTCGTCGAGCAGCTGTTCTTCGGCCAGCGGCGCCAGCACGGGAACGTCTTCGCGGCGGATGCTGCGGGCGATTTCGAAGCCGCGGATGGTCAGGGAGAAATCGCGCAACAGGTGGTGCATGACCAGGCCGGCGGCGCACAGCTGGCGAAAGCCGTCCAGGAAGCGGATGTTCTGTTCCGGGTCGCCCCGCCGTTTGAGAATGAAGACGCGGTCCAGGTCGAGTTCGACGCAGACGGCCAGGAAACGCTCCGACGAATCGAAGGCCTGATTTACGCCTTTGATTTCCATCGCGCCACGGCGGCGGGCCAGGTACAGGATGGCAAGCGCTTCTTCGCTGAGCGCCGGCAGCGGGGACGCATAATTGGCTGCCAGCGCATCGCTGCACAGCCGGGCAAACCCGATCAGCGTCGGCGCGCCTTCGCCCAATTCCTGCCAGAGCACCATTTGACGGCCGTCCTCCGAGTAACTCTGCACGCGGCTGAGCATGGGATTAACGCCTCGACAATTCGTGGACGGCCTCGACCAGCGCGATCGCGTTCTCGACCGGCGTTTGCTGGTGGACGCCGTGTCCCAAGTTGAAAATGTGTCCCGGCCGGCCGCCGGCTTGATCCAGAATGTCCCTGACGCGGCGGCGGATTTCAGCCACGTCCGTCAGCAGCGCGGCCGGGTCCAGGTTGCCCTGAACGGCACGATCGGGGCCGATCGTCTGCCATGCCTCGTCCAGCCGCACTCGCCAGTCGACGCCCACCACGCTGCCGCCGCCTTCGGCCAGCAGCGGGATCAGCGCCGGATTGCCGGTCGCGAAGTTGATCACCGGCACGCCGGGCGTCAGGCCGGCGATGATCTGCTGGACGTACGGCAGGACGCAGCGGCGATAGTCGTCCGGCCCCAGACAACCGACCCAGGAGTCGAACAATTGCACGCACTGGGCGCCGGCCTCGATCTGGGCGTTCAGGTAGCGCGTGATCGCGCGGGCCAGCCGTTGCATCAGTTCCCGCCACGCGCCGCCGTCGCAATACATCAGCGTCTTGGTGTGCAGGTAGCTGCGGCTGGAACCGCCCTCGATCACATAGCTGGCCAGCGTGAACGGGGCGCCCGCAAAACCGATCAACGGAAGGTGGGCCGGCAAGTCGCGCCGGGTCTGGCGCACGGTTTCCACGACGAAATCCAGCGCGGCGACGCTTTCCAATTCCCGCACGCGGTCCACGTCGGCCGCCTCGCGGACCGGGTTGTGGATCACCGGCCCTTCGCCCGCCGCGAATTCCAGGTCCAGGCCCATCGGCTCGAGGATCGGCAGCAGGTCGGAGAAGATGATCGCGGCGTCCACGCCCAGACGCGCCACGGCGGTACACATCACTTCGCTGCACAGCGACGGGCTCTTGCACAACTGCAGAAAACCCGTCTTGGCCCGGACCGCACGGTACTCCGCCATGTACCGCCCGGCTTGCCGCATCAGCCACACGGGAGTGAACTCGACCGGTTCGCGGCGACAGGCTTTCAGGAACGGGCTGTGATACCAGGGGGGCGGCGGGTCCAGCGGCGCAGCCGGGCGGCTATCGAGACCGGCGGTGCGTACTCCGGGGAGATCGGAAGTCTTGTCGCTCATGGCTTTCATGCTAACCGGACGCGGGGACGCGCAGAAGTGGGCAAGCGGAACAAATCGATCTGGCTGGCGATCGGCGCGGGGCATCGTAGGCCGCTCGCGGAGCGAGCGGTCTACGATGGGCGTGACCGAACCCGCCTTGGGGCTTGACTGGCCGCCGGTGGCGGCTCAAACTGCAGCCGATACGGCAATCGCCGCCGCCGGTGGTCCGTCGAGCCCGGTTTGCCGAGGAGGATGTGAGTGTTGCGGCCGGAAGATTTCTTCGATTTGTCCCGCCTGGCAGGGCCCTTTGCGGACCTGTTTGACGGCGTGTGCGAAGTCTGGGGCGCAGTGCCGCGTCTGCAGCTCGTGCTGGAGCAGTTCTTTCGCAAGCCGGGCAAGGTTCTGGGGCACGTGGAGCCGGGGGCGGTGCTGGTCCATGCCGAGTCCATCTTCGTGGGCCGGGGGGCGCGGGTCGAAGCGGGCGCGTACATCTGCGGACCGGCGTACCTGGATGACGCCTGCTGCGTCCGGCACGGCGCTTACCTGCGCGGAAACGTGATGGCCGGCAAGGGTTGTGTCCTGGGACATGCCTCCGAGTTCAAGAACTCGCTGTTGCTGGACGAAGCCAGCGCCGCCCATTTCGCCTATGTCGGTGATTCGTTGCTGGGCCATCGGGTCAATCTGGGAGCCGGCACCAAGCTGTCCAATTTCGGCCTGCTCAGCGAACCGCCGGCGGGCTCGGAGCCGGGGCGAACCGTCACGTTGCGCATTCCGGCCGTTTCTGCTTCGCCGCTGGACACCGGACTGCTGAAGCTGGGAGCGATTCTGGGCGACGGCGTGCGGACCGGCTGTAACGTGGTGGCCCATCCGGGTTGCCTCGTCGGGCCGGGAACGCTGGTCTATCCGCAAGTCGCCCTGGCCAAGGGCTACTGGCACGGCGGCCGGATCATCAAGCTGCGACAAACGCTGGAGCAGACGCCGTTGAGCTGAGCGATTGCGTCCAGCTCACCTTGGCCGCATGACCGGGCCCATTTCAGCGGGCCCACTTCAGCGGGGTCGCCGGCGATTGTGGGCGATCAGACCGGCCACGTAGGCCGCTTTGAAGCCGGCGTCGATGTTGACCACGGTCACGTTGGATGCGCAGCTGTTGAGCATGCCCAGCAGGGCCGCCAGGCCGCCGAAGCTGGCGCCGTACCCGACGCTTGTCGGGACGGCCACGACGGGGCAATCGACCCAGCCGCCGACGACGCTGGGCAGGGCCCCTTCCATGCCCGCGACCACGACCACAGCGTCCACGCTTTGCAGCTTGTCCAGGTGGGCGGGCAGCCGATGTGGGCCGGCCACGCCCACGTCGTGGATCATGATGACTTCGACGCCCATCCACTCCAGCGTCTCCCGCGCTTCTTCCGCCACCGGCAGATCGCTCGAGCCGGCGGTGACCACCGCGACGCGGCCGGCCGGCGTAGTTTCGGTCACCGCCGCAGCCTCCGGCGCGGCGACGCGAAAGGTGCGGGCGGTCGCGTTGTACCGGCCGGCCGGATAGGCCGCCGCCAGCTTGTCTGCTTTCTGGGTGTCGATTCGCGTTGCCAAGACGGCGATGTTTTCGTCCAGCAGGCGGCGGAAGATCTTGAGCAGCGTATCGACGCTTTTGCCTTCGCCGTACACGACCTCGGGAAACCCGCAGCGTTGGGCGCGGTCCAGATCGAGAGTGACTTCGCCCAAGGGGGCGGACAGCGGACGCGCGACGGTTCGGACAAACTCGTCCACCGACAGCGTTCCCGCTGCCAGTTGTTCCGCGCACCGCTGCAAGTCTGCTGTGTGCATGATGGTCTCGCCTCAAACCCAATCCAAGCCGGAAATCTGCCTCACCCGTTCCTCGTAATCCCCCAGCAAGCCGCCGACCACGTCCCAACCCTCGCGGCGCCGCACCTCGATGTCCCCCTGCTGGTTGATCCGCACGATGGTTTCGTCCGTGATTCCCACTGCCGCCATGTCCGCGTCGCGGAGTTCGCCCTCGTTCACAATTTGGGCCAGGCGTTTTCCGGTGACCTCGACGAATCTCATGTTTGCGACTCCTGTCCGCTGTTCGTGAAACGCCATGTTGTGAGTCTACACCGCGAGGAACGCTGCCGGCAAGACGGCAGACGGTACGACGCGGCGCGGCTCATCGCTCCAGATAGGGCTTCAGTTGAACGAAGTTGATGATGAGTTCTTCGCCGGGGATCGCCTGTTCGTCGTGGAAGGCGACGACTTGCGTGGGCGATGTGGCGCGGAACACGATCCGGTTCAGGTTGATCTTGGCGACGTTGTTGTTGTCCTTATAGCGGCCGCTGTTGCGGCGGTCGATGTGGACGTAGCCTTTGTCGCCGAGGATTTCGGCGTTTTCCAGTTCCGCGCGGATGCCGTAGCGGCGCGGGTTGTATTTCCGGCCGGTGACGTCCTTCAGGTCGGCGGTGACGAACTGCAGGCAGTAGGCCTTGCCGACCTCCAGGCCCTGGGCGGTCTGGCTGATCCGGTTCGGTTTGCCGGCCTGGCGAGCCATCACGCACACGGTGTCGCCGGCGCTGCCGCCGCCCCAGCGGCCCTGGCTGTTTCGGCCGTACCCGGCGATGGTGTGCGTGCGCAGCGAACCGGCGGCGGCCGGCGACGTGATCCAGCCGGTCAGACCGTCGGCAAAATCGCCGTTGGTCACCAGGCCGGGGTTGTACTTGAACCCATAGCGGGCGGACAGCAGTTCCTTGTTGCCTTCGACCGCATAGTGGCGCATCAGCTTAAAGGACCATCGCACCAGCTCCTCGTCGCCGTAATACGTCCCCCAGTAGCCCGTGGTGGCCAGGTCCTTGAAGTCCGGGCTGTTGGCGACCAGGTTGACCTGCATGTCCAGGAAGTACTTGAAGTCCACGGCCGGATTATGTTCCAGCGAGATGATGGGGATCTGGTTGAAATTGCCGAAGATGATGCCGGTTCCGGCAGCCGCGTTGGGAAAGAAGGCGTTGAAGCGGCGCATGGTTTCCCCAATCATGCCGTCCAGATAAGCGGCGGCCGCGGGTTCGTCGTCCTGCGGATGGCAATAGGCCTCGAACAGCAGCCGGCCGCGGCCCCGCGACGCGTTCAGGCAGGCGGAGATGAAGTCGGTGTGCAGCGATTGGATGCTGGGCTTGCCCACGATCCAGGTGTAGACCAGCCGGTCCTGGGGATTGCGCAGCAGCCGCAAGGCTTGCGTGTAGTTGCCGATGGTGGTTCTGCCGAAGAACAGTTCGTCGCTGGTCAAGCCGTCGTACTGCGGCTGGGTGATGCCTGCGGCTTTCTCCATGCGGTCCCGCAACTCGAGCGGATCGCCCACGGCGTCGACGTTGAAGTTGGCCAGCCATTTCAGGCCCCGGGCCTTGGCCTCGGGCAGCGCGTCGCCCGGCAGGACGCCGCCGTTGAGCGTGGTCACGGCGTACAGGATGTGCTGCTTCATGAAGTCCCAGCCGTAGCTGCCGTTTTCCCGGACCTGGGAATTGGCGCAGGGAGGATAGTTGAAGATCTCGGCGATCGACCGCACGACCAGGCGCGCCTCCGCGCGGTTGCCGCTGACCGTGATGCGGTGTTCGCCGGCGGCCAGTTCGCGAAATGCTTCCAGGCGGTCGGTGGCGGCGGTGATGACGGTGTCGCGGTCGCCGAGCTTGACCGTCAAGCCCGGCGCGGGATTGCCGCACGTGAGGGCCACGAACACCCAGCCGTCGCGAGGATTGACAAAGGCCAACGGCTGTGGCGCGGGGTCCGCGCTGAGCGGCTGGTTAAGCACCTCCGCCACCAGGTTATTCAGCTGCCGGACGCGGCTGCGATCGACGGCCGGAGGATCGACGATGCTGATCGGAAAGGCCGTTTCGAGGACCGGTTTCTGTGTCTGCCGGTGACGGATCACGGCTTTCAGAGAATGGTCGCCGCAGGCCAGTCCCGTCAGACGGACGAGAATCTGGCCGTCGCGGGCCAGCGGGACAACCTGCTGGAAAATGGGGTCTCCGGCGATGGTGACGAGGCATTCCAGGGTCTCGCGTTTTTCCGGCTGCAGGCTGTACAACTTGCAGGTCAGCTCTGGGTTGGCGCGGGGGATGCGGTTCAGCAGGGGCTGAAGAGGCACCAGTCGGGGAGCGGCCACCAGGGACAGTTGCGAGGTGGAGCCTTGGCGCGCCCCCTGGCTGATGGCCTCCAGTTTGACGTCGGCGAAATGAATCTCGCCCGTCGGGCTGCTGGCGTACATGGCGACGCCGTACTCGTTGTTCTTGGACGGCATCAGCGTGAACGTCCGTTCGTGTCGAGTCCAGTCTGAATTCTCAGGGAATCGCGAGATCCCGGTCGCGGAAATCCAGCCGCTGTTGTGGACGATCAGGCCACCCGCGCGGCACTGGAAGCCTTTGGTCTTGACGTACGCGCTGAACTTGTAGGTTTCGCCGGCGACCAGCGTCATGCCCTGCTGGCGCAAACTCACCGTGACAGGCGTGTCGCCCTCGTTTTTCAGGATGACAGCCGGCATTTTTCCCTGGGGGCCTCCGACGCGGTCATAGAATACGTGCTTGCCCGACGACGGGCTCCAAAACTCCGGGAAATCGACCTGTTCGGCGTCAAACCGGCCGTTGATCAACAGATTCTCGCCTTCCGCTACGGCGCCGCGCGCGGCGGAGGCTAGGAGGGCGATACCCAGGACGGTCCAGAACGGCTTCATTTGGTTTTCTCCTTCGGTTGCCGGACGCAAACCGCGCAGAGGTGCGGGGTGTGAGCGGACGCGAGTAAGCATCGTTCGAGAAATAACTGTCGCCTCGTCAGAGTAGCCATCACACTCCGTGGGATGATCAGCAATGAACACTGGACAGTTATTTCTCGAACGATGCTAACGGTCGGTGCGGCACGTTTGCCGCCGTTTCATTGTCCGCCAGGAGGGACGGTCTGTGCAAGCCCCAACCAGGAAACAGGCGGCCGACCAACTCGCGTCCCTGGCGGACGCTGGCGGGAACGTGCGGGGCCATTTTTGCTCGCAGCAAACGGGATTGGGGCACTCTCTTCGCGCCGTTTCTGAAGTTGCGGTTTCCGCGCCGGGGTCAGGCTTAGCAACGGACGCCGAAATAACTTCCCCGTTCCGGCGGAACCTGGCGGCAAGCCAAAGCACTCGTTGACTTGCAAGCTGGAGTCCACAGCACCTTTGCGGGGGCAGCCGCTCCTCGCCACCACGCTGCTCGCCAGCGTGG
>JAAYYU010000198.1 GCA_012515235.1 Candidatus Anammoximicrobium sp.
CGATCTGCTCCACGTCCAACGTCCGGTAGCTGAGCCGCTCGCCATCCAAGATCAGCAGGTTGCTCAGGACCCGGAAGATGACACCGTCCGAGACTTGGGGAATGTCAGTTGTCAGTTGTCAGTTGTCAGTTGTCAGTTGTCAGTGGTCAGTGGTCAGTGGTCAGTGGTCAGTGGTCAGTGGTCAGTTGTCAGTGGTCAGTGGTCAGTTGTCAGTTGTCAGTGGTCAGTGGTCAGTGGTCAGTGGGTTTCGGGCCGATGGACTTGAGGTAGGCGTTTAGCTTGGGGGACAGTTCGTCGACGATGGCTTGAAGGCGAACGACCTGTTCCTTTTTGAGTAGCCGTCGTTTGAAAGCTCTTCGCAGCCAGTGCCGCGTCTCGTTCAGCGAGCCTCGTGCGACACGGACGAAACGGCGGTTTTCCGGATACGTCCCGCGGCCGTCCCCCTCCGAGATGTTCGCCCCGATGCTGTCCGCCGCCCGGACAATCTGCTTCCCAACCGTATCCTTGGCAAAATTCTTCCACGGCTCAACCACGTCCCAAATCTCGTCCGCCAAATTCTCCGCCAACTGGTAGACGCGTAAGTTCTCAAAATTGCTCTTCGCCATCGCCCCCTCCAAATGACCAGTCACTCCCCACGGCCCACGGCCCACTGACAACTGACAACTGACAACTGACCACTGACCACTGCCTATCCCGTCACCGGCCAGAGGTACACCAAGCCGACCGGCTCGATTCGTTGGGCCTTGACCTGATACACGCCACGAATCCGGTCCGGTTCGGTTTCAAGTTCCCTTTCCAGGCTCGTGAGCCGTGTGGCCCAGTAACGCTTATTCGCTTCCAACTGCCGGAGTTCATCTTCGGCGAAGCCCAACAACCGCTGTCGGGTGTCCTCTTTTTCGTGCTTGGCGACCGTCGCCATGATGTGTTTCTTCTGCGTTTCCAGGATCTCCCGCATGGCCTTGGCTTCGGCCTGGCCCCGCTCGCGAAGTTTCTTCTCGGCATCACCGGCGAAGTCTTCGCCGCGAGCCGTCAAGTGCGGCAACAGCTCCTGAACGTCACGCGGTGCCGATGCCTGAAGCTGGTTAAGCACCACGTCCGTAACGGTGCCGCCAGTCTTGAGCAGAATCGCCTCTTCCAGTAGGCCGATCGTCTTGATCTCCGTCTCTCGCTCGTAAGGACTCAAGGCACCCTTGCGCACCTTTGGGTCGCTCCAGCGAGCCGTGACAAAAATCAACTGCTCGTGCAACCGCGCGGCGCCCGGCCCGTACAGGCAAAGCCGCCCCAGCAGGATGACGCGGGGGATGGCGTCGGATGTCTGAGCCAGACACGCCCGCGACAAGTCGTTATACACAAACCCTTGCGCGATGAACCGGCCGAGCAACCGCTGAACCGCGCGCTGCTCCAGGTGCAGGTGGACGACGTTCTCGTCTATTTTACCGGTATCCTCGAAAACGACGGGGCGGATGGGCGACGTGCGGCGCCACTCCCAGAATTTCTGCTCGCGCTCCCTGGGCGCCCGCAGGGTGTCCATCGTTTCGGACCACGTTGGGTCAGCGCCTTCCCGCTGGTCGATCGCGGGGAACGCCCAGCGCGGCGGCGAAAACGGGGACTGGCTCCGATCAGGACGATCGGTGCCTGTCCCCGTTTTCGCATCGGTCTCTTCGACCGCCTTCAGCGGCTCCGCCCCCAGCAGTTCCAGGGCACAAGAGATGGTCGAGCGGAAATGGGCCTCGTCCAGGCCGACGCTCTTCTTTGAGTCCTCCAGGCGTGTGCGAAGGTGGTCGATCTGCTTGCGCAGTTGCTCATCTCGTTCACGGGCCGCCTCCAGTTCCGCGTCCACGGTGCTCCGCGTTTCGGGGTCCAGGTCGGCGGATTCGATGTCGCGCTCCAGGGCGTCAATCCGGTCGCGGCGGATGCCCAGCTTCAGCGCGTCGGCCAAACGGGCGTCGATGACCTCGGACAGGCTGCCGAGTTCCTCTCGGATCGTTTCCGTCTTGCGGACCAGGACGCGGAGAATCCGATCTTCCGGCCGCTGCTGGTAGACGAAGTAGTGGCAGTAGACCGTGTCCGCCTCTTGGAGCTTGCGGTCGATACGGCCATTGCGTTGCTCCATGCGGCTGGGGTTCCAGGGCACGTCGAAATGGAACAGGTTCCAGCAGTGGGCCTGGAGGTTCAAGCCTTCACGGGCCGCATCGGTGGCGATCAAGATGCGGACGGGATGCTTGGCGGGGTCCGCCTGGAAGGCCCGCTGGATTTCCTTGCGCTGCGCCGGCGGCGTGGGGCCGTGGTAGATCGCAATTCGCTCGGGGCCGCGATCGGTGCCCTCGATCAATGGAGACAGCTGCTGATTGAGATAGGTCTTGGTGTCGTCGTACTCCGTGAAGAAAATCACGCGGATGTCGTTCCATTCGGCCGGCGCGGACGAGCGTGGTTTGCCGGGTTCCGGCAAATTGGGACACATGTTCTCGCGAATCCACTTAATCAGCCGGCGAACCCGCGCGTCGGGCAAGCTTCGCGCCGCTTCGGCAATCTCCGTCATTTCGTCCAGCAGCTTCTTTTCGCGTGCGAACCGAATCTTGTCCTCCGCATCGGTCAACGGGCCGACGGTGGCCGCCGAGACGGCCTCGAACTGGGCGTCTTCCTCCGCCTGTAGTTGGTCTTCGGACAGGGTGGCCCGGTCGTCATCGGCACCCACGGCACCGGGCAGGAGATCCAGGCGCGCCGACCGAGAGACCGACGATTGCGAAGCGGACGAATCGCTCGGTCCCCCGACGAGGAACCGATCCCCGGCGGTGGTTTCTGCCGCCAATACCTCGGCGAGCCCCGGAAGCAAGGCCGGACGAGGGGCCTTGCTGGCCGGTTGGGCAGCAGCTTCGGCGCGGGCCTCGTCCCACTGCCGCTGGACCGTGCGGCGATGGACGCGCAGCGTGCGGGCAAACGCTTCGATTGACGACAGCAACCGTTGCTGCAGACCGGTGATCAGCAATCCCGCGGCGGCCTGTTTCCGCTTGGTCTCGCCCTTCAACCGCTCTTCCCGCATGCGTCTGTATTGGTCCAGCAGCGCGGACAGCCGGAGTTCGGGGGCATCGGCCGGCAGGCCGTCAATGTCCAACTGGACGACCTCGCGATGCGGAAAAGCATAGCCGATCTTGCGGACATCCTCCTTCAGCCGGCGGACCATCACGGCCTCCAGCATCTTGGTATTGACCGGCACACCCCGGCAGAACCGCTGCGGGTCAAGGATTTCCAGCAAGGCGGAGAAGCTGTTCGAGTGGCCGTTGTGCGGCGTGGCCGACAGGAACAGGCGATGCTCGAACCGCGGGGCCAGTTCCCGGACGGCCCGCGTAATCTGCGAGTCGATGGCGTATTTCTGGCCACTCGCCGGGGCCGCATGGTGGGCTTCGTCCAGGATCAGCAGCGTGCCGCTGCGAAAATCCCCCAGCCAATCGAGCAGCGGGCCGGTGTACGCCTCGTCGATCAGCAGCCGATGCGAGATCAGGAAGCGGGTATGCGTCGTCCAGGGATTCACGCCGTAGCCCCGTTCCCGCCGGACGCGGGCGACGTATTCCTTGTCCAGGATCTCGAAGGTCAGCCCGAAACGGTTCTCCATTTCCTCCTGCCATTGCAGCAGCATGGAAGGCGGTGCCGAGACGATGATCTCCCGCACTTTCTTGCGCAGCAGCAATTCGCGTTCGATCAGCCCGGTTTCGATCGTCTTGCCCAACCCGACGTCGTCGGCGATGAACAGATTGACGCGGGGCAGCAGCAGGGCCTTGCGGAGCGGCTCCAGTTGATAGGCATCGAGCTTGATCCCTGCCCGGAATGGCGACTGGAACAGCTTGGGGTCCGTCGCCGTCACGCAATTCCATTTCAGCGTGTTCAGGTAGGCCGCGAACAGCCGGGGCGGATCGAACCCCCGCTTGGCCACCGCCTCCCACGCCTCCCCCGTGACGATTTCCCCGTCGATCTCGCGTTCCCACAGCACTTGAAGCGGCTGCCCTTGGTTGTCATCGTCCACGCACGACAGCCGAACCAGCGTGCTGTCGCCCGGCTTCGGAGCGGCGACCGTTTCCTCGACCAGATACAGTCGCTGCCGGACCCGAGCAATCTGCCCCGGCGCGGGAATCTCGATGCAAGCGGCTGGCGTCCGCGGCTCACCGACGGCATTGCAACCGCTGACAGACGGAACATCGGGCGGTGACATGGGCGTCTCTCTTTCAACGGGCCAAGCCGATGGCCACCGAGTGCAAAGAGACACGCAAACACTCGTGGCTCTCGGCCCAATCTCGGCCCTGCGGTTCGCAAGACCGCCAAGCACGCGATGCCGTAGCCTACCCCCCACCGAATCGGACTTCAACCAGTCCGGCACTGAAATGGATGCTCTTATCCCTAATGTCCCGCTTTCTGCTCCGCCACAACCGCCTACAGCCTCAGCGGCGGCCGGGCGGCGGTGTTCTTTATGGAAGAGATGACGACGATCGCTGCTTTTGGAGTTCCCGCCGCAGGGGAGATCACTCCGTCGGCATTCCCGCGTCATATTCCAGGACGACGCGTCGAGCTTCGATCTCTGTTTGCACATCGAGTCCGCCTTCCTGATGTTCGGCAGCAGACTTTACGGCGGTCAGTTTGGCGAGTTGTTCACGCAGGCGAGCCAGGCGATCGTCGGTGCCCGCAAGCTTGGCTTGCAGGGCGCAGACTTCACGCTCCAACCGCCCAAACGATGGCGCGTCGCGGTTTACGCCGCGCGCCTTCAGGATTTGCAGCGTCAACTGCTTTTCTCGCTGAACCGCGGCCTCCTCGCCGCGGGTTTGTGTCAGCCGGATCAACTCCTGACGGTACTGCTCGACCAGGTGCGGCGTCAGGCCGGCGTCTGGCGCGCCGGCCGTGTGACGGGCGGGTTGCCGCCACGGGGTTCCGATCGTGTCGGCCAGTCGGCCGACTTGACCTGCGGCCAGCAAGCCGATCGTGAAGCCGCCCAACCCTGCGATCGCGAGCCCGCGGACCCAACGGCGCCGCTCTGCCGCCGGCCGCTCTTGGCGCGAGTCCGGACCTTCGTACTTGGGGAAGTCTGTCCGCTTCATCGCACGCTCCATTTCTGTCTGGTTGGGACTCTCATCGCAACAATTCCACGGGCGATTTCCGCAGTGCGAGCCAGGTCGGCAACAGCGTTCCCAGCACGTTGAAGCCGACGACGACGGCAGCCGCCAGCGCGTACAGCCACCCAACGGCCAAAGCGAACACGGGCAGCAGGAAGAAGTCCGCACCCAAGCCAATCGTGCGAGCGACCAAGTCGCGCAGGAGCGGGTCCGCGACGACCACCAGCATCGTACCCGCTGTACACGCCATCGTCCCCACGATGAATCCCTCGGCGACATAGGCAAACGCGATGTCCCCCCGCGTGACGCCGTACGCCATCTTGATGCCGATTTCTTTGAACTTCGTCGCCAGATCCATCCAGCTGACCGCGCCCGAATTGGCACTGGCGTTGAGGATCGAGCCGGAGACGAACAAGACCACCAGCGTGGCCAAGGCAATTGCCAGCCGCCCCAGTCCCTCCTGGTCGTCCAGGCGATGCTGGACATCGCAGCCGAGCGATTCCAAGTGTTCGACCAGGGGCCGGACGGCACGGTCGGACGAGGCGTAGAACACGGCGGAAATGAAGCCCCGCTGGTCGTAAACTTCAGCCGGGGTACGGAATTGACCGGTCGCGCTGTCGTGAACCAGTTTACCTTCTTGCCACAGCCGCCAGGCCGTCACGCTTTCGAGCGACGCGAGACACTGTTCCGAACCGCTGACGGCCACCACGTTCAGCAGCAAGCGGACGCTCGCGTCCACCCGCTGCATGTCGTCCTGCCGGTTCAACGTCAAGCGGACCGTCCGGCCCACAATGTCCTCGGGCGACAAGCCGGGAAACTGACGTTCCGCCAATTTCGCGGGCAAGCAGATCTCGCCCTGCTTGGCTCCACCCTCGACCGGCCGGCCTGCCAGCAGTGGAAACTCGAACCAACGCGGATCGTCGCCGCCGCTGGCCGAAGCCATCTGGATCGGCTTGCCGTCCAGCAGCGCCGTCACGCCAATCCGGGGAAAGACGGCCTGGAACGTCGGCCGGGCCATAACCAACTCGCCGGCTTTGGTCGGCGGAACAGGCAACGGTTCGCCCTGCGGTCCCTTGACGCGCACGGCGTATCTCAGTAGTCGCGTCGGAGGGACGCCTTCGGTCAGTTCCAAGCGGAGGCCCTGTTCTCCCAGCCGGCGTTGCATCTGCCGAAGAGCGTGAACGTCGGGCAAACAGACCATCGGCACGGATCGCCCCAGACTCGGCAAGGAACCTTTCGCCGCGTCACACTCAAAAGCCAGCCGTTCAAACAGATTCATCGAGACGCAGGCGTCCCCTGCCAACACGTTTGGATCTTGCCGCAACACCAACTCGACCTGCTTGCCGCCGACAGCGATCGACACCGTCGCGACGTCGGCGGGGCAGTGGCGGAGCCTGACGAAGCGGTTCTCCTCCGCGAAATCTGTCGCCTCGGCAACGGCGACGATTCGTTCGGCCAGCCGTCGCCCCTCGTGCTGCAGGCGGACAGGCAGCGAAAGCAATGGAGAAACCCGGACTCGGCTGGGATCGAGTTGCGATTCCTTCAGGAGGGATTTCCAGTCGCATTCCGGCGAGTCTTGGGTGATCCAAAATTGCCGCGGCATCCTGTCAAACAGACGCCGTGCCACCATGGTCGTTGGCAGGTGTTCGACGGCCGCGTTCAGGGCCGCCATGTGGGGCCATTCGCTCCAGACCACAAAGCCCACGCCCGTTGCCTCTGCCGGCACCGTGGTGGCAAGGTCTTCGGGAAACCAAACTTCGCTTTGGGACCAGGCGATCGTGGCCAGTGGACGCAAGAGACGACCGTCAAGTCGCGCCGTTGCCAGGTTGATCTCGTTCTTGCCATCGCTCACCACGACGCAGGGGAGTTCCTCGCGGTGGAAGTGATGCCACGCCGACGAGCCCGCCAGGCGATCGAAGAACCCTGCAGGCACAAACCGGACTCGCGTCAGGCGGCGCACACACGCAAGAGCGGCCTTGCCGCGATCCCCTGGCGGCCGGACGGCGACCGGGAGGACTTCCACCACGCCTCGCTGCACGATCCCGCAGTTGCCCTCGGGGCATTGCTGCTGGAGCCGCTCGACGATCTCGGGCAAGTCCGGCGTGGACGTGCTGGCCGAGGCAGATAGGGTCGAGTCCGCTCGTGGTTCCCCGCAGGCCAACGGTTGTCCGGCGGCGTCGGGCGACGCCGGCGGCGTCGGCGGCGTCGGCGGCGTCTCGATTTCGTACATCGACCAGGCCAGCCATTCATCGGAGTGGACCAGTCCTGGACGCAGCTTGTGCAGCGTCGCCGCTGCCTCGTAGCTGTCGATGTCGATCCGAGTTTGTTTCCTCACCGCCGCGGAATGCTGCGACTCGAATCGTAACCATTGCAGCGTGCGCTCCGTGCCATAGACGTCCGCCCTTGGAACGTCCGGCAACGGTGCAGCCAATCGGCGCCACTTCCCGCGCTGTCCCAGCAACTCGCCCTGCGAGGCGCGGCTCCGCTCGATGGCCAGCAACTCGCCGAATTCCGGAGCCACGCCTTGCGGGGCCGATTTCCACCGCGGGTCGTTCTCTCGGAGTGCCGCATAAGTCACTTGGCGTCCCTCTGCCTCTTGCCGGAACTGCCAGACGGGCCACAGCTCTTGACTCAATTCCGGGGGCAGCGAGTGGTCCGGCAAGATTGCGGTGTCTTTCTCGGCGGCCTGCGGAACCACGGCCGCCCAGATCTCGCCCTGGGGACACAACAACTCGACCTCGCCAATCCGTTCCGCCAGCACGCCGAAGCCGGCTTCTTCCTCGGCGACCTTGGCGGCCAGGCCCACAGGCACGTAGGCGTCCACCCAGTCGTAGCTCAGCAGACGCTCGAGAGAATCCGGCGAGTCGCCCAGTGGCGAGTCGGATTTGTGCGTTTGCCAGCGGTCCAAGTGGATCGCCAGCTCGAGCGGAGCGTAGACCTTGCCCGTGTCCCGTTTCAGCAGCCCCGCGATCCGCATCTGGAACCGCTGCGTCTGCGGCACGCCGTCCTTGACCCGCGTCACGACCAGCGAAGCGGTTTGCGGTTGGGGTCGCCCCGCCGCGTCCCACCGGCCGCCCAGTCGCTCGAAGAACCGCCGCGGCAGCAGGACGGCCGCCTCGGACTTCCGCCCGACCGGCTTTCCCCACATCAGTCCCGCCCCTTGCAGTTCGGGTTCGCGGCCGATCACGCCTGCCAGCGAGACGTGCTGGAACTTGTCGCCGGCCAACGTCACTTGCACCGTCACTTCCTGGCGGACGTACCCGAAGTCGACCAACCGCGATTTCGAGACGTCCGCGACCTTGGCCTCCGTCCATCGTTGGGACACATCGTTGTAGTGCAAGACCTCGGCCTCCACCCGCCGCAGGTCCGCCTCGGCCACGACCTGTTGCTGATGCTTCCAGGACGTGTACCCGTAGTAGCCTGCAAACACCGTGGTCGCGAAGGTCAGGGCCCCCACGAGCACCCGAATCGCCGTCACGACCTTGTGCTGCCACAACTTGTTGGGAATCGAACGCACGATGTTCGCCAGACGGCGAACGACAGACTGGTTCCGATGGTTGCTGTTCATCGTCTCTCCCTTGGCAAAGTCCGGGCCTGCGCCCACCGTAGACCGCTCGCTCCGCGAGTGGTTCTTCCATTCGCGGAGCGAGCGGTCTACGGTGAAGAGATTCCGTGGGCTGACGCCACACCGCGGGCCGGGGTGAAGGACGCCGCGTAAATCCAGGTGGATTCGGCGGACGCGAGCTGGATGTCCGCCGAGTTCTCCGAGCCGGTCAGGGCGTCCTCGGGGCCGCCCGCGGCCACCTCGTCTTCGCGGAACGTCCCGTGTTCGCAGACCAACAACCGGTCGGCCAGCCGGGCCAGGGCCGGGTTGTGGGTGACCACGATCACCGGCGCATCCTGCTCGTGGGCCAGGTCCAGCAGCGTACAAAAGACCCGTTCCGCGTCCGCCGAATCTACGCTGGCCGTCGGCTCGTCCGCCAGGATCACCTCCGCGCCGCCGCATTGGTGGGCCAGCAGCGCCCGGGCGATCGCCACCCGTTGCCGCTGGCCGCCGCTCAATTGCGAGGGCAGCCGGGACGCCGACCGGCCGTCGATGCCCAGCGATTGCAAGACCTCCCGCGCCGCCGCCAACGCCGTCCGGTGCCGCTCGCCGAACCGCGTGAGTGCAAAGGCCACGTTCTCCACGGCACTCTGGTCCGCAAACAGATTCGTGTCCTGCATGATCCAGGCGGGGATCCGGCTGCGAAAGCGGTTCATCGCCCGGCGATCCGCAAACGGCATCGGCTCGCCACGGTAGAAGATCCGGCCGCTGGTCGGCACATCCAGCGCCCCCAGCAGGGTCAGCAGCGTGCTCTTGCCGCTGCCGTTGGGACCCGTGACGGCCGTCACGCCGTCGCCGATCTCCAAGTCCACGCCGCGGAGGGCCCGCACCACCGTGCCGCCGTGACCGTAGGTCTTCGTCACATTCTCGATCCGGTACAGCGGGACGCGCCGCGCCGGCGCGGAGCCGCCCGCCGCCCGCAGACGCGGTGCCGGCGAGGGCCCGCCCGCACGCCGGCCGCTCGGCTCCGGCTCGCCCGCCAGGAAGACTTGCTCCAGCACCAGCGTCACGAACCACAACGCCATCCCAATCGCCACCAGCGATGCAACGATCATCTCACCACCTTTCAAGGCAACACGTGTTCCGGAATCCAGCCGAAATCGAAATCCCCCGTCAACGTGAACGCCGAACTGCTGCGGGCATTGGTCAGATGCGGAATCACCTCGTTGATCAGACGCGCCTTCAGCAGCAGCTTTTCCTCCGCACTCATCCCCAACAGCTCGTCGCGGCTCTTCATCGTGATCCCCGTCCGCAACGGGATGCCGCGGGCCGCCATGAACACGTCGAACGGGATGTCCCCGTCGCGCCGGTTGGAAAAGAACGACTGGTCGCCCACGCGGGCGCCCAGGCCCGTTGCGAACACGTCCAACACGCCCTGCGTGCTGTCGTGCCGCAGCAGCGCGACCAGGTCGTTCAGTTCGGACAGCAGAACGTCCAGTTCCACCCGGCTGACGTACACCATCCGCTCGAACAGCGGCGGCCCCCCCGGCAACTGCGACGGCGCCCACCCTTGGGCAAACGTCGGTTGATCGGGCGCGAACCCCTCCAGGTCCAGGCCGGCCGATTGCAGCAGCCGCACGAATTGGTAGCGCCGCCGCAACTCCTGGTGATCGGTGCTCGCCAAGTATTGCTGCACCGTCATCCGGCCGCCGGCAATCTGCTGCAACTCGTCGCGGTTCTTCCGCACCACGGCGTGCTCCCTCTGGACCACCTGGGCAATCTGGGCCGCCAACCGTCCGGCATCGGCCAGTCCGTACACGTTGCCGCCCGTGGCCTCGGCTACCTCGCGGCACTGGCTGTAATGCCGCCGCTGTTCGTCGTCGCCGCCGCCCCCGCGGATGGCCACCGCGTGGATCGCCACGCCCTTGGCTCGCGCCGCACGCGTGATGTCCGCCGGGGCCACGTGCGGGTTTTTTGAACTGCCCGCAGGATGCGCGCTGTTGTCCGAAATCCAGACCACGACCTTGTGGCTCAATTCCTCCCACTTTGTCGCCGTCAGCGTCTCCAGCAAGCCCTGGTACGAACACTCCGGGAAGTCCTCCGAAGACACCCTCGGCGCGGTGATCGGCTGCACAGCCTCCAGAAACGGCGCGATCGGCTGAGGCACGCCGTCCCAAAAGGTTTTGGTCACCGACTTGCCCCACATCAGGCCCGGGATCTGGTCGCGGTACAGCGTCAGGTTCAATTTCAGCTCCGGCCGCTGCTCGGCCACGCCGCGGCTCGTGTCCACGATAAACCGGACGATCTGCGGCACGAACGGATCGGTCGAAGCCGTGTTGTCCACACAAAACGCCAGGCCGATCACGCCGACCGCCTGGGTAATCGCCTTTTTCTGCGTCTGGCTGTAGCGCGTCAGGCTCACCGCCGTCGTACCCCCGTCGTCGCCCACGCGCCGCTCGCCCAGGAAGTTCAACAACGCCACTTCCACCACCTGGCCCAGCCTGTTGGTCACCGTGTGGCTGCCCACCACCGGCCACGGCAGGTACTTGCGGTCGCTGTCCGGAGCGGCGCGGCCCACCGGGTTCCCGCCGCCTTGGCCCGTCTGCGCCAGTTCCTCCGCCTGGTTCTGCTCCGGGTAGAACAGCACGGGAGCGATCGGCCGATAGCCCAGACGCGTGTTCCACTCAGCCACGCTGTCGGCCCCGAGAAAACCCAGTTGGTGCGTTTTGCGAGGCGACCGGCTGACCAGGAAATGGGTCAAGCCCTTGGCCGAAGGCCGCACGTCCAAAACGAACAACTCCTGGAACAGGGGCAGTTCGCCGCCCACCAGCCGGTCGCCGTCGACGGCTTCCAGGCAGCGGAGTCCCGGCTGGGTCGTCACCAGCTTGCGCCGCAGCCCCTCCGGCGTGGTCAGGCATTCGTGCAACCCAGGCAGCACCGACGGCGTGTCCGGACCGTCCGCCGACAGTCCGGCCGGCGCGACGGCCGCGTACGCTGCCGGCGCCGCCAACGGCGTGTGGTGGGCGTCGCTGCCCGCCGAGCGGCCCCTGGCCGAACACCCCGTGCCGGCCAGCGTCAAAGCGATCAGGTTCAGCCCGATGACCGTCCAGCTGCTTTTCATGAGTCTGCGTCCTGTGTCTGAGTTCACGTCCCCCGCGTGGCACGGCCTGATCCGGTTGGCCGTGCCCTGCTGCGTCACCCGCCCTACTCGGCCCGGCTCCCGTGCCCGAAGTACGCCTGCACCTGTTGGACGATGTCCACCGCGGGCGGCTCGATAGCGATCTCGCCGGCCTGCGCCGCCTCGGCGTGCAAGACGCGTTCGGCGACCTCCAGCCGTGTTTGGATTTCGTCGATCAACGTCCGGGCCTCGCTGACCTGCGTGGCGTCCAACCGCGCGTCGCCCGCCGCTTGCGCGATCTCGATCTGTCGCAGCCGGACTTGCAAGTGTTCGACCTGGATTTCCAGTTGCTGCTTGGTGGCAACCATCGTGTCCAGTTTCTGGCGTGTGGCCGCCAGCCGCTGCTCGCGTGCCTGCAGCATTCCGCCCAGCGTCTTGACGTTCTCGTCGGCCACCTGATAGCGGGCAAACTTGGCCGCCAAATCCTGCCGCAGCTGTTGCGGTGTGTACGTTTTTCCGCCGTATTCGTACTTGGGCCGAGCCGCCTCCAGATCCGTTTTCAGCGTCAGGACCAATTGCCGGTCCTGGGCCAGCTTCCGTTCCGCCTGCTGCACCTGGGCGGCCAGCCGTTCGGCTTCCACTTCCTCCTGAGCGATGATCTGCATCGTCCGGCGGATTTCCGGCACCAGGTTGCCCACCATCCGCCGTGCCCGGTCGATCTCGAAGTCGATCGGCACGTTTTCTTTCACCGTCGCCACCGCCCGCTGCCCGGCCGTTTGCAGGTACGACCACAGGCCCGTCCCCATCAGTCCCAGCACCACCACTGCCCCACCGGCCACCGTCGCAATTCTGTGTAGTGTCATCGGAGCTTTCCCCATCGAAAAAATGTGAAGTCGCCAGTCCGCCGGGAACCTCGTCCCTTCGGCCTCCACAATCCAATACGTCCGAGACCGCCGCCGATGACAACGATTGCGCCCCCCCAGCAATCCCGCCGGCTTGCCCGGCGGATCGTTCGGCTTCCCACTACCCCCGCCGGCTTGCCCCCAGCAATCCCGCCGGCTTGCCCGGCGGATCATTCGGCTTCCCACTACCCCCGCCGGCTTGCCCCCAGCAATCCCGCCGGCTTGCTTCCAGCAATCCCGCCGGCTTGCCCGGCGGATCATTCGGCTTCCCACTACCTCCGCTGGCCCGCCCCCCAGCAATCCCGCCGGCTTGCCCGGCGGATCGTTCGGCTTCCCACTACCTCCGCCGGCCCGCCCCCCAGCAATCCCGCCGGCTTGCCCGGCGGATCATTCGGCTTCCCACTACCTCCGCCGGCCCGCCCCCCAGCAATCCCGCCGGCTTGCCCGGCGGA
>JAAYYU010000199.1 GCA_012515235.1 Candidatus Anammoximicrobium sp.
GAGCGGGCCGAACAGACCGCGCGGCAGATCGGGGAGCGGGGCGTGGCCCTTGAAGCCGACGTGCGCGAAGGACCGCAAGTCGAGGCGATGATCGAGGAGATCCTGCGGCGTTTCGGCCGGCTCGATATCGTCGTGAACAATGCCGGCATCGTGCGCGACCGGACGTTGAAGAAGCTGTCGGCCGAGGACTGGCAAGCCGTGATCGATACGAATCTGACGGGCGTGTACAACGTCTGCAAAGCGGCCGCGGAACGGCTCTCGGACGGGGGCCGGATCATCAACTTGTCGTCCATCTCGGCCGCCGTCGGGTTCTTCGGACAAGCCAATTACGCGGCGGCCAAAGCCGGCGTGACGGGATTGACCAAGGTCCTGAGCCGCGAGTTGGCCAAACGGCGGATCACGGTGAACGCGGTGGCGCCCGGCGTGATTCTGACGGAAATGGGCCAGACGATCCCCGAAACGGCGCGGGCCGAAATGCTGAAGCTGATCCCGTTGGGCCGTTTCGGCGAACCGGACGAAGTGGCCGGCGTGATCCTGTTTTTGGCCAGCGATCTGGCGTCGTACGTCACTGGCCAAATCCTGCATGTCAACGGCGGCTGGTACGGATGACATTGAAGATTCGGTTGACGCCACCGAATTTTCAAGGTACTGAAGACTTGGACGAGGATTAATGAAGATGACAACAACCAGCGGTGCGAAGTTGTGCTCGGCCGAAGAAGCCGTCGGTTTGATTCGCGACGGACAGACGGTGGCCTCCGGCGGCTTTGTCGGGGCCGGAGTCCCCGAAGGGCTGCTGCGGGCGTTGGAGCAGCGGTTCCTGGCTGCCGGATCGCCGCGCGAGCTGACGGTCGTCTACGCGGCCGGCCAGGGAGACGGCCGCGACCGGGGCATCAACCATCTGGCTCACGAGGGTCTGGTCAAGCGAGTGATCGGCGGCCACTGGGGCCTGGCTCCGCGGATGGGTCGGCTGGCGATCGAGGGCAAGATCGAAGCCTACAATTTTCCGCAAGGGGTGATCTGCCAGTTGTTCCGCGACACGGCGGCCGGCCGGCCGGGATGCATCACGCACATCGGGCTGGACACGTTCATCGATCCGATTCAAGCCGGCGGGCGATTGAACGAGCGGACTCCGCCGGGCCTGGTCCAGCGAGTGGACTTAGGGGGGCGGACGTGGCTGTGGTACAAGGCCGTGCCGATCGACGTCGCCTTGCTGCGGGCCACGTCGGCCGATCCGTACGGCAATTTGGTGATGGATGAAGAGGGCCTGTTTGGCGAAATGCTGCCGATCGCCCAGGCGGCGCACAACAACGGCGGTCTGGTGATCGCCCAAGTGCGCCGGTTGGCGGCGGAGCCGGCTCCGCCTCAGCTGGTGCGCGTCCCCGGCATTCTCGTGGACCGGATTGTCGTCTCCGATCTGCAGGACCATCCGCAAACGTTCGATCAAAGCGAGTTCAACGCAGCCTTCGTCACGGCTGGCTCAGCGGCGCAATTGCGCGAGATTGCAGTGCGGGAGCCGCTGCCGATGGGGCCTCGGCGGATCATCGCGGCCCGCGCTTGCGACGAACTGCCCGAAGGCGCGATCGCCAATCTGGGCATCGGGATGCCGGAGGGGATCGCCCGCATCGCCGCGGAGCGAGGCTTGCTGGATCGCTTGACGCTGACCGTCGAAAGCGGGCCGATCGGCGGGATTCCGGCCGGCGGGCTGAGTTTCGGGGTGTCGCTCCATCCGCAGGCGATCGTGGATCAGCCGGCCCAGTTCGACTTCTACGACGGCCGCGGCCTGGATTTCGCCGCCCTGGGAGCGGCCCAGGTCGATGCCCAGTGCAACGTGAACGTGTCCAAGTTCAGCGCGCGTCTGGCAGGAGTCGGCGGATTCGTGAACATCACCCAGACCGCCAAAAAGGTCGTCTTTTGTGGAACCTTCACGACCGACGGACTGACCGTCGCGGTCGAAAACGGCCAGCTGAAGATCGTCACGGAAGGCCGGATCCCGAAGTTTGTCGAGCAGGTCGAACAGGTGTCGTTCAGCGCCCGCCGCGCTCGCCAGATCGGCCAGGAGGTCTTGTACGTCACCGAGCGGGCGGTCTTCCGGCTGCTGGACGACCGGCTGGAACTGGTCGAGATCGCTCCGGGCATCGACCTGCAGCAGCAGATCCTGAACCGCATGCCCTTTGCGCCGGTCGTCCGCCTGGTTCGTTTGATGCCCGCTCACGTCTTCGCAGCACCGGAGGGATGATCGCATGACACGGACCTGTATCGTCGCGGCCAAACGCACGCCGCAGGGGCGGTTTTTGGGCGAGTTGTCCCGGCGGACGGCTTTGGAACTGGGCGTCGCCGCCGGGCGGGCCGCGCTGGACGGCATCGGCGCGGATCGGATCGACGTGACGATCGTGGGCAACGTGCTCGGCGCCGGCTTGGGCATGAACGTGGCCCGCCAGATCGGCTTGGCCCTGGGTGTGCCGATGGACCGGCCGGCGTTGACCGTCAACATGATGTGCGCGTCGGGCTTGCAGGCGGTGGTCTTGGCAACCCAGGCGATCGCCACGGGCCAGGCCGAGGTCGTGCTGTGCGGGGGCACCGAGTCCATGTCCCACGCCCCGTACCTGCTCCCGCGCGCCCGCTCCGGCTATCGGATGGGCGACGGCACGCTGGTCGACGGACTGCTGCGCGACGGCCTGGTCGATCCGTCCAGCGGCCAGCACATGGCCTTTTCCGCCGAGCGGCTGGCTCAGCACTACGGCATCGAACGGGCCGCTCAGGACGCTTTTGCCCTGCGCAGCCAGCAGAACACACGGCGGGCTTACGCCGAAGGCCGCTACCAGGACGAACTGGTGCCCGTGGACAAGCTCGAGCGGGACGAGCATCCGCGGCCCGATACGACGCTGGAGCAGCTGGCCGCGCTGCGTCCCGCGTTCCAGGCGGACGGCACCGTCACGGCCGGGAACGCTTCCGGGATTAACGACGGCGCGGCCATGCTGGTCGTGTGCGCCGAGTCCGCGGCGGTCCGCAACGGCTGGCCCATCCTGGCCACGATCGGGCCGTACGCCGCCGTGGGCTGCGATCCGCAATGGATGGGATTGGGCCCGGTCCACGCCACGCGCCGCTTGTGCGAGCGGTCGCAGATCCGGCTAAACGACATGGACACGATCGAGCTGAACGAAGCCTTCGCGGCGCAAGCCCTGGCATGCATGCAGGAACTGTCCCTGGAACCCGACCGGGTCAACCCCGACGGCGGCGCGATCGCCCTGGGGCATCCGATCGGCACCTCCGGCGCTCGACTGGCCGTGCATCTGGCCCACCGCATCGCGCGGGGCTGGACCAGGCGGGCGCTGGCCACCCTGTGCGTCGGCGGCGGCATGGGCCTGGCCCTGGTACTGGAGTAGAGTCCTGGTGTTGGAGTAGAGTCCTGGAACGACCACCCTTCAGACAACAAGGCAGCGAGGTTCTCCATGAGCAGTTCTACGACACGGCGTGCTTTCCTTCGTACTGCGGCGGCAGCAAGCGGCTGCCTGGCGATCCCGGAGTGGCTCGCAGCCCAGCCTGCAGACCAACCGGCGGGCTCCTCAACGGAACCCCGGGCAACTGGCGGACCGGCCGTAGCGGACGCTGGCCCGGCGACGGCGCTGAACTCGCCCGTGCTCGTGGTGACGCAAGCGGTCTCCCGCGACGTCAATCCGCGCTCCGGCGCGTGGTGCTACCTCGGCGAAGTCCTGGGGCGTGCGGGCGTGTTCTTCGAGGAGTTGCCTCCGGACCGCCTGCCGTGGCTGCTTCGCCGCCCGCAGGCCATCGTGCTGCTGGCCGGCGATGTGCCGCTGACCGCCGACCAGCGCCAGATCCTGGCCACGTGGGTCGGCAACGGGGGCTCGCTGGTGGGAATCGGCGGCACGTCGGGGCTGGACGAAGTGTTCGGCGTCACGGACGCCCGCCGCTTGGCGGAGGGCTGGATCAAGGTGACGGCCCAGGATCATCCGCTGACCGCCGGGCTGCGCAGCTCGCTGCACGTGTTTGGCGGCTGTACCGTGAAGCCCGGCTCGGCGACTCCGCTGGCCGGCTTGGAGTCCGGCCTCGGCGCGTCGAAAGGCAGTGCGATTCTGGAGCACCGCGTGGGCGCGGGGCGGGCGATCCTGCTGGCGCCCGATCTGCTGTTCTCGATCGTCCACATCCAACAGGGCCTGCCGGTGTTCCAGGATGTCCGCGTGGCGCCGGACGGGACTGCCGCGACCAACGAAGGGATCCTGAAAGCCGAGGACGGGATGGTGCTGGACTGGACGCGGGACCGCACCCCGATGGAACCCGACAAGGTCCCCGTCTTCCTGGAACCGATCGCGGACGAACTGCGCGAGCTGATCCTGCGGAGCGTGTTCCACGCAGCCCGCGAACAGGGCATCCGCTTGCCTCTGCTCTGGTCCTGGCCGCGCGGCCTGCCCGCCGTCGGCCATATTTCGCACGACTCGGACGGCAACGATCCCGTCAAGGCGGCGGCGCTGTTGGAGGTGATGAACCGCTGCCAGATCAAATCCACGTGGTGCATGCTGTACCCCGGCGGCTACCCGCGGGAATTCTACCGCACGCTGCAGGAGCAAGGCTACGAAGTGGCCTTGCATTACGATGCCCTGGGCGGCGGTCCGCAGACGTCGTGGTCGAAGGACAACTTCCTGTTCCAGCGGCAGTGGCTGCTGCAGGAAGCGGGCTTGAAACAGGTCCATTCCAACAAGAGTCACTACACACGCTGGGAGGGCCGGTTGGATTTCTGGCGCTGGTGCGAAGAGGCGGGACTGCACTCGGACCAGACGCGCGGGCCGAGCAAGCAGGGAACGATCGGCTTTGCGCTGGGCGGTTCGCAACCCTATTTCCCGTTGGACGACGAAGCCGATACGCCGCGGATGTTCAAGGTGCTGGAAGTCAACCTGCAGACGCAGGACTTGGTGGTCGTGTGTCCGGCGGAATACGGCCGGCAACTGCTGGATTCCGCGCTGCGGCATCACGGCGTCGCCCATTTCCTGTTCCATCCCGCGCACATCCAGAAACCGAAGGTGGCCGATGCGCTCTGCGGCCTGGTCGATTACGGCCGGACCCAAGGGCTGGAGTGGTGGACCAACGAGCAGATCTACCAGTGGGAAATCTCGCGCCGCAGCGTGGCGGCGACGTTCGACTCCGGCAGCGCGTTCACCCTGAACGCGGCAAACCCGTTGCGCGAGGCCACACTGCTGTTCCTGGCCCCAGCCGCGAAGTCCGGCGCCGTGCGGATCGCCAACCAGGCCGCAGCCACCCGCCCCTGGCAACTGTACGGGTTTGACTTCGAGGCCGTGACGCTGGACCTCGCAGGGCAGGTTCCGGTCCAGATTGGCTGAGGGCACCGCCGACATCCGACGCAGACGGCGTCCGTTCTGCCGGCCACGCCGAGGGCCCTCCGGGGACGCGGACGCCGAAAACAGTCGCAGCCTGCTGAAAAACAGCAACTGGCTCCGCGCTGAGCCGGAGAAACCCAAGGCAGACCGATCACCGCGAGTTGCCTGCCCCTGTTTTTCCACAGGCTGCTAGCAGGCGTTCGACGAACGGTCTTGACCCTTGCCGGATGGGCGTCAATAATCCGGCACTTTGGTTTTGGGCACGAGGGCGAACAGGAGCCTGTAGCGGTGGGTTATCACAGTATTGTTTGCGTGAAGCAGGTGCCGGATACGGC
>JAAYYU010000200.1 GCA_012515235.1 Candidatus Anammoximicrobium sp.
ACGCGGCGGTGGAGGCAGACGAGACCTTCTCCTTGTCTTTATACAGTCCGAGCTATGCCCAACTGGGCGCCCCGAACGCGCTGGGCGTCACGATCCTGGACATCAGCGACACGTTCCCCACGGTCCAATTCTCCGCGGCCACCGCGTCGGTCAACGAAGACGACCGATTGACGGTGACGGTTACCCTGTCAGAGCCGTCCAGCGACACGGTCACGGTGTCCTACACCAACACCATGGGCACGGCATACAGCTGGGACTTCGCCAACACGTCGCAACTGTACGGCACATTGACGTTTGCCCCCGGCGTGACCCAGCGGACGTTTGATATCGACATCCAGCGGGACGCGGCGGTCGAAACCGACGAGACCTTCTCGCTGACCTTGTACAATCCGAGCTACGCGCAACTGGGCACGCCGGACACGCTGGGCGTCACGATTCTGGACATCAGCGACACGTTCCCCGAGGTTCGATTCGAGACGGCTTCTCTCTCGGTGGACGAGGGCGCTTCGCTCGCAGTCCGCGTGCAACTGGCGGAGGTTTCGCCCGACCAAGTCCAAGTGTACTACAAGTATCAATTGGGGACGGCGGAATGGAGCGACCTGAACACGGCCACTGCCAGCGGCTGGCTGGTTATTCCGCCGGGCACCTTGGAAGCCACTTTCACCGTGCAGACGCAAACGGACTCGACGTCCGACGATGAAACCTTCCAACTGGAATTGTACAACCCCACCTACGCCCGGATCGGCGAGCCTGGCATCGTCGACGTGACGATTCTGGACTACGATCCGCGGGAAGTCAGCGTCCAGGACGTGATGGTGCGGGAGACCGCGACAACGGCCTTGGTGCCCGTGGCTCTCGTCTCGCCGGCCCATGAGGTGCTGCAGGTCAATTACACGGCCGTGGCGGGCTCCGCCGTCGCCCCTGACGATTTCGTGGCGACTTCGGGAACGCTGACTTTCGGCGTGGGAGAAACCCTCAAGTACATCGAAGTTCCGATCGTCTACAACGCCGCCCTCGAGCCCGAAGAACAATTCCAGGTGGTGCTCTCTTCTCCCGTCAACGCCGTCCTGGGGAGATCCGCGGCCACGATCACCATCGTCGATTGGAACGACGCGGCAGAACTGGATGTGCCGGGCGATCAACTGTCGACCGCCTACCCCATGAACTTGACCCCCGGTGTCTTGGCACCGCTGCAAGCTCAAATCGGTGACGGCCGTTACTCGTACTGGGACGTCGATCTCGTCGAAGTGTCGCTGGCTGCCGGTCAGAATCTCTACGTGCGTTTGGACACGTCGAGCAGTGCTCTGAACGGGTACGTCCGGCTATTCGACGCTCTGGGTGCAGAGTTGGCCGCGGGCAACGACGCCTGGTTCAGTTACACGGCTCCGGTGGACGGCACGTACTACGTCGGGATCTCGGGTGAGACCAACACCGACTACGATCCCGAAGTGGCGGATAGCGGATCAGCTTCGATTCCCAAAGGAGCGTACACGCTGACGCTGGGGATTTCCGCCGCGGCGCTGCCTCCGGACATCGGCGTCTTTGGCGACGCGAGCGCGACGATTCCGCTGTCCACCGGCGACACGCCGCTGGATTTCGGGACCCTGCAGCGGGGTGAGCAACGCGAGCGGGTGGCGGTTCTCAAGAATACGGGCGGCAGCCCCTTGAGCATCGACGACATCTCTTTCCCGCCGGGCGTTTCGACCACCGACGATTGGCAGGGGCTCGTTCTGCTCCCGCAAGCGAAGGAGTTTCTGACGCTGACGTTCGACGCCAATACGCTCGGCGCGTATTCCCAGGACGTCGTCATCGACTCCAACGATCCGGACGAATCCGAGTTCCGTTTCACGATCACGGCCTCGGTGGTCGCGGCTCGGACAGATGCCGTGAACGACACGTTTACGGGGGCCATTGCCGGCGTCGCCAAGAACCTGGACGTCCTGGCCAATGACTTGGGCAGCCTGTTGTCGATCGTGGGTGTGACGCAACCCGCTTCCGGCAGCGTGGCCATCCGTCCCGATCAGAAGCAGCTCCTCTTCACCGGCGCAGCCGGTTTCGACCTGGCCACCTTCCAGTATACGGTTTCGGACGGATACGTATCGGATACGGCGACCGTGACGGTCCAAGCCAACCTGGCTCCCGTGGCCGTCGATGACATCGTGAAGGACGTCGAGGCGGGAGTGCGGATGTTCCTCTATCCGCTGGATAACGACTCCGACCCGGACGGCGATGCGTTGACGATCGTCTCCGTCGGCGGCACTCCCGCGGGCACGGTCACACGCTCCGATGGGTACCTGGCCTACGAGGCACCCACCGGGTTTGCGGGCGATACGTTCCAGTACACCATCCAGGACGCCGCCGGCCATCAATCCACCGCCACCGTCACGCTGGCGGCCCCGCCGGGACCTCGCCCTCTGCTGGACGTCGACTTCGAGCGCTTGACCGATGTGACGACGGCGGTCGGGGTCACCTACCGCTGGACCTCCTACCACGATGCGCCCGATTTCCTGTACGCCCACGTCGATCTGGCCAACGTCAGCACGTACTCGGTCCGCGGTCCGATTCTGCTGGGCATCAAGGACCTGGACAATCCCGCGGTCACGGTCCGCGATCTCGACGGGATCTCGCCTGGCGGCATGCCGTATTACAACATTACGGATCGGCTGGTCAGCGACACGGATGTGTTCTTCTCGCCCGGCGATTCGGCCCAGGTCGAACTGAAGTTCCACACTCCAGCGCGCACGCGGTTCCACTATGAACTGGTGGTCCTGGGGGTCCTGAACGACGCGCCGCGGTTCCAGACCGAGGCGGATACCGAAGCGGTGGCGGGGACGATCTACCAATATAACGCGGATGCCCCCGACCCCGATCGCGATCCGGTCACCTATTCGCTCGTGTCCGGGCCGGCCGGGATGACCGTCTTCGCCGCCAGCGGATTGGTTCGCTGGTCCACGGCCGGCGGCGACCGCGGTGACCACACGGTGGTCATTCGCGCCACCGATCCCTACGGCGCTTACGAGGACCAGCCGTATACGCTGCACGTCGTCGATTCGGCCAACCGGCCGCCGCGGTTCACCTCGACGCCCGTCACCGACGCCGAAGTCGGCGTGCCCTACCAGTATCCCTTGGCGGCCCTCGATCCGGATCTCGACCCGCTGACATTCTCGCTCTCGGGCGACTATCCGTCGGGCATGGCGGTGGCCGATGCCTCGCGCGGCTTGATTGCATGGACCCCGCCGGCCGAACTGGTGGGACAGACCGTTTCGGTCACGGCCCAGGTCGTCGATGGCCGCGGCGGCGAAGCGCTGCAGGTTTTCGACATCTACATCCATCCCCAAGACGGCAATCATCCGCCGATCATCGTGAGCGAGCCCGAAAAGCGATTGATCCTCCCCACGCTGGACGCGAACTCGGCGCTGGGTGATGTCGCTCCGGGGACGATCGATCTGGCCCTGACCGCAGGACAGACGCAGACGCTGACGGTGAGCATCGCGCTGCCGGATGACGCGATCGTGGTCTCGGCCGCCGACGTGTTCCTGCTGTTCGACGATACGGGCAGCTTTACCAACACGGCGCCAGCGGTTACCGCGGCTTTTCCAGAACTGATCGCCGATCTGGGGACCGCGTTCCCGAACGTCGATTTCGCCTTCGGCGTGGGACGTTTCGAGGAATATGCGGGTTTGTACGGGGAAGATTCTGTCGGCCGCCCCTATATTCTGAACCAGCCCATCCTCACGACCGGCACCTCCGGGTTCACGGCGGCGATCAGCAGCGCGCTCGATCGCAGCGCCCCTGGGGGTGGAGGCGACGGCCCAGAAACGGCCATCGAGGCCCTGTACCAAGTGGCGACCGGATTGGGCTTCGACGGGAATCAGGACGGCGATGCGATCGACTCCGGACCGGCAGGGATTGGTCCGACCCAGACCGATCCGGGCAGTAGCGGCGATGTGCCGCCGTTTGCCTCGTACTTCGCCGATCCGACCATCGGGACCTTACCTGCCAGCGGTTCGCTGGGAGGCGTCGGTTTCCGGCCGGGCGCGTTGCCCATCATCATTCTGGCGACCGATATCGGCACGGCCTACCGCCCCTCCGACCCGCAGCCCGAGATCATCACCGGGCGAAACGGAGTGACCGTTCCCCTGGCGGAGTTCCAGGGCTTCTACCGCGACGAAGCACCCCCGGGCGGCGCGGAAATCCAAGAGACCGTGAAGGCCTTGAACGACTTGGGGGCGCTGGTGATCGGCCTGGGACGTGACTGGGGCAATCCAGATCCGCGGCAGTTCCTCGAAGCGCTGGCGAAACTGACGGGAGCCGTGAATGAGTCACCCCAGACGATCGATTCCGGCATTCCAGGCGATCCCATCGAGCCGGGAGACCCCCTGTACTTCGATATTTACGGGCAGGGGGATCCGGCAGCGGGTATCGGTGCGGCCATCCGGGCGGCGCTGATCAACTCGTCGTTTGCGCTCAACGTCGAGGGGACCGAGCCGGGCATCGTGACGAACTTGACGGGCATTCAGTACGACGCGATCTCGGGCACGACGGCCACGTTCGAGATCCAAGTCACCGGCGACGGGCAGGCCCATTCCCTGGATCTGCACTTCCTGAACATCGCCACGGTCCTGGGCTCCATCCCGCTTACGATTCGTGTTCCGTACCAATACGACGTCGATGCCCTGGATGCCGACGACGACCCGCTGGAATACTCACTCGTCGGCGAAACGCACGGGGCCACGATCGATCCGCACACCGGACTGCTGCAGTGGGCGCCCCAAGCGTCGGGCGACTACCAATTCACGGCCCAGGTGATCGACGGGCGCGGCGGCAGCGACCTGCAGCCCTGGAAGGTGTCGGTCCTCGATCCTTCCGAGGTCAACGCGAACCCGGTCTTCGAAGCGGTGGCGCCTCTGACCTGGGAAGCCGATCGCGAGTACTCGCTCTCCGTGTCGGCCACCGACGCCGACGACGAACCGGTCCGTTATCAGCTCGTTGACGATCCCGCCGGCAATGCGGCCTTGCCGGACGGCGTGACCATCGATCCGCTCACCGGCATGCTCCGCTGGCGGCCGGAGCCCGGCCAGGTCGGCTCGCACTCGGTCAAGGTCCGGGCCAACGATGGGCGCGGAGGCTCGGGTACCATCACGCTGGCCATCGACGTGGTCTTGCCTGCCGGGTACATCAATCAGCAACCCGAAATCACTTCCACGCCGCCGGCCGCCGTGGCCGTCGATGAAATCTATCGCTACGACGTGACGGCGACCGATCCTGACATGGACCGCCTGTCGTTCGACCTGGCCTATGCGCCGGCGGGCATGGCCATCGACGCGGACAGTGGACGCATCGCCTGGCGGCCGACCAGCGAGCAGGTCGGGACGCATCCCGTGTACGTGCGCGTGACCGATTCCCGCGGCGGCATGGACCTTCAAATCTACGACCTGGTCGTCACCTCGACCAACGATCCGCCCGCGTTTCGTTCGACGCCGCTCACCACCGCGGCGACCGGTCAGCCGTACGTCTATGCGGCGCAGGCCACCGATCCCAACGGGGACGTGCTGACCTACACGCTCGATCCCGCCTCCCGGGCCCGCGGCCTGACCATCGCCGCTTCCACCGGGCAAATCAACTGGGCCAATCCGGCGGCCGGGGATCACTTGGTCACCGTCACCGTGTCCGACGGCCGCGGCGGGCAGGATGTCCAGATCTACTTCCTGACCGTCGATCCCAACTCGCCGCCGCTGATCAGCAGCAACCCGCCGTCCCCGGCCATCATCAACCAGGCCTACGCCTACCCGATCGCCTACAGCGATCCGAACCCCGGCGATACGCTCACGCCCTCGCTCGACCAAGCATCGCTCGACCGCGGCTTGGAGATCGTGGTGAACGCCAGCGTCAGCCCTGCGACTTGGACGCTGCAGTGGACGCCGAAGCTGCTCGGCAAATTCCCCGTCGCGATCACCGCCACCGACCAGGCCGGGGCCTCGTTCACCCAGAGCTTCACGCTGCCGGTCATCGCCCAGACCATGCCCAGCGAGCCGCCAAGGATTTCGTCCACGCCCACGGGCCCCGCGTACCAGGGCCAGCAGTGGTCCTATCTGATCAAGGCTTCCGATCCTGACGGCGATGACAACCTGTTGGAGTACTTCGTCGTTTCGCACGACCTCAACAATCCACTGTGGGAACACATCACGCTTACCGAAAAGACGCTCCGCTGGACGCCAAAATCGGGCGAAGTGCCCGAAGGCTTGATCTTCAAGGTCCGCGTGACAGATACGGATGGCGCCTACGCCGAGCAGACTTTCGAGGTGCCCGCCCAAGCCGACGTACCACCCAATGCTTCGCCCCGCTTCACCTCCGTCCCGACCGGACCCGCCGTCGTCGGTCAGACCTATCGCTACCAGGCGAACGCCGTCGATCCCGACGGGGATGCTTTGACCTACGGCATCGATACGGCTACCCAAGCTCTGGGCGCAGACATCGATCCGGCGACGGGGCTCCTGACGTGGCAGCCCACGACGGCAGGCAACACCGACCTGGTCGTCACGGTCACCGATGGCGTGAACGGGCTGATCACCCAAACCTTCACGCTGCCCGTCGTCCGCCAGAACACGGCCCCCGCGATCACCTCCGTTCCGGCCGGGCCGGCGCAGGTTCAGTCAGCATGGACGTATGTAGTCCGGGCGACCGACTCCGATCCGGGCGACCAGGCCCTACTGCAGTATCGGCTGACCAGTCCGACAGAACAGGCGGGTATCATTGAATTCGACGAAGCCAGCGGAACTCTCACCTGGACGGCAGGCGCCGCCGGCTCCCAACCGTTTACCATCGAAGTCGACGATACCCGCGGTGGAGTTGCCACGCAGACGTTTACGATCGGGGCTCAAGTCCCGGCGGGCACGGGAAATGCGCCCGCCATCACGTCCAGCCCCCAAGGGCCGGCCTACGTCGGCCGCGTCTGGACGTATCTGGCCACCGCCACCGACGCGGACGGCGATCCGATCTCCTGGACCGTCGCCAGCGCCCCAGCCGGACTGACGCACGAGACGTTCGCGGACAAGCTGCGGCTGACGTGGACCCCCACGGTCGGCGACTTGGCGGCGGCTCCGCACTCGATTACCCTCCAGGCCGACGACGGCGACCCGCTCAGCGGCTACGCGACGCAATCGTTCCAACTAGGTGTCGTGGATGTCAATCAGCCGCCGACAATCACGTCCTTGCCCACGGGGCCGGCGTACAAGGACGTCGCTTGGAGCTATGCGGTCACGGCCAGCGACACGGATGATCCTCCACAAAACCGGACCTACGCGCTGGACCCCGCCTCCCAGATCCCCACCAACGCGATCGGCAGCAGCACCGGGCTGATCACTTGGACCGGTACCGTGCCCGGCAGCTATGCCGTGATCGTCAAGGTCTCCGACGGCCGGGGCGGCGAAGCGACCCAGCGGTTCACCCTGAAAGTGGTCGACCAGGCCGTGCCGTCCAACCTGCCGCCCGTGATCCGCTCGCTGCCGCCCAACTCCGTGCGTCAGGGAGACGTCTACTCCTACGCCCTCGATGCCTACGATCCCAACGGCGACGCTCTCCAATACCAGTTGACGACCGCGCCGTCCGGAATGACGGTCGACGCGTCGGGCGTCCTCCGCTGGCGCGCCGGGATGATCGGCGACTACGCCGTAACCGTCTCGGTCAGCGACGGGGTCAATGCGCCCGTAGAACAGCATTTCCCCCTGGAAGTCCTGCCGCCGGTGGCCGCCAACGAGCCGCCCGCGATCGTCAGCAACCCCACGGGTCCGGCGGTGCGCGACCGGCAGTGGACCTACGAAGTCATCGGGGAAGATCCCAACGGGGACGCCATCACCTTCAGTGTGACGGCGACCGATTCGGGCGGCGATCCGGTCGCGATGAACATCATCCCGTCAGCCACGCACCCGGCAACGCAGGCCGTGATCACCTGGACTCCCACGGCGGGCGGCAACGTCGATGTGGTGGTGACGGCCACGGACGGCCAGCGCTCCAGCAGCCAATCGTTCACCCTCCGGGTGCTGGACAACGCCCCGCCGGTCATCGATTCGACGCCCACCCAAACCGTCAACCTGCGCGCATTGCACCAGTATACGGTCCACGCTACCGATCCCAACACCACCGATGTGGTCCGCTACGCGATGCAAGACCTCCGCCAGCTTGTGGCGATCGGCGGCTTGCAGCCGACGAGCACACCTGGGGTGGTCGCCAGTACCGGACAACTCACCTGGACGCCCGATGCGCCGGGCCTGTACGAAGTCACCGTTTCGGCCGATGATCAGCGCGGCGGCACGGACACCCAGACGTATCACCTGCAGGTCATCGACCCCAATAGCAACAACCCGCCCCTGGTGGATTTCGCGCCGCGGCGCGAAGTGCCCTTCGGCGTGGCGATGATCTATCAGGTGCCGGCCAGCGATCCGGAAGGCGATCCGCTGACGTTCACGCCCGTGCTCAGCTCGCTGCCGCCCGGCATGAACCTGAGCCCCACGGGCCTGCTGACCTGGACGCCTACGGCCGAGCAACTCTCGCCCCCGGAATACACCGTCTCCCTGAGCGTGTCCGATGGGGAAAATATCGTCCCGGTCCAGTCGCAGTTGACGGTCGTGCAGCAGCTTCAGAACCAGCCGCCCGAGTTTACCTCGACCGCTTCCACCTCGGCCATCGCCAACTACCGCTACACCTACGATGCCGCCGCCGTCGATCCGGACGGCGACAGCGTCGTCTTCTCGCTAGCTGGGCCAGGGTCTCCCGACCCGGCCCCCGCCGGCATGACAATCGATTCTCTGACGGGGCTGATCCAGTGGCGCCCCACAGTCAGTCAGGTGGGCTCCCACACGTTCACCGTCGTGGCCAGCGACACCTTGGGGCTCCGCGACGAGCAAGTCGTCACGCTCACCGTGGCCGGCGCCAATCGCCCGCCGGTAATCGAGTCGGATCCGCCGGTGATCGCCGTGCGCAACGAGCTGTACGACTACACGATCCGGGCTTCCGATCCGGACGGGCACCGGCTGACGTACTCGCTGGCCCCGAACTCGGAGATTTCGGCCAGCGATCCGAACGTGGACTTCGATCCGACCACCGGCCGCTTGCAGTGGACGCCGGACGCGCTGGGCGTGTTCTACGTGCAGATCAACGTGGTCGATGAATTCGGCATGGGCGTGGGGCAGGGCTACAGGGTACAGGTTCTGGCCACGGCTCCCAACGCCGCCCCGCGCATCACTTCGTCGATCCCCGAACCGCTGATGGCTGAAGTGGGCAAAACTTTCGCGCTCACCGTGACGGCTGACGATCCCAACGCGGGCGATACGGTCTCGATCAGCATGGTCGAGCCCAGCACGCTGCCCGGCAGCGGGACCTTCACACGCAGTGACGGCAATCCGGCCTCCGGCGTGCTCGCCTGGACCCCCGCCACCGTGGGCCTGGTCTGGTTCCAGTTCCAGGCGTCCGACGGCCAAGCGACCGCCAGTCAGCGGTTCGCCATTCTGGTGACACCGGCCAACCACCCGCCTACCGTCGAGGCCATCGACAACCAAACCGTCACCGAAGGCGCGGAACTGCAGGTCGACGTCAACGCTACGGATGCCGACGGGGACAGCTTGGAATACGCGTTGGATGCGGCCTCGCTGGACCGCGGCCTGACGATCGACGAGTTCGGCCGCATCCGCTGGCAGACCGACCCGGGGGATACGGACCAGTTCGACGTGATCGTGTCGGTCACGGACAACCGCATCGCCGCACCCTTGGAGACAACCTTCCGCGTGTCCGTTGTCGCGGATAATACGGGTCCCAGGGTCACGATTCTTCCCGACCGGACGGCGGCCGAGATCGGCGAGACGGTCGCCATCCTCGTGCATGCGATTGACGACGTGGCGGTGGCCGCCGGTTCCAAGACGCTGACGCTGGTCAGCGTGACTCAAGGGGGCGTTACCACGCCGCTCAACCAGGCGTTGGCGTTAGATGCTGCGGGCCGAGCCCAATTGACACTGACCGCAGCGCATCTGGGCGAGCTGCGATTCGAAGCCACCGCCAAGGACGTCAACGGGAAGTTGAGTCCCACCGCCTCGGTCTCGGTATTCGTGGCCGACCCGACCAATGTCGCGGCCCCCACGGCCGTGATCGCGCTGCCGACCGACGGCCAGGCCGTCACGGAACCGGTCGACGTGGTCGGCACGGTGGCCGACGACGTGGCGATCCGCGACTGGCAGTTGACCTATACGCCGCTGGACGGCGGACAGGGTGGCCTGATCGCCGAGGGCACCGGCACGATCGATAACGGCGTGCTGGGGCGTTTCGATCCCACGATCCTGCGCAACGGAATGTACCGCCTGGACCTGGTCGTCACAGACACCGGCAACAACACGTCCAGCGACAGTGTGACGGTGGAAGTGGAAGGCAATCTGAAGCTCGGCAATTTCACGCTCAGCTTCGTGGATCTGGAAGTACCGGTCGCCGGCCTGCCGCTCACGATCACGCGGACCTACGACACGTTGGACGCGGAGATTCAGGGCGATTTCGGTTACGGCTGGCGGCTGGATCTGAGCAACACGAAAGTATCAGTCGACTTCGGGGACGGCACCCAGGGCGGCGGCCTATTCGGTCATCGGCCCTTTGAAGATGGCACGCGCGTGGTCATCACATTGCCGGATGGCAGCCAACAAGGCTTCACATTCGCGCCCGAGCAGCAGAGTTTCGGATTTGGTTTCACCGCCGACTACGTGCCGCGTTTCCTTCCGGACTACGGCGTGACCAGCGACCTGATCGTCGAGCCGTATTACCTGCGCAAGCTGAGCTACAACACGTATATCGACATGAGCACCGGGCGCGACTACACGCCCGCGGACCCAGTGCTGGGCGGCGCGTACACCCTGAAGCTGCGTAACGGGACCGAATTGGCGATCAACGCCGAGACGGGCGAACTGTCGACGATCACGGACCTATCGGGCAACACGCTGACGTTCACCGGCATGGGCATCGAACACAGCGCCGGCCGTAGCGTTCAGTTCGAACGCGACTTCCGCGGGCGGATTACGGCGTTGATCGATCCGGCGGGTCACCGGATTGAATACGCCTATGACGCGGCGGGCGATCTGGTCTCCATGACCGATCGCGTCGACGCAACGACGACCTTCAGGTACCTGACCGGGGCCGACGCCCCGGAGCACTATCTTGACGAAATCATCGACCCACTAGGCCGAAGCGCGGCCAGGACGGAATACGACGAGCAGGGCCGAGTCAAACGCGTGACGGACGCCGACGGAAAAACGATCGAATACCAGTGGAACGGCGAATCGAAGATCCAGCATATCACCGACCAACTCGGCAATACCTCCATTGTCCAGACCGACGCTCACGGCAACGTGGTTCGCGAGGAAAACCCGGAAGGCGGGATCGCGCTTCGGACCTACGACGCCAAGGACCGGGTGCTGACCGAAACGACCGTCGTCGGCCTGATCGATTCCCTGGACAACGGAGAAACGAACGATCTGACGACTCGATATCGGTACGACGAGCAGACGGGCGATCTGCTGGAGACGATCCATCCACGCGGCACGTCCACGGCGACGCACTACAACGGCCACGGCCAACCGACCACGACGTTCGACGAATTGCAGAACCCGACGACCAACGTGTATGACGAACGGGGGCTGCTCTCCGCGACGTACGCACCGGCGCTGGATGCCAACGGCCAGCGGACCTCCGTGGTTACTCGCATGGACTACGACCCGAAGGGCAACTTGACCAAGGTCTACAACGACGCTGGTATCCTGTTGGTCAACAGCACCTACAACCAGTACGGTGACGTGACCAGCACGACGAGCGCCGCAGGCCGTACGACTTCCTTCGCCTACGACATCAATGGCGATCAGGTCGGCACCTGGTACTTCGACACGAGTACGGGTGGCAGCGTCCAAGTCCTGGACGTAACCCACTATGACGGGAACCGGCGAGTGGTCGAGTCTGGTCGGCTCGAATTGTCCGCCGGTCAGTACATCACCGACGCCAGCGCCATCGAGGCGGTTCAGTTCGACGCCGCGCCGTATCAGGACTTCGTCCTCTGGAGCAGCGGGACCGATTATAACGCCGCCGGTCAGGTCACATCGAGCACCGACCGGAATAAGGACGTCACGGAAAACACCTACGACCTGCGCGGCCAGCAGATTCAGACCCGCAGCGAAACCCGAAGCGTCAGCGAGGGAACCCAGTATCTGGTCTCGCGGACAGTCTACGACGCCGCGGGCCGGGCCGTGGCCACCACGGACCAGTATGTCGAGGGCACAACCGAGCCGATCGGCGGCACGATCACCACCTACGACGGCGCGGGACGCGTGATTCAGACCGAACGAGTCAAGGGCATCGTAATCGACCTGATCGGTACGGGTGCCCTGGTCACGTCGGTCCTGACTAGTCGCGGTACGACGGTCAGCACGTCCCGCACGGACTACGACAATGCGGGACGCGTTGTCTCCTCCTTCGACCAGTATGGCAACGAGTCTCGCACCACGTACAATCGGTACGGCGAAGTCGTGCAGACGGCCACCCAAGCCCGACGTGCCAGCGAGGGAGGCGGCACCGAGGTGGTTTGGCTCGTCAGCCGCACCGTGTACGACGACTACGGCCGGGTCGAAGTCGCCACGGATCGCTACGTCCTCGACTCCACCGCCACGGTGTACGGCACCAAGACCATTTACGACACCCTCGGCCGCGTCGTGAAAACGGAGCGTCTTGAAGGCGTACAAATCGACGTCATCGACCCGGCTACGGGGAACCCCGTCGATCCGCTGGATCCGGCTTACTCCGGACCCTCAACGCTCAGCTCAAACCTGTCAACTTCCGGGAGCGTGCTCTCGGCGACGGAAACCGTCTACAATGCTAAGGGCCAGGTTGCCCGCTCGATCGCCGCCGATGGGCAAGTCACCCAATACGAGTACGACTCCCTCGGGCGTCAAGTGGCCACGATCGGCCACATCGTGCGAGCCGACTCCGTCGCCTTGCCTGAGTCCGTACTCTCCGCTCTCGGCTCTCCGCTAACTGCTTTTCACGTCCGCTTGCGCAGCGAGACCGAGTATGACGACCAGGGTCGCGTCGCGGAGCAACGCACCAATCTGGTCGAGGTCGTGGGCGAGAACGGCGACCGTCTCCCTGGCTACCCCGCTCCGCTGAACGCCGCCGCCCAGCGGACCTCGTACGAGTACGACGAATTCGGCAATCGCGTGAAGACGACCTATGGCGTCGGCACGCCCGTCGAATCGTTCGTCTTGGTCCACTACGATAAGTTCGGACGCCAAGAGGCGGAGACGCAGCAGACGGACACCTTGTACCTGGCGGATTGGAACGTCGATGCCGACTCCTTTGTGGTCACCGGCTGGGACGCCGACGCGGACGGGCAACCGGATGCCACACAGCCGCTAGGTTCGCTGGCCGTAGGTGCGCCGCTGCCGACCAAGTTCTTCGAGTACGACGCCAGTGGCCGCTTGAGTGCGGTCGTGTTGCCCGCCGTCGCGCATTGGCAGACGGGCCAGCTAGTGCGGCCGCGCTACGAATATGGTTATGATGCCAACGGTAACCAAACGCTAATCCGCGACAACGTGGCCCAAGGAACCGACGGCACGATTGCCTACGACCACGAAACGGGCGTGGGTTACGAGGGCGCCGACGTTCGCGAGACCCGCTTCACCTTCGATGCGCAAGGCCGCCAGCTGACGCGCACTTTGCCGCTGGGCATGCCCTCGTTTGATCCCAATGCCAGCGGCATGGGGGTCTTGGACGCCAGCGGGCACATCCCCACCGCCTTCATGCCCCAGCCGTTCACGGAGTACTTCTGGTACAACGATCTGGGTCAGCAAGTTTACCACGTCTCCTTCGAGGGCGTGGTGACCGAGTTCCAGTATGACACCGACTCCGGTGGCACAGGACGCTTGGAAGAGACGCGATTCTTCCAGAATCTGGCGGACTACCGAACTTGGGTCGCGGAACCTGCCACGCAGAACCCGGCCGAGGTCTGGGTCTACAGCTACGATGCCTTCGGCCGCCAGACCGAGGTGGTCGTCTCTCGTCGCGACGCGAACCAGATGGTCGTGCACCGCACGGAAGAAACAGATTACGATGCCCAAGGCCGAGTTGTCGCCGAGACGGGGCCCGAAGGCGTGGTCCACTATGTGTTCGACACCGTGACCGGCCGGCACACGGAAACCTGGACCGGCAGCGGAACCGACGCGACGGCGGCCACAACCCACACCATGTACGTGTACGACACCCTGGGCCGGCTGGATGAGGTCCGGGCCGTACGGCGCAACGGTCAAGTCGTGGATGCCAGCACTGACGCCGGCAACCAACCCGATGTTACCGACTACTTCTACGACTTGTTGGGCAACCTGGACCAAGTACGTCAGCGATTCACCCGCGTGATCGCGGACTACGATTACGACCAACTCAACCGCCTGGAACTGCTCCGGCACTTCGAGGACGCCGACAAGGACCGGGTGTGGGACGCCGGCGAGCCGCTGCTGGCGGAATTCGACTACGACCTCCTCGCTGACGGCCGCCGGCGGGGTGTGACCGAAACGGACTCGCAGGGGTACACAACGCGCGTCGATTGGTTTTACGACGCTGTGGGCCGTCTGACGCGCGAGGTGTACGACGATCCCGTCATCAACAACGACCCGCTCACCGAGGACGATTTTGCTACGGATTACCGCTTCGATCTCGTTGGGAATCGACGCGAAAAGCTGACCGACACCGCTCCGGCCGCGGCAGCGTTCACGGCGTACCGCGACGGCGGAAACCTGACTCCCGATCAGGCGATCAAGTACGCCTACGACGACAACGATCGTCTGCTGACCGAGTTGGCGCAAAGCATTGCCGCAGACGGTGCGCGCACCACGGACCAGACGACGTGGCACGAGTACGATCCCGACACAGACGGCCAACCCGGCACGGGCGGCAGTTGGACGATGGAGACCCGCAAGACGGTCTTCCAAGGCGCCAACACGAGCGAGGGGCGAGTCATCGTCAGCGACGCCAAGTATTCGTTCAACCTGCAAAATCGGTTGGCGCAAGCCGAGATCGACACCAACGGCGCGACATCCGGCGGCGTAGAAACCAGCCAGTACGAGTACAACACCTCCGGCATCCGCGTGCAGAAGGTCGAAGGCACGGACAAAGTTCTGTACTTGGTGGACGGCAACAACCCCACCGGCTACGCCCAAGTGCTGGAGGAGTTAAACGGTGCCCACCAGTTGCAGCGCGCGTACACGCTGGGCCTGGACGTAATCAGCCAAGCCGAAGCAGCTGGCCCGGTGTATCACCTGCTCTACGACGGCCACGGCAGCACGCGAGCCTTGTTGAACGGCTCAGGCGTCATCATCGGCGGCCAGACGTTCGCCTATGATGCGTACGGCAACGCCATCGGTTTCAACCCCGCACTTGTTCTTACCACGCTCCTCTACAGCGGCGAGCAATTCGACCAGCGGCTCCAGATGCAGTACCTCCGGGCAAGGTACTATGATCTCGCCACCGGAAGGTTCAATCG
>JAAYYU010000201.1 GCA_012515235.1 Candidatus Anammoximicrobium sp.
AAAGCCCCCGCCCCCGCATCCAAAGAAAAAGTACCCGAAAGGCGGCCACACGTCGGTCTACCGCGTCATTCGCGACGCCCGACTTGCCGCCGCCAAAGCCTAGCCGAAGATGTGGACAGCAGTGGGTGCAAGTCCCCTTTTCCGGTCCTTAAAAATACCAAGTCGATCGAGGAAGGAAAAGTCGCCAGCGGCTACCAATCGCCTGAAATCCAGATCCTGGAAGGCCGGCAAATCCAGGTGTGGTTTCGCGATGGATCTGGCGACGAACGGGGACGGCGGGTGGGGAGGGCCGTGGCTGCGTTCCGCATGTCGCAACTTCCGTTGTTCGAGCGTCTCGACGGCATACGGCCAGGATAACGAGGCGGCGGCCCCAGCGTTAACCATTGGCAACCGACCGTAACCGCCGCTCTCGTTCATCCTTTACTTCGGCGTTTCTTCCTGTTGCCGTTCTTCTCACGACCACGACTTGCCGATTTAACTTGCTGCCAGAACTCATCGTGCTCAATTCCGGCACCTGCCTCAATTCGACGATCTGCTGCGTCAAGGATCGCAGCCAGTTTCCGCGAATGACCCAAGAGCAGTCGCTCCAGTTCGTCGTCATCAGTGACGCCGAGTAGCACGGCCACCGCGGTGCCGTTCCGCGTGACCACCACCGGCCCCGCCGAGCTTGCCTTGAGATATGAACTGAGGTGGGCCTTAACTTCGGCCACAGACGCAATTTTCATAATTCCACCTCCTCGCCAGCGATGTAGAGCCGGTTTCGCTCTTTGGGGCGGGGAAATGGGGTCGGGTCTCATTTGCGTCGAAATGAGACCCGACGCATTTCCGTCGCTTCACTTCGCCTCGGGCCACAATGCCTTGATCGCTTCGACCGTGCGCTCTACGAGGACCTGGCCGCCTTCAGGGCCGATGCGACTGCTTCCCCCGGCCGCCCACAACGCCGCCGTCCCGATCCGTGAAAGGTCGCACCGCGCATCAAATCTACACAAATGAGACCCGACCCCATTTCGCTCGCCGACCCCATTTCGCTCGCCTCGTGCAGAGCGTTACGTCGCGTCGCGGCCTGCGGCCATTCGTTCGAGTTCCGCACGACTCACGGTGGGCTGCTTCCGACGCGTCGTGATCAGCTGCCAGAACTCGTCGCTGGCGCCAAGCTTCAATTGATCTTCGTCCAAGTCCTCGACGCCAACCATGATCGCGACCGGGCGCCCGTCACGGGTGACCACCACCCGTTCCCCTTGCGATTCACGAACGCAGGCGTCAAGCGTGGCCTGTTCGATTCCCAGTGTCTTCATAAGATTTCCTCCGTGGTGGCGTGAGGCGGCTTGCGGCGAATCGCTCGCACCGTGACCACGCGATCCGCGTCGTCCACATCGTAGAACACCCGGTACTCGCCCGCTCGCAACTCCCACACCGGCAGTTCTTGATCCCAGGGGGGCTTCAGGCCCGGCAGCAGTTTCTTGTTTCGAGTCTTCTGCGTGGGCTGCACCGTCAATTGCTCCTCGATCTGGTCGAGGACCCGACC
>JAAYYU010000202.1 GCA_012515235.1 Candidatus Anammoximicrobium sp.
AAAGCCCCCGCCCCCGCATCCAAAGAAAAAGTACCCGAAAGGCGGCCACACGTCGGTCTACCGCGTCATTCGCGACGCCCGACTTGCCGCCGCCAAAGCCTAGCCGAAGATGTGGACAGCAGTGGCCGTTCAAAGCGCTCCGGGACCGGATTCCAGGCCGCCGATTTGGGCGGCCTGATCCATCGGCAGCACGAAGATTTTGCCGTCGCCGATATTGCCTTCCGGTCCGGTGCGGGCGACGCTGACGATGGTGTCTACGGTGCGTTGGAGGAAATCGTCGTTGACGGCGATCTCCAGGGCGACCTTGCGGAGCAGGTACGTCTTGTACTCGACTCCGCGATACGTCTCCGTCTGTCCCTTCTGCCGCCCGAAGCCCTGGGCGTCGCAGACCGTCATCCGTTCGACGCCGACTTTGGCCAGGGCCTCCTGGACGGCCTGCAGCTTGGTGGGTTGGATGATGGCCACAACCAGTTTCACGGTGGTTTCTCCCAGGGGACCGCAAGTGAGGGTGACGCGTTGACGGATCGCGGGACGTTTCGACCGGTGCGGCGGGCCGCGAAGGCCTGGCCCAGCTGCAACTAGATTTGCTCCGGCAGTTGGTAGGGCGCCCGCATGGGGCGGGACAGGTAGCGGTTGGCTTCCTCGTCGCCGGGGAACGTCTCGCTTTCCGGGTCCCACGTCAGCTTGCGGCCGACCCAGCGGACGATGTTGCCCAGGTGGCAGACGATGGCCGAGCGATGGCCGATCTCGACGTCCGCGATGGGCCGCTCCCGCGACTGGATGCACGCGATCCAGTTTGCCAGGTGGTCGTCGCTGACGGGCAAGCGGATCTGCCACTGGTCCTGCGGCACGCGGGCGAGGTCTTCGGGGTTGGTGGTCACCTCGTTGTTGCCGATGCGGATCTTGCCGTTCTCGCCGACGAACGCGGCCCCGGCCGCCGACTCGCCGGGCTCCAGCCGCACCTCGATGCCGCTGGCATACCGCATCCTCACGCGGAAGCCTGCGCTGCACAGGCGGTCGCCGCGGCCGAGCGGTTCGGGCGCTTCGTAGACGACCGGCGGCAGTTTGCCGCCCTCGGCCCAGATTTCGACCGGTCCCGTGTGGTCGGTGTCCAGGGCCCATTGGATCTGGTCGAACCCGTGCGCGCCGGTGCCGGTCATTTCGCCGCCGGAGTAGGGACGCAGAGAGATCCAGCCCGGCTGGGAACGCTGGACGAAGATGTCGCGGTGGAACGGCACGGGCGCGGTCTGGCCGCACCAGGCGTCCCAGTCGAGACCGTCCGGGACGGGTTGGCCGGGAAAGCGCGCCTCCCAGGGGCTGGGGTAGTTCTGGATCAGCACGGTGTGGATCTTGCCGGCCGCGCCGTTGCGCACCAACTCGCAGCCCAGCCGGTGGCCGCGCATCGAACGCCGCTGCGACCCGGTTTGGAAGACGCGATTGTACTTCCGCGCGGCCTGGACCATCAGCCGGCCTTCGCGGATCGTCAACGACAGCGGCTTTTCGCAGTAGACGTCTTTGCCCGCCTGGCAAGCCTGAATGCTGGGCAAGGCGTGCCAATGGTCGGGCGTCGCGACGACGACCGCATCGACGTCCTTGGCGTCCAGCAGCTGGCGGTAGTCGGTAGCCGCGCGACACGCCCGTGCGGCCGCCGTGACTTCCGCGCGGGAGCGATCCAGATCGGCGACGGCGACGATCCGCCCGGCCGGAGGCAGACGCATCAATTGGTTGCCGCGGCGGCCGACGCCGATGTAGCCGATCCCGACGCGATCGCTGGGAGCGGGTTTGCCCGATGCGGCCAGCACGCCGGCGGGAACGAAGCAGGGGGCCAGGGTTGCAGCCGCTGCGCCGGTCAGGGTCTTCTGCAGGAACCGGCGGCGCGAGCGAGTTGCGATGCGAGAGGGATTCATGAGTGTCCTCGTTTCACGATCTCAAGCGCAGCCGATTCCTCGGCTGCGACGGTCAGGACGATCTGGATCTTCAGCACGTCGAAGACGGACTGGACGGCCGGGGAGAGCGAGTGCAGCACCAGCGTGCCGCCCGCAAGGCGAAACCGCTTCTGGGCCAGCAGGAGCCAGCGCACGCCGCTGGAATCCAGCATGGACACGCCGCTCAGGTCCATCAGCAGCGCGTTCCGGTAGCAGTCGGCCCCCAGCCGCTTGGCCAGCGGTTCCTCGGACGGCAGGGCGTCTGCCATGATCACATCGCCGGAAATCGCGACGCTTGTGATGCCTTCCGCACTGGGGCGAACGTCCAACTTCATGTGACCGCTCTCCTGCATCTTGCGTCTTTGGGCACAAGCCCGTTGGGGCCGAACCGCCGGGGCGTCCCCGGCTCCGGCCCGCCAGGCACCGGGGCCGGAGGCCGCACGGTTTGCGCAACTCGCAAGCACGTCCCTGTTCGCACCTTCGGGGCTGTGTGGCCTTCCCCATACGCTAACGCGGTCGGGCCGCGACATCAAGCGTTCCGGGGCGGATCTGCGGCGCAAAAGAAAATTTCTCGTCGTCCGTTTGCCTGCCCGGCTGGACATGCGTAACATACAGGTGAAGCCCGGAGGATGACCGGTTCAAGACGTACCGCTGCGTCAGGATGCGCAATCGGCGCGCTGCGGTTTGCCGCTGCAAACCCAGCCTTCCAAGCGACCGCCACGGCCAGGTGCGGACTGTATCGAACGCACCAGACGTTCCGTCGCCATTTCGCGCCGTCTTTTCTTTGCACGGGCAATTCGTGAGGTATATTGAAGCAGGCCGGATTCTGATCCTTCCCGTTGACCTCAGCCGGCCCGCTATCATGAGCATCCTGAAACGGCGTGAGCCGGGATGGGTGGGACGTGTCAAGCGTTCCCTCCCATCCCCGGTTCCCGCTCTTGCCCTTTGGATGGCGAGCTGACTATGGTGCGACGTTACTGTCTGCGGCGGGCAACGACTTGGTCGGCGTTCCTCCGCTTCTCATTCTTTGTTCTTCCCGCAATCCTGCTGGGACTCGCGCCGTGCAGCGCGTCGGCCCAGGTCGTGATTCCGGCCGAAGCGTTGGCGCCGGAAACCGCCGTGACGCAAGTCTTGCAGCGCGGCCAGGACCTGGAGACGCAGCAGCGGTGGGGCGAAGCGCTGGCTCACTACGAAGGCGCGATCCGGGATTACCCGGACAAGCCGGAACTGTGGGATCGCCTGACGCTGGCGCGCATGCATTACGACCTGAGCCGCCGCTACGAAGACCCCAGCTTCGTGAGTTGGGTCCGCGAACTGAGCGAGCAGGAGGCCCAGCAGGTGTACTCCGAAGTCCTGCGGAAGATCGAATCGTATTACGTCAAGCAACCGTCGTGGCAGGAACTGGCCCAACGCGGTTTGGACAATTTGAACATCGCCCTGGCATCGGCCGCGTTCCGGCAAGCCAATCAGATCCGCTGCCCGGATGAAACGGTCCGGGAGTTTTGCGAGCAGATCCAGCGGCGGATGAAAGCCACCACGGTGCGGAACCAGCGGGAGGCCGGCGAAGTCGCCGCGAATGTGGCAAAACTGGCCAACCAAGAACTGGGCCTGCGTACGGCGGCGACGGTGTTGGAGTTCACCTCCGGCGCCGCCTGCGCCCTGGACCAGTACTCGTGCTTCCTGACCAACGGTCAGTTGGACGAAGTGTTCTCGCAGATCGAAGGCAACTTCGTCGGCCTGGGCATCGAGTTGCGGGCGTTCGACAAATCGCTGCTGATCGTCAACGTCCTGCCCAACGGACCGGCCGAGGCGGCCGGTGTCCGCAAGGGCGAACGGATCGTCGAGATCGACGGTCAGTCGGTTGCCCAGGTCAGCAGCGACGAGGCCGCGGACATGCTCAAAGGCCTGGAAGGCAGCGAGGTGGAGATGGTCCTGTCCGACGCGGCGGGCACCACGCGCCGCCTGCGGGTGGGGCGCCGCCGCGTGGACGTGTCCAGCGTGCAGGACGTGAAGATCGTGGACCGCCAATACGGCATCGGCTACTTGCGGCTGACCAGCTTTCAGAAAACGACCGGCCGTGAATTCGACGAAGCCTTGTGGCAACTGCACCGCGACGGAATGAAGAGTCTGATCGTCGATGTCCGCGGCAATCCGGGCGGGCTGCTCCCGGCCGCCGTCGAAGTGGCGGACAAGTTCGTGAGTTCCGGACGGATCGTCTCGACGCGGGGCCGCAACGCGCACGAGGACTTTGACTATCAGGCCCACGCAGTCGGCACCTGGCAGGTGCCCCTGGTGGTGCTGATCGACGGCGACACGGCCAGCGCCAGCGAGATCTTTGCCGGGGCGATCCACGATCACCGCCGCGGCACCGTGGTCGGCCAACGCAGTTACGGCAAGGGCTCGGTGCAAGGCATCTTCGCCCTGAACGCCTCGAAGGTGGGCGTCCGGCTGACGACCGCCAAGTTCTATTCGCCCGGCGGCCACGCGATCGCCCACAACGGCGTGTACCCGGACGTCGTCGTGCGCACGACCGGCAAGCCGGTCAGCGAGGGCCAGAACCTGGTCGCCGCCAGCGAAGACGCGACGCTGTCGGCCGGTCTGCAAGTCGCCCGCAATAGCCTGCTCAGTCAGCGACAGGCGATGAATCCCTGACGCGGACTCCCGCCTGCAAGCCAAGATGGTCGGCGGGGACTGCCCCAGAAAAACCACGAATCAGGACTCGCTCTCCCCCCTTCTTCATTGGTGTCATTCGTGTGATTCGTGGTTGTGAGAGCCGCGCCGGAGAACCCCAACGAAGAACCGCCACCGCGGGGGACCCGGCTTTTTTCCCTCGCTTTGTCTCGCTTCGCAACAGGCCGCCAACGCCCCGGCCCCCTCCACGCCCTTTCGGACGCACGGCGGCGCGTGCCTTGAAACGGAACCGCGGCCTCGCTACGATGCCTAGAAACGGGAGGCCATGCCCTGATGGAAATCTACCCCGTCAAACTGCAATTGGTTGAGCCGGCGTCGCTGTTGATCGAGTGGAGCGACGGACGGAAGCAGCAGTTTTCGCACGCCGAGTTGCGCAGCCATTGTCCCTGTGCGACTTGCCGCGAAAAACATGCCCCCGGATCGCCGGAGCCCGCTGCCGCGCCGCCGCCGGATCAAGCGGTGCGCGTCGTGTCGATGAAGCCCGCGGGCAACTATGCCTACTGCATCGCCTTAAGCGACGGGCACGACAGCGGAATCTATACGTTCGAGCAACTCCGCGGACTGGGGCATGAGGTGCTGAACGCCTGACGCCCCTTTTCCCCTTTTATTTTTTCGGAGACGGGGGCTGCGGCGCCGGTGGCGGTGGCAAAACGGCTGGCGTCTGGGCCGAGCGTTCGATCTTGTGGGCGCCGTGGCAGTCGGTGCAGATGACGGGCGTGCTCCAGCTCAATTTCCGTTCCGCAAAGCGGGCCAGGACTTGCTTGGCCGGCACGTCGTGCGCGTCGTGGCACTCCTGGCAACTCTTGTCCACCTTGTCGCGCGAGTACAGGATGTCGGGCTTGGTGGCCCCGATGTTCTCGTCGTTGGCGTGCTTGTCGCTCAATCCGTGGCATTGGGCGCAAGAGATGCCTTCGGCCAGATGCACCTTGGCCAGTTCTTCCTTGATGAACGGGATGTGGCAGATGTAGCAAGCGCCGTTCTGGCTGAGGGGATCCATTTCCGGCGGACGTTCCGCGGCCGGCTTGGCCGCCTGCGGTGACGCCGGTTTCGCGGGCGCGCCGGCCGGCTCGTCGGCGGCGAAGACTGCGGCGGCACAGCAGGCCCCCGCGAAGGCTGCGAGGGCGATGCGCCGACCGGGGAAGCGAGACGCCGTCGCCTCGGCAGGAGCCTGCCCCCGGCGTGTCCTGAGCAACAGCCCGCAACGGGACGGCTTTTCTAAACGTAATGCCATTGGTGCAACCACTGATAGTCCGGGGTGAGATGGGCGTAGAAGTTGCGCAGGCATTGTTCGTAGGCCGCCTTGTCCGCAGGCGTCGCGGGCGCGCCTTTTTCGTAGGAGCCCTGCACGTTCTCCACCAGTTGCTCCGGGATGTTGACGCCCGGAATGATCGCCGACAGACGCGGTTCCTGCAGCATTTCCTTGACCAGCACGCGGGCGCGGCTGTCGATGCGGTCCTTGATTTCCCGCGGCTTGATGCCGAACGTCGTGCCCGCGCCGAACGGCTTCAGGCCGATCACGCCGACGTTCTTTTCCTGGGCCAGTTTCAGCAGGCTGTCGCCGCCCAATTCCTTGGTCAGGAACAGATAGGGGAAGATAATAACGTCGAACTGGGGATAGTTCTGCAGTACTTTGCGGAAGACTTTGGGGTTGTGCGCCGAGACGCCCAGGAAGCGGACCTTGCCCTGCTGCTTGGCCTTCTCGAACACGGCGACAACCTGATCGAGCGTCTTTTCGCTGACGTCCATCAAGGTGCCGATGCTGTTCTGGCCGGGGCCCCAGGTCGCGCCGACGGGCCGCCACATGTCCAGCATGTCGGTCCGGTACGACTTCAGCCGGGCGTCGATGTTCTTCATCATCCCTTCGGGCGTCAGCTGGTCTTCGTAGTCCGGCGTGATCTTTTCCGGCCAGGAGGCAAAGCCGATGAACCACTTGTCGCGGCCGGCGGTCTTGGTCTGGGCCATGGCGGCGCCGTACAAGTCGCACTCGCCGTCGATGTTGTTGTCGACGTAGTTGAGTCCCAGTTCGACCGCTTTCTCCAGCACGGGAACGCGGTCTTCGACCGATCGCCCGCCGTGGCCGCCCAGCGAGACCTCGGAGATCATGAAGCCCGTCTTGCCCAAGGGGCGATACGTCATCTTGGGATTGTGGTTCAGGATCTTGGCCGGATCGACCGGCGCAGCGTGCGCCGTGACCAACGGCCCCAGCGCGGCGTGGGCCGCCACGGCCGAAGTTGTTTTGAGGAAGTCGCGACGATTGCTGGCTGTGTCTGACATGGGAAGTTCTCCTGTGGATGAAGGCTGGCCCGCCGCGGCGAAACTCGCTGCGGCCCAAAACGCAACAACGCCTGCTCCGTCTTGTGGTTCGCGCCGACGGTGCCAGTGTAACAGAACGCAGTCCTGGCTACCAATCAATTCGCTGACTGTTTGCACGACGAGATCGAGCGGGCGGTCACACCGCTTGACCTGCGGCGGCTTCTGGGTTACTTATCAGCCTATTGAAAAAGAAGCTTGGCTCTGAGCTGCCTTGCAGAAACCCCGGGCAAGAGAGACCAACGCGAGGCGCCTGTCCACTTTTTTCAACAAGCGGTCATGCTTCCAGGTTCACGGCCGCGGTCGTTGCGGTGCCTGGGCCAGTGGCATGGTGATCCAAGAAAGACAAGGAGGACTGCTGTGACGCGTCTTGGTGCAACGAAGAATTACGCGCAGAATTGGGGCTTGGCCTTCGGCCAAAAGTCGGCGGCCAAGCCGGGCTCGAAAGCGAAGGCTGCCGCGCCGAAAAAGGGCGTCAAAAAGCCCGCGAAGACCAAAGGCAAGTAACGGCTGCGAATGCCCTCCACGCCGTCCATCTCCGGAGTCTCGAATGATGAAGATCCATCTGCGTTACTGCGCGGCCTGAAACTACGAGCCGCACGCCGTCAGTTTGGCGGCCAAGATCCTCAGTCAATACAAGCAGCGAATCGAGGGCCTGGAGTTGCAGCCGTCCAGCGGCGGTTGCTTCGAGGTCACGGTCAACGGCGAACTGGTGTACTCGAAACTCCAGACCGGCCGCTTCCCGGACGAACAAACCCTCGTCGCCCAGATCGGCAAGCGGATGTGAAGAATCACAAAGCAAGGGGGTCAGGCTTACAGAATTCAATCCTGGCCGAGCAGGGTCCTTCCAGATGGCTGGACTCGCTATCGGCCAGGATTGAATTCTGTAAGCCTGACCCCAGGCACCACGCGTGCGGAGTCCTATGCTTGCTCGTCGCGTTCGGCTGGTTGTCGGCGGTTGCCTTGCAGGCCAGCGAGCCCGCAGCGGGCTCGCTGGCCGCCTGCCACGAGGTGTTGTCCGAGTTCTTCCGGCGGCATGACGTTCCCGGCGCCGCGGTGGCGATCACCCAGCGCGGGCGATTGGTCTACGCCCAAGGCTTCGGCTGGGCCGACGGCGAACAAAGACGCCGCGTCACGCCCAGAAGCCTGTTCCGCATCGCCAGCCTCTCCAAGCCGATTACCGCCGTGGCCGTGCTGCAGTTGGCCGAGCGAGGCCGGTTGTCGCTGGACGATCCCGTTTTCGAGATTCTGAAGTACGAGCCGTTCCTGGCAGACGGCGCAACCTTCGACGAGCGGCAACGGCAGATCACCATCCGGCACCTGCTGCAGCACCGCGGCGGTTGGGACCGGGACCAGTCGCCGGATCCGATGTTCCAGTCGGTCCGGTTCGCCCAGTTGTTGCAGGTGCCGCCGCCCGCCAGGCCGGAGCACATCATCCGCGTCATGCTCGGACGGAAGCTCGATTTCGCGCCCGGCGAACGCTATGCGTATTCCAACTACGGCTACTGCCTGCTGGGCCGCGTCATCGAAGCGGTCTCCGGGACCGGCTACGAGCCCTACGTCCGCGAGCACGTGCTGGCTCCGCTGGGGATTCGCTCGATGCGGCTGGGCAAAACCCGGTTGCCGGACCGCTGCGAGCCGGACGAGGTGCGGTACTGCGATCCGAAGCAGGGTTCGTCGGTATTCGCCGCCGATCTGGGCCAACCGGTGCCGTGGCCCTACGGCGCATTTTGTCTGGAAGCCATGGACGCGCACGGCGGCTGGCTGGCGTCCGCCACAGACCTGGCCCGCTTTGCTGCGGCGTTTGACGATCCCGACCGCTGCGCGGTCCTGAGCCGCGCCAGCATCGAACGGATGGTCGCGCGGCCGCCCGCTCCAGCCGGCTCGGACGTCGGCGACAAGCCCGAGTCGTTCTACTACTCCCTAGGCTGGATGAACCGGGTCCTGGCCGACGGCCGGCGGATCAACCGCTGGCACACCGGCTCACTGCCCGGCACGGCGGCCATCCTGATCCGCCGGCACGACGGCCGCAATTTGGTGGCCTTGTTGAACACGCGGTTCAGTCCCCGCACGGATGACTTGAAGCGCGACGTCGACCGGGTGCTCCACCAGGCGGCCGACAAGATCGCCCCCTGTCCGGAAATCGACCTGTTTCAGGAAGGCCGCTGACGCGGTCGTTCAGACGCCTTTGGGAACCGCCCAGTGGCCGGGGCGGTACTCGCGGCGGAGGAGCTTGGCAGCTTCCGGATCGCCGGCGATCTGTTCGGACTGTGGATCGAATCGCACGACGCGCCCCACGCGGGTGGCGATGTTGGCCAGGTGGCAGAGGGACGCCGTCAGGTGGCCGATCTCGATGTCCGCGTTCGGCCGGGCTCCGCTGCGGATGCAGTCCAGGAAGTTCTGGTGATGAGCCGGCAACGAAAACGTTCCGGCTGCGCTCGGGCCGGGCTTGTTGCCGGCCAGAGTCACCTTCCAGCCGGCCATCTTGCCCAGGATCATCACGCCCTTGGTGCCGTAGAAGGCGTTGCCGTTCTCATGGCCTTCCTGGAAGTACGGCGACCAGATCCGCTGTTCGAAGATCAACTGCCTGGTCCTCGTCTTCTGCCCGTCGCCCGCGTACTCGAACACGACGTACTGCGTGTCGGGCCATTGCTGGTCGTCGTCAAAAAAGTACTTGCCGCCCAAGGCGGCGATCGTGTTGGGCTGCACGTCCACGCCCAGTCCCCAGCGGGCCAGGTCGATGTCGTGGACGCCGTCGTTGCCGATGTCGCCGGCGCCGAAGTCGTACCACCAGCGCCAGATGCTGTGCAGCATGTTGGCCCGGTACGGGCACGCCGGCGCGGGGCCCAGCCAAAGGTCGAAATCCAGGTGCGGCGGCGGATCGCTGGGCGGCTGATGCCCGATATTGCCCCGCCGCTGGCTGTTCCAAGCCTTGGCCACCAGCACCTCGCCGATCACGCCGTCCTGCAAAGCCTGCATGGCTTGGATGACGTGTTCGGTGCTCCGCGATTGAGTCCCCACCTGGACCACCCGGTCATTGCGCCGGGCGGCTTCGACCATCAGTCGGCCTTCGCGGAGGTTGTGCGAGCATGGCTTTTCCACGTACACGTGCTTGCCCGCGTCGCAGGCCAGGATCGTCGCCGGCGCGTGCCAATGGTCGGGCGTGGCGATCCAGACGGCGTCCACGCTCTTGTCGTCCAGCACCTCGCGCAGGTCCTTGACCGCTTTGGGAGCTTGACCGGTGGCCTCCTGGACCACCCGCGCAGCGGCCGCCAAGCGGTTGGCGTCCACATCGCAAACGTAGGCGACCGATACGTCCTGGCGGGCGACCAGTTGCCGCAAGTGGCTGCCGCCCATGCCGCCGGGACCGATCACCGCGGCGATCAGCTTTTCGTTCGCTCCGGCCGCCCGCACGGCCGACGGCGTCAGGCTCCAAGCCGCCCCAGCGGCCGCGCCCCAGCCGGTCTGTTTCAGGAAATCACGACGAGGATGCTGCGACATGACGTTCTCCTCAGAAAGAAACGGGCGAAGTTTGCTGCCAACCGGTTTGATTCTACCAAACCGTTCAAGCTTCGCTGGGGTCAGGCTTACAGAATTCAGTTTTGGCCGAGCAAGGTCGTTCCATACAGCTGGACTTTCTATCGGCCAAAGCTGAATTCTGTAGGCTTGACCCCCGTGTTGACAGTACCGCGGGCGGCTGCCGAGAATTCAAATCACCACCATTCCCAGAAAGGAAACTTCTATGAACCGACGCGTACTTGACTCGTTGGCGATCCTCGCGCTGTGTGCTTTTTGCGTTCTGGGCGGCTCGGCGCCGTTGGCTGGCTGGGCAGCGGCACCGGAGGAATTGAAGTTGTGGCCCGGAGACGCGCCGGGCGAGGCAAACTTCCAGCCCCCAAGCAGCAAGCCGGCCCCGCCGCGGAACGACGGCATTACGCGCCTGGGACTGATCACCGAGCCGACGATGACCATCCTGCGGCCTTCCGCCGACAAGGCCAACGGCGCGTCCGTGCTGATCTGTCCCGGCGGCGGCTACAACATCCTCGCCTGGGATTTGGAAGGCACGGAAATCGCCGCCTGGCTCAATTCGCTCGGCGTCACCGCCGCGGTGCTCAAGTACCGCGTGCCGCGGCGCGACAAGGACGTGCCTCACACCGCGCCCTTGCAGGACGCGCAACGCGCACTGCGACTGCTCCGCCAGCACGCCGCGGATGGGAACCTGGACCCGCAGCGCATCGGCGTGCTCGGCTTCTCGGCCGGCGGCCATTTGACGGTCATGACCGGCACGCACTGGGACGAGGCGACGTATCCCAAACAGGACGCGGCGGACGAGTTGAGTTGCCGGCCGGACTTCCTGATCCCCATCTATCCGGCCTACCTGGCCGACGAACGGACGCCGGGACCGCTGAATCCGCTGGTGCGGGTAACGAAGGAAACGCCGCCCACGTTCCTGGCCGTGACGCACGACGACGCCTTGCGTGGCTTGAACGCCGCTCAGTTCTACATCGAATTGAAAAAAGCGAACGTGCCCGCGGAACTGCACATCTATACCAAGGGCGGCCATGGCTACGGCTTGCGGCCGTCGGACAATCCCGTGTCGTCCTGGCCGCAACGCTGCGCAGAATGGCTGCGCACGCAGGGCTGGCTCGCGCCGAAGGGATAGGGCCGCCCCTCCGCGACGTCGCCGAGCGGAAGAGGTGGGCAGCCCGCGTGAACCTCGATCGAATACTGCGGCTCTGCGAGGGGCTTTTGGGAGACTTCCCAGCAAAGTCGCTCCGATCCTGCCGAGGATGCCGCTCTGGCCTGGCTCATGCTGATCGTGAGACGAATCGTCATTTCTCGCTTTCTTCGCGCCGCTTCCCTGCGCTGGGCAGGACGCTCCGATCGAAATGCGGTCCTGACAGTGCGGGGGTGCCGGAGCCCAGGTGGCGCAGGATGTAACCCGCCGCGCGACTTGAAGCGCCGCCGCTCGCGTGCTGTTGCTTCAATTCCTGCAACTCGCGCACGCGCCGCTCGTATCGCGATTCGTCGCTCAACCAGGCCGCGATCTGAGCGGCCATCTGCTGGGTCCGGTCCTCGTACGTCAGATGCTCCGGAAACAGCACGTCTTCCGCGGCAGCGGCGCGCGGATCGTATCTGGCGCCGGCACGCAGGAACGGATCGTCGGCGGCCAGCAGATTCACCAGCGTGATGAACTTGACCTTGATGAACAGGTTGCGGGCCACGGTGTAGGGAAACCAGCCGACCCGATACAGGATGATCGTGGGCTTGGCGTGATACAGCAGTTCCAGCGACACGGAGCCGGAGCACGCCAGACAGCAGCGGCCCAGTCGGATCAGTTCCGGCGTGCGCCCCGCAAAAACCTCCACGGGCACCTCAAGTGCCGCGACCAACTGCCTGGCCAGCGCCGCCTGCTTTTCGTTGAAGCTGGCGACCGCAAAGCGGACGTCGGGAACGCGGCGGCGTATCTCACCCGCCGCCTTCAGGAATGACGACAGGTTCTTGGCGACTTCCTGGGTCCGCGATCCCGGCAGAATCGTGACCAGCATTCCGGGACGCTGCGACTGCTCGTCCACGAAAGCCTGATCCAGCGATTGCCGCCGGACCTCGTCGAAATAGGGATGCCCGACGTAGGTCGCGTGGCATTGTCGCGACTTGTACCAATCGGCCTCGAAAGGCAGTTTGCACAGCACGTGATCGACCAACCGCCGCATCTTGCGGACTCGCCACGGAGCCCACGCCCACATCTGCGGCACCCCGTAATAGAAGACCGGAATGCCGTATTTCTTCGCCGCGCGGGCGATCCACCAGTTGAAGCCGGGATAGTCAATCAGCACCACGGCGTCCGGACGCACGTCCCGGAAGTAGCCCCTGGCTCGGCGGTACAACCCCCAGAAATGATGCAGATTCAACAGCACGCGCAGGAACCACATCACCGCCAACTGGGTCAGATCCGCGTGCAATTGGCACCCGGCCGCTGCCATCTTCGGCCCGCCGTAGCCCACGCACTCGATTCCCGGATTCTGCCGGCGCAGCTCCTTGATCAAATTGGCCCCGTGCAGATCGCCGCTGGGTTCGCCCACGGAAAAGAAGATCTTCATGCTCGTGCATCCTTTCGCGAGAGTTGGACAGAAGTATCCCAGATTGCTCAAATTGGGCAAATAGCAATCCGTTGTTCCGCCCGCTGCCACGCTGCCCAGACACAGCACGTCTGAGACGCGTGGCTTTTGGAAAAAAGCGGGCTGCTGGCCCGCCAAAACGGCCGCTGAGGAACGTATAATGAAGACGCGGTTCGTTCCGTACTAACGGAGGCTGAAACAACTTCCCGCTTCGGCGGGACCTGCGGCAAAACGAGACACTCGCCGATCCGCAGAGTGAAGTCCGCAGCTTTGCGAGGGTGGCCTCCCCAGCGCCACCACGCTGCTCGCCAGCGTGGGGCGGTGTTCAAAACCAGAGATGTCCCCGAATCCCGATTCTTCGCCACCACGCTGCTTGCCAGCGTGGAGCGATGTTCAAAACCAGAGCTGTCCCCGAATCCCGATTCTTCGCCACCACGCTGCTCGCCAGCGTGGGGCGGTGTTCAAAACCAGAGCTGTCCACGAATCCCGATTCTTCGCCACCACGCTGCTCGCCAGCGTGGGGCGGTG
>JAAYYU010000022.1 GCA_012515235.1 Candidatus Anammoximicrobium sp.
CGGAGGCGACGTGGTCGCCTGGGATCACCTGGATCGCGAGGGAAGCCAGTCGCATTGGTACGTCGGGCTGGGCGGGCACGCGACTTACAGCGTCTCCGGGACGACCACATGGTGGAACGTCTCCGAGGACTTCCCTTGGTTCGACCGGTACGAGGAGTCCCACACCGGCAACGGCAAAATTTTCCACAGCCAAGGCCACGTCGAGTATCTTCCTCGCGTGGGCGATAGCAGCGTGCCGTCTTGGTTGCTGTATCCAGGTTTTTGGGGGGACGACGATCTGGACGACGATGGCAGCCTGTTGGACGGCGACCGAGCCCCGCGCGGACCGGTCTTCCAGGACTTGGCGGTTGCGTCCCTAATAGACAAAGCGGGCCAGCGCTGGCTCGATCCATGGGCTTGGTCGGACGGCTTTTCGACGCCGCCCAAGGCCATCCACGCGGACGAATTCGACATCAACGTGGACAACGACATCGTTCTGGCCCGCGCGGGCGAATATCTTGTGGTGAGCGTGGACGGTGTAGTGGTCTGGAATACGACGGTGGCCGGATCGACCGATTCGCTCATAATCTACGGGCAAACGGGCAACGACACGCTGACCATCGATTTCAGCAACGGCGATCCGCTGCCTTCGGGCGGGTTGACGTTTGTCGGCGGCGACGGGGCTGGCAATCAATTCGATACCCTCGTCGTCGCCAACGGCGTTTTTCAGAATGTTGTCAACACGTTGCTCAGTCCGCACGCTGGAACAATCCAATTGGATGGGCAGTTGCCGATTACGTACGTCGGCTTGGCACCGGTAGACTTCATTGGCGATCAGATTGCCAACCTGACAATTCACCTGCCCGACGGTGCGGATGGAGCGCTGATCGAGGACGCGGGAGACGTTGACGACGGACTGTGGCGGATTCGCAGCGCCGATTCGCCGCCGACCTTTGAGCAAACGACGTTTCCGTCGCCCAGCGGCTCGCTGACGATCAAGGCCAACGGCGGCGACACCGTCACGGTGGCCAGCTTCGACAGCTTGTTCAGCACGCCCAACCTGACGTTTGGCGGCACGTGCGGCGGCAATCGGTTCGAGCTGAGTGCCTCCGAGAGGTTGCCAAACGCCGCTGCGGTGACGCTGACTGGCGACGCTGAATTGCACTTGAACAGTTACACCGAGACGATCGGTTCTTTGTCCGATCCTACAGGCGGCACACGGGTCTCCTTGGCCGGGGGCACGCTGGTCACGGGCGGCAATCATGCCAGTACGACCTTTGCAGGCGACATCACGGGTAACGGCGTGCTGACGAAGACCGGTAACGGCGTGTTCCGTTTGGTCGGCGCGAACGGCGTCAGCCGGGCGACCGTGGAGGCTGGCACGCTGCTGGTCAACGCCATGCTGACCGCCGCTCACGACGTGCAGGTTCACAACGGAGGGACGTTGGGCGGCACGGGCACGATCGCAGCCCCGGCAGGTGTGCTGGTTCTGCCGGGTGGCACCCTCGATCCGGGCGAATGCGATCCGAGTACGGGAGTCCCGTTGGCAGGCCGGCTGACAATCGAGGGCGACGTGTATGTCCAGCCGGCCTCGGGCGGTTTGCCGGCAGCGACGTTCCGCGTGCAGCTGGGCGGTCTGACGCCGGGCTTAGACGGGTACGACCAGTTGGTGCTGAACGGCGGCGCCAACCTGTTCGGGGCAGTCGCCGACGGCGCAGGAGGCGGCGTGCTGGACCTGCAACTGCTCAGCGGCTACTCGGTGCCTGTGGGCGGCGAGTACGTAATCATCAGCAACGATTCAACGGACCTGATCAGGACGCGGTTCCGGGGACTGTCGGAAGGGGCATTTTTGAGTCCCAACCCGAATCTGCTGATGAACATCTCGTACCTGGCCGGGGTGGATGACAACGACGTGGTGTTGACTGCGCCGGGCCGATACGACTTCAACGGGTTCGACAACCGTACGGAGGAGAACTACATAGGCGTATCGCCGTTCCAGACCTACCCGGAAAACGGGGCCGGTTGGGTGACGGAGTCGCCGTACTATTTGCCGTGGTACTTCGAGCGGGGCGACGCCAGCCAAGCGGGCTGGGACCGGTTGCGGTACGACGGCCAGGCAACCAATCCGATGGGCGATCCGTTGCAGTTCCAAGTGGACGTGATGCACAACAAGACGTACGAGGTGATGATCCTGACGGGCGATGCGAGCTGGAACCACGACCGGGAGAGTTTCACCGTGACGGGTTCGGAGGCCGACGGCAGCAGCGACTCGGAGGTCGTCGGCGTGTGGGGCGCGGGGGCTCCGGACGGCAGCGGCACCCTCGTGACTTGGGGCGGCGGTGCGGCCAACCCGACGACCGGCTACTACCGCTGGGTGCGTCTGACCGTGAGTGTGGGCGAAGACACCGTGGACGGCATCGGGACCATCACCCTGGAAATGGAAGACATGGGCGGCAGCAACGGCACGACAGTGATCCTGGCGATGGACATCCGGCCGGTGGACACGGTGGGCCAGTTGACGCTGGTGCGGGCCGCCGAGCCGGCGGACACGCCGCCCTTTGATGCGCTGCCTGCCGACGCGATGACGGTGGATCGGTACACGGGCACAGGCGCTCCGCCCAACGCGGTGCTGACCGTGACGGTCTCGGCGGGAGGGCAGTACGCCAAGGTGACTCCAGACGGCGAACTGGCCACGTTCGGCGGTCAGGTCACGACCACGGCCGACGGCTCGTTTGAATTCTTCGTCCAGCGGCCGGCGACGCTGACCGTCAACGCGGACAGCGAAGACTGGACGATCGTGGTCGAGGAGTCGTCGGGGTTGTCGCGTGGGACGGCGATCCAGCCGTACAAGGCGCCGGACGACAGCGCCCCGCTGCGGTTCGACTTTGGAGCGACCACCAGTCCGGTGCAGACGGACTTCCTGCAAGTGGTTCCGCAGACGATTTACAACGCGACCCGTGGCTACGGCTGGCTGACCCGCGTGGCGGCCGGAGACCGGCGGGACAACTATGACACGTATCAGGAATCCGCGGCGCACGACACGGCCAGCTTCCTGCGGACGGACTTCAATTCCGGCCGGAACGCGACGTTCAAGGTGGATGTGCCCAACGGGACGTACAGCGTGCGGCTGTACCACTCCAACCCGTTGTACTTTGGCCGCGTGCCGTATACGACGCAGCCGTTTACCGTGACGGCTGAAAACGTGACGTACACGGTCTCGGTCATTCCTCCAGGTACGACCTATATCAAAGACGTTTCGGGCGTGACGGTCACCGACGGGACGCTGGACATCCTGCTCGGAGTCAACAGCACCGCGTTCATGATCGCGGGGATCGACATTTCGCGCGGCACGCTGCCCACGGAGAGTCCGCTGTTGGCCTCTGGCGATCCGCAGGACGGCGGCGTGGCGGCGATCAGCCAGGACATGCTGCAGTCAGTGGCGGCGGAAGCCGCCGCGCGGTGGATGGCGACGGGCCTGACGCCGGCTCAAACGGCGACGCTGGCTGGCGTTCAGTACGCCGTGGCCGACTTGGGCGGCGCGTACCTGGGCCTGGCCAACCCGGGCACGAACACGATTCGCATCGACGACGACGCGGCGATGATGGGGTGGTCAGAGGTCAGTGGTCAGAAGTCAGTTGATGACGGACCGATGACCAAGGACAAGGGACCAATCACAACGGACGGCCTCAGCCTGCTGACCGTCGTGATGCACGAACTGGGGCACTTGTTGGGCTACGGGCACAGCGAGGAAGCCGACGACCTGATGGCCCCCGTGCTGTCGGCTGGGCGGGCGAGTGGCGTGGGAAGTCGTATAGAAGCCATTGAACCACTGGAACAGGCAGACTGGCTGAGCGGATTGCATTCCTTCGCACTTACCCCGGCGCGGCTGGACAAAGCCTTCGAGGACCTGGGGCGAAGCGATTTGGCGGACGGCGATGGTAGCGGGGACAGCGGGCCGCAGTTGCTGGACTCGCCGGCGATTCCGATGGTCCCCAATCGCCAGGCGGATTCGCGGACCAACTCCTCGGGCGACTGGTCGGTCCCCACGGCCGCCGACAGGACCGCGACCAGCCGGCGCAGGTCGACGTTCCATTGCCGCAAGCGGTTTTCTGGGACATCGACCCAGCCTGCCTCTGGGCCGCAGATCCGGAAGGACACCGCTCCCTTGCTGTCCTTGATCCGCGTGATCTCCTCGATAGGATTGTCGTAGCGGGCGTCGCACGTCACCTGGGTGGCCGGGCGTGCTGGAACCAGGAGTTCCTGGTCCAGCAGCACGAAAAAGTAGATCGCCAACAGGCCTTGGATCCGCCCCATGTCTTTCAGGTCCACGGGGGCCACGGCGAAGTCCGTCTTCAATTGGGAGAACCGCTTCTCGATGATCGGCTGCCGCTTGTGCGCCCGCAGCACGTCCTCGGCGGTCAGCTGCCGGTCAGTGGTTAGCAGAGGAAAGATTCCATCCTCCCGTTCCGCGTTGGCGAAGGCGATGGCATCCAGTAACCGACACGATCCGAAGCGGTTTCTAGATGCTGGATTACGCAGATTCGGCCGAGAAAGTCCGCAACCCTGCTTTGCGATCCGCATTGATTTGGCAAAAATGGGCAAGTCAGATTTTGGGTTCGCTGCGATTCCGGAGGCAGCGGCCGCCAGTCCTTTGGGTTAGCAACAACGTGAAAGGGCTACGAGATGGCAGCGGCGAATTCGGTTTTCAAGTTGTGCCGCCCGCGTCCTGAAGTCTTGGCGGGCATGCTGCCCGACGCCATCTTTGCGGCCGATCTGTGGGAGGTAATCAGCGGCAAGGCGCATCCTGACTACCAGGACCCCAAGAGGTTCTTTGCCGGAACTCACGCGACCGAAAACCTGAGGTTAGTGCTAAAGGACGTCGCCGAGCGTCTCGCCGGGGTGACAGGCGGAACGCCGGTCTTCGTCCTGGAGACCAACTTCGGCGGCGGCAAGACGCACACACAGATCGGCGCTGTGCATGTCGCACGCGAGGGCGATGGGCTGGCGACCGAACTCAGCGACTATGGGATCTTGCGGCTGCCGAAACGGGGATCGGTCCGAGCGGCCGCCTTTGTGGGCGAGGAATCCGACCCGTTGCGCGGCAAGGAACTGATCGTTGACGGGAAAGCTGTCCGCACCTTCACCCCCTGGGGCCAAATCGCCTTGATGGCCGGTGGCCTGGCCGGGTACGAGTTGGTCCGCGAGAATGACGAGAAGGGCGGATGCCCGGATCGAAGCGAGTTCGCGAAAGCCCTCGGCGACGGGCCGGTCCTGATCCTGATCGATGAACTGGTCCTGTATATGGCGCGGGCGTTCGCGCTGGATGCAGACAGTCCGCGTGCGCGGGTCAACAGCCAATGGTCCACGTTCTTCCAGGTTCTGTTCAGCCTCGCGGCCAACCGTCCGGAAACCGCCGTTCTGCTCACAGTGCCGTCAGAACAAGACGCGAACCGCGCATTCACCGGCAATCTCAGAACGGCCATCTCGGAAGCATTGTCGCTGATCGAGAGCGCGGATCGCACCACCGGCCGTCACGCCCGAAACGTCACGCCAACGCAGACTCAGGAGCGGGGGGCAGTCCTCGCCAAGCGTCTTTTCGAGCGAATTGACCGGTCCCAGGCCGAAGAAATCGCCCAGACCTACGCCGACTACTACGAGAAGCAACGAGAAGAGGGCGGCGTTCAGCTCGAAACGCGTGCTTTTGAATACAACTATCGGAAGCAGATCGCCGACGGCTATCCGTTCCATCCTGAACTGATCCGTCTGTTTGCCGAACGGCTCGCCGACATCCCGGAGTTCCAGGCGACTCGCGGTGCGCTGCGGCTGGTCGCCCGCACGATCCGTGCGGTGTGGGAGAACAAGGACCGCCTGAAGGGCACCATGCTGTTGCAGCCCCACCATGTCGATCTCACCCGCAGTGAACTCCGTGACGAGGTCCTGGGCAGGCTGGGGCGATCTGCTTTTGAGCGGGCGCTGGATGCGGACGTCATCAGTTCCGAAGGTGCTGCACACGCGAACGAAGTGGACGCTGGTTGGCCGTGGAAGGCCGCTTCCGAGGCGTCTTTGGTCGCCTTTCTTCACAGTCTGCCCGACGGTTCACGCGGCGTCACGGCGACCGAAGTGGCGTTGGCCATTGGCCGCCCCGGATGCGATTTGGCCTACGTCGCTCGCGGGCTGGAAGAGACGGAACGAAGCGCCTGGTACATGCGTCGCGAGGGGGATCACTTCTTCTTCCGCACGCGGGCGTCCGTCAACAAACGATTCCAGGAACGCCTGGCGGATGTCAAACCGGCAGAGATCAGGGAAACGCTGGACGGCTGGGTGCAGGAAGTGTACTCCGGTTTTGATGATTTCCAGGTCATCCCGTTCCCGCAGGACCACAACGCTATTCCAGACAAGCCGGATCGCGTCCGCCTCGCGATCATCCACTACGACCGGGAGTGTGGAGCCATCGGCGGCGGCGAGCGGTTGAATTTCACGAAGTCCTTGTTTGCCAAAGCCGGAGCCAACGCGACGCCCCGCCGCTACAAAAACAACGTCGTTTTTCTGCTCGCGGAGAGCACTCGTGTCGACGGACTCAAAAGTGCGGTTTCGTCCTTGATCGCCTGGGAGCGGGTCCAGAAGGACATCGAAACGGAGCAGAAGAGTCTGGCCCAGACTGCCGGCAGCGACTTTCGGACGCTCAAGCACCGAGCCCAGAAGCAGGATACTGGCGTACCCGCTGAATTCATCGCGCTGGAAAGCGACTTGGGCGAGGTCCGGGAAAAGCTGGGCGTCCAGGAACTGAACGTCCGCACGAAGTTGCTCGAAGCGTATCGCGTCTTGGCCTTCCCGATGGGTGGCATGGCCGACGATTACAGCCTGTTCGCGAGCGCCGAATCAGCACCGATGCTCGAATGCTTCCGCGTGGACTTCGGCGAGGACCCCGACGCCGAAAGCACGCCGCGCACCCGTCGGAACGTTCGTCAGGCCGTCGCCGAGGCCCCCCTCCTCGATTGCCTGCGTGACAACCACAAACTGGTTCCGGAACCAACACCGGCCGAACCCGTCGTGCTGACCCCAGGCATCGTTCGTCAGGCACCGCTGTGGCTGAGCGACGAGCGGCGGCTGTCGACCGAAGAGGTATGGGACCGAATCCGCCGGGAGCCTGGAGTGCCGATGGTGCTCAGGCCGACCGATCTGCTGCCCACGTTTCGAGCTGGCCTGTGTTCGACGCCGGACGCCCACTGGGTGTACTACGACCAGGGCGAGAAACGCGTCTATACCCGCAGTAACGCGGACGGTCTGTCGCCCGTGCTGGCGGGCAATCACCTGCTGTACGATCCGGCGGCGGCCATTGCCGACCGGATCATGCCCGTGACCACCTTGCCGCCCCAGGAACTCTGGGATCACCTCTGGCCTCGTCGCGGAACCGAGCACGTGGAATCGGTGTCCACCATCAAGCTGCTGGAGGCTGCCAAGGAGAGCCCGCACTTCCCGGTTCTGCCCGAGCGTTCCGTGGTCTGGCAGGCTCTGCAGGAAGGCACTCGCGAGAACCGTTGGATTCTGTATTTGCGTGGGCCGAACCTGGCGATCGGCGCGAAGGAAATGAACGAGTGGCCGGGCACGCCACGCTTCGACGACCACACCGAAATCTGGGCCTATCAGGCAGCGATCGACCATCAACTGTACCCCCGCAAGGCAGAAGGCAAGGGCAAGAACAAGGAACTGCCCCTGACCCCGACCAACCTGCGTTCGCACTGTTGGCCGCAGGGCAGTCCGCAGCTTCCCACTGAGGATCTGGAACGCTACGCTCGCGGAATCTGGAGCGATTTGAGCCGCCCGCGGCTGGAAACCTTGTTGCGCGACGGGCTGGGCACCGGCGAGTGGTCCGTGTGGGAAAAATCCGCCGCTGAAGCGTACTTTACCCGCGATGACCAACCGAGTCCTGCGGTTCAAGTCGGGTCCACCTGGGTGTTGGTCGATCCGGGTTCCCCGCTGGCCCAGGAACTGGAGGTCCTCCGGCCTGGACACGGTCCCCAGCCTATTGACTTGGCCGGCACGCCACGCCAAGTTCTGACGGACGCTTGGGAGGCGTTGGATCGACACAAGGACGTGCGTCTGGTCGAAATGACGCTGACCGCCAGCGATCGGGAGACGTTCGACAACACGGTCCTGGCAACTTGGGCCGACAAGCCCAATGCGGCGCGTGTCCACGTCTCGGTTCTGGCGAATGGCCAACGCGAAGCGGACGGCAAACAGGAAACGGTCAGCCTGAGCTATGAGGGACGATTCGAGGAAGTTCGCGGAATGCTGTCGCCCATTTGGCCGTTTTCTCGCACTGGTGAACTGGAGGTCACGATCGCCGTTCAGTTGTTCTTCGATCCGGCGATCGGACTGGCGGACGAGGAGTTGGCGGCATATCGCAAGGCATTGATGAACGCGAATCAGGGCAATCTGGGACTTCGCGTCGTTCCGTCCCGCGGGCGTCGGGGCGAGATCGAATGACGGCCGGGACAGAAGCCTGTATCACGTAGCTCGAGTTCTCGAGACCGGAGTCGCGTCTTGGAGAGGCGCAAGCACGGGGACCGGGCTCTCCGAGACCGGCATCTGGTTGTACAATCAATCGAACAAACGATCGAAGTTGAAAGGAACCATCATGATTCGAGGCCGAGTTCAACAAGGCGTAGTGCTGCTGGACGATCCGGAAGCCCTGCCCGACGGAACGGAAGTCAGCGTGCGTCCCCTCAAGAGTGAGGCGGACGGATCGAACGCCGGGCAAGGCAAGCCGACGGTGGGGCGGGCCTTGTTGCGGCTGGCGGGCAAGGCTCAAGGACTTCCTCCCGACGCCTCACGCAACCTGGACCACTACCTGTACGGACACCGCAAACGATGACCACCCTATTCGCCGACACCTCGTTTTTCGTCGCCTACCTCAGCGACCGCGACGAAGCGCACGCTTGGGCCGTGGAATACATGACCCATTCGACTGATCGAATACAAACCTCCGAATGGATTCTTGCAGAGTTGGGGAACTACCTCGCGGAAGGCCGGAACCGACGCTTGTTTGGACCGCTCGTGCGAGCCCTTTACGACGAGAGCCGTTTTGAGATTGCCGGTGCCGACAGCATTCCCTTCTTGGAGGCGTTTGAACTGTACGTGCGACGGGCCGACAAGGGATGGTCATTCACCGATTGCACGTCCTTCCGCCTGATGAAGGCGCGTCGGATCACCGACGCGCTGACGACCGACCAGCATTTTGCGGAGGCTGGCTTCCGAGTGCTCCTGACTGCGAAGTGAATCTGATCGGGGTGAAGAAGGGCCTGTCTTATGGAGCGATATCGACTGCGGGTTCGCCACGAACCCAAACGAGGTTCGATTTGGGAACTGAAGCTGTTTCCCCAGCACCCGTTTCACGGCTTCCGGGAGGCAGATGGTCAGTTGCTCGGATCGTGCTCGAAGCCCGAAGCGGTCCTCTGGCTGCGCCACCTGGCCGAACCCTTCCTGCTGCGGGCCGAAGCGCCCGAGCCGATCACTGCCGAGAAGTTCGGGCCGCAGGCCGAGCCGCGTTGGCTGAAACCGGAAGACGGGATGCGGCTGGCGCTCGCCTTCTCCGCAGCTCGCTACCTGGAACCTAAGCAGCGGCGATTGTTCCGCGACCGGTTGGACGAGTTGCCGTCCGAAGTCGTGTTGTACTGGTTCACGCTCTGCTTCTACGGACATCGCCGGTCCGCCGGCCGAGCCGCCCTGCGGACCCTGCTGACTTACGAAGAGCCGGGGCGCGATCAAGCGGACGAGCGGCCAAAGGCATCCAGACGCGGCGGAAAGAAGCCCAG
>JAAYYU010000203.1 GCA_012515235.1 Candidatus Anammoximicrobium sp.
GAGTCTCTCGGCCAACGCGGTCCTTTGCGCAACGTCTTTGGCTCGTTTGACCTCCCCGCCGTAAACCTCCTCGACCAACGTCAGGGCTTGCTGCAGCGAACTCGCGTCGGGAATGGGCTTCTTGGCCACCGGGTCCTGGGCTCGGAGCGCCACCAATCCGGCTAGGGCAGCCATCAAGACTGGCAACGCAAGTCGGCGCGAATCTGTCGCACTTGGTAACGTCATTGCGTCTTTCCTTTGCTCTGGGGGCGGAAAGCGGCATGGCCTTGGTCCCGGCAGAACTCCCGCTTCGCCGCCGCCGCAGATTGGAGGCTCATTTTGCGAGCAGTACTCCTTGGACTCCCATTTTGTACAGCATTTGGACTTCTTGTGCGCTCAATACCCGATCGAAGACGGCCAATTCATCCAGCCTGCCGATGAAAGGACGGCTCGTCTCGTTCAGGGGCACCCCGAGCCGCATCGGTTCGGGAGCCGTGTCGAGGCGGATGATTTCCCTCTTGCCCCCGACATTTCTTGCGGGGCTCCGCAACTTCCGTTCTGCGTCAAAGTAGTATTCGACGTCTGTGCCATCATAACTGACAACATGGTGATGCCAGTTCGCGTCCACTCGCATTCCGGTGGGCAGTCCACAGCCATAGCCTAGGAAGGCCCATTCGCCATTGTCCAGACCGCCCCAGGTTATGAAGCCAAAAGCTCTCCCGATGGTAGGGATGCCGTAGAACAAGACAGTGCAACCTTGCTGAGAATTGGACAGAATCCACGCTGAAATGGTCCTGGGACTGCCTCCGCTCGGAAACCGGCCAGACACCATGACCGAGCTATTTCCGTCAAATTCGAGTCCTTTCCCGACCATTCCCGGCACGACCTTCGCTCCGTGCATTTCCCCGATATGTCCCGCACCGCTCAGGTTTTTGACATGGACTCTGCCGCTTTTCGGCACCAACGTGTCACTCTCGAAGGTCATGAGCAGGATTGCTCCTGACGGCGGCTTCAAATCACCCTCAGACAACGCTGAAGGCGCCGGAACGCGGGACGCAGACTCCGCACTCGCCGGAGCCTCTGGAAGGCCCCTTTCCACGGCGTCTTCCTGCAGTAGATCCGCCAACGAACGTTGCGGAGCGTCCGAACCGGAGACCGATGCGGCAGGAGGGTCTTGGCTTTCATTCGGTCCGACCGCTGGCGTCGGTTTCCAAGTTCCCAATCGCTTCTTGGCAGCGGCAATCACGTCTTCGGTCAGCGGCGTTTGAAGTTCGAGGTAACGCAGCGCCGCCGTCTTGGAAAGCTCAGCGTCTGTGGACTCCCGAGCCGCGGCAAGGGCCCATGCCACGAGTTTCTTGGCGGTCTCGGCGTCGCCACCGGCAATCGCTCGATCGACGTACCGCAGAGCCTTGTCGGCGATCGCCTGGAAGTTCTGCGGGGTCTTCGCTTGGGCAAGTTCCTCCTTCAATTGGTCTTCCGCGTCAGGGGGCAGCGGGGGAAGGGTCGCGATTTGGGGGGCCGGCGATTCGTCGGGCTTCAAGTCGCCACGGGGCGTTTCACCGATTGCAGCGGCGTCCGCGGGGGGACTCGGCGTCACTGGTGCAGCCTCCTCCGGCGGCGACGGTTGATCCTGTTCCGGCGAGGGCAGAGTCCGCTGGGCCTGCTGTTGGACCGGCGGCTTGTCTTCCGAAGGCAGGGCAGCAGCCACTCCTGGAGCCGATCCGGCTGGTGGCTGAGCGTCAGCAACGCCGGCGTCTTGATCTTCGGTCGCCCCCTGCTGACCGCTGTCCGCTGGCTCGTCCGGTCCTGGTCCCGACGTGACGACGGCCAGGAGGACCACGAGTAGCAAAGCAACGGCTCCAAGACCGGCATACACTGGCCAAGTCGACTTTTTCCGGCGCATGGGCTTGGCCGGTTTCTGTCCCACGGCCAGGACGACCGGCCTGACCGGGACA
>JAAYYU010000204.1 GCA_012515235.1 Candidatus Anammoximicrobium sp.
ATAGAACGCCCCAAGTTCCAGCTTGTCGCGTCCCAATTGACTCTTGACGAAGCATCGGTCGGCGATGCCGATGCAGCCGCCGACCGACTCAAACTGCTGGACGGCCTTCCGCTCGTCGACATCAACTCCGATACGGAGGCCCTCGCTGCAAAACTGTTGCGCGCTCACACAATGCCACAGAAGGCAGCTGCCGACGCCTTGCATGTTGCCGCCGCAGCCCTTGGTGGTGTAAAATACCTGCTGACGCTCAACTGCAAGCACATCGCAAACGCTCACGAACTTCCCCGCATCTACGACCTGCTCAATCGCGAGGGAATCGGGCAGATGCTGATTTGCACGCCAGCTGAATTTTTGGGTGGTGACTCCGATGACCAAGAACCAACCGATACTTGACGAACTTCACGCCGTCCGTGAACAACTGCTGGCCGAATCCGGTGGGACTCTAGCTGGACTTGTCGCAAGACTTCAGGCCGAACAAGCCAAGTCCAATCGTACCATCCTCGAAGCACGACGAACCAGTGCATGCACCGGAGCCGCGATCAGGTCCTCGGAAATGGCGGGCGTCATCGTCGCGGCCCGGTGACGCCTGGTCGTATGCCGTCGAGACGCTCGAACAACGGAAGTTGCGACATGCGGAACGCAGCCACGGCCCTCCCCGCCCGCCGTCCCCGTTCGTCGCCAGATCCATCGCGAAACCACACCTGGATTTGCCGGCCTTCCAGGATCTGGATTTCAGGCGAGTGGTAGCCGCGGTCCCTTCGCCCGCCGGCGGAAACTTGCCCATCGGCCACCCCGCCCCGCAGGGGGAGAAAAAATGAGCTGCTGAAGTCGCGGATCATCAGCGCGTCGGGATCTCGGTAAAGAACCGACGCCTATCAACGTTGCTTCGGCAGACGCCAGTGCGTGCCCATCAGGCACGGTTTTTCGTCGGGTTCATCCTTCTGATAGTAGATGGTCAGGATGGAGCCATCGCTCAGTTGCGTGGAGGCCGGGTAGCCCAAATCTCCGTCTGGCGCATCGGTCAGGGCGATTTCGTGTTGGAGGTCCCACGTCCGGCCGTTGTCGCAGGAAAGGCAGGCTCGTTGTCCGTAGGGCGGGCGGCGGTGTCCGTACACCAGCAACAAACGTCCGTCGCTCAAGCGGGTCAAGTGTGGCGGACAACCCCAGATCTCCGTGCGATGGATCGTGGTCCACGTCCGGCCGCCGTCTTCGCTTTCCGACTGGCCGAGGAATCGTTGGGCGAGGTCCGGGTGCTCGTTGCGGAACATGGCCACCAGCCGGCCGTCGCTGCACTCCACCACGTGTGGTTCCTCGGCGTAGATGGAGGTCGGCGACGGGATCTTGGCAATCGGCTGCCATGTGATCCCGTCGTCTCTGGATTCCTCCACGGCAATACCGCCGCCGGCGCCGACATAGATCAGCCGGCCGTCCTTCAACGGGATGGGGCCGTGCGGAGCGGTGACATTTGTCATGCAGGGACTCCCCCATGTCTTGCCGTTGTCTTCCGAGCGGCGCACCCAGTAACCGAGCCATTGCTTCCTTGTTTCCGGACCAATCTTGTCCGCATGATGCTGCCACGCATGGCGCATGATGGTCGGCTGCTCGAAGTAGAGCGACGTGAACCAACTGACCACCAGCGTGCCCTTGCACGTTTCGATGACGCCCGTGTCCCGGTCGTCGAGGGGCGTATTGTTGATGGTGACAACGTCGGACCAGGTCTTGCCGTTGTCGCGAGACCGGACCATTTGGGTCTTGCCCCAGGGACAGACGTGAGCGTCCCGGTCGCCGGAAAAAGTCACAATCAGCTCGCCTTGGGATGTCCGGACAATCGTCGGCCAGCCGATGTACCGGCCGGGCTGCTTGCAGATGACGCCGGTCGCGGGGCCCAGCTCATTCTCGGCCAAGGGCCGGAACTTCTTGAAGCGGCTGACGGGAATGAACTTCAACGCGTCGATGTACGCGGCCTTGCCGATGTAGCGGAACACCAGCTTCTCACCATCCAACCTGACGCTCTTCCGGAATGGCAGCCAGACGTTGAAGTGCTTCGTCGCGGTGGCGCCTTGGTTGGGGACGTCGAGGATGGTGAACTCCGAGTCGGATGCCAGCTTCAGTCCAAAGCCCCCGGGGCGATCCGTCGCCCGCGATTCCACTTCAATATCATAGACGCCCTTCAATGCCGGGTCGTACGTGATGTCAGGCGCCTCCGGGCAGCCGTGAAGCAGAGGGTTGTCGCCCCAGGTTTTGTAGCGCAGGTTCCAGAAGCCGGGCCGGCTCTCGTCGAACAACACCTTGTCTCGTGGCGTACAGCGTTCGAAATCCTCTTTCCATATCGGCGCGCCGCGGACGGTGGCCTCGTCGGCGGGCCCGGCTGCGCGCGAGGCCGCTGCGCACAGGTTGAGCAGGGGCGGCAACAGCAGTGGGACGAGGACAAAGCGTTTCATTGTCAACTCCTTCTTTCCTTCTTGTTGTCAGTGCCTTCTTTCTTCGCGTAAATAATGATCACCGCGCCAGGCCGATCCGGAAGGCTGAGCGGAAGGCCGGTTTCGAGCAGTTCCCGTCCGGTCATCTCCGTGGCGCCTGCGATGTCCAGGTTCGTTAACGTGTAGTTCG
>JAAYYU010000205.1 GCA_012515235.1 Candidatus Anammoximicrobium sp.
CACGGCGCCCCCGTGTGGCACGGCCTACTTGTTGGCCGTGCCCACTCGCGGCCCGTGCCCGCCGCCGCAACCGGACCAAGCCCCGCGTGCGAGAAACTCCGGGCTCCTGGAGATACGTTCAGCATGGCAGTCAAAATCAGAAAAAGCTCGTCGCTCAGCGTCCTCAACCTGACGCCGTTGATCGACGTGGTGTTCCAACTGCTGCTGTTCTTTCTGGTCGTCACTCGGTTCGCGTCCGAGGACCGGGAATTGGATGTGATGCTGCCGGCGGCCAGCGAAGCCAGGCCGCTGATCGCCCAGCCGCGCGAGCTGTTCGTGAATATCGACCATCAAGGCCGGTACTTCGTCCAGGGCAAGGTTGTCACCGGCGACGAGGTCGAGCACATTTTGCGGCAAGCCGCCGCCGACAACCCGGCCCATCAATCCGTGATCATCCGCGCCGACCGCCGCGTGCAGCTGGATTCCGCCGTTTTTGTGATGAACGCCTGTAACAAGGCGGGCATTTTCGATTACACGCTCACCACCTCCGGCGAGGACTCCCCGTAGCAGGGCTGTCCGAGCCGTGCTGCGGACGCAGACCCAGACCCTTTGAAAAGAACGCTGAACGCTCCCCGTCGCACGGCTCGGAAAGCCCAGCGACGAAGAAGAGACTGCCAACATGGCGAAAATCCGACGCATCATCCGCAAGCTGAAGCCGCCGCAGTTTCAGCCTCTCGATGAACAGCTCTGGCCGGTCATCGTGGCGCTGGTCGTGTTAGGCGGATTCACCATTGGGGCTTTGCTGGCTTACCTGCGGTTCGACGATCCGCGCTGGTACGCCAACGCGCTCACGTGGCTGGTCGTGGCCTTGCTGGTCACGGCCGGCGCTGCGACGGCGCTGACCCTGGTGGACAACCGCCGCTTTCGCCGCAGCATGCAACTGGCCGTCCTGCTGGGACTCCTCGTTCACGGCGTGCTGCTCGTGACGACGCTCGAGACGGAGATCTTCGGACGTTTCCTGGAGGCCTTCCAGGCCCGCCAGGATCTGACCGAACGGCGCCAACCCGTGACCGTTCCGGACTACGTGCAACCGACACGGCAGAGCCGCATGCAGCAGGACTTCACGCGGCCGGTCGAGACAGAGATGCCCCCGCCGGAACCGGAGCCGGAAACGGTCCGACGCCAGCCAGCCGAGCCAAAAACGCGGCCCCCGGAACCGCAGCCCACTCCCGTTCCCGAACCGGAGCAAACGGTGCAACCGGCCGTCGTCCGCCAGCCTCAGCCGCAGGAAAACGCGCCGCGCCTGAGCGAACACGCCTCGCGCCTCAGTCGCCGGATGTCGTCGGCTCGCACCGCGCCGCCGACGACGATCGCCGACGTCGCGGCCGCACAGCCATCGCCATCGCGAGCCGCGCCGGACCGTCTGCAAGCCCAGGAAAGCGGGATCGAGCGGCGCGAGACTCAGGCCCAGGTCGCGCGGCAGGCCGCGCCGCAGGAACCCGCGACCAGCGACGTCCAACCCGCCGCCAGCATCGCACGCCGCACGCCGCAGCAGGCCCCGCAGGCTCAATCGACCGCCACGCCGACACTCGAGCGGCAGATTGCCAACCCCATCCGGGTCCCGCGGACCGAAGTCGATCTGGCCGACGCGCCGTCCATCGCCCGGCAGACTCGCCCTGACGAGATCCAGCCGCAAACCACGGCTGCCCTGCGTCGCACGACGGCCAGCCCGGATCGTACGCAACCGCCGACGGAGCCCGTGCCGGACGTCCAGCAGGCGGCCGCCCAGCCGCCGCAGCGGCGACAGCTGCGGACGGAACAACGGCCGGAATTGGCACGGACGCCCGCCTCTGTGCCCAACCAGCGTGCGCGGGCCACGACTCGGCCCGAACTCGCGACGGCGGCCAGTCAGGTCAGCCCGGCCGAATCCGCACGCCCGTCGTCCGTGGCCAACGACAGCCGGCCTGAAGGGCCGCAACCCCGCGCAACCACCGCGGCCAGACAAGCTGCGGCAGATGCCCCAGTGGCCCACGCCCCGACGGAACCGCCGTCCGCTCCATCGGCGGCAGTGCCGTCGGCCGCGCCGGTCACGACGCCGGCGCGGCTGCCGCAAGCACCCGCAGCGCCGCAAGTCGCACAGGCGGAAACGCCGGCGCCCGCGCGCCGAGCGCCCCGCCCGCTGCAGCCCGCGGCGGCGACGGCGGCGGAAGCGGTGGCGGTCGCACCTGCTGTGCCCGCCGCGGCCGCGCCTCAGCCGCAATCCGGCACGCTGGCTCGCCACCCGACCCAAACGCCCGTCGCACCGGCTCTGGCGACGCCCGCTGAACCCGCCGCCCCTGCGCCCCAGGCGATGGTTCAACTGCCGGCTCGCCAAGCGCCGCAGACGGCCGAAACGCAGTTGCCCGCCTTGGCGAGGGCCGCAACCCCGCCGCGCCGGCAGACGGCTGCCTCGCCCGTGCCGACAACCCCGGCCGGTGCGGAAGTCGCGCAGGCTGCATCTGCCGCCTCGGACGCGCCCCGCGCCACCGCTCAACCAACCGCCGTCGCCGTCGCGGCCGCCCGGTCGTCCACCGCCGGCGACGCTCCCGCCGTGGCGGGAGTCCAACCCGCGGCCGCGGCGCCGGCCATCTCACAGACCCTCGCCCCAGCACCCCCGATCGCGCGGCGTCCAGCGAATGCGACCGGCTCCGGGATTGCCGCGGCCGCATCGGCGCCCGCCACCACGCCCCGGCGGCAGACCGCCACGCCGGAAGTCGCCGCAGCCACCGGCGCAAGTGCCGCCCCCGCCGCGAGCACGGCGGGCAGCGGTGCCGCGCCCGCGCCCACGGCGGTCGCGACGGCGGTCGAGCGGCAGGCGGCCCAGGGCGGCGCAGCGGCAGCACGATCCGCGGCCGGACCTGCGTTGGCCGCCGGAGCCGCCGCCCAGTCGGGCGTCGCGCCAGCCGCCACGCGCCGTCCGCGCGGCGAGGAAGCGCCCTCGCTGGCCGCCTCGTCGCTGGCGTCGACGGCCCGCCGTCAAGAGACGTCGACAGCCCCGAACCTGACGGCGATCGCAGCCGACGCCGCGCCGCAGACGGCTGGCGTCCAAGGTCCGAACAATCAACCGCAGCCTTCGCTGGCGAGTGTGGCCCGCCAGCCCAACTCCGACCCGACGGCGACGCGCAGTCAGCCGAGTCTGGATTTCCAAGCGGCCGGCACCACGACCCAAGTCGGCCGTCCCACTTCTCGATCGCTGCTGAGCGGCGATGCGCCCAGTCTCGCCCCGGACGCGCCGCCGGCGGCGACGGTGGCGCGAGCCACCACGCGGACGGCAGTGACGGCTTCGCCGGAGAACGTGGAGAGTCCGGCCGCCGCGGTAACAACTCGCGGGGTCGGCAGCCCGTCGGCGGAACCGGCCCGCATGGCCTTGGCCAAAGCCGTCACGGGGGTGGCCGGCATCGGGCAAGGCCGCAATCTGGACCGCGCTCGGCCCGCCGCCGACAGCCCGGCGCTGATCGCCTCCTCCGCCGCGCGGCGGTCCCAGGCAATGCAGGAAACGCCGCCCGGTCCCGCCTTGTCGCCCCAAGCCGCTGCGCTGGTGCGCCGTTCTGCCGCCGGCGAACTGGTCCCCGCGTCGGCCTTCCCGTCGCAAGCCGACGCCGAGATCGCGTTGGCCGCCGGGGCCCGGCAGGCAGAACAACTGGCCGCCAGCGCCAGCGCGGCGCTCACACGGGCCGATGCCAACGCGCCGGCCGGACCGGTCACCGGCACGGCCGGCGTGACGGAAGTCGATCTGGGGCCCAGCCGCGCCGTGTCCGAGGGCCAGACGGGCCGCGGCAGCGGAGGCGGCCAGCCGACGCTGAATTTCGATACCGACGTGCCCAAGATGGCGCGCAGTAGTGCCGTGGGCGGCGCCCCCTTGGCCGCGCTCACCTCGCCGATCGCCGCCGAAGTTCCCACCGCGCCGGCCGCCCGCGGCGGCAGCCAGCCGCTGATGCCGCTGGCCGAAATGACGCCAACGGCCATCGCCCGCACGGAAGCCGGCGGTCTTAGCCCGTCTTCCGGCGGCCCTGCGATGAGTCTGGAGATCGGGCCGCCGGTCGAAGTCAGCCTGGCGGATTCGCCCGCCAAACCGGCGCTGGCTCGCGCAGAATTGTCGGAAGCCGTGCCGGATCTCCCGGCGGCTGGCGGCGGCACAACCGACGAAGAGGAGGAGGAACGCAAGCGGCGACTGGCCCGCGCGGCTGCCCAGGCGCTGGCCGCCGGCCTGCCGACGACGGCCGAGGAAGTGGCCGCCCAGACCACCGCCGCCAGCGGCGCCGAGGAATCGCTGGCCGCCGTCGGTGTCGCCGTCGCGCGAACGGCGGGCGGTCACGCAGCGCCCGGCGGCGCCGCGGTCCCGCCGGCGTCCGCCGAGCCGGGCCAAACGGGTTCCGCAGCGGCTGCTCCCACGCTCAGCCGCGCAGAAGTGCCGCCGGGCACGCCTGCGGGACCGGTGGCAGCCGTGGCCGGCGGCCCTGCGGCCGGTCGGACCGAACGCCGCGTGACCGCGCCGGACACGTCGACGGTGGCGGCGCTGGCAGGCCAGGCTCCCGCCGCGCCTGGAGCGGCGCAAGCGGAACCAATCGCGGCCGTTGCGGCTGCCGGGGTAACGCGGGCTGCGACCGGAGCAGCGGCACCTTCCGGCAGCGCCGCTGGCGTCGAAGCCAACGTCGGACACTCGCAGGCCGTGCCCGCCGCTGGCGTCGTGCGCGCCGCACGCGGCGCGGATGGCCCGGCGGCCGAGGTGAGCGCCGCAGCGCCGCAACTGGCTCGCTCCGGCCGGTCGTCGCCGGGGGCTTTGCCGCTCGAAGTTGCCGTCGTCCTGCCCGGCGTCGAAGGCGGCACGGCAGGCAGCCGCGGTGCGGCCGGCGAGCCGCTTGACGCGGCCGCCACCTCGCTGGCTCGAATCGCACCCAACCCGGCCGCTCCGGCGAGCTCGGCCCCCGGCGACGTTCCGGCCAGTCTGGCCGCTCCGCCTGCCGAGTCGCCTGTGGCAGCCAGCCTCAGTCGCGTCGCAGCGGCACAGGCGGCGGCCGGCGGCGCAGCGGTGGGAGGCGGCCAGCCCGATCCCGCAGCGGATCTGCAGGTCGCGAGGCAACTGGCGCGCCGTTCCAGCGGCGAGGCAGTGCGGGCCGCGCTGGCGGGCCTGAATCCGGCCGCCGTCGCGGCTGCGCCGGCCAGCGCCGAGTTGGCCGGCGGAGGAACTCCCGGCGGGCCTGCTGCCGCGGCCGATGTCAATCCGCTGGCCACTGCTCCCGTTCGGCTCGCAGCCGACGGGCCTCCGGCCGCGATCCGCGGTGCCGACACGGACGTCGCGGCTTCCGCCTCGCACGCCAGCGGCGGGGAATTGCTGGCGGCGGCCCAGTACCAGCGGGCGGAGGCTTCCGAGGGCGCCAGCGGCCAGCCGGAGATCGGCGGCGGGACCGCGACACCGACTCGCGCCGCGGCCGGTCCCCGGCTGGCCGCCAACCTGCAGGCGGAGGCCGTGTCTCTGGCCGGCGCGCCACAGTCCGGCGGCCAGCCGGCAGGAACGCCGATCGCCTCGCTGGGCGGCCAGCCCGGCAGCTTGCCCGGCGGCCGAACCGCGCGGCCCAGCGCCGGCCCCGTCGGCGCCATGGCAGGCCAGCCCACGGTGGATGTGGCCATCGCGACCGGCCCCGGCGTCGCCGTCGGCAACCGTCTGACCTCACCCACCGCCGCCGACGGCCCGGCGATCGGCCAGCTGACCAACGCCGGGGCACCGCTGAGACGCGCTGAACGCACCGCCCTGCCCAGCGGCTCCGTCGAGGTGGCCATGGTCGACCTGCCCAGCCGCGGCTCATTCACCCCGGATGCCCAAGCCGAGGCGACGCTCAGTCCCGGCGACGCCATCGCCGGCACGGACGTCTCTCGGCAGGCGACGGCGGGCGGGCTGGCCGTCAATCTGGACGCCATTGAAGGCCCCGGCGGCCTGGGCTCCCATGTGACGGTGGACGTCGGGCTGAACAACCGCCGCGCCGTGCGCGACAGCGTGCAGATTGCGATGGGCGAGGCCCGCTTCGTGCGGCACCAAGTGGGCGGCCCGCTGTCGATGAATACGTCGGCGGTCGTGCCCGCCGAGCCGTTCCGCCGTCGCAGCCCGCGCGGCGCCGGCAGCCCTTGGGGCGAAGGCCAGGGCAGCCCGCCGCCGCTGACCGAACAGACCGTCGATCTGGGACTGAACTTCCTGGTGCGACATCAATTGGCCGACGGCAGCTGGAGCCTGCAGGGCGGCAACGGCGAACCGGCCTCGCTGGTCACGGACACCGGGGCGACCGCCTTGGCCCTGCTGGCCTTTCAGGGCGCGGGCTACAACCATCGGGAGCACCAGTACGCGGACGTCGTGCGGGGCGGCATCGAGTACTTGCTCAAGAGCCAGAAGCCCGACGGCGACTTGTTCCTGCCGATGGACGAACACTCGAACCAAAGCGTCTGGCTGTACAGTCACGCTCTGGCCACCCTGGTGCTGTGCGAAGCCTATGGCATGACGCAGGATCCCAGCCTCAAAGCGCCGGCCCAAAAGGCGCTGAACTTCATCGTCGCCGCGCAGCATCCCGAACGCGGCGGCTGGCGATACGCGCCGCAAGTCGGCAGCGATACGTCCGTCACCGGCTGGATGATGATGGCCCTCAAGAGCGGCGAACTCGCCGGCTTGGAGGTCCCCGAAGCCCCCTACGTCAAAATCCGCCAATGGCTCGACAAATCGCAGGCCTCGCAGCGCCAGCGGCATCTGTACCGCTATAACCCCCTGGCTCCCGACACGATCGAGCAGCGACACGGCCGCGAGCCCAGCAAGACAATGACCGCCGTCGGCCTGCTGATGCGCTTGTATCTGGGCTGGCGGCGCGACAATCCCAACATGGTCAGCGGCGCCGAATACCTGGCGGAGAACCTCCCGTCGCTCGGCACCCATCGTCAGCCACAACGCGACACGTACTACTGGTACTACGCCACCCAAGTCATGTTCCACATGGGCGGCGATTACTGGAAAGCCTGGAACGATCGCCTGCACCCGCTGCTGACGCAGACGCAGATCAAGGACGGCCCGCTGGCCGGCAGCTGGGACCCTCGCGGTCCCATCCCCGACCGCTGGGCGCCGCACGCAGGCCGGCTGTACGTGACCACCATGAACATCCTCTCACTGGAGGTCTACTACCGCCACCTGCCGCTGTACGAAGACACCCTCAAGTAGCTGCCCGCTGACAGAGAGGCGTCGCCATCGTCCCGGAACATCTCCAGCGTGACCGTGTTGCTTGCGTACCCTCCACGATTGCCTATAATACACCCTTGGCCGATAAGGCGGCGCGGGTGACAGAGGCTGGCCTTTCGAGGATCGCGGCCATGAACTCCGAAGATAGCTCCGACTTGCAACGAGCCGTCGATGCACAGACCCAGATCGTCGTGGGGCTGCGTGCGGCCGTGTTCAGCGAAACCGATCCGACCCGCGACGAACGCCGCTTTCTCGAATTGGCCGTAGCGGAAGACCGGCTGGCCGAGCTACAACGGCAACGCGTTCAAGCCGATCGCCGGCCAGAGACATCTCTGGAATTAGCGAGTGCCCGCCGCGGCGCCCTCCTGGGGGAGGAAACGACGGGGCTGCGTGTCGAGGTTCGAATTCGGATGGATCCCGTCCCAACCGGCGTGTACCATCTGCTGGATCCCGCCACCGATCCCCTGCTGACGGTGCACGTGGAAAACTGTTCTCGGATAATTCGCCGCGTGTGCGTAGAAGCTCGTCTGGATGGCCTGTCCGCCACCGCGGCCCGCACGATCGAGATTGCCCCACGCAAGACGGCGGAATTCGATTTGCTTCCCACGCTGTTTCCTGACCGCGCCCGAACGATCGTGCAGACGCAAAGGGCGACGCTCGATCTTCAAGTGAAGGAGTTAGGCGGCGAATTGGAGCGTCGCGATACGTACACGATCACCTGCCTGGCTCGTTCGATGAGTTTCAACGCGGCGCGACGGCCTGACTCGGGCGAGATGGTCGACCTTTCCCATTACTATGGGGCTTGGGTCACTCCGCACGTCGCCGCCGTACAAAAGGTGATTCGTCAAGCATGTGAATTCGCCCCGGATCATCAGCTGCCAGGCTACCAGGGAGATGTCCGCTGTGTTGAGCAGCAGGTTGCCGCCTTGTACCGATCGCTCCAAGCGGCACAGATTGTTTACGTCAATTCCGTAATTGATTTTGGTGCCCCTTTTGGAATAGCCACCCAACGTACGCGTCTTCCGCGGGAATCGCTGGGACAGCGAAGTGCGAATTGCATTGACGGCACCGTGCTGTTGGCAAGCCTGATGGAAGGAATTTCGCTGAATCCTGCCCTCGTGTTGGTCCCCGGCCATGCCTTCGTCGGATGGGAGACTTGGCATGCCAGTGGCGAATGGCGTTTTCTGGAGACAACGATGATCGGCACTTCCGACTTCGAACTGGCCCACCAGTCCGGGCAACGCCAGTACGAACAGTACACACAATCCCGGAACAATCGACTGAGACGGCATTCGCTCCGCGACCTTCGGAAGCGAGGCATCCTGCCGATGGAGTGAAAGCGCCGCTCGCGTGCCAGTAAAGGGGTCGGCCATGATTGGAGTGGTTTGCGAGTTTCGGGACGAGCAGGATCACGCTTGTTTCACTTGGTCTCAAGGACCAGCTTCGTTCAATCCGTACCAACTCGAACCACAAAGCTACGTCGAATTCCATGAACTGGTTCTCGAGGCACGCCGCAAGCTCAGCAATCTCGTCAGCGATTGCTTGACTTGCGAAGCCAATCTTCCGCGGGCGTCTTTTGAACTAGCGGAGGTGGGCTACGAACTTTATCGGCGGATCTTTGACCCGGGCGCAGACGCTGCAGGCCGAGCAAGAGAAATTCGAGGTTGGCTCGACAACTTGACGAGAACCAAGGCAGTTGACACCTTAGAGGTTGTGGACAACCGGCCCGGAACGATCCCCTGGAATGTGGTGTACGATCGCAAACCCGACGAGCAGGCCTTTCTTGCCAACGACGAGAGCACCACTCGGTGGAAACCGTTTTGGGCCGTGCGTTACGATCTGACGGCCGGCCGGAAAGTCAATCCGCTGCGAAGGATGCCTACGCTGGTCGACCCCCACGCGCTGCTCGTGATCGACCTCGAAATCCTCCACCGCTTGCCGGACGATCAGCAGCAAAGGCTGCGTCGTTTTGTCGACCTTCATCAACTGACGATCGTTTCCAGCAAGGACGAGTTGATCCACGAAGCGGCCCAGCAGCGTCCGGATCTGATTTACTGGCTTTCTCATGCCACCCCCGCAACGTTGGTTTTGCGTGACGAAGAGATATCACCCCGCCAATTGAAGCAGTTGCTTCGTGGAGATGACCCCGACGTGCCCTACGAATTGGGCGGCATCGCCTTCCTGAACGGATGTTGTACCGCCGAAAGACACAATACCGGTTGCTTCTTTGATGCGTTTGACAACGTGGGCTTTAGCGGAATGATCGGCACAGAGCACCAGATCATCGATACGTTCGCCAACCCCATGGGCTTGGAGTTCCTGGAAGGATTTCTGATCAAGCACGAATCTTTGGGCAAGGTGATGCGGCGGTTGCACGCCCGCGTGCCGTTGGGTCTGCTTTATGGCACCTACTGCCCCTCCCAGTTGACCGTGAGCATGTCTGCGCAGGGCGGCAGCAGTTCCAGTTCGGTCACCATCGTGCAGACTCGACATGACGGTGGAACAGCTCTGGGAACGGGGGTTTTTGCCGTGCCGGAGACGCCACCGCTGCCGGACGAACCGTACCGCAGTCTCGCCGCGTACGGCTACACCGATCGGGCCTTGTTCGCCGGCCGCGATGACGACGTGGAGAGATTCGCGAAAATCCTGGATCAGCACAGCGTCCGCATGGTCGTGCTGCACGGAGAAAGCGGCGTCGGCAAATCGTCTTTTCTCCGCTCGGGCGTGATACCCTATCTGGAAAAGGAGTGCCTCGGATACCGCTTCATCCACGAGAACTCGGATCACAGCCACGAAAGCGTGTTGTTCGTTCGCGCTACGTATGACTTGGCCGCTTCGCTCGCGCAGGCCCTGCGTGCTTTTTGTGACCGCAGCTTTACCTATACAACTCCGGCCGGGAACCTGGTCGAGGTCGATCTGCCTGGTCTCCTGGCGAAAATGTCCAACGATGCTGCGGAAGCAACACGACTGCGTGAGATCCTCGTGAAAGACCTGGGCTTTCTGGCGAGGTTCCTGACCGCCGTCGGTGATCAGTTGCCGTTCACTCCCGTCCTCGTGATCGACCAGTGCGAGGAGGTCTTCACGCTGGGACGCACAGCGGATGATACCAGAAACCGTCACCTGGCCCTGGCCATGCTGGAACGGATGGCGCAAGCAGCGGGCAACTTTAAGGTGATCCTCTCGCTGCGCACTGAATACCACGGGCGGTTGATGGATCGGCTTCGACGCGGGGACCCCCAAGCAGTCGGTATCCATGAGTACCTGCTGACCGACTTTGACGAAGAACGACTGGTGCAAGCCATCCTCCGGCCCCAGTCAGCCTTGGAGACCCCGTTCAGCTCCGAAGTACCCTACAAGAAGTACCGCTTCAGCTATGAGCAAGGCGTGGCCGAAAGCCTTGCTCGACAGATCATGCAGTACAGCGTTCAACGACACGACAGCGTCTTGCCGTTGATGCAAGTGATCTGTGACCAACTGTACCAGCGGGTACGCTTCCGCAGCGCCGAGAGCCGTCGCATCACGGGCGATGACCTGAAATCCATCGGCGGCATCCAGGGCGGCCTGCGTCAGTACGTCGAGCGGACGCTCGACAGACTATTCCAGCATCATTCGAGCGACCGAAGGTTGTTCAAGCAACTGTTCACCAGACTCTATCTGCGCCAGCCCGATGGCAGTCTGACCACCGCTCTGGTGTCCGAAGATGACTTGACAAATCGTTGGACCGGGCGCGTCCCCTTTCGGAAGCTGATTGCCGAGGCGACAAGTTCCCGTTTGCTTCGCGTGAATACACTGAGTGTGGGCGGTGACGAGGAAAGACGTCATATCAGCCTGGGGCACGATGCCTTGGCGAAACTCGCCGCCGAGTGGGATGCGGAACTGACCCGCGCAGCCCGCGTCTTCCGAAACGTTCGCAAGGGCGCCGGCCTGGGCCTGGTTGCCACGCTCCTCGTCATCATCGGCTTGATTGTCCGCGCTCACTGGAGAAGCGAGGCAGAGGCCGTGGTGAAGCAAATTGCGACCGCTTCCCTTGACCAACTGCCCAGGTTGATCCAAGTGGAACTTCCCAAGCATCGGCGGTGGGCTGACGGCGATTTGAGGCGTTTTGTCTTGTCCGGCGACGCTGATGAACAGCTCCGTGCCAGATTGGCGCTCTTGCCGCACGACTCGGCACAGGTCGGCTGGCTTCACGAACGCCTGTTGACTTGTCCTGCAGAGGAGTTTGAGGTGATTCGCAGTGGCCTGGAACGTCACGGCGACGCGGCTCTTCTTGATTCTCTGCGAAACGACCTACGCAACCCAGAACTTGCTGATGCGCACCGTTTCCACGCGGGCACGGCCTTGGCAAGCTTCGCCCCTGATCGCCTTCCGCTAAGTGCGGACGACCGGCAGATGGAGCGCGATCTGGCATTCCTGGCAAAACAGCTGGCAGCGGTTGATATCCGTGAACAGCGCTACTACCCATATTTTCATCGCGTCAAGGAACTGCTTAGGAAGCCGCTTGAGGATTTGTCTTTTTGCGTTGCGGCGGCTGAACCGCAGCGATTAGGTGCCACTCGCGCGCTGAGTGAGTTCTTTGCGCACGATTGCGTCTTGTTGACGCGACTGGCAGGCCAGGCCACATTCGAGCAGTACAACATCGTGTATCACAAGCTGAAGGCCTTGGACAAACAGGGGCGTGGTGATGAGCTGCGTGAACTTCTGCGTGGTATGGTTGCTGGGCAGGCATCTGACGGTATCGACGAGTCTGGTAGAGTGGAACTAGGAAGCAAGCGTGCGAATGCCGCGGTCACATTTCTTCGTCTTGGAGAACGCGACGAAGCCTTGAAAGTCCTTGCGGTGGGCAAGGACCCCGAATCGGTGACGCAGTTCGTCCACCGTTGTCGAAAGCAAGGTGTCACGGCCGCCGAGTTGATCGATTGCGTGGAACGCACCGATCAACTGCGGCTGGCAACAACCGGCGGACAACGCGCAGTGCATGACACCGTGCTGTTTGGCCTCCTCTTGGCACTTGGGAACTTTGGCCCACAGGAGCTTCCATCGCCGCGCGGCGCGACTCTGGTGGAAAGCCTGGAACGGTGGTATCAAAATGACCCTAGTTCCGCAATCCACAGCGCCACAGGTTGGCTGCTTCGTCAGTGGGGGCGGGACGAGGATGTCACCGGCATGGAGCAGCAGGCGCGGCCTTTCAGTTCCGAGCGTGAGTGGTTCGTGCTCACGGTGAACGGTCGGCAGGGACAGGTGGAGTTTACGGATTACTTTACGTTCGTCGTATTCCGCCGCGGCGCGTTCATGATGGGTTCACCCGACGATCCGCCGGAACGGGATCGCGAGTCCGACGAGAAGGCCCACCCTGTCGAGCTGACGCAACCGTTTGCCATTTGCGACCGGGAGGTGACGCGACGACAGTACCAGCATTCTCAGAAAGCGTCATCTGAGGACGGACGCGATTGGTTACCCCAATTAAGCATCAACTGGAACGAAGCCGTGAAATACTGCCGCTGGTTGACCAAGCAGATTGGGAAACACGAGGAAGACCAATGCTACGCCTCGCCGGATAGTCAAGCGGTCTACGAGGAGCGGAACGGCGAACGCTGGCCCAAGGACTGGGAACTTTCCGACCACCACCATCGCACCGGCTTCCGTCTGCCAACGGAAGCCGAGTGGGAATTTGCTTCTTGCTATCGCCGAAAACCCAAGAAAACACGGCAAAACGCGGTATTTCTCGCCGTCTAGCGGGTGTCAGCTTCGTTTCCGCAAGCCTCTGCAAGCCTCTCGCAAACGC
>JAAYYU010000206.1 GCA_012515235.1 Candidatus Anammoximicrobium sp.
GCTTCAATGGGGCCGCGACTGTTCAGCCGCGGAAAGGCCGTCTCTGCAAGTCGTTGTATCGCAAGGTTTCCGGACGCATTTTGCGAGCGGTGCGGCGTTGGTGGTTGGTTTTGGCCATGCAGGGATTGCCTCCGTTTCGTTAGTGCTTTCTGGGTCCGGACTTAGCGTCTGCGAGCGGGGGCCGGGATCAGGGCGTCACCGGACCGCTCGCGGATGGCTGGCGGGACGCAGGGCGAGAACGGTTTCACCAGTTGAGTCCAGCCGCGATGCCACTGGATTTCCGGCGGCCGTCATCGAGTCGTAAACACGGGATACGTCGTCATTTCTCCTGTCAGGACACGGGCCAGCAGACGGGTCTGGATCTCCAGCAGTCGCCGATAATTCACACGATAACCGAACAGCGGATGCGTGACCAGGGTATCCATGCGCTGTTCGTACGCGCGGAAGAATTTCTTGCGGCCGTCGGCGGTCAAGGCCACAGCGTTGCCTGTCCGCACAAAGTCGGCCAGGGTGACCATCCGGGTGTTAATCGCCGACAGGACCGCCGAATCCGCAATCAGCGGCCGAAACGGCTCCATCAGATCCAGGGCCAGCGAGGCGCGGCCAAATCGGGGCTGGTGAAAATACCCCAGGTACGGATCGAAACCCACCGTCTGCGTGACGATGGCCAGGTCCTTGGCCAGCAGGCTGTAGGCCAGGGACAACAGCGAGTTGACCGGGTCGCGCGGAGGCCGGCGATTACGATTGGCAAAGTCGAAGGTGAACGGCGGCGATCCGTCCGCCTCGGCCGCCACATCCGCCTCCTTTCCGACCTTCAACATGCCGCCAAAGTTCTCGAAGTACAACCGCGCCGCGTTCCCTTCCAGGCCCAGCAATCCGTCCAAGGCCGCCGCCCGCTCGGTTTCCTGCTGCAGACACTTCATCTGGGCCAACACCGGCGCGGGCGGTTCGACGTGGTTCCGCTGCAACAGCGTGCGCTGGTTGGCAATCTTGCCGGCCACCAACGCGCGGGCCAGCCGCAGGCAGAACGCGGGGACGTCGGCCAGGCGGAATTGCTCCCGCCGCAGAAAGATGTTCTTCACGCCTAACCCTTGGGTGACGCCGTAGAACCAGCCGCCCATCGAGAAGTAGGCGATGGGGATCTCTGCCGAGCACAAGACTTGGATCGCCTGAGTGGTCACCTGGATGTTGCCCATCAGGTTGAGTTGGCAGATCTCGTTCAGCCGGACTTCCTGGACCACCTTGTCTCGCTCCTTGATCTTCAACACCTCGCCGCTCTTGCCCACCGACAAGCCTTGGGTGTTCAAGTACAGCGGGCGCAGGTCGTCGCGAGCCGGAACGAGACGCCGCACGCCGTCGGACGCGGACGGCCAGCTGGAGGAGCCGCGAGGCGAGAGGGCCGAGGAATCGACGACGGCCGTCCGAGACGCGCCCACGTCGAACAAGGTCTTCTGCACCAGCACCGGCGCCCGGCCCCGGTCCGCTTGCCGGCACAGGTTCGTTTCGTCCGGCAGGCAGATCCCGACCAGCGAGCACCGCGGACACTTGGGGCTGTCCGCCAGCGGCGGCGGAATCGGCCCGCCGGCTGCCAGCTGCCGGGCCTGGCGGATCGTGGCCAGCGTCGCTGCGACCAGCGGTGCATCCAGCGGAATCCGGACCCGCTGCTTCGTGGCCGCATAGTACACCACGGCCTCGTCGCACGTGTAGCCGTGTTCGCGGAGGACCAGTCCCTGGACGGCCAGCTGGATCCGGTCCGCGTCCCAGGCTTGGATCGAGCCGTCGGCCGCCTCGTGCGGCCGGCCCCGTTTGTAGTCCACCGGCGTGACTCGCCGGGCGTCGGCTTCGACCAGGTCCATCTTGGCAATCACGCCGTAGGTGTCGCTGGACAACGTCACGCTCCGCGACCGCACCTGCCGGCCGTCTTCCGCCAGTTCCTGCGGCGACGGCAGTCCGTCCTGCCGCTCGTCCAATCCGCTGTGTCGCAACTCGCCCTCCACCGTCTCCTGGTTGTGGGCGAACAACCCCTCGACGTGCTCATAATAAAACAGCCGCGGACAATAGGTGAACTCGTTCAGCATCCGAGCGGGCAGGTAGTCCCCTTCCACCGTCTGTTGTTTGGCGATCATCGGCTGCCTCCGGGAGTCGGAAAGTGCAAAGGTGCAAAGGTGCAAAGGTGCAAAGGTGGAAAAGTGGAAAAGTGGAAAAGTGGGAGATCGCAGGCCGCCTGGTCGGCTCCGGCTACGGGCCGCGGACAAGCGGCTATCGCCACTCTCCCATCCATCGCCCTTTGAACTCCGGCCCCTTTCCGCTCTCGCGCTCTTCGACTCTTGGACTTAGCAACTCTTTGACTCTTGCACTCTTGCACTTTTTCACTTTTTCACTTTTTCACTTTGTCACTTTTCCACTCTCTTCACACCACAATGCAGGGCGAGTTCAGGGGCGTATAGGGCTGGCCGAGGGCCGTGATCACCCGTTCGCCGCGGCCCTCGGTGGGGCCCAGGTCGACAAACAGCACCTGGTCCTCGTTGTGCTTGATGATTTCGCCCAGTTCGTGGCGGCATTTCGCCAGGTCGATGGGCGTCATCTGGCACTCGAACACCGAGTACTGCAAGTGGTCGCCGTAGTCCCGCATGGTCTGGAACACCTTGCGGAGCCGCTTGTCGTCGCGGATGTCGTAGCAGACGAGGTACGTATTGCGCATGGCGGCAGTTCCTCAGGCGAAAGAAACGGCAGTCGCCTCCCTGTCGCGCGATCCCTGCGCTCGGCGCAGGTTCCTCGTTCGGCGCAGGTCTCCCGACCTCGCCGAAACCGCCGACCGCAGGTCTCCCGGACACTGCAGCCGAGCGCCTCCCTGCGGCGCGGTCCGATACCCCTCGACTGTAGTTGCCCGCCGCGGGAAGTCAACACGCGCCGAGCCTGCGTCCGTGTCGCTTTCCCGTAACATGGCTCTCCGAGCCGTGTGAATCGTCTCGGATTGCTGGACAAAGCTGCACGGCTCGGAGAGCCATGCTACGGAGGAATCACGGCCTGGCCGCCAGCGGCGTGGGGCAGGCCCCGAACCTTGCCCCACGCTCGTCCGTCACCGAATTGTCAAAGAACGCACGCTCGCGCGCTGCACCGTAGGTCAGCCGTTCCAGGCCGACCGGCTGTTTGCCGAGTCAGGCTGGAAAGCCTGACGCAGCTCAATCCAGCAAGAATCGTTTTCGCAGGGCGTTGGTCAGGAAATGCAGCCGTGAGTTCTCGCGGTGGAGTTTGCTGGCGATGGCCCGCGCCTCTTCCGGGCCGCGTTCCGGGCCCAACGCTTCGCGCAGGTCGGCGAGTTCCGACGCCGCTTGTTCGTACCCGGCCACGGACCGTTGCTTCACGAGTTCCTGGACCTTCGTGATCGTCCGCTGGGGATCCGCGGCGATGGCCTTCAACCGTTGGCGATGCGCCGCCTGGGCCGCCGCCTGCTCGCGCCGCTCCCGGCGGTTTTGCAGTTCCAGGGCCGTCGCGCGCAGTTCGCCGAGCGTGCGCGTCGGCTCGGCCAGCGGCCAAGCGGCGGCCGGGATTTCATCGCGGACGCGGGCCAGCGTCTCTGCCCGGACACCCGCGGCGTCCGAAGCCAACAGCCGCTGGACCAACTCCCGCAATTCGTCGTGGGACAAGCGCCCGATCCACTGCTGCAACTGGGTATCGGCGCCGACCGTTTCGGGCAACGGCGGGGCGCGTTCCGCGGCGGCCGCGATCAAGTCCTCGTCCACTTCGAAGAAATCGGCCAACGCCTCCAGGGCCGGGGTCAATTCGCCCAGTCCCGCGGGCACCGGCGGTTCGCGGGCCTCGTCGTCGCCGGTACACGCCAGCCAGGCGACGTACAGCGGACGCAGATCGCCGCGGATCAACGACTCCCGGACGGGCGCGATTTCGGCCAGCGTTCCCTCCAGCCCGTCCCAGATCTCGTCGTACGTATCGCCCTCCGACTCCGGATAGATTTCAAGGCTGCCGCCCAGCCCGTTCTTGTCGGCGTGCCATTCCAGGCCACACTCCGGTCGAAAGGCCTCGAACGTGGGGCGGTCGCAGGGCAGCCCGGCGGGCAGCCGGAACATCAGCCTGCGGATGCCGAAATTCGCGTAGTGCAAATGGACGTCGTACCCGCGGCGGAGCATCTCGCGGGCATTGCCGCGGAAGTCGCCGTAATGGTATTCGTTGGTGAATTCCCACCGCGTGATCTCCGCCCGCGTCGCCTGCTGCTGCATGTATTCCAGTTGCCGGTCATCCAGCGGCCGGTCGATCGCCAGGAAGTGGATGTATTGATACTCGCTCATCGGCCACACCTTCCTTCTGTTTCAGATCCTATCCTTGGAGTTCCCCTGGTTCCCAGGCTCCGCCTGGGAACCTCCTGCCTTGCCGGCTCCGCCGGGTCTTGCGGTATCCACGTAATGCCGCGAATAGGCCGCTTCCAGGTTGGGATCGCCGCTCTTGGAAAACCGCAACACGATGCGTTTGCCGCCCTTGCCCCATTTTCTGTAAACGCTAGGGGAAGGCGTCAGGCCGCGTGCCCGGCAATACTGGTCCAGGATCCGCAGAATGCGGTTCATTTTGCCGAGGTTGCCAAGCGTCACGCGCTCCAAATACGCGATTCGCCCGAACCGCCAATCGTCGACCTGCTGCTTGGTGATCCGCTGCATGTGCAGCAGCACATCGATCGGCGCGACCATGGTGTTGGTCTTGAGAACCTCCGCGACCGCCCGCGCGACAGCCCGATACAGCTGGTCCTTCGTGTAATTGGAGGAATTCACTTTCATCGTCATCGCGTCTTCCGCATTCGCGCGATAGCGGCCCGGATCTCGTCCAGCGGATATCCCATGATGGTGGTGGTCTTCCCGGTACGTTCTTGGACCAGGAAGCAATCGCCTTCGAGGGAAAACGCGGCGGGCCAGTCGATGGCGAACTGGGTGGCGGTTTCCATGATCTTGTACGGCTGCTCCTGCCCCTCGCGGGCCAGGCACATGGCGAAGTCGTCGTCCGGATCCAGCAGCCAAGCGTCGCCGCTGGGCGTGGAGAACAGCAGCAATTCGCGGATCGTCACCACTCGGCCCTCGCCCGCCCGCGCGCGGCGGATGATGTACTCCACTTCCTTCAGCGCCGACATTTCGCCGGGCCCCAACACGCGCTGCTGCGTGGCAGCCTCGGCCCGCCGCTGCTCCGCCGCCTCCCGACCCGCCGCCCGCCGCTTGGCCCACTTTTCCCGCTCCCGCTTGTCACGAGCCATCGCCATGCCCTCCCTCATCCCTCATCCTTCATCCCTCCGCCTTAATCCTTCATCCAATCCGTGGGCGACGTTCTTCGACGCTCCGCTGGGAGTCACATCGCACGCCTGTGCTTCGCGCAACTCCAGTTCGGCTTCGATCTCCTCGATGCTCGGCAAGTTCGCTTTCAGCGGCTCAGGCAAGGAATGGACCAGCTTGGTCTGCCATTCGGCCACGCCGATCGGCTTGGCGATGTCGCGCAGCGCGTATTCCGCCGTGATCCGGTCGCGGGTCTTACACAGGATCAGGCCGATGGACGTGGCGTCGGTCGGATGACGCATTTGCGAATCGACCGCCGACAAGTAGAAGTTCATCTTGCCCGCGTCCTCCGGCGTGAACTTGCGCATCTTCAAGTCGATGATGACGAAGCAGCGCAGCCTGAGGTGGTAAAACAGCAGGTCCAGGTAGAACTCGTCCTCGCCCACGACGAGACAGACTTGCCGTCCGACGAAGGCGAA
>JAAYYU010000207.1 GCA_012515235.1 Candidatus Anammoximicrobium sp.
CGCCGATGTCCTGGAAGCCGTCGCCGTTGAAGTCGTTGAACTTGTAGCCCGACACCTTGCTGCCCGGCCGCGTGATCGACAGGTCGTACTGGTTCACCTGCCCCACGCTGTCGCTGTACACCTCGACGTAGAACTGCGTCGGCGAGGTCGAATCCGGCGCGTTGAACGTGGCGGTGTCCACGTTGCCCGTGCTGTTGCTGGCCGCCAGCACCCGGCCGTTGGCGTCGCGCACGCGGACGCCCAGGTTCGTCGGCGCGGCGCCCGTGCTGGTCGGCATCGTGACGGTCACGTCCAAGCGGCCGGGACTGTGGGCCGGCATGTTGAACTTGAAGTAGTCCCGGTCCGGACGCGTGACGGTGTAATCCTGCAAATCGGCCGGAGCGATGGCACCGAACGAGCCCAAGTCGGTGGCCGTCAGCGGCATGTTGTTGTTCGCGCCCGCGTCGTCCGCCCGATCCGGGTTCCAGATCCGCAGGCTGTAGGTCGCGTCGCCGCTGAGCAGCACTTTATACGCGTCGGCCGGATCCACTCCGCTGATCGTGTAGCTCCACGTGGGCGCGGCGGCGGTGAGCGTCTGGGACGTGATCAGGGTGTCGGAGGCGTCGTACAGCCCGGCCGTGATGTCGGTCGTGCCGCTGGAGCGTTGTACCTGGAATTTCAAGTCGCCGTCGACCGCGGCTTGGAACTGGAACGCGTCGTCGTCGCCCGACTGGACCGCGCCGGCGGCCAACTGGCTGTCCACCACGCCGGCCAGTCCCGGATGGGTGACGACCTGGGCGGAACCGAGCGCGTCGTTGTCCTCCGAGTCCAGGAACGCGACCGACAGCATTTGCCGGGATTCCAGCGGCTCCAGCATCAAGGTCCGGCGCTTGTCACGCGTGCGGCGGGCTTTGCAGGTCTTTTGCTTGGAGTGGGAGCGGGCACGACGCGAGGAATCAGTGCTGAGCCGGGACATGCAAATCTCCTTCAAAGCTGAAAGGACGCAGGAATTCTTTCTTGGGCAGCAACGCAGACCGCAGCGGCGGACAAGCCAGCCTGCCAAATGCACTTGGCGGAACGAATCCAAGTGCTGTGATGGGGAGGGCCCGATCCATAGAGGTTAGGCACCAGCGTTTGGGGGAACGTACACTAAGGTTGACCTAGCGCAAGTCGCAATCGCATCAGCCGAAACTCGCGCGCGTCCGGTTTGGGCAACCGGGGGCTTGCGGCTTGCGGCGGATTGGGAACTACGACAATTGTCTCTCAGGCAATCTTCTGTCTCAGGCGATCTTTCGCACCTGTCCCGGAGCAACTTCGCAGGCCGGTACTCGTTACGCCCCGCGAAGCCGTATGATGCTATTCCTGTACAGGCGCCAACATCCCAGAGGCGCTAACCCAGCGTGTCCGTTCGCTAGATAGAGGGGTTAAAGCGATAACGAACGTAGCAATTGTGACGGCGACTGTCAACTGGCCGCGGCGCAAAAAAACGTCGCAAAAAACGTTTTCTCTGGAGGGCCCGAAAACTGGCCGTGCGGGTCAGGGCTTGGGCCAGTTGCGAGTCGCGTCAGCGCGCCGCAGGCCATCGTCCAGTGGTGTTTGGAACCGGAAGCGCGCCCGGTTGGAAACGGTGAGCACCACGTTGCTGGTCGGGGCAGCGGGGGAGGAAGGAACGTGGAGGGTCCGCCTCATGTAGCGAGAAACGGGAGCGTCCGCGGGGCAAGCCCGCGGCATCCAATTCCACCAAACCTGACTCCACCGGCACGGGGCCGGTGGCGCAGTCGCTTTGGCAGAAATGCGCAACTTCGAAGACTCAGGACACGCCCCGGCGCTGTGGCGGGGCTGCGTCGTAAAGTTCGTTCAGCATGGCCACCGCCTGGTCGACCATCGCCTCGCCGGTGCCGACCTCCAGCCGGCTGTGCCAGCCCACCCAGGTCTGATAACCGCCGTCGGCATACGCCTGGCAATCCGGGATATAGCCGATGTTCTCGCCGCTCAGGCCGATGACACAGGTGTGGCGGAAGGGCGAGCGGCGCCGCAGTTCCAGTCCCAGCCGGGCGTACATCTCGCCGGGAACGCCGACGAAAACAAGATCGCCCAGGCGGATGACCTGCAGCCGCGTCTGTCGCGCCTCGCCTTGGTGCGGCGACATCTCCTCGCGCATCTTGCGGAACCAGTCGACCTGGCCGGGGACGCGCTGCGGGGCGTACTTTTCCAGGTACGTCTGGACCGCCAAGCCCGCTTGGGCTTCGTCGAAGCGGCGGATGTGGTAGGTGAACGGCCGGTTCAGCACTCGGACGGGGCCGGGCAGGGCCGGTTGCAGGCGGCCCAAGGCCTCTTCGACCGCAGCCACCACGCGGTGGACGCACTCCTCCGCCGGGACGCCGCTGTTTTTATAAGTGACGTTGTGCGTCGATCCGAACGCGCCGGGCAGAAACAGCGTCGTAGCGCCGTGCCGCCGCTCGATCTCCAGCGCCGACAAGCCGTAGAAGCACGGCGACAGGCAATCTTGACGGATGTGGCCGATGTTGTGGACCGAATGGTTGAAAGCCAGGCCGGCGAATTTGCCGTCGGCTCGCCGCAGGGCCAGGACGTACAGGTCGGGATCGTACGGTCCCGTGGGCCGAACCACGTCCTGCTCCTCGTAGCCGTCCCAGCCGATGCAGCCGTCCTTGAGCAGCAACCGGCTGTTGCGGCCGACCGTGGCCTCTTGACTCTCGCCGTAGCACACCACGCTCTGGGCGGCGGACGGGGCTTCGTTCAACGCCGTCACCGCTTTGACGGCGGCCAGCACGCTTCCTTCCTCCAACCGGCGGACGTACTCCGCACTGGGCTGCCCGAACGCGGAACTCATCGGCGGACCGCGGTGGGTGTGCGTGGCGCAAATCAGGATGTTGTCTTCCGGGATCCCCGTGGCGGCGGCGATCCGCTTGGCCGCCGAACTGGTCAGGGGCAAAAGGGTGTTCAACGAGTCCAGCGAGATCAGGCAGATCCGCTGGTCTCCGTCCAGAACCAGCGCGTTGGCTCGGAATTCTCCCTCCCAGGGCTGCTTGAAGACCTTTTCCTGGGCCTTCAGTTCCGCCATGTTGTCATCGGTCAGTTTGACGGATGCCGAGGCTGCGCGAACCGTCGCTGGACCGCGTCCGGCGTTTTGGCCGGCCCCGGCAGCGCCGGCCGGTTCGCCGGCGTGGACAGCGGAGTTGCTCGCGGCGGCCAAGGCGCCAAGTCCGCCAGCGGCGGTGAGCATCAAGTCACGGCGAGTCAAGTTGGTCATGATCGGGCTCCTCAAAGGACGGCGTTGTTACCCGGCGGATGAACGATCCGCACAGGACGAATCTGCGGAATTCACCATAGGATACCGGACCTTGCGAATCAACCAGAGCAACGCCGGCTGGTGCTGAACATGGCTCCACGCTGGCGAGCAGCGTGGTGGCCAAAGACGTCGCGGGGCGCGGGCGCACGCCGGCTGGTGTTGAACATGGCTCCACGCTGGCAAGCAGCGTGGTGGCCGAAGACGTCGCGGGGCGCGGGCGCACGCCGGCTGGTGCTGAACATGGCTCCACGCTGGCAAGCAGCGTGGTGGCCAAAGACGTCGCGGGGCGCGGGGGCACGCCGGCTGGTGCTGAACATGGCTCCACGCTGGCGAGCAGCGTGGTGGCCGCAGACGACGCGGGGCGCGGGGAAACGCCGGCTGGTGTTGAACCTGGCTCCACGCTGGCAAGCAGCGTGGGGGCCAAAGACGTCGCGGGGATCGACTCCCAACGCCACCACGCTGCTTGCCAGCGTGGAGCGGTGTTCAAGACCAGAGCTGTCCCCGAAGAAATCGGTGGATTCGCCACCACGCTGCTCGCCAGCGTGGAGCGGTGTTCAAGATGCTGGACGCCGTAAGCGGCACGCCGGCTGGTGTTGAACCTGGCTCCACGCTGGCAAGCAGCGTGGGGGCCGAAGACGTCGCGGGGCGCGCGGGGGGGGCGCGGCGGCTGGGGCGGACGATTCACGAGAACGACGGTCTGCTTCGCAAGGCATTTCCTGGGAGTACGTTACGGAGACTGCAGCGAGCGTCTTGCGCTGGGCGGACCTGCGTGCCCGGCGCGGATTTCGAGGGTTGCGGCGGGTCATCGCACGCGACTGGCACATCATCCGGAGTGGGACTCGCCCTTCGGTTCTCCGGTCAATCGCGGTCAGATTGCCGACGGCACATATTCCACCGCATCTTGCGGAGCGGTATGTTATGGGGCAGGCACTTGTCCGCGAACAAACTCGTGGGGCGAAATGCATGCCGCCTAAGCGGGCTGAAGTCCGCTCTACGAGAACCGCTTGTTGGGACATTCTCAAGGCAATCCAGGGAGCGCTCGTTCTTTATGAAGATCGCCATCATTGGTTCCGGCATCAGCGGGCTGCTCGCGGCCCGGTTGCTGGCTGACGAACACGAAGTCCACGTTTTCGAGGCGGGCGATTATGCCGGCGGGCACACGAACACCGTCTCGTTCGAGGCGTTCGGCCAGTCGTATGCGGCGGACACCGGCTTCATGGTGTTCAACGACCGGACGTATCCCAACTTCATCCGTCTGCTGAGCCTGTTGGACGTTCCGGCGCGGATGAGCGACATGAGTTTCAGCGTGCGCTGCGACAGGACCGGGTTGGAGTATCAGGGCAGTTCGTTGAACGGCCTGTTTGCCCAGCGCCGGAATCTGCTGCGCCCGTCGTTCTACCGCATGTTGCGGGAGGTGCTGCGTTTCAATCGCCAGTCGCTCGAACTGTTGCGGGGCGATGACAACGACTTGGAACTGGGCCAGTACCTGGAGCGGAACGGTTACAGCCGCGAGTTCATCGAGCACTACCTGATTCCGATGGGGGCGGCGATCTGGTCGGCCCCGCCCGAACGATTCCGGCAGTTCCCGGCGCGATTCATCGTCAGTTTTTTCAACAATCATGGGCTGCTGACGGTCCGCGGTCATCCGCAATGGAAGACGGTGAAAGGCGGCGCGGTGCGATACGTCGAACGGCTCGCGCGTCCCTTTGCGGATCGTATTCGCTTGAATTGTCCGGTCGTCTCGGTGCGCCGGGCTTCGGACCGGGTGGCCGTGACGTGGCAGCAAGGCGGGCCGGAGGACTTCGACGCCGTCGTGCTGGCGGCGCACGCCGACCAGACGCTGGCCATGCTGGCCGACGCCAGCGACTTGGAGCGGGAGATCCTGGGGGCGTTCCCCTATCAGCGGAACGAGACGGTGCTGCACGCGGACTCGGCGCTGTTGCCCCGTTGCCGCCGGGCCTGGGCTTCCTGGAATTACTGCATTCCGCCCGAGGAAAACCAGCCCGTGGTGCTGACCTACAACCTGAATCGGCTCCAAGGTCACGTCTCGCCCGAGCCGATCTGCGTGACGCTGAACGGGACGCACCGGATCGACGCGCAGAAGATCCTGCGGCGGATCGAATACCATCACCCGGTCTACAGCCGCGAAGCGCTTGCGGCCCAGACGCGGTTTGCCGAGATCAACGGCCAGAACCGCACGTATTTCTGCGGCGCGTATTGGGGCCACGGCTTTCACGAGGACGGCGTCAACAGCGCGTTGGCCGTGGGCCAGTGTTTCGGAAAGCGGTTGGACTCATGCACAGTTGCCTGTACCTAGGCCGCGTTTACCACCGGCGGCTGAGCCCGGCGGAGCACGCGTTCCGCTACGGGATGTACCTGGCGTATCTGGACCTCGACGAGCTGCCCGCGCTGCTGCGGGGCGGTTACGGGATCAGCGGGGCCGCCTTGGCCCCCGCCTCGTTCCGCCGCGCGGACCATCTGGGCGATCCGCAAGTGCCCTTGGCCGACGCGGTGCGGGACCTGGTCCGGGAGCGGACGGGCCAGCGCCCGGCCGGCCCGATCCGGCTGCTGACGCTGCTGCGCAACTGGGGCTACTACTTCAATCCGCTCAGCCTGTACTACTGCTTTGCTCCCGGCACGCAGGATCTCGAAGCCGTGGTGGCCGAGGTGACCAACACGCCCTGGAAGGAACGGCACTGGTACGTGCTGTGGCAAGGCAACCGCGTCGGCGAGTCGTCGCAACTCCGGTTCCGCCACCCCAAGACGTTTCACGTGTCGCCGTTTTTGGACATGGACCTGACGTACGAGTGGCATGTCCACGTGCCGGCAGAGCAAGTCCGCGTGGCACTGGCCGATTTTCGCGGGCCGGAACGCGTGTTCGACGCCAGTTTCGCGATGAAACGCCGCGAACTGTCTCGCGGGAACGTACTCCGCACGGCCGTCCGGTTTCCGTGGATGACCGCGCGGGTGCTCCAGGCCATCCACTGGCAGGCGTTCCGACTGTGGCGGAAGAAATGCCCGTTCTACGCCCATCCGAAACATCGTCAGACAACGGAGGACCAGCCACCATGACTTCCCTTGCTTCCTCCGCCGTCCCGCGCGGCACGGCGGACGCGAGCCTGATCGACCGCTGGGCGCGCCGCCTGGTCTGGCGCCGCCTGGAGAGCCTGGCCGAGGGCCGGCTCACGATCGCCGCCGGCGGCGCGGGCCGGCAGTTCGGGCGTTCGGACCAGGACTCGCTGGCGGCGACGATCGAGGTCCGCGATCCGCGTTTCTACCGGCAGTTGGTGTTGGGTGGCAGTCTGGGCGCGGCCGAGGCGTATCTTCGCGGGTACTGGACCTGCGACGACCTGGTCAGCCTGATCCGCATCTTCTCGCGGAACGCTGCGGTGGCAAACGGTTTGGAACGCGGCCCGGCGCGGCTGCTGAGCCCGCCGGCCAGGATCGCCCATTGGTTGCGGCGGAACACGGTTGCCGGGAGTCGCCGCAACATCGCGGCCCACTACGACCTGGGCAACGAGTTCTTTGCGCTGTTTCTGGACGAGACCATGGCCTACTCGTGTGCGGTGTTTCCGCAGCCGGAGAGCACGCTGTACGAAGCGTCGGTGGCCAAGTTCGACCGGGTCTGCCGGAAACTCGGCCTGACGGCGGACGACCACGTGTTGGAGATCGGTTCGGGTTGGGGCGGCTTCGCCATGCACGCGGCCCGGCAGTGCGGCTGCCGCGTCACCACGACGACGATTTCGCGCAAGCAGTACGAATACACCCAGCGGTGTGTCCAGGCGGCGGGCCTGGCCGACCGCGTCACGGTGCTGCTTTCCGACTACCGCGCTTTGCAGGGCACGTTCGACAAACTGGTCTCGATCGAGATGATCGAGGCCGTGGGGCACCAGTACTTCGACACTTATTTCCGCGTCTGCTCGGAGCGGCTTAAACCGCACGGCAAGATGCTCTTGCAGGCCATCGTCATCCCCGACCAACGGTACGATCGCTACCGGCGTTCGGCGGATTTCATCCAGCGCTACGTCTTTCCCGGCGGCTGTCTGCCTTCGCCCGGCGCCATCTGCCGGTCGCTGGGCCGCGCGAGCGAGTTGCAGATCCTGCACTTGGAGGATATCACCGCCCACTATGCCGAGACCCTGGCCCACTGGCGGCAGCGGTTCCGGGCGAACCTGGATCAAGTGCGCCGCCAGGGGTTTTCCGACCAGTTCATCCGCACCTGGGAGTTTTACTTCGGCTACTGCGAAGGCGGCTTTCGCGAACGGATGATCGCGGATATCCAGATGCTGCTGACCAAGCCGTCGTGAAAACAGCGGGGCGTCTTTCCGGGAACGAAAGGAGGAACCATGAACACGGCCAAGCTCGCGGCGTTTCTGACCCTGACCGTTCTGTGGGTGAGTCCTTCGCGCGGGGCCGAGACGGCCGCGCCCAAGGCGGCCCAGTACCTGGAGCAATACGGCCTGGCGGAGATCCACGCCAGCTATGCCCGGTTCTTCCAACTGCTGTCCGACGGCAAGGCGGTGGACGCCAATCGGTTGCTGGCGGAAACGCTGCCGACCAGTGTCAACACCGTGGTCCGCGACCAGGTGCTGCGGGCCACGGCCGGATTGTCCGCGGTTTTCGAGCGCGGCGTGGAGGACGCCGAACTGATCGGCTTGAACAGGATCTCGAACAAGGCCATCGCCCTGTACTACGTGCTGAACAGCAACGCCGGCCCGGTGCTGGTGGTCCTGATGCCGTTCCGGCAGCGCGCGACATGGCGGACCCACACCCTGATGATGGAAAGCAACGTTCCCAAGATCATCGAGGCCTTGAAGGGCGTCGGACGGTTTCCGGCCCCGGACGTGATCCTCTTCAAATCGCGCGGCGTGACGGCGTGAGGCGGCCCCCAACAGCCCGGCGGGTTTGCCGGGCCGGGCGGTTCTGAATCGCGATCGGCGCCGGACGCCGCGTCTCAGGCCACGTCCACCCACTGGCCGGATTTGGCGCTGGCCAGAATCGCGTCGCAGACTCTCTGCGTCTCCACCGCGTCGCGGAACGTCGGCGAGGCAGGCTGGCCCTTGCCCATCCCGTCCAGGAAGTCCGCCAGCTGGTGGATAAAGGTATGCTCGTAGCCGATCTGCAGGCCGGGCACCCACCAGGCCCCCATGTACGGCATGTCGCTGTCGCTGATATGCACCGAGCGCCAGCCGCGGACGAGCGAATCGTCGGCGTGATCGAAGTACTGCAGGCGGTGCAGGTCGTGCAGGTCCCAGCGCAGCGACGCCTTTTGGCCGTTCAGTTCCAGCGTGTACAGGGCCTTGTGGCCGCGGGCGTAACGGGTGGACTCGAACAGCCCCAGCGAGCCGTTGGCAAAGTGGCACATGAACGCGCAGGCGTCGTCGATGTTCACCGGCTCGACCTTGCCCGTCTCGACGTTCTTGCGCTCCTTGATGAACGTCTCGGTCATCGCGCACACGTCTCTGATGCCGCCGTTAAGCCACACGGCCGTGTCGATGCAGTGCGCCAGCAAGTCGCCCGTGACGCCGGAGCCGGCGGCTTTGGCGTCCAGCCGCCAGGTCGCCATGCCGCCCTGGGGAACGTCGGCCGAGATGGTCCAGTCCTGGAGGAACTGGGAGCGGTAGTGGAAGACCCGGCCCAAGCGGCCCTCGTCGAGCAGCTTCTTGGCCAGCGTCACCGCCGGCACGCGGCGGTAGTTGAAGGAGACCATGTTCGGAACCTTGGCCTCTTCGACGGCCGCCGCCATCTGCTCGGCCTGGGCCGTATTCAGGGCCAGCGGTTTCTCGCAGAAAACCGCCTTGCCTGCCTTGGCGGCCGCCATCGCGATCTCCGCGTGGACGTTGTTCGGCACGCAGATGTCCACCAGGTCGATGTCGTCGCGTTCGATGACACGGCGCCAATCCGTCTCGACACTCTCATACCCCCAGCGTTTGGCAAAGGCTTCCGCCACGTGCTTCTCCAGCCCGCAGATGACTTTCAATTGCGGCTGGTACGGCACGTCAAAAAAGTGGTTGACCTGGGAATACGCGTTCGAGTGGGTGCGTCCCATGAACCCGTAACCGATCAATCCGACGCGAAGTGGCTTGGTCATAAACGATCCTTTCCAACTTGGTCCTTCGTCTTTCGTCCTTCGTTCTTCGTTCTTCGTTGTCGCGGCCGTTCGCCGGGGTCATTCCGTCCAGCCGTGTGCGTCGCGCACGGCGAGCATCGAGGCCAGGATCTGGTTCCACGTTTCGGGCATCATCATTACGTCGTTGGGGAACATACAGCCGTCCCAGCAGACGTGGCGGAAGCTCTTGGTCAGTTGACCGCCGGCGTCGCGCATCCAGTACCCGGCCCGCTTGACGATGTCCAGTTTGCCGTTGGGGTCCTCCGGCAGGCAATGCCGGCCGGTCTTGTCGTGCGAACCGGAGCCCTTGACGGTGGCGTCGTTCTGGGCCACGTGGAAGTCGATGGTCCAGGGCCGCAGGGCGTCGGTCATCGTCTGATACGCCTGGTCCAGCGCCGCTTCGTCCCGCCAATCGAAGTCCTGCGGCAGCAGCGCGTCCTCGGGCGCGTTGTAGCCCAGCAGGTACAGCAGCGTATGGGCCATGTCGGCTTGAAAGCCCAGCGTCTGGGGCCGGTCGACCGTTTCCAGCAGCTGGACCATGCTCTTCAGGCTGTGCATCCCGCCCCAGCAGATTTCGCCTTCGGCCGCCAGTCGCTCGCCGTGGTCCTCGGCGATATCGCAGGCCTTGCGCAAGGTGTCTGCGATGCGCCGGCTGCCTTCCTGCGGGTTGGCCAGCCAGTCGGCCACGCCGCAGGCGGAATCGATGCGCACGGCGCCGTGCGGGCGGATGCCCAGCTCGCGCAGCTCCCGTGCGATCCGGCAGCCTTTCAGGACTTGCGTCAGGAACTTCTGCTGTTCCGCCGCGTCTCCCATCGCGGAACCGCCGCCCGTGGGCGGCCAGACGGGCGCAACGACCGTGCCGATGACCAGGCCGCGCGACGAGGCCTTGTCGGCCAACTGCTGGAGCTCGTCTTCCGACGCGTCGATGTCGACGTGCGGCAAGAACAGGAACAGATCAAAACCGTCGAACTTGACGCCGTCCACTTCCGCCGCAGCGGTCAGGTCCAGCATCGTGTCCAAGTCGATCGGCGGTTCGGCGCCCGGACCTTTGCCCACGACGCCGGGCCAAGCCGCGTTGTGCAGCTTGGGAAAGTTGTTGACATGCGTACTCATCACCGGGAGACCTTTCGTGTGACTGCGTCTGAATCCAAGTTCTGTCTCTGAACCCAATCCACCAAGTCGCGACAGACGGCTGGCCCAAGCGGTGACAAGCCGCCGCACTCCAAAAGTCCGAAAGTTCGTTACGGCCGGCTCACTTTCGGTAGTCGCCCACGTTGGGCACCTTGGCGAACGTGTCGGGACCGAAGTACCGCAGGCCGACCAGCGGTTCGCTGCCGTTGTTTTCGATCTCGACGCCCGCCGTCGCGGCTTCGTACGTGAGGTAGACCTCGTCTTCCGTCTCCGCGCCGAAACGAATCATGGCCGGGGTCTGCAGGTTCAGCTTGCCCATGCGGCCCTTGCCCTGGACCGTAATCCAGCTGCTGGCGCCCGGATCCTTCAACGTACACTTCGCGCCCGGCTCGACCGTCAACCGCTTGGCGCTGACCAACTGTTTGCCGGCGAACAACCCGTACACGATCCAGTCATCGACCCAGCCTTGCCCCTGGTCGGCCGTGATCGGTTCGAGGTAGTGGTTGTCCTTGAAGTTCGGATCGACGTTGGCTTCCCAGTCCAATTGGTCGACGATAAAGTCCAGATCCTGGTGCTTGTCCGCCGGCACGTCCTTGACCAGCAGCGACCAGGGCACGGAGCGGCCTTCGACCAGCGACTGGTACATGCCGAACACGTCGCTGCCCCATTGCGGCTCGTACGTGCATAGCGAACCGGGCGCGTGCAGCACTCCCGGCGGCACGTGCCAGCCGGTGCCCCGTTTCAACCGGTACGCCTTGGACAGGTCCAGAATCCCGTTGTCGCCCTTGTTCCAATCCTCCAGGCACTTGCGGACCTGGGCCTTGGTCGTGCCGGGCTCCAAGCCGAAGAACGTGTGGGGGAAGTTGTTGTCGCAGTTGTTGTACTGCGGCGCGAAGTAATAAGCCTCCGGCTTGCCTTCCTGGTTCGTCAGCTTGGCGTGTTCGAACCCCTGGTGCATGTGGTGCGGGATCGGGCCCATGTTGTCGAAGAACTTGGAGTACACCGGCCAGCGGTGGTACTTGTCCCAGATCGCCTTGCCGACCACGCGCACGCCCGCTTCGGCGACGGCGTCGCGGAGCAGGAAGGCCTGGCCCTCGAACGAGCAGAAGCTCAACCCCTCGTGCCAGACGCGGCCTTCGTTCGCCGCCTCGGTCGTGCTGCCGAACCAGCGTTCGTCGATGCCGCCGCGGTCGCCGCCGTACGCATAGTAGTCGTCCGGATGCAGCTTGATCCGCTTGCCGGGGTGCAGAAAGCTTCGCGGAACCCAGGTCGGCGTCAGCCGCAACAGTCCGCCGCCGGCGTCCAAGGCACGATCCAGTACTTTCGCCACACTGTCGCCTTTGAGAATTTTTGCTTCCGCCATGAGTTCTCGCTCTCCGTGTTTTTGGAAGGTTTTGGGGAAAATTGCCACGTTGGTCCGTGCCGATGTTTTAGTCGATTTCCAGGGAGCCGACAAGTAAGCGGACTCCCACGGGGCGGCGAGCCGCCGCAGGCCGCTTGCTCCGCAAGCCGAACCCCGCTCGCGAAACGAGCGGTCTACGGTGAGGCCCCGCGGGCAAACTCGTACAGGATTTCGGTCGCCGTCTGCAGTTGATCGATGGCCACCCATTCGTCCGCCGTGTGCGCTTGTTGGATCGAGCCGGGGCCGAACACGACGGTGGGAATCCCGCGGCTCGAGAACGCGGGGGCGTCGGTTCCGTAGGGCACGCCCACACAGCGGCCGGCGCCGCCATGCCGGCAGATCGTGCGACTCAACCGCGCGGCGAAATCCCGGCTGAGTTCGTCGGACAGGCCGCTGGAAATCAGGTACGGCGTTTCGTGCTCGACCAGCGGATCGTGGGCCAGCGCTCGGGCGACGAAGGACGTGACGTGGGCCAGCGCCTCGTGCGGGTCCTCCTCAGGCAAGACGCGGCGGTCGATCTCGATGCTGCAAAAGTCGGGCACCGTGTTCACGCTCACGCCGCCGGAGATCAAGCCCACGCTCAGCGTCGGCAAGCCCACCAGCGGATGCTGGCCCAGCGTCGGCACGACGTCGCGGGCGTACCCCTCCAGCGTCTGCAGCACGCGCGCCATGCGATAGATCGCGTTGTCCCCAAACTGCGGTTGCGAACTGTGCGCGGCGCGCCCGCGGGCGTGACACCGCCAGCGCAAGGCGCCTTTGTGAGCGACCACCACATCCAGCGACGTCGGTTCGGCGACGATCACCCCGTCCGGCGCTCGCGGCACAAAGCCCGATCCGTCTTCCCATAATTCAGGAATCCGCGGAGCCCCGCCGAACCCGTACTCTTCGTTCACCGAACAAGCCATGACGATCGTGGGCCGGCCTGCAGGCCGCTCTTCCGCCAGACGGGAAAGGGCCGCCAGCATACAGGCCATGCCGCCCTTGATGTCGCACGCCCCGCGGCCGTAGATGCGGCCTTCGCAGAGCGTCGGCGTCCAGGGCGGAATCGTCATGCCGTCCACCGGGACCGTGTCCTGGTGCGCCTCGAACATCAGCACCGCCCCGCCGTCCTGAGGCAGCGGATCGCCGTCCAGACGCGCCACGATGTTGTCCCGCCGAGGCTCGATGTGCTGACGCTGCCAAGCCAACCCCAGCCGGGCGAACAGCCGCTCCAGGTAGTCCGTGACCTGATACTCAAAGTACTCGTCGCCGCTCACGTCGCGGCCCATCGGGTTGACGCTGGGCAAGCGGACCAGATCGCAAAGCGTTTCGAGGACGTCCAGTGGCATCGCGTAAACCTGGGGCCTGTGGTAGACTTGAATGCACGGCGATCCGCTGGCCTCCGCAGACGCTGGCCTCCGCAGACGCTGGCCTCCGCAGACGCTGGCCTC
>JAAYYU010000208.1 GCA_012515235.1 Candidatus Anammoximicrobium sp.
AAGAAGTACCGCGAACCGGCGGCGTCCAAAAAGTTTACGGTGGTGAAGCAACAAAACGTTGCGAAACGCCAACAAGTGGCGTTCGTTGATAAGGAGAGCAGCGCAGAGCTGGAAACGCCCGGCAAATCGCCGAAATCGAAACGGCGGGCCGGCACCCGGGCGGCAAGCAAAAAAGCGCTCAAACATACGCCCGCGGAAATATATGTGCCACAATCAGAATCGTCATGTGATCGCGAAGCGGAACTGGTGGAAGCGAAACTGCCACACCCGATACTTCGCGGATCGTGCTGATGGAGAAGGCAGAGTATACCTGTCTAGGCAGCCGGTAATGCCGCCAGCAACACTAACATCTTGACATGTCTGATGGCAGTGGCAGGGACTTGAATATGGCCAGCTCACCCTGTAACCGGATAAGGGATGCGTTACTTTCAGGATCGGCCAACCCCGACTTCTCGACCAAGACCGCCGGTTTGTGATGTGAGAAGCAGCGACTGCTTGCTGCCTTGACGCCGACAAACAGTCATTGAGAAAAGGAGATGAACATGCCTGCGACAGGCGAAGCAATCCCCAAGACCCGCAAAGAAGCCGAGGCGACTGGGCTGCAAACGCGAGAAAGGTGGTGCCGTACGCGAGGACCGCACATGACATCCAGGCGGCGCCAAAGAGCGACTGTTGTTGAAGGCCAGAAGTACTACCGCGAGGATCAGTGCGAAGAGGCGTTGTCGAAATGGGAGGCAAACAAACGTGGTATGCATGTCGCACGTGGTGCCAAGCCGGTGGCCACCATAAAAGTGCAGACACGGAGCGGCTTCGTGCCAACAGAGATGTTTCGGATTTCTGATTGCCGCCCTGGGAGAGACAAAAGCGAAGAGCTGATAAACGTCACCCGATTACTGCAACGCGGTTGGTCGAAGCCGTTAATCGCGAGCTTGCTCGGGAAACCGGACGACACCTATCTGAATCCGCACGGCGCATCCAGTGGCGACGTGAAGCTGTACCGGCTGGGGCGAGTCATGGCTGCCGAGACCAAACCAGCATTTCTGGCCGCACAGGACGGGCGAGATTGCCGCAGAGCTGCTGCTGCTGCAAGGGCAGTTCAAACGAAGCGGGAGAAGACGCAGGCGTACGTGGATGGTCTCAAAATCCAGGTGCCAAAACTCACGAAGAGGGAACTCGAGGAAGAGGCATGTAACCACTATAACTTCCTGCAAGCCGAACGGGGGAAGTTTGACCAAATAGCCTCCACAAACGCCAAGAGAGATTTTCTGGATCGTATTTGTGTCAACTATTTGCGGCATGCACGGACGTCGTACGAAAGTTGCCTCCACAAGATTTCTGGCAAGGTCGGCAGGTCGAGTGCGTACCTTGAGATCCGCGAGAAGGTACTCGAGGTAATTGCCGAAAAGTACCCATACCTTGAGAGCGAATGTGAAAGGCAGATAGCCCGCATGTATGAAGGGGATTGTTGCTGATGAGGAGGAATATCCTATCCCGGAGACGCTGACCGGCACGGTCCCCGCGAGCATCGGCCGGCGGCGGTTGTGGACGTGATCCGGTACGTCCATGGTCGCAAAGGTTGATCGTTCGTATAGCGGCTCTTGCCGAGCGCGGTGCTCGCCGATCGCATGCGGGTAGCAGGATACCCGTCGCCTCCCGGATCAGCCGCCGCGCCTCGACGCTGACGCTGCGGTGCAGGCCCAGCAAGTCGCAGACCACCAGGGCAATCCTGGTCTTGCCGTCGTCGAGAACCAGGCAGCGGGCGTGTGGTGCGTCGTGCGTGTGCTGGACCGGGTACGAAGCGAAGCCGCCAACGATGAGCGTGCCGAGTTCAGGCGTGATGTTGCTGGTCGCGGCATCGGCCCGGGGCGACATGTCTGGGTTTCGAAGGGGAGAAAGGCGTCAATCCTGGGGTGCGGGCAGCCGCTTCTCCTCGGCGGCCGGCGAGTAAAGCTCCACGGGCGTTGCGGTCGTGTCGAGTTCCAACCGCGGCGTCTTGCGCTGGTTGGTGCTGACGAACAAGGCGAACTTGCCAGCCAGCGGCGTGCCGGCGAAGCGCTCCTGGCGAACCTCGACGATCACCGTCCGGCAGTGCCAGTAGCACACGTCGAGCGGGATCGAGGCAGGCTTGCGATCCTTGCCGTAGTGGCTGGCGAGACCCTTGGCGGGCGATAGATAGTAATCGTTACCGATACCCTCCCTCCCGGTCGATCGATTGTTGTCGGCATCGAGGTATACGTTGAAGGATGCCTCGACCGCCATGTCGGAATCGGCCATCCGAAAGACGAATACGTGCCGGCCCTCGATCAGCCGGTAGCCAATGGCGGCCACGTCGTGATCGGTATGGGGGTTCTTCCAGAAGATTGGGATGTCGTGAATGTCCGGCCGCGTTCCTGGCAGAATCTCCTCGACGGCCGAGGTTCTCACCGCCGGCAGGCCGCCACCCTTGTACGCAGCCGTGACGACCCACGAGAATCGATGTTCGCGGTAGAACTGCTGCCGCGCCCGGGCAGGCTCGACGCCGCGCTTGTCGAGGCTCATCACCAGTTCGGCGAATCGCAAGCCTTCGCGGAGAAACTGCACGCGATTCTGCACTTCGGCGGAATCAGCCTGGGCCAGGCGCTCGGCTTCGGCCAGCATGTCGGCCAAGTCGGCCAGGGTGTCGGCCGAGTAGACCTCTCGGACCTGGGCCAGGCGCCAGGGCCAAGTCAGGGTCCGTTGCTCTTCAAGCGGCACGGCCTTGGCTACCTGGCCTGTAAGCTCCTCGAGCCGGGCGAAGTAGCGGCGCACGACCGGGGCAGCCGCACCGAAGCCGCTGCGGCAATAGTCGTCCACCAACGCGTCGACATCGACATCGGCATCCCAGATGAGCTTGGCCAACACGTAGTAGTTCAATCCTTCCGTGGCCCAGTGGTGACCGAGGCTGTCGAAGTCCACGCCCAGGACGTCGTCGCGGAAGATCGGCTTGAGATCCTCCGCCATGCGGTGGGGATACAGAAGCGGCAGGCCGCCGCCCTTCGAGCTGATGTTCGGCCGCAGGAAGCGATGGCGGACTACACCGCTCCAGCCTTGCCATTGGGCCCGGAATATTTCGCGAGCCGCGTCGCACAGCCAGCTATCGGCCCCGAACATGACCATGCCCAACACCACGTTGTCGTGCATCCGCAGGCCCGGGAAGGCCGTCTTGTAGCTGGAATAAGCGTAACTGCAGACGTAGCGGTCGGGATGCGTGTCGGCGAGTCCCTCGGCCACGCGGTTGAAGAGCCACATGTAACGGCCGGTGGTGCCCGTGTCGGGCACGTCCAACGCAGTGCACCGCCCGCAGCAACAGAACTTGGCGGCGCCGCCGTCATTAGGGCAGACGTTGTAAGAGCCGGCCCCCGGGTTGGCGTCGAGGTACTCACGCCCATGCCGGATCAACTCGGCGATCAACCCCTCGTTGACCACGCAGAACTGGCTGCGCGAGGCTTCGCCGGGCTGCACGCGTGATCCGTTCGGCTGGAGAGCAAACCAATCGGGGTGCTGCCGGCCGTGACGCTCGTACCAGTCGCCGAAGGCGTGGCCGTAGTTGAGCGAGATGCTGCCTCCCGCGGCCAGCCCGGCCACGCCCGAGCCCTCAGTTCCCGGCGGCATCTTGCCCCCGGCTTGGAGTTTGTGCCGAAGCAACCACAGGTTGGCCTCTCGGCTCATGCGCTCGCCCGGATCCTGCTGGCCGTCCTGAAGGGCCCAATGGGACGCGACGCGGCCCTCTCCGCTCCACACGTTCCGGTTGCGGTACTTGCGCATTTTCAGGCGAGGAGTGAAGCTCAGGTCGATCGCGGGCACGTTGACGTTCGGCAAGTGCGGTACCACGGTGCCCAACTCGCCCGGCCACAGCCAGCGCACGCCGAGGTGCTGCTCCACGAACGTCATGGCGGCGTAGAACGTGCCATTGAGTTCGACCTGTTCGCCGTCTGGCAGCGTTTTCTGATCCACGCCCAGCAGCACCAAGTCCGAGCCCACCGTCCGCAGCAGGATACCCTCAGGTCCCAACCCGGCCGTATCTACGCCCAGGGAGGCTGCCAGCCGACTTGCACCGACAACGACGCGGGGTGACGAGGCGGCCCGGCGATCGCTCGGGCCGACGATTGGCAGTTCTGCGCCCGAGACGGCCCGAATCCAATACTGCAACTGGACGGCGGC
>JAAYYU010000209.1 GCA_012515235.1 Candidatus Anammoximicrobium sp.
AGCCGGGCTGGTTGAAAGCCGGGCTGGTTGAAAGCCGGGCTTCTTTTTATGCGCCGTGTTCTTTCGCGGCATCTTCCCGGCTTGGCTTGCCAGTTCGGCGGGGAGTTGTAACGCCGTCACATCTTGGGCAGCAAGCCCAACACGGCTTCGCTGGGCCGGGGAATGACGTGGGCTGCGATCAGTTTGCCCAATCCGGCAACTTTGGCTTGGCCCGCCTCCACCGCCGCTTTGACGGCTGCCACATCGCCGCGGATGATGACCGTGACATAACCGCCGCCCAGTTTCTCTTTGCCGACCACTTCCACGTTCGCCGCTTTGCAGGCGTTGTCGATCGCCTCGAACACCGCGGTAAACCCCTGCGTTTCGATCAGGCCTAGCGCGTAAGATGGGGACCTCTCCACAGCATGCTCCTTGTCATTCGTTCGTCGCGAGACGCTCTCGTACACGGGGAAGAACACGACCTCCTGTTGAATCAGCGGGTTGAACTCCGGCGGACTGGAGATCGCACGCCAGGCCGCGTCTTGCGGACGGGGGATGACGGTGGCGACGGGCGTGCCGCCCATGCGTTCCGCGACGAGTTGCCCCGCTTCGATGGCCGCCTGGACCGCCGCCACGTCGCCTTGAATCTTGACGCACACGCCCAGGAGATCGTTGACCTCGGCCTGCAGCACGCGGATCTCGGCCGTTTTGGCCATCGCATCCAGTGCGGCCAAAGCGGGTGTCAGGCCGGTCGTTTCCAGCAATCCCAGTGCGCTGCTCAAGAAGTCACCCCATGGCTTCGCTTCGTGACGGTCTTCAATAGGCCTTGGCAAAAATCGCCCGGCCCGCGCTGGGCCTGCCGGTAAAGATGCATTTCCCCGGCTCCTGTTCGGCCTGCGAGGGCACGCAGCGGATGGTGACCTTCAGATCGGCCAGCAGTTGGTCCACGGCCGGATCTTCGGCCCAATGGCACACAGCGAACCCGCCGTGGATCTCCGGCCGGTCGGCGTTCTTCGGCGTGAAGTACTCGCGGAATTCGTCGGCGTTGTCGATGGTCCGCGTGTTGGCTTCCCGCAAGGCAAGCGCCCGCTGGTACAGCTTGCCCTGCATCTCGTCCAGGATCGCGCCCGCCGTCTGGACCAGTTCCTGGCGGCCGATGTTGCGTTTCTCGCCCGTGTCGCGGCGTGCCAGAAAGACGGCGTCTTTGGCGATGTCGCGCGGCCCCACCTCGGCGCGCAGCGGCACGCCGCGCTTGACGTGCTGCCAGTTCTTCTCACCGCCCCGCAGGTCGCGATCGTCGATCCACGCCCGGATGCTGCCGCCCGAAAACGACTGGGCGTTCAACTCCTGCATCAGGCTCTCGCAATAGGGCAACACCTGCGCCCGTTCGGCGTCGTTGCGGCAGATGGGCAGGATCACCACGTGTTTGGGCGCCAGCTTGGGCGGCAGCACCAAGCCGTCGTCGTCGCTGTGGACCATGACCAGGGCGCCGATCAGTCGCGTGGACACGCCCCAGGACGTCGTCCAGGCGAAAACCTCCTGGCCGTTCTGGTCCTGGAACTTGATGCCTTGAGCCCGCGCAAAGTTCTGGCCCAGGAAGTGCGACGTGCCGGCCTGCAGGGCTTTGCGGTCCTGCATCATGGCCTCGATGCTCAGCGTCGATACGGCTCCCGGAAAGCGTTCGCCGGCCGTCTTTTCACCGCGGATCACCGGCATCGCCATCCAGTTCTCGGCGAAATCGGCGTACACGTCCAACATGCGGGTCGTCTCTTCGCGAGCCTCCGCTTCCGTGGCGTGCGCCGTGTGGCCTTCTTGCCAGAGGAATTCGGCGGTCCGCAGGAACAGCCGCGTGCGCAATTCCCAGCGGACGACGTTGGCCCATTGGTTGATCAGGATGGGCAGATCCCGGTACGACTGGACCCATTGCGCGTACATGGCGCCGATGATCGTCTCGCTGGTGGGCCGCACGATCAGGGGTTCGTCCAGCTTGCCGGACGGCACCAGGCCGCCCTCGGGCCCCGGCTCCAGGCGATGATGCGTGACCACGGCGCATTCCTTGGCAAAGCCTTCGACGTGCTCCGCTTCCTTTTCCAGAAAGCTGATGGGGATGAACAGCGGGAAATAGGCGTTGTCATGCCCCGTGGCCTTGAACATCCCATCCAGCACCCGCTGCACGTTCTCCCAGATGCCCCAGCCCCAGGGCTTGATCACCATGCAGCCGCGAACCGGCGAGTTTTCCGCCAGGTCCGCCGCCTTGATCACTTGCTGGTACCATTCGGGATAGTCTTCCTCTCGCGTCGGGCTGATCGCGTGCTTTGCCTTGTCTGCCATAGGATTTCCGTGCTCCTGTCAGGGGTCCCTGTTTCGTCAGGCAGAATTATGCAGGGCGCGAGGCAAACCCACAAGGCGAGAAGCGGTCGAGTTGCCTGGCGGGACGCCGGCGGCGGACTTCGTCCGGCATCAACCACCGGCGGCACCCGAGACCGGGACGGCGGATCGCGGTCGCAAACCGGCCTGGCGAGCGGTCCTGAGTCGCGCGCTATCCTCCGCCGCAACAAACGGCGACGCGACAGAAGGGAGGCAGCCGGAATCGCGGCTCAACGGCCTTTCGGGCGGCGGGCGGCCTGGCCGGTCATTGGCCGGAACCGCGCTGGCGGCAGTATTCGTATAACGCCATACAGGTGGCTGTGGCGACGTTGTAAGCATGTGGCAATCCGTACACGGGAATCTCGACGACGTGGTCCAGAAGCGCCAGCACGTCCTCGCTGATGCCCAGTCGCTCGTGACCGATCACCAACGCGGTGCGGAGCGGGAAGGCGAAGTCGTACAGGCATTGCGAGTGGCTGGCTTGTTCCAGGCCGACCAGCGCATAGCCTTCGGCTTTCAGTTGCCGCAGGACGGGCGCCAGGCTCCGATGGTGTTCGAGGACCACCTGGTCGAGCGCGTCGCGGGCGATCTCCCGATCGATCTTCGGCTTGCCGCACACAATCATCCGCCGCACGCCGCAACAGCCTGCCGCGCGAACAATCCGCGCCAGATTGACGTTGGTGCGCAGCTTGGGGCAGGCCAGAATCAGTTCTCGCGCGCCCGGCGATTCCTGCGGCGGCTTGTGACGTTGATGGACGAAATCAGGCATGGACGCTCGCGCTCCTCAAAACGCTGTGCAAGATCACCGGACCGCCCAAGACGATGCTCCCGAGCTTCCCACCCAGGCGGGCCCTTTGGAAGCAGGCGACGGGAATGGTGCATGGCATGAAGGCCCAGTATATCGCTGGGAGAATCCGCCGCCACGGCGGCAAGGCAGTCTGCGCGCAGGAACGAAGACAGACGGGCAAGACTGGCGGACCGGCAAGACTGGCAGACAGCAACCCAAATCGGCCCGGGAAGAAGGCCAACGCGTCACAGGCATCCTGCCTGTGCGTGCGGCAAGGGGCACAAGAGACGGGCATCCGGCCCGTGTAGGCTCAGATCGGCAAGACGCCGTTCCATTCCGAGGCGGGAAATGCGGAGATTGCGTTCATGGTTGCAGGGCTCATCAAAGATTCGGCCAGGGGCCAGCAAGGACGACTAGGGGTTGACCAACTTCAGACGACGTTCCAGCTTCGTCATGGCCATCACCAACTGGTTCCATTCGACAAAGATCCCGACCGTGTCAAAGGTTTCCGCATCCGGACGGCCAAAGCCCTGTTCGCTGATGCGGATCGCGCCGTCCAACACCACACAGCCGCGCTGCCGGATCCGCTCGTTCTTTTCGGCCGGGGTGAGCGGATCGTCGGGGCAGACAGGCAAGACTTGTTCCATCGCGCTGTGCATCGCCCACAGCGCCGCGCCGCGGGCGTCCTCGGCGTCCGTGATCATTTGCAACGTGCCGGATTCGACATAATACTTCGCCATCGGGACTCCTTTCTGAGAAACAACCGAAATCGCTTCCTTGGTACGTAACCGTTCTTCTCTCTACGAGGGGCATCTGGATAGAGTTCACACCTCCCACAACGGAAGAGTTCGATGCCTCCTGCTATCATGGATCGCCGCCGGCGGGACACGGTTGGTCCTTGGCCTTCCGGTGCCCATGAAAAGCGGGCTGCTGCGCTCCCAGCGCCCAAGTCCGCGTTCCCGTTTTCCTGGTTCGCGTCCTGACGCTTGCTGGCATTGCTGGCACCGACTCCAGTTGCCCGCTGGATTAGTGTACAATTCTACGCCCCCGGCCTGCCGGGACAAGTCTGTGCCGAACCGCAGGACGTGTCCGCGAACAACGCCGGCGACCAAAGCACCGCAGGATGCACGTTGGGCGCCGACCGAGTGCGCGGGAGCAATTGTCTGCTTTCGGCGAGCAATCCGTTCCACCGTTTTAGGAGACCATGTCATGAGACGAATCGCCCTGCTTGCGCTGTTCCTTGCTGCCGCAGCCGGTTCCGCGCGAACCTCCCTCGGCGCCGCCCCCCCGGCCCCTCCCCGGATCCCGGTTATCCTGGACACGGATATCGGCGACGACATCGACGACACGTGGGCCCTGGCCTTGCTGCTCAAGTCGCCCGACGTGGACGTCAAGATGGTCGTGTCCGACCGCGGCAACACGGTCTACCGGGCGAAGATCATCGCCCGACTGCTGGAGGTCGCCGGACGGACGGATGTCCCCGTCGGCATCGGCATCCGCGAGAACCAGAAGGAGAGCGGCCGGCAAGCGGCGTGGGTCGCGGACTACGATCTGAGCCGGTATCCCGGCACAGTGCATCAGGACGGCGTGGCGGCCCTGATCGACGCGATCATGAACGCCCCGCAGCCGATCACGCTGATCTGCATCGGCCCTGTGCCGAACATCCGCGCGGCATTGCAGCGGCAACCGGAAATCGCCAAGCGGGCCCGCTTCGTCGGCATGCACGGCAGCGTGCGCAAAGGCTACAACGGCGGGCCGGAGCCCAGCAAGGAATGGAACGTCGTGGCCGACGCCAAGGCGGCTCAAGCCGCGTTCACCGCGGCCTGGCCGATGCTGATCACGCCGCTGGACACCTGCGGCATCGTGCGGCTGCGGGGCGAGAAGTACCGCAAGGTGGCCCAGTGCTCCGACCCGGTCACCAAGGCCGTGATCGAGAACTATCGCCTCTGGGCCAAAGCCGGCGACAAGCCGCTGGACGCATCGAGCGTGCTGTTCGACACGGTCGCGGTCTATCTGGCGTTCTCGACGGATTTGGTGAACGTCGAGCGGCTGCCGATCCGCGTGACCGACGACGGCTTCACGCGCATCGACCCGCAGGGAAAACAGATCGATTGTGCGATGTCGTGGAAGGATCTGGGTGCGTTCGAGGAGTTCCTGGTGGCCCGGCTCACGGGCGGCCGGTAAGCCGGGGAAGGTCACTCCAGCAAGACCAAGGCGACGACCGAGGACCATCAGAAGACGCGAGAGTGTTCACCGCACGCCTCGCGTCGTCGCAGCCGGTCGCCAGCCCAAGCATGACGTCCGCTTGGGCAGTCGCTGAAACGTGCCAGAGCACCTGGCGGCCGCTGTGACGGCCGGATCGTTCAGAGCCTTCGCGGACCTGGCCGTCGATTTCCCGTGACGCTTCCAGGCAGCCCTGCCAAGCTTCCAGGTCGGACGCGAATGGCGCAAGTCGTCCGTCAGTTCATCGGCAGTCGGCTCGCTCCGCAAGCGGAATCGTGTCGCGGAGCAAGCCGGCTGCGAGGGCCGCGGCTACGCGGCAGACTACGGCTTCGCCTGGCGGGCCAGGGCGTTGGCTCGGGCGGCCAGCTTCTGGTTGGCCGTCAGCTTGGCGACCTGCTTCATCGCCGCGGCCACTTCGGCTTGGTGGCTGGCGACAATCCGCTCGGCAATGGCCACCGCGGCCAGGCAGGCTTCCTCTTTCAGGTCCGCCGTGTCCAGGTGCGAGACGACCAGGGCCAGCGATTCGGCGGTCGCGACGTTGCCCAGGGCGCTCAGCACCAGCCGCTTCTCCTCCGTGCGCTCGGCCTGTGCCATCGCTTCCTTCAGCGACTGGAGCTTCTGCGCGTCGGGGGCGTCCTGCATGGGCACCAGCCGCACGAAGCCGCGCAGGGCGAGGACTTGGAAGGTCTTGCTCGGCGGCGACTTGAGCAGCTCGGCCACCGACGGCAGGGCGTCGGCCGTGGGCCATTCGCACAGCACGCGGAGAGCCGCGTCCTGGACGGCCGGATCGCGGTCGGCCGCCGCGGCCTGGACGGCTTCCAGCGACTTGGGCCCGCTGGCCGTGCGCAGCGTCCGCAGCAGCGCCCGTTTCGCCTCGCCCTGGGCTCCCGCCAGCGCCTCGCACAGCGCATCGACGATCGCCGGGGGCGTCGAGACGGCGGTCAGCGTCAGGTTCTCCGACTCGCGGACCGTCTTGCTGACCGCCACGCCGTTGACGGTATAGTCGATGCGCAGGGACTTCGCGGTTCCATGGACCGGGTCGCCAAAGTTGCCGTTCGACGCCTCGACCGCCAGCGCGCCGGCCTTGACCAGTTCGGCCACCTTCTTGGTCACGTCGGCCGATGTGCCGGCGGGCAGGTCGCCGTACACGGCTTTGACGATCACGATGTTCCCGCTGGCAGGCTCGCTCTGGCGGGCGACGAGAGCGGCCAGCGCGGCCTCGGCCGCCCGCGACTCGGCGGCGGCTTTGGCTTTGCCCAGGATCTTCAGCAGCGCGGGCAACTCGGCCAAACCGGCCTGGTCGCGCAGCGCCTTGAGGGCCGCCATGCGCACCGTCTCATCGGCGTCGTCGGCCGCCTTGACCAGACTGGCCGCCGCTCCGGCGACGTTCCGCAGCCCGATCATTTCGACGGCCAACGCGCGGACCTTGGCATCCTGGTTCGTGAGCATCGCCACGATGGTGGCGTCCGCGTCCTTGGCAGGGAAGTTGCCCAGGCAGTCGCGTGCGGCCTCAGCCAGATCGCCTTCGCCCGCCAGCGCCAGTTCGGCCAGCAACGTCAGGGCGGGCGCGTAGCCCAAACGGGTCGCGTTGCGGATCGCCGGCAGCCGCACTGCCGGATCGCCCTTGGCGGCGAGTTCCAACAGGGCCGGACCCGCGGCGGCGTCGCCGAGGTGGCCCAGGGTGTTGACGATCAGGATCTGCTTGTCGACCGGCAGCTTGGGCAGCTCGCCGACCAGCGCGGCCGTGACTTCCGCGCCGGGCATCTCCAGCGCGATCCGCGCGGCGGCTGCGGTCAGCACGTAGTCCGCGCTGCGAACCGCTTCGAGCAAGAGCGGAAGGCCTTCCTTCTGGCGGGCCAGAACCGCACCGCGAAGGGCCCCGGCGCGAACCTGCTGCGGCGCCGGCGACAGGTTCCGCAGCCGGTCGTAGATCGCCAGCGACTGGGCAGCCTGCCCTTCGCTCGCCATCGCCTCCGCACAGCGGAACAAGCCTTCACAGAAATTGACCAGCTTGGCGCCTGACGCGCCGGCCAGGGCCGCTTCGAGCGTCTGGGCGGCTTCCGGCGTGCCGATCTGGCCCAGGGCGCGGGCGGCGGCTTGGGCCAACACGGCGTCAGGATCCGCCAACCGCTTGGCGATCGCCGCGACGGCTTGCGCGTCGCGCCGCACGCCGAGGCTGCCGATCACGCCCAACAGCGGGCGGCCCGTGAGCTTGCCCAGCGCGTCGCGGAGGGCAACGTCCACGGACGGATCGGGGATCGTCTCCAGGGCGTAGCGGGCCATGTGCGACATTTTTTCGTCGCCCAGCATGGCGGCCAGCGTGGGCACGGCTTTGTTGGTGGCGACATGGGCCAGGACGCGGCAGGCTTCGTGTTTCTCGAACTGCCCCGCGTCCGATTTGAGCACGGCGATCAGTTCCGCCTCCTGATCGGCAGAGGCAGCGGAGGCGGCCGCCAACAGCGCGGCGGCCAGCGTAAGCGTCAGTGTGCGTTTCCACATAATGGACTATCTCCTTTGTGAAGTTTTCGATTTCAGATTTTGGATTGGAGATTCTGGATTGGAGATCCGGGATCCGGGAAAGGACAATTCAGGATCGTGCTGTCGCTGCGAATTGGCATGGGCAAGTGTTTTAGGCACGTCATCACTGGTTCGCCAGCAACCTACCCGCATCCCGCGACTCGCAACGCTCAATAGACGTACGGCTCCCGCATGGCTCGCGAGCGGAAGCGGTTGGCCTCGTCGTCGTTGATGAACTCCTCCTTGACCGGGTCGTATTGCAGATCGCGTTTGAGCCACATGCAGACGTTGGCCGCGTGGACCGTGGTCATGCTGTGGTGCATGACGCGCGGGTTGGCCACCGGCTCCTGGCGGCTCTTGACGCAGTCCAGGAAGTTCCGCATGTGGTCCAGCGACCGGCCCGTGCGGGCCACGTACTCGCCGACGACCTTCTTGAACTGGGTCAGCAGTTCCGGCGACGACACGTCGGGCTTGGAGTAGCCGTCGGCTGCCGCGACCCAGCCGCCGGGGCCGTCAAACCGCTCGCCGCACGAGCCGTGCCAGTACTTGTCGCCGCGGGACAGGATCATCTTCACGCCGCTGGCAAAGGTGGTGACCATCCCGTCGCCCGAATCGTTCTCCACGTACTGGTACTTGACGGGCGAAGTCTCGCCGCAGTCCAGTCCCGCCTGGGCCTGGGCAAACGTGTGCGCGCCCCATTCGCCGATACAGCTGGTGTGGAAGTCGTAATGTCCTCGCCAACCGCCGGAGACGTAGCCGGGGTTGAACGGCCGCCACGGGCAGGGGCCCAGCCAGGCGTCCCAATCGACCTCGTCCTTCGGCGGTTCCGGGGCTTCCGGCAGCCAGTCGTGGCGCATCTGGGCCGCGTCCCACGGAGCGATGTGGGCGTAGGCCGTGTGGATCTGGCCCAGCCGCCCCGTGCGGGCCATCTCGATGCAGAACACGTGGTTCGGCTCGCTCAGCCGCTGCGTCCCGGTCTGGTACACGCGGGCATAGCGGCGGGCCGTCTCGACCACGGCCCGGCCCTCGGCGATCGTCATCGCGGACGGCTTCTCGCTGTACACGTCCTTGCCGAATCGCATCGCCAGGATCGACGCCATCGCGTGCCAGCGGTCGCCCGTGGCGATCAGCAGCGCATCGATGTCCGTCCGCTCGGCCAGGAACTCGTGGATCTCCGGATACGTTTTGCAGTCCTGGTTGCCGTACTGCGTGTCGACGTAGTTCTTGACGATCTGGCGCTGCTTCTTCTGCAGGTCGCAGTCGGCCACGAACTGGACGTCGGGATTGCCCATCATCCACCGCAAGTCGCCCATGCCGCGGCCGCGCAGGCCGATGCCGCCGCAGATGATCTTCTCGCTGGGCGGCACGGCCCCGTCTTTGCCCAGCACGGATCCCGGAACGATCATCGGCACCGCCAGGACCGTCCCGGCCTGGGCCGCCGACTTCAGGAACTTGCGTCGCGTCACTCTCGTTTTCTGCATCTTCACTTCCTCCTCGGCTGTTGCTGTCACACTGGGCACACCTCGCGCTGGCTCGCGCGATCAAAACAATGCCGCCGGGTGTTTACGAATGAGAATTGTGCTCCCCAGCCGCCCCGGATGCAACCGGCCTGAAGTGGCTCGCGGGCCGCCGAACGCCGGTTCCGTGGGGCATTCCCGGCTAGGCCGCCACGCCGGCAGGCAGCGTCCTTTTTGGGGTCAGGCTTACAGAATTCAGTTTTGGCCGAGCATCGCCGTAACGTATGGCTGGCATCCAACTCGGCCAAAATTGAATTCTGTAAGCTTGACCCCCTGTCGTGGAGCGACAGCGAGAGTTACCGGAAAATGGCTCGCCGACACGCTCTTCGGCTTGACTTACGACGGGAGCGCGTTACAGCCAAGAGGCTTAACACACTGTTTTCAGGAGGCGACTTTATGAATGAATACCCGACTCGACGTCATTTTCTTTCCACCGCGGCATCGGCGGCCGCCGTGATTGCGTGCGGCCATCCGTTGCGGGGCGCCGACCAGAAAGCCGGCCGGCCGCATCGCTTGCAGGCGGGCGCGGCCAAGGCGGACATTACTCCCGCGGCCGGGGTGTCGCTGGACGGATATTTGATGAAGCAGGGCCCGGTCAAGGGCATGCATGATCCGCTGCACGCGCGGGCGCTGGTGCTGGACGACGGCACGACTCGTCTGGCGATCGTGATCTGCGACGCGTGCGTGATCGGGCGCGATGTGTTTGATGCGGCCAAGGCGATCGTTCATGCCCAGACGGGGCTGGCGAAAGACCACATGCTGATGGCTGCCACCCATACGCACGCGGCCATCCGGGCGACTGGAATCAACACCGGTCCGCTCGATGACCAGTATCTGGACTTGCTCGCTCGCCAAATCGCCGCGGCGGTGATCCGGGCAGAGAAGAATCTGGCTCCCGCACAAGTCGGCTGGGGATCGTTTGACAAGCCCGATTTTCTGCGCTGCCGGCGGTTTCTGTGCCAAGCCGGCAGCGTTGGGAGCAATCCCTTCGGCCAATCAGATGAGCGGGTCAAATCCGTGGCGGGCCGGAGTTCCGCGGTGATCGAACCGGCCGGACCGGTCGATCCCCAGTTCTCGGTGCTGTCAGTGCGGCACGCCGACGGCCAGCCCTTGGCAGTCCTGGGCAACTACAGCGTCCACTACTGCGGCGGCTATCAAGGCGCCCTGGTGAGCGCCGATTACTTCGGCTACTTTGCCCAAGCCTTGGAGGCGAAGTTGCAGGCGGGCTCGCAGCGTCCGCCGTTTGTGGGCCTGATGTCCAACGGCACCAGCGGCAACACCGGCGCGCTGACGGGGGACGGCAAGAAGCGGCCACCGTTCGGATGGCTCGAAGCCTCCGGGCAGATTCTGGCGGCAGACGCACTCCGCGTCCTAGACCGAATCGAGCACCGCGCCGACGTGACGCTGGCCATGCAGCAGTCGGAATTGGAACTGGGCGTGCGGCGGCCTGATGCCGATCGCCTGGCCTGGGCCCAGGAAATCCTCGCCAAATCTGGCGGCCCCCATCCGCACCGCTGGACGCCCATCTACGCGCGAGAGGCCCTGCACCTGAGCCAGTATCCGCAGACCGTGGCAATGCCGCTGCAGGCGATCCGTATCGGCAGCCTGGGAATTGCCTCCATCCCGTGCGAAGTGTTCGCCGAAACGGGGCTGGCCATCAAGCAGCAAAGCCCGCTGGACGCGACCTTTACGATCGAAATCGCCAACGGCTACGGCGGCTATCTTCCCACGCCGGAGCAACACGCTTTGGGCGGCTACGAAACCTGGCCCGCCCGGTCGAGCTTCTTGGAAGTGGACGCGGAAACCAAGATCCGCGCCGAGGCGATCCGACTGCTGCAAATGGTGAAGCGCGAAGCTCCGTAACGCGGGCTTGCGTCGCCCACCGTAGACCGCTCGCTCCGCGAGTGGGAATCCGCTCGCAGAGCGAGCGGTCTACGATGGCCTGCATCCCGCTTGGATCGCCCGGCCCTTGGGATACAATAGGGGCGGGCCCTGAGAACGGAGACAAACACATGCCCCTTCACGACTGGACGCGCATCCCAGCCGGGCGGTTTCACCATTTCCACCAGGATTGGTCGATCGAAATCGCGCGCGAGTTGAAGAGATGCGCACCGCCGTCGAACTCGGCGTGATGCCCGAGCCCGACGCGGATGAGTGAACTGCAAAGCGTTCGCAGTCAATACGAAACTCGGAGGAGATCGGTCATGACCCAAAGGCGTTGCGTTTTTCGGGTACCGCTTGTCGCTTCTTTCCTGTTGGCCATCGCAGCTGTTTCAATCGCCGCGGAATCCGGCGGAACGCCGATCACCCTGGTGGACCTTGCCCAGCCGCTGGCGGAAGGTTCGGTCGTCGCCACGGACGCGGAATTCAGCCAGCGGGACGGAACGTTGCAGGTCCGCACCGGACATGCGGCAGAGCGGCCGGGCGTCATGATCAAGGGGCCTGGCGGACGCTGGGACCTGACGGCGTTCACGGAGTTGGAAACAACGATCAAGAATTCTGGCAGACATTCGCTGACCGTTCACTTGGCGGTCGACAACCCCGATTCGGACCGCGCCGCCAGGCAGAATTGCTGTATCGAGTCCGTGACGATCCCGCCGGGACAAGAGGCGGCCGTGAAGCTGAACCTTCGCAAGCGGTTGCCGAAGTCGTTGCAGGACAATCTCCGCGGCCTGCGCGGCTGCCCTGGCGGCTTCGCCAGCGGGGGGCGAGGAACGATCGACCCGGCCGACGTGGTCGGCGTCTCCGTGTACGTGTACCGTCCCGGCGGTGATGCCGCGTTCGAGGTCTCCAGTATCCGCGCCGGCGGGAGCCCCGTGTTTCCGCTACCGGAGAACCTGGACGACCTGTTCCCGATGATCGACCGCTTCGGCCAGTACATGCACAAGGACTGGCCGGGCAAAACGCATTCGGAGGCGGAACTGACTGAGCAGCGACAGCAGGAGGCAGCGGATCTGGCGGCGCATCCGGGGCCGAAAGCCTGGAACCAGTACGGCGGCTGGTTGGGCGGGCCGCAGTTGAAGGCGACCGGCCGGTTTCGCGTGGAGAAATGGCGCGACAAGTGGTGGCTGGTCGATCCGGAGGGACGCCTGTACTGGTCCCACGGGCTGGTCCGCGTGACCTGGTCCTGCGGCTACACGCCCGTGACCGGCCGCGAGCATCTGTTCGCCGAATTGCCCGGCCGCGGTTCGCCGTTCGGCCCCTTTTACGGCCGCAGCACGTGGGCCATTTCGGGGCTGTACGACCGGGGCACGGAAACATACAACTTCTCCGGCGCAAACCTGCTTCGCAAATACGGCCCGAACTGGATGGTGGACTATGCCGACGTGGTCCACCGCCGCCTGCGCAGCTGGGGTCTGAACACGCTGGCCAACTGCTCCCAGCCGGCGATCTACCTGCAGCGCAAGACCCCCTACACGGCGACCGTGTACAGCGTCGATTCGCCGCCGCAGGACACGCCGGGCGGGACCGGGTACGTGGCCACGATCCACGACGACAGCCGCGTGATCGAAGGCAGCAGCGGCGGCTGGGGCAAGTTCCCCGACGTGTTTGACCCCAGCTTCAAGGCCGTGCTCCTGAAAGAGGTCGCCCTGCACCGTGGCAAAGCGGTGGGCGACCCGTGGTGCCTGGGCTATTTTCCGGGCAACGAACTCAGCTGGGGCGCGAACGAAACGACGCTCGGCCGGGCCACGCTCGCTTCGCCCGCCGACCAGCCCGCCAAACGGGCGTTGGTCGACCAGCTGAAAGCGAAGTACGACACGATCGAGCGATTGAACGCCGCCTGGAAGAGCAGCTACGTTTCCTGGGACGCGCTGCTCGAATCGACCACCCCGCCCGGCGTCGATTCCGGCCACGAGGATCTGGCCGCGTTCCTGACCAGCGTCGCCGACGCGTACTTCCGCCAATGCCGGGAAGCGGTCAAGGAGATCGATCCCGAAGGGCTGTACCTCGGCTGCCGTTTCGCCGGCTGGAGCCACGGCACGGTGTTCCGCACGGCGGCCAAGTACAGCGACGTGATCAGCGTCAACCGGTATACCGAGACGCTGGACGACTTGCGGCTGCCAGACGGCATCGACAAGCCGGTGGTGATCGGCGAGTGGCATTTCGGGGCGCTGGACCGAGGCAAGTTCCACGCCAGCTTGCGGCCGGTGGCGGACCAGCAGGCCCGCGGCGAGGCGTACGAGAAGTATGTCCGCAGCGCGCTGAAAAACCCGCTGGTCGTCGGCACCCACTGGCACCAGTTCGGCGACCAGTCGACCACCGGCCGCGACGACGGCGAGAATTTCCAGAACGGCTTCGTCGACGTGTGCGACGCGCCTTACGTCGAAACGATCGAAGCCTGCCGCCGCATCGGGTACCAGCTGTACGACGTGCGAGCCGGGGAGGATGAACGGTAGCAACGCCCATGAAATAACTTCCCCGTTTATGCGGGACGTTCGGGAGACAGGCTGCAGCTGGTGAATGCCCCCGGCTTGTCCGGGGGATCCTTACGTTTCTCACTACACGCGCGGGTTCTACTC
>JAAYYU010000004.1 GCA_012515235.1 Candidatus Anammoximicrobium sp.
CCCGGCTGACGAACTTGTCGTCGCCCGCTGAATCGAACACCTGGGCCTTGTCCAACCCGCCCGCCGTGGCGTACGCCGAGACCTCGCCAAAGCCCTGGACGTAGTTGTAGAAGCCCGCGCCCTCCAGGTACACGTACGCAGCCCGGCTCACCAGCCGATCGTCCGCCGCCGAGTCGTACAGGCGCACGTCGTCATTGCCGCCGCCCGCAGCAGAGGCCTCGATGCGACTGGCCGCTTCCGCGTTCAGCACATAGCCCGGCCCCGACATGACGGCTCGCGTCGGGTACAACTTCAACACGTCGTCGCCCGTCGAGTCCCAGAGGTACAGCCGGTTGCTGCCAGCTCCCCCGTGAACGTACACGGGCAACGGCGGAGTTGCCGCAAAACCGCCGCCCGCGTCGAACCCCAGCTGATCATCCCCCGCGTGTCCCCGCACGCGCAGGCCCGTGACCGTCGCCAGGTCGTAACTCAGCGGCACGCCGTCGACCACCAACTGCAGACTGCCCGACCATACCGCGACCACATCGTCCCCCAACGTCCCGTGCACATACACCTCCCCGCCGGGCGGATGGTACACGCCGCTGAACGCGACCGTATTGTCCTCCTGGACCGGATCGGCATCGGGTTCTTCCACCGCGTCCTCCGGATCCGCCACGACCAGGAGGTAATACTCGCCCTCGGTCTCCGCCACGCCCGCCCCCGGCAACGCGATCTCGCCCGCCCCCGTGCCGATCGTAAATGTCTTCGTGTGGACGCCGACGGAAAGGTCGGCGGGATCGCTGATCGTCGCGGTGTCCATCGGCGTGTCGCTCGGATCCAGGACAGGATCCGGGGACAGGAAGAAACCGAAGTCAAACGCGGGGATCATTCCCGCGATGACGTACGTCACACTCAGTGTCGTTCCGCCATCGGCCGTGGCCGCCTGGACGTAGATCTCGCCGTCTTTGACGATGAGCGGATAGTCCTCCACTTCACCATCCAGAGCCAGGCCGTTGTAGGATAATCCGCCAGCGGTGCTGAACCGGAAGCGGGCGAATGTCGGCGCGGTGGGCTTGGTAGCCTTGGCCGACTCCGGAACCGTGATCGCCGAATCATTGGCGCCAGCGGCCAGCCAGCAATCCGTGACCACCTGCTCGTCCGCATCCGCCCAGTCGCCGTCGCCGTTCCAGTCGATCCAGGCGTTGAGCAAGCCCGGAGCCGACGCGCTGACCGTCAACTCTGCCCACGATCCGCGAATCAAGGGCGTCAAGAACACGACCCCGTCCTCGTCATCTCCCCCCGCATCCGTATCATCTCCATCCGCCCCCGCCGTCGGCTGGCCGTCCGCATCCACGTCGATCGTCTGGCCCAAATGGAACCCCGGCTCGATCACGTGGAAGGCGCCCTCGCTGGTGGAGAGCGTCGGATAAGCCGGATCGGGCGCATCGCCCCAGTCCAGTTCCGCCTCCAGGAAGCTCAAGCCAAACGCCAAGTCGATCGACTGGCCCGCGGACGGATGTCCTGGCGGGTACTTCAGCTCGCTCCACTCCCACACTTCGCCATCGACGGTCCCGAAAACGGCGTCGCTGTTGTAATGTCCGTCGGCCACGTCGCGCGTCTTCCAGCCAAACTGGTAATCGGCCGCGCCCATGTACTCGATCTCAAGCCAGTACACCGTCGGGTCCGCCGCGGTCCCGGCCTGCAGGAATGCCAAATCCGGGGGGATGGCGATGTCGTATTGCCAGACCTGTCTGTCGCCCTGCGGAACCAGCGTGCCGGTCACCGGGTCCCAGAACCACTCCCCGTCGTCGACCACCGCCGCCAACTGTTCGACAAATTGATCGGGAAACGCGACGAAACCCCAGTCCAGGAACTCGTCGGGCTTGGAGAATGTGTTATCGGGATCCGAGCCGCCGGCTCCCACCGGGTCGTCGCTCAAGATGTGGATGTAGAAGAACCCTTCGGGCGTGGTGAAATCCGGCTTGATGTCCTCCAGCCACGAACCCCAAAAGCGGATGTTGGTCAGCAGTCCCGGCTCGGTACAGAGGAAGTCGTCGGCCAACGTACCAAACCTGTCCTCCGTGCTGTCCAGACGGATGTCGATCCCGTTCGGCGTCAAATCGGGTTCTTGTAGCGACTTGA
>JAAYYU010000210.1 GCA_012515235.1 Candidatus Anammoximicrobium sp.
CTATGAGTTCCTGGAGCAGCAGGTCGGCTGTCATTGGCTCGCCCGCGATACCCAGATCGTCCCTTCCCGCCCCACGTTGGAATTCCCCAAACCCAATGTTCAGGCCAAACCGTACATCTGGATGCGCGACATCTACATCACGTACCACACCATGCTGCCGACGGCCGACATGGCCAGGCGTCACAGCGAATTCCTGCTGCGGAACAAACACAGCGTCGCCAATCACCAGCTGTACGGCTCGCCCGGCACCTGCCACACCTTCTTCCAGTACGTCAACGCCCGCGACTGGTTCGACACGCACCCGGAGTACTTTTCCCTGGTCGGCGGCAAGCGGCTGCCGGCCACCGGCGGCAACGGGCCGGGACAACTGTGCCTGACGCACCCGGACGTGCGCCGGATCGTGGTCCAGCGGCTGCGCGAATTCGTCAAACGGGATCGGGAGAAAGCGGCCAAGGCTGGAATCCCGCCACCGCGGATTTACGACATCAGCCAGAACGATGCGGGAGCGGCCGAATGCCAGTGCGAGAACTGCCAGGCGATCGCCAAACGCGAAGGCTCGGAAAGCGGGCCGATGATCGACTTTATCAACGCCGTCGCCGACAGCATCAAGGACGAGTACCCGGATATCCTGCTGCAGACGTTCGCCTACAACCGGACCGAGCCGCCGCCCAAGACGCTGAAGCCTCGCGACAACGTGATCGTCAGGTGGTGCGACGTGTACAGCGTAGTGGACCTGGTGCGGCCCCTGAACCATCCCTCCAACGCCAAGAACTACGGGGAGATTCTCGCCTGGGGCAAGATCGCGCCGCACCTGGCTATCTGGGATTACTGGATCAGCTACGGGCTGTACCAGTTCCCCACGCCGTTCTGCATGATCCAGTGCATCGGGCCGGACATGAAGTTGTTCGCGGACATGCACGCGGAAACTATGTTCTGCGAATGCGAGGAGGACCATGAGCCCGGCGAGAACTTCACGGCGCTCAAGTACTGGCTGGGATACAAAATGATGGTTAATCCCTACCAGCCGGTCGAGCCGCTGATCGAGACCTTCATGGCGGGCTATTTCGGCGCCGCCGCGCCCCGCATGGACGAGTACCTGAAGTACCTGCAGGCGCGGATCGACAAGGACGCCGAGTTCCTGCTGGTGCGCAACGCCCCGCATCGGCTCAAGTACCTGGACTTGGACTTCTTCCGCACCGCGGAGCGGCTCTTCGATGCGGCCGAGGCACTGGTCGAGCCGGGGAGCCTGGAGGTCCTGCACGTGCAGCAGGAACGCCTGATCGTGGACGGCGCCCTGCTGTACCTCTGGCCGTGGCTCGATCGCCGCTTGGCGGCGGACCAGGCCATGCCGTTCGACCATGAAACCGTGATCCGCCGCTATGAGACGAACTGGCGAGCCCAGTTCAAGGCGTTCTTTTCCGAGAAAGCGCAAGCTGTACGCGAGCCCAAGATTGCCAGATTGGCCGCGCTGTTCCGGGACCCGAAACTGCCCGAGCCGTTTCAGAAACTGCCGCCCCGCGACGTGGCGGATTTCAACTGGCTCACGTTCTCGCCCTACACCCCCGGGCGTCAGAACTTCGTCGAGGACGCCAAAGCCGCGGGAGGCATGGCCGCAGCCTTCGCCGCTGACAGCGATGACGCGCACAAACAGCCGCTGACGTTCGGCGTGACGGGCGGGCCGACGATCACGCTCCAGCCGGACGAAGTTCATCAGGATGGCAAGTACCATGTCTTCAAGATCGGCCGGACCCGTGTGAAGAAGGGGACGATGGTCTGGGCTCATGCGAGCCGACGCCTGGGCGTACATGTCGATCGCCTGTTCGTGCCGGAAACCGACGATCCGAGCGTCAACGACTGGGACGCGTACATCTCCCTGAAAGTAAAAGGCCCGGACTACGTCAACGGTTCGACGGACAGCAACGGCCTCTGGATGGACCGCGTCATCCTGGCAAGGCCGTCGAAGGACGAGAAAGCGAATGCCGGCGGGTAGTGACCTCACTGCCCACGTGCGCCGGACAGACCGTCGAAACGGGTGTGGCGTCACGACTATCGTATCAGGGTGCTATTGCAGGGGGGCATCGTGTCAGCTATTGTCGCAGGAACCATGCGGCAGTGGCCGAATGCGTGCCATCGGAGAGATCGTCGTGACGCTCCACCTGGACCAATTCGTGAGGCAGATTGTCGACAGTACCCTGATGTCGGCCGACGTCGTCGCGGCACTGATCGACAGCCTCCCCGCCGACAAGAAACCGCAGGACGGTGAACAGCTGGCGAAGGAACTGGTCCGTCTGAAGAAGCTCACCGCTTACCAGGCCCAGCAGATTTACGCTGGCAAGGGCCGGTCGCTGGTGCTGGGGGAGTACGTCATTCTGGACAAGCTCGGCCAGGGCGGCATGGGGCTGGTGCTGAAGGCCGAGCATCGGCGGATGAAACGGTTGGTGGCGTTAAAGGTCCTGTCGCCCAAGGTGACCAAGACGCCGGAGGCTTTGCGACGGTTCCAGCGTGAGGTCGAAGCTGCTGCCCGGCTGACGCATCGCAACATCGTGATCGCCCACGATGCGGGCGAAGCGGGCGGCACGCACTTCCTGGTGACCGAGTACGTGGACGGTGGCGATCTGTCGTCGCTCGTGAAGAAACACGGGCCGTTCCCGTTAGACGTGGCGCTGGACTGCATCCTGCAAGCAGCTCGCGGGCTCCAGTACGCCCATGAACACGGAGTGATCCACCGCGACATCAAGCCGGCGAACCTGCTTTTGTCAGTCGTCAGTGGTCCGTTGTCAGTAGCAGACCACGGACCAAGAACAACTGACCACGGACAAGGCATCGTCAAGATTCTCGACATGGGCTTGGCGCGGCTCGACACGGCCGGTGCCCAGCAGGATCAACTGACGGGGACCGGCCAGATCATGGGCACGGTGGACTACATGGCCCCGGAACAGGCGATGGACACCAAGCACGCCGACGCGCGGGCCGACATCTACAGCTTGGGCGTCACGCTCTGGTATCTGCTGACCGGCCGGCCGCTGTACGCTGGCGAAACCGCTATGGAGAGACTCATGGCTCACCAGGCGAAACCGATTCCTTCCTTGCGCGACGCGTGTCCGGAAGTGACCCCGGCGCTGGATGCGGTCTTCCATCGTATGGTCGCCAAGACGCCGCAGGATCGCTACCAGACGATGGCCGAGCTGATTGCGGAATTGGAGCCGTTTTGCCACCACGCCGCGAGTGGGCCGGGGTGGAGTCCTCCCGTTGTCGAGGATTCGCAACTGGATGCGTTCCTGCGGGGGCTGGGACCGGCGTCCGGACCGCGCCGGGCACATACGACGTCGAGTCAACCTGCGCCGGCGGCAGTGAAGACCAAGGCCGCACCCGATGCGCCGCCCGCCGCGGCCGAACCGGACGTCACTCAGGATTGGTCCGAGCCGCACGCGGAGACGGCGACGAAGATGGAGCCGTCGTTGCCACAGCCTGAACCGGCTAAAGCCGGCACTACCAGCGCTCGTAGTGCCGCCTTCAGGCGGTCGAGACCGGCTCAAGACGGCGCTACGAAGTGGCGGGATTGGCGCTGGCTGGCGGCGGTCGGCGCGGGCTCTTTGCTTGTGGTCTTGCTGGGCATCTGGGTCGTGGTCCGGGACAAGGACGGAAAGGAAGTCGCACGCGTGCCGGTGCCCGAAGGCGGAAGCGTGACCGTGGAGACGACGGCGAAGAGCGAAGCCTCGACGGAAAGAAAAAGCGGTGACAAGGCACCGCACTCCAAAACTGCTCCGGCCGCGCTGCCACCGTGGAATCTGCCTGCTGGTGCGCCCCCACCAGCCATCGCTCCGTTCGACGCGGCGAAAGCCAAGGAGCATCAGGCCGCGTGGGCCAAGTACCTGGGCGTGGAGGTGGAATCGGAGAATTCCATCGGCATGCGTTTCGTTCTGATCCCGCCGGGCGAGTTCGACATGGGATCGACGGAAGCGGAAGTCGCGAAGCTGTTAGAGGAAGCCAAAGCCACGAACCAGCCGAGTTGGTACATCGAGAATCTGCCGTCGGAGGCCCCGAAGCATCGGCTTCGAATCACGAAGCCGTTGTACTTGGCGGCCAGCGAGGTGACGCAGGCGCAATACGAGCCGGTGCTGGGCAATAATCCGAGCAGGTTCAAGGAGGATGCGAATTGTCCGGCGGAGATGGTCAATTGGGACGAGGCGTCGGCGTTCTGCCGGAAGCTTGGCGAATTGCCGGAAGAACAGTCGGGGCAGAGAACGTATCGGCTACCGACAGAGGCGGAGTGGGAGTATGCGTGCCGTGCGGGGACGACTACGACGTGGTATTCAGGTGACGATGAGACGGGCTTGAAAGAGATCGCTTGGTATGGTGCGAACGCGGGAGGAAAGACGCATCCGGTGTGTGAGAAGACGCCGAACGCGTGGGGGTTGTGCGATATGCACGGGAATGTGTGGGAATGGTGCCAGGATTGGTGGGCAGTGGACTACTACGCAACCTCGCCGTTGGAGGACCCCACGGGGGCGACGGGAGGCTCGCTCCGGGTGGATCGTGGCGGCGGTTGGATCAACGGCGCGTCCAGCGGCCGGGCGTCGTACCGCCACGGGGTCGGCCCCGGCTACCGCGGCGGCAACCTGGGCTTCCGCCTGGCGAGGGCAGTTTCCTTCCCTCATTGACAGTTTTTTTCGGCGGTAGCCGTCTGTCTTCGGCGGTAGCCGTCCGGTAACCCGGCCCCTGCGAGCCGGAGCGGAGCACGCAGCGGGGTCTCTTCGAGACTGGATTGGAGTCTGCGAGTCACGCGTGAGCGTGTAGCAACGCCCATGAAATAACTTCCCCGTTTATGCGGGACGTTCGGGAGACAGGCTGCAGCTGGTGAATGCCCCCGGCTTGTCCGGGGGATCCTTACGTTTCTCACTACACGCGCGGGTTCTACTC
>JAAYYU010000211.1 GCA_012515235.1 Candidatus Anammoximicrobium sp.
TTATTTTGAAGTATTTTACATGCCAACATTTCGGCACCAGAATTTCTCTCCCGCGCACAAAAAAAGCCCTGATTCCGTGCGGTTGCACAAGAACTAGGGCTATGACCAAAAAGGGAACTTCAGTTTAGTAAAACGACTTTGGCAAATGAATCAATGTACTTCACCCAGCGGTTGAGATAGTCGGAGCGGTCTGTTTCCCGATGTGGCTTGATTAGATTCTTCACATGAGCGGCGACGAGCTTGGCGGCCTCCTCGATTCGTTCGTGCGATTCGTGAGACGCCCTAATTTTTCTGTCCTTGTCGTCGGGCCGAACCACGATGCGTTTGCGAAAGAACTCATTGTCTTGCACGTTCAACGTCAGCCGTGGAACAATTTTTCTCTGCTCTGGATCAATTATGAACAGGTAGCTCCGCTCAATATGTTCGACAAGGAGAGTGTCTTCTGGCCTAGTGAAATAGTAGTCCCGAATCGCGGCCAAGAGCATCGTTATGGTGGCAAGACGCTGCTGACCATCGGCAACAGCCCAAACTTCATCGCTCCCAACGGTGAGCACGACGGTTCCAAGGAAATACGTGGACTTGTTCGATGAAATCGCCTTCGATAGGTCTTGAAGCAAGTCAGTGACGTGTTTCTTCTGCCAAGCGTACTCGCGTTGGTTTACGGGAACGACCAAGCGATTTCTGGCCAAAGAACTGCCGATGCCGATATGTTCGGAAGCGATTGCCCCTTTTGTTTCGGACATAGTCAGTCTGCCTGCAAATGGTCCAGGAACGGAATTGGTCTCGCTGCCGAGTCGAGTTCCCTGACGGCCGCCTGCCGAAGACGTTCCCGAATCCAGACTGTCAACGGCACTCCGGCAAGGTCGGCAGCATCTGTAAAGCCCTTTTTTTCTCGCGGTTCCATGCGAAGCAGGAGACTCGCGCTTTTCACGCTTTCTAGCCTCTTGCGTGGCCTACCGCGCCCGGTTGTCTTGGTACTCATGACTTGAGTATATCCGAAAAATATCTACCTTCAAGACAAGGTAGACGCCGAACTTGGCGTAGCCGCCGAAGGGCACGTGTACGGCTTCCATTTACTTGGCGTCCCGTGTCGATGATCGATCGAAATGTGTTTCCTCGATCAGACGCGAAAACGCGGGGGCGGCCCCGCTAAGGACCGTCCTCCGCTTCGATGACGACTTGGACCGGTGGTCAGTGGCCGTGCGGATGCACATTCGCCGAGCCACTTTCCGCCGGTCTTTCACTTCGGGGGTGCCTGCTTCGGGCCTTGCCCGGTCCCCTGCTCCTTCGGAGGCGTTTCCTTCGGTTTGTGGGGGCTTCCACCATTCGCCATGACTGTGCTCCTTTGACTTGGAACCACGGATGTAGACTTTAGATTACCGTAACCTAAAGTCTGTAGACGTATAGTATGCAAGCCCTAGACTGCGGTCAAGTAACCGGGGGAAAATTTGTCGCGGTCGAGGGGAGGTCGCTTTGGCACACGTCCAGGTTCGATTCGGTGAAAGGCTGCGGGCGGTTCGCCAACAGCGAGGCATTTCGCAAGAGAAACTGGCCGAGCTGGCGGGCCTACACCGCACCTACGTGAGCAGCATCGAACGGGGGGAACGAAATGTCTCGCTCGTGAATATCGAGCGGCTGGCTGCTGCTCTGGGGGTCGCCATGGCGGAACTTATGCCAGACGAGGCGAAGCCGCCGGGGCCATGACGAATCCTGGTTGATCCTGCGGTTATGGGAAATCCGTGTCGATTGCTGATCGACCGCGTGGGCAGCCTCCGTGCGGACACCGGCCAATCGCTGGCGTGCCCATGCTGGTCCGGTGTAGAATGGAACGGGAGCGAGGGCAAGACCTATGAACATGACGGAAGAAATGCGGCACGCACTTGGCAAAGGGCAACCGGTGGAGGTAACCGACCCCGATACCCACGAAGTCTACGTCCTCCTCCGGCAAGACCAGTATCGGGCGATGCGGCGTCTGCTCGAGGCCGAAGAAATCGACCCCTCGCTGTATGAAGTCGAGGAACTCGAATTGTACGAGAAGGTGTAATGTCGATCGTTCGCCGCGCCCCGTTCTTTGAAGTGCCGACGCACGTGGACGTCGCCGGCCAGTCCGTCCTCGTGCGGCCGTTCCAGTTGGTCGTCTGGGTGAGCATCCAAATCCGCGGTCGCCTGTCGCCACGCTTTCCCGCGATCTTGGATACCGGCTTCTCGCTCAACTTTGCCATGCAAGAGGAGCACCTGCGTTCCTGGACGGACCTTTCTCCGGAATCCCTGCGCGTGTTCGGGCGGTCTCGGATCAACCAGCAGGAGTTGCGGCTGTATGAGGCCAGCGTTGCGGTTCACCTGAATGCCGCAGGGCAGCGAGACGTTTTTCGTGGCGGAGATCCGTACGAGTTGTCCCTTCGCGAAGGCATCATCATCTATCCCCGCGGGAATCCCCTGGGGCCCCGGCTTCCGCTCTTGGGCTTGCGAGCGTTGGCGCAGAACAACCTCGAAACGGTAATCGACGGCCAGCGGCGCGAGTTGACGATCCGGCGGAAGCGACGGCTGTTTCGCGGGTGGTGATTACTCCCGGCAGGGCGTATCTTGGAGGCTGACAGAAACGGCGAGGGGACGCCGCTCAGCGCGTCCCCTCGCTTCGATGACGACTTGGACCGGTGGTCAGTGGCCGTGCGGGTGCACATTCGCCGAGCCACTTTCCGCCGGTCTTTCACTTCGGGGGTGCCTGCTTCGGGCCTTGCCCCGTCCCCTGCTCCTTGGGAGGGGTTTCCTTCGGTTTGTGGGGGCTTCCACCATTCGCCATGACGATGCTCCTTAAACGAGTGCCTGGAATGTGCCGACCGTCACAACCGTTGTAGACGATCGTCTGTATAGAAATACTCTGTAGACATATCGTCTGCAAGTGGGCATCTTGCCCTTTATGCAAAAAATCGAGATTCTTTTTGGGAATGCGGTTCGGAAGCGGCGACAGGAAATGGGCCTTTCGCAGGAGGACTTTGCCGACAAAGCGGGAATTCACCGCACGTACGTGAGTTCGATCGAACTCGGCAAGGTCCAGGTCAGCATCCGCATCGCCGCTCAACTGGCCGACGCCCTGGAGGTGCCGCTGAGCGTGCTATGGCGGGATATCGAACAGGGGCAATCCGGCAACCGAAAAGGCTGAACGAATCAGCCGAGATGGGCTTCCCCGAATGCAGACGCGTCACTCCGTGACGCGAAAGTCCCGCGACGGAGTGTCGGGCCACTTTGATCCCGCCGGCCATCTGATCGAAACGGAAAGCCTGCACGATTGGGCGGGGATCGCGGCGAATTGGCGGTTCAAAATAGCCCCGTGTCGCTCGACACGGGGCAGTTGCCTGAGGTCCGGGACTGGGGCTGCAGTTCAGAACGGAAGCCCCTCTTCGTGCTCGGGTTCCGCCGCCTTCTGCTCGGGCAGCGGGGTCTCGAAGACGTATTCCTGCGCTTTCTGCAAGGCGTAAATCAGGGCCGGAAGATCGCCGGGATTGTATGAGCCGGCGTCCTTCCATTCCTTTGCCTCGCGGTCGTAGTAACGGCGTGGCGCGACCGTCACGGAACGGAAAGGCCGCGGGCCGTCGGCGGTCTCCGCGGTGTTGATCCAAATCGCGACACCAATCCCGCCTGCGAACGGACCGATTTTCTTTTCGGGTTGTCGGGCAGGCCGGGCATTCTGTGGATCGTGGGACATGGCAATGCTCCTTTCTGGTCGTGGACATCGGTGATGGAAAGAACGGGCCTCAGGCGGATCCTGGCATCGAAGGCCGACGCCAGGGGCCCACTCTGCCTGATTCGTGGCACCCGGCGCAAGCACCCGCAACGTCCCGGCGGCGGCATCTGCTAGTCTGGTAAGCTGCGGTCGTGCATTCCCTGCGGTTTCCCGGCGAGACGGATGCCGACTTCCGGCGACGGGCCGAGCATGCCCTGCGCGTCGCCAAGGTCCTGGTCGAGGCGTGCCTGAGCAACCGCTGCATGCAGCGTTACATGGCCGATCCGACGCTGCCGTATACGGCGGACAACGTGCGGATCAGTCCCACGGTCCGCGTCGAGTATGAACAAGCGATCGCCATCGGGGACCTGGGCAGTTGTCTGTCGGCCACGAGATCCAAGCACTGGGGCGATGGCCCTTGGGTGATGCCGTTGGAGCCAGATGACGAGTTCTTCCCTGATCGCATCACGTACATCTACCGCGCCAACAGCGTGTACAACCGCAGGTTCGAGCAACGCCAGCGGCTCAAGGAACTGCTGGGCCGTCAGCACCGGCCGCTGGTGGAAACGGCGAAACGGCAGACCAAGACGATTTTCCTGCGGTTCTTGACGGATTCCCAAGCCGAGGCGATCCGACGCATCCTGCACGTCGAGCCGGGCGAGTTCTGGCGCGGCTGCCGGGGCGCAGCCCTGGACCTGCCGCCGAGGCTCGTGCAGCTGGAATTCGACTTCTGAGCCATTTCACCCGCATTTGCGTTCGACGAGACGAACGCGGTACGCTTCCGCTCAGCCATGCCGAACTACGAGTGCGACAAATGCGGCGCGTGCTGCCGCGGCAACTTGCTCGTCGAGGTGTACGACCTGGACGTTTGGCGGGAACCGAAGCTCGCCGACTCGCACATCTCGTTGTGGACGCGAGACATGACCAGGCAGACCCTGATGGACGAGCTGGAACAAGAGGGCAAGTGTCTGATCATCGCCGGTGGCCCCGACGCGTGTGCCTTTCTGCGCGAAGACAACACCTGCGACATCTACCCCACGCGGCCGAACGTCTGTGTTGCCATGCAGGCCGGCGACGACCAGTGCCAACTGGCGAGGCAGGCGGACGGATTGCCCGAGCTTCGACCGGGCGGCGCGTAATCGGTGCAAGAAAATTTGCGTCTGGCGGCTAAACTCCAACCGGAGACTCGGCAAAATCAAGAAGCACACCGTACCCGCGTACTCGATGAAATCCCCCCAGGAAACAGATCGGACTGGTGAGCGGATCGATTCTCCCGCTCGTCACCGGCCGTTCACGAAAAGGCCCCTATCCTTGCGGACAGGGGCCGTCTTTCACCGTTGAGGTGCGTTTCCTGTTCCCTCCAGCATCGGAATCCGATCCAGGGTACTCCGATCTGGAGGGGACAGAACGTACTCCCCCACCTGGCGTTTCCGGCACGGCGCCGCGCCGACTTCCGCACCGACTTCACCGTGAAACTCCCGCCAAGAGTCAAAGAACTCTCGGCGAAGCTGACTGATCCGGCCTCGGGACAGGCGGAACATTCTCGCGACTTCTTGGTTTCTGAGCCCGACGGCCAGCGCTTCCGCGATGCGACGTTTCGGCTTCGGTTGGCCGCCCAGCCACGCGGGAAAGTCACATCGGAACGCAGCCTGCTCGGCGACGGGGGTGCGGTAGTCCTCGACCACCGCCTCGACCCATTCGCCTTCCTCGTCATCAAAACGATCCAGTCGCTCGACAACGATCCGCTCTTTCTTCCGAGACGGCGGAGACAGGACATCCCGCACACACTGTCGCGTCCCGACACGCCGGCCGTCATTCTGTTGGGCGACGGCAAAACGCGCGAGGACGGTCGGGTAGGCGACATCCGTCTTGCCCAGGTCGACCAGACGCTTGTAGGCGACGCAGGCGTTGGCAATCACCTCCTCAACTGCGTCATCGTAGGCGTCACCGTGCAGGTGACGGAAACTCACGTGCGCGACCTGCCGAATGGTCGGCAGCATTCGCAGAAAATCCTTGTGCCATGCTGGCAGCCTGTTCATACGCACCTCCCTTGAAGTGAAAGACCGAGACGCCAGCGGAATGCTGACGCGGTCGTACACTAACGGTGCGGGAGGGCGTTGCGCAAACGCGCCGAGAATGGCGACGATGCTCGCCTGATTCGCGACGAGCTGGAAGCACTCTTGGAACTGGAGGAACAAAATGGCGGCAAGGTTGCGCGAGCCCGGCGCGAAGGCCGGTACGAGACCGCCGTGCGATGGTACCACGAGATCGCGAAAAACTCGGACGTGATCGAAGTGACGCGGCGCGGCCTTCGGCCGAAACCAAACATACGGGTTTTGAACAGGAGCAAACAGAGTCAGCGGAGGGTGAAACCACGCTCTGTTCTCTCGGTTATCTCCTGTTCAAAAAACGCCTGCATTGTGCGCGCAATTTGACCGTTTACAGTGCGGGTGGGGACCATCACGCGCGGCCGGTAGAATTTGCGGCCCGCTGCCGAAGGGCGTCCTCCAGCAATTCGAGGATGGCCAACGGGCGCGGGGCCACCAGCCGCTGGTGGGCGGCCAATTCCGCTTGCAGGCGATCGAGTTCCGTCTCCTCCGCCGGCAACAGGCCGGCGTCATGCTTCTTGTCAATCAGCGCACACCGCCTCGCGTTCTTGACGTCGTTCCACTCGACCGGACCAAGCTGGTCTTGTGCGGACAATGAAACTGACCCTGGCATGCGCCCGATGATGGCCTCAAACAAGGGCTTGGCCTGGAGGTATGCGTCGGTGGGAACGAGCACGTAACCCTGCCGGGTCTGAGGGTTTACCACGACAAACAGCGAACCGCCGCTGCGTTCCAGTTCCGCGATCTGTTCTGGGGTGAGTGGGACTGGCATGCTTGAGTGATAACATTTTCCGGCCGGCGTTGCCATGTGCCTTGGTGACCGTACCGTGAAAAGCCCCCAGGCTTGCGGCTTGGGGGCAAAGGCTGAACGTCAGGCACAGTGGCAGCAGCGGCCGTGTTCTGCGGGTGTTTGAAGGGCAGGTGCCACTTCGTGGGCGAAGTCGCTTAGGTCGTCTTCGCCGCGGAGCGTCCGCTCGACGTACGCGAGCAACTCCGCGTAATCGCACCAAGACACGGTGATGCTTTCGACCTGCCACGGGCGGCTGTTCGGACCCGCCTTCTTGACCGCCGAGAATTCTTGTGCTCCATCGGGTGACGTGGCGTCGTTCAGCCACAGGTATCCGCCGAGCTCGAATGCCGTGCAGCACGTCCAGGTGGTCGTGGTCAACTTGCGGGCCAGTTCTTCGGCCGATCCCACCGGGGTGACGCACCAGACACGATTTCTATGGAACATGGGTCACACCCTCCCTGGCTTGGGCCAGCGCGAACCGGCAGCCGGCGAGCGCGATCTCCCGGTCCCAGTCGGAGCCCAGGTCGTTGCCGGTGACCGCTCGCGGCGGAAATCCGCCAGCCCGCAGCCACCGCAACAGGCCCTCGGCCAAGTTTTCGACGCGGTCCAAGTCCCGTTCCCCCAACGCTTCCAGCAAATCATCCCATGCGGCTTGCGGATCCATTACTCGCCTCCTTCCTCGTCGTCGGATTCCTCACGCTGGGTCAGGAAGCCGGGGTAGTACGTCATGCAGCCGTCGCCGAACGCGTCCGGCTCAACTTGGTACGAGTCGCCGCACTCACCCCGACACTCGACGGTCATCGTGGCATCGTCCGCATCCACGATTTCCAGTTCCCCTCCACAGCTCCGGCACGTGCCGTCCTTCGTTTCCACATACATGGCACTGACTCCTCTCGCTACGTTGCCAATGACCAAACACTCAGGCTATCGCTCTACCCACCGAGGGCAGAACGAACCCAGCCTGCCGCTGTTGGGCCACGGGCGCAAGCGATCCGGCGCGTGACGCCATCCGCGCGGACGGAGCCGCAGGCAAATCCGAAAGCCTTCTACTCAGAAAAAAGATCGAGGGCGTCAGAACAGATGCAGTTGTCGGGCCGGGGCATCTTGGGTGGCGGTCGGCAGCACGACGGTTCGTGTCGGCTCGGGAAGGTCTTGCGATCCCCCGCCGTCCGATTCGCCGAATTTTGCGGCTAATTCGCCGGGACGCACGTGTCGGATGAATCCGCCCTCCATGTTCATTCCGGTGCGGTAGGCGAGTTTGACTTCGCCAGCCAGGCTGTTGCCCCACAGCACGTACCCGTACAAATTGCGCAGGGCCAGATTGATGCTCGTCATTCGGACGCAGCGCAGGTCGATGTCCTGGCCCACCAGTTCGCCGCCGGGATGATGTTCCGCGAAGGCGAGCAACATTCGGCCGCTGCCGCAGCAAGGATCCGCCACGGTCCCTGGCTGCTTCTCGTCGATGCAGAGCGCCGCCATGAATTCGCACAATTGTTCGGGCGTCAAGAACTGGCCGGCTTCGCCGTAGGTGATGCCGCCCTGGAACAGGTCGCCGAGGATGTCCTTGCGAGTTCGTTCCATCAGGTCAATCAGAGTGCCGAATGCCTGAGTGAGCGAGTCGATGCCGCGTCGCCCCTTTTCGCCGTCCGCATAACCCTTCCGCACGATGGCCAGGTACTCGTCTTCCATCTGCCGATTGGACAACGCGGACACGGTGCATGTCAAAAAATCCTCGAATGCTTGGCCTCGGCTCACGCCTGCTCGGCGGCCCGCCTCGTCGAGCAGGTCGCATATTTGCTGGGTGCCGTTGTAAAGAAATTGCTCGCGGGGCATGCGACTTGGGGGGCACGGCGTCAACCAAACAGCTTTCCCTGCCGCGTTTGTGGGCGATTGCCATTTCCGGCCATTCCATCGACCAGGGGAGCTGGTGACGGATCGCCCTCGGCGGCTGCGGCGACAGCGGACGTGCCTCCCCCACGTGCTGCTTCCTCCCGCAATCGGGCCATGACTTCCTGGGGTATCACGTTGATGCGTTCCCCGAAGTCTGGAGCTGTCGGATCGAGCGGCAGACTGTGAATGTGAACGGGCGGCGGAAGCTGGTCGGGCAGGTTGCGAAGCGTATGCACAAGATCGTCGCGGAATTCGTCGATCGAACCGATCAGCACTTCCATGGTTTCCTGGAGTCGCTGCATCCGCTCCTCCAGGTCTTGAATGCGGTCGTCGGTGATGCCTTCGCGAGGTGCCGGTGCGGTGGTGCGTTTCGCCATAGGGTGTGGGGGAATGGAAAGCGACGTGGGGCCATCGTGGGCCGTTTCGGCAGCGAGCGAGCCGTGATCGTCTGCCGGGGCCACCGCCGGATGTGTGATGATCGCTGGCTCCCGCGTTACGGGCATCGCGACGGTGGGGTGACCGGCGTTCGGCAGTGCCCTGGCATCCGCTTGCGGGTGCTGAGCCCCGGCGTGATCCCGGTCCCCATTGCCGCCGATGGCGGCCGCCTGGCCGGGAGCTACCTGGAAAACGCCCACGTCGTCGAGCAATTCAGCAAAGGGCCTGCCGGTCTGCTCGTGCCGGTCCAGCAATTGCAGCATCAAGGCGCGCGTATGTTCGTACAGCACGCCGACCGCGATGTGAAGGAGTTCGTTCGTCGGCAGCTTCGCGTAATTACCCAGCACGGCAAGCCTGCGCATGTCGTCGCCAGTCAGGCGGCTCCCGGGCCACTCGTGCCCCCAACGTCCGCTGGTGTCCGGAGACGAAAGGGGAATCTGGAATGCCTTCAGTCGCACACGCGGGTCATGGATCGGGATCGTCGTGTCCAGCGGCTTGGCCAACTGAGCGATCATTCGTTGCCCAAGAACCCGCACGGCCTCGGGCGTCGCTATCGATGGCACGCAGCCAGCGCCCGCCTTCTGGGAGGTCGCTTCATCGGCCCTGACTTCGTCGAGTGGATCCAAGCGACGCCGACAATGCCAGATTTACCGGCCCGAAGCAACGGCAGCCCAAAAAAGGCTTGGCTAGAGTCAGTTGGTTGGTAAACGCGGCGTTCAACGACGACCGGAATTGGCTTTTCACGACGGGAACGCTATCGCCAACCTCGCCGATCTAACCGGCAAGGCAAATATGACCATCCGTACCGAGCCGTAGAACGGATTCGACAAAGGCAAGCTCCAGAACGACATCATGGAGCCGCTCCGCGACACGGAATTGATCGGTTGATTGCGTGCTATCGAAAGCACAATCTCTACCGATCGCCCGCGAGCGTTTCCGGGGCATGGCTCAAGTGCCGCGCAGGAAGGAATCGATGGCGTCATTCTCCCAGGCCCGATAGCCCTTCCCGTCGGCCTCGAATTTGCTCCAGGCAACGTTGCACAGTTGGACCGGCGACAGCGGCTTCGCCTGCCCCGATGCCAGGTGCATGTCGGCGGGCTGATGCGCGTAAGGCTGAGACTCCTCGACCATGTCGTCGAGCACTTGCCGGAGCGGTAGGAAGAAATCCTCCGACCACGTCCCCTCGTAGTCCTCTTGAATCCCCAGGACTCGGGCGGTCTGGGCCCAGACATCGTGCACTTGGTCAGCCAAAGTGTGCAATCCGTGTTTCCGAGCGCGATCCACCAGCATTTTGGTCCGCAGCCATGTCACCGGGTGGCGGCGCTGAAGCTGTTCGTCCCGAGGCACGTAATACTGATCGTTCGAGCGAGTGCGGAAGAAGTGTGAGAATGCCTTGAGAAAGCACGGCCCACCCACCGTGATCCCGACCGCGTCACAGTAGAATTCCTGCGCCCAGGTGTACCAAGCCGTAACGGCCTGTTTGCGGAATGAGGACGACCGACTCGCCCCGGCGCGGCTGCGAACCGATTTGGGCGCGAGTGCCGAAGCCACTACCTTTTGGAGGTCCTTGACCAGTTCGTCCATCTCAGCCTTGTAGCAGGCATAGAGCAGGTGGCCAAACTCGTGGAAGAGCAGCGGCAAGTAGAGGAGCGTAGTCTGTCGGGAGGTGGGGACCAGGTAGATGGGAGGGATCTTGTCGGTCGGGTAGATCGCAAAGCTTCCGTCCGACAGCCCGAACGGCAGGCTCGCAGTCTTGGTGTTCGAGTCGTGAAGGAACCTCAGCACCAGCAGGCCGAGCCGATCTTCTGGCCTCGCACGCACCACCGGAGCCGCCAGTCGTGTGTTCACAACCTCGAACACGTTCGACAGCGACTGGGTTGCGGCCAGGATGTCGTTCAGCGTATCGTCGAGCCCGTACCCTAGATCAGTCAGGTTCCTCTGAGCCTGACGGCGTAGCGCTTCACATAGCTGGATGATTTGCCCGACATAGGGGGTCAGCTCGCCGCAGACGCTGGCCTTGCCCAGCAAGTTCTGGACGACAGCGATTTGGTACAGCAGGTCTTGGTTGGCCCCCTCAAGAAATGTACGCATTAGCGATCCTCGAAGATTGCGGCCGCGTCGGTCTGCTGGTGTTGTTCTATCACGCGCCGAAGTTCCGCGAGGCTCTCCACTAACTGAGCGCGCGACTCCGAAGACTTCGCGTCCAGCAGGGGCAAGGCACCCGCGGCGCCGCTCTTCATCAGGACGGATTGGTAGCGGTCTCCGTCCTGCCGGGCCGACGCAATGGCGTCGGTTAGACTCTGGAACCGCGCGTCCACGCCCAGCAAAAGCTCCTTACTGTCGGCGGACTCGACCTCACCTAGGCGATCGAGGAATCGCTTCAACAGACGCCGCGCGTCTTTGGCACGGCGCTCCCGCTCGGCATCCTGTACGCCTGCCGCTTCCTGCTTGATGGCGATGGACAGATCGTTGATCGCGCCCAGCAGTTCGTGGTCCGTAAAAAAACTCTGAATGTTCAGCCACTCCTGACTCATGGCATCCTCCGAGGGTTGGGTGTCACTTGACTCCTCTCATGTCCTCCGCCATCCGCTGTTGCAGCCGGGAGTCCGTCTCCCGGATGGGATACGCATAACGTTGAGCCTTGCCTGGGCTTGAGTAATTCAATTGCGACAGGGCAAAGAAGGCCCGCGCCGCGCGCCGCACGTCGCGCCCCCGTCGGAGCACCAGCAGGCACGGATCGGCCGTGGCCGTCCGAGACAGCGTGGCGGCCCCGGTGCAACTCAAAAGCGCGGCCTCGCCGTCCAGGTAAATTGCCTGGCCCTCCAAGACGTTTGCGCGGCTCTGACCCTGTGGCACCCACATCCGCAAGTTCTTCACGGTCTTCTTGTGGATCTCGGCGAAATCGGCGGTCACATCTTGGGCGAGCCGGTCCTTTTGCTGCAACCGGTCGATGGCTTCGACAAGGGCCGCCTCCTCTTCGCCGCAAAGACGGCCATCTCGCAGAACCAACAGCGACCGGATCGGGGTGAAACCTGGGTCTTCGTAACCATCGAAGATCTGCACAACCTTGTCGCGGAGGATCACGGGGTTGATCGTCTCGTGCTGATGGTCGCCCTTCGGCCACGAGTCCGACATCCGGGCGAAGGACGGCACCCGATCCGCCCCTCGACACACCAAAAGAGACATCGCGAAGTGCCGCCGGCCTTCACCCACGTCGATCGCCAAGCACGCTTCATAAGGCCACTCGGCGATTCGCCAGGGAATCGCCTCCATCTGGTCGAGGGTATCCAGGACGGACAGGGTCACCATGTCCAACCAGCGTCGGTCTGCTTTCTTCCGATCCTCGACGCTGCGCCCTGACCGACGACAACTCCATTTGCGGATGACCTGCCCCCTCGTTAGTCGTTTTAGGTGCCATCCTTTCAACCCATGCGACAACAAGTAGTAAGACGCTCCATTGGCTAGGCGGTCGTCGAAAACGATTACGGTCGTTCCCGCTCCGCCCTGACCGTCGGCGATCTTGTCGAGCACCTCGACCACCCTCTCGGGATCATCTTCCCGCACCTGCGTCAGGGAGAATCGCAAACCGGTAATGTCCTGGATGACCTTGCCAAAGTCGGCAATGAACGCAGCCTGCAATTCGTCAGTCCAATCGTTGCCCGATTTCGGAGTGACCACGAAGAGTTTGCGCTCGATTGCTGCCGCGTAGTGATACAGGCCGCCGCCCTTTAACTTCTCAAGCCGCTCGCGGTAGTAACGGCCATACTCCGTAGGTGTTGCTTCTCGTGGCGCAACAACGACGCGGCCCCCACCGAACTGCAATGCTGGGCACGGCAGTAGCTCGCAGCGTTCCTCAGGTGGAGTCCACAACTCCGCCTCCGCCTCACAGCCAATCATCCCTTCGACGACGCCCCGGTATCGCTCCCACGCTTCGATTGCCGCGTCACGCCGCTGTTCGGGAGGAACGGTCTTGTATTGGCCCAGGCCGCGGTATGACTGCTCTTCGTCGGCCATCACCCTCAACCGGAGCCATTTCGCGGGGACCGGGACGGGGTGGGGTAACCCGGGGAATGAGACAAAAGCCACCAAGTCGCGCGGGTCAAGATCGAGTTTTGGATACCGCTCGTGGCAGTAGTCGCAGAGCGAATCGTGCTGAAGGACCGGGCCTGTCGTCCCACAGGTGACACCGTCTGCGAAACGCTCGAAGTAGCAGACCGGAACGACCTGCTCTCCAGTCGTGTATAGCAGTGTGCCTTTCCGACGCTCGGCCCGATTTCGGAAGCGGTCAAAGTCCCGCCTGCGCTTGTTCCGTTCGCCCGGACCAAGGGTAGGGTCGAAGAACTCCGCGACGGTCCGCTCGGTGCGGTTGAGGTAACCGGTATCGAAGGCGATACCGACCCCAGGGTCGCCGAGCCGAACCGTGGAAAACGATACGCGGGGGATGACCTCGACCCCATCGACCCTGGCGATGGGCTGATCATTGTACCAGTTGCGTAGGGGACGCGACAACCGCCAGTACCCGGCGGATTGCTCAAAAGCAACCACAAGGCACCGTTCCAGCAGGTCGGCGAACACCTGCTGGTCGTCCTCCGATTCCGGTCGCAACCTCACTGTCTTGCCGAGATCGTGAAGTTCGGCCCGCCACAACTTGTTGCGAACCTGATCGACCGGGAGTTTCTTCACTCCGAGGACCAAGATCTCGGTCGACGCGAAGGGCGATGGTACAGCGACGACACCGTGCCGATGGCGCAGCTTGCTGCACACCGACGCGCGCAGCTCGGCGGGGCGAACCGCGCATCGGACATCCACGCGGCGGCACTTCACACCGGCGATGGCAGAACCATCAATGAGGCGGATGTTTGTTTCGGGGCCAACCCGGAGCGGCTGTCCGGGCAGATGCCCTGATACTTGCACTGACGGCAGACGTTCTCGCGATGACATGGTGAAAAAACCTCCTCCATCCCGGTTCGGCCATAGGGGTCCAATTCCTTCATCAACTCAATGTCCTGAAGCATCCGAGCCTTCCCGACCACCATGATTCCGCGGTCGAGCGGGCGATCGGGTTCGACGGTGCCATCACCCAGGAATACGCGGCGGACGCTCACCTGCGATGGCTCAACCCGAAACTTCTTCTCGGCCCAAAGTCCGTAGATCAGCATCTGGAGGCTGTCGTGGCTTCCGCCGCTTACACCCAGCTTCCAGTCAACAACCCGGACGCGTTCGGTGTCGCGACCCACGAGGTCGATCTGGCCTTCGATGCCGAACTCGTCGAACTTGGGAAGACCGCCGACACGCTGCTCGACGTAATGCTCGCCAGTTGTGATCTCGCTCCACAGCTTCTTCACCGGCTCATGCTCCAAGAACCGACGCACTCCACGGAATAACGCCTCGCGCGCCTTTTCTGCCAATTCCTCGGCTCGGGGGTCGCCATAGTAAAACTCCAAAAGCATCGGCGGCGGGTAAGCCAGGTTTTGTAGGCCCGCGTTGGCCTCGGGGTCACGAGAGTACCGAACGGCTAGGTCGAAACCGGAAGTGCTGGTTCGCTCGGCCCAATCGCGGCTCGACGGACCCTTCTTGAGGAACTGTTCGATGAACCAGTGCAGCTTCTCGCCGGCGAGCAGATAGACGCCGGTGAACTCCTTCAGTTTCTGTACCAGCGGCTTGCGTGCCGAGTCGAACGGAAGCTTCTTGGAGGCGGCGTAATACTCGTAGAAGAACTGCCGTAGGCAGCTGTTCAGAAGTTCGCGCTTCGAGTATGAGTGAGACCTTCGCATCACTTCTCCTTGTGTTCGTCACCCCCGCGAAGGCCGTGTAGTTCACCGAGCATCCGCTCCCACTCCTTCTGTGACAGTTGCAGCCGGGACGCCTCTTGAAGGAAACGGATCGCCGCGGGCTCCCCGACCAGCGATTCACCGAGTTCGGTCGGAAGCTTTTTCGCTGCCGTGAAGAACTCCTCGGCCGGGCATCCCAGGATGGCGCAGATCCGCACCACGGTTTCGTCCGCCGCAGCAGGAAGTCGGCCGTTTTCAAGCTTGCTGATGTAAGAGAAATCGACGCCGGCGCGGTCGGCAAGCTGGCGCTGGCTGAGACCGGCCGCACGACGCTTTTCACGCAACAGTTCGCCGAATGTGGTAGCCATGTTGATAGTTTACTCAACGTTGAGTATTCTGTCAACATCATTCGACAAAAATTGCCTCAACACTCCACGGAAGAATTCAAATCCGCATGGGCGGTGTTCCTGGCCAGCAAGTGCCGATTGAGGACCGGAAGAGACCGAAATGACGTAAAAGTCAAGGGCTGTAAGTGTATACCGAATCGATCCCCCTCTGCAGTATGGATCAATGGCTCAAACCGTCGAATGACGTCGGAGTCCAGCGGTGATTCGAACCGAATGGAAGGGGCAAAGCAGCCCGGTAATGATACATTCTACAGTCGGTCGAACAATCGGGCGATAACGCGCATCGGTCGACACACGGACGCGTCTCAGTCGTTGACGCTGCCCGTGCAAACCATCCCGAGAATCCTTTGTTTTGCGGTTTGACATGCCGAAAACGTCACAGTTTCGCAAATCCCCAATCTCCGCTGTTCCTAATAGCCGGACGTACAGATGAAAACGCCGCAAAGCCGTAAGCAAGCTGGTTGCTCGGATAACTTTCTCGAATATCGGACGATTGCATCCGCTTTCCTTGGGTATGCAAGCTTGTTTGCCTTTTTTCCTCTACATAGAGTGGTGGCAAAAGATAGTCAGAAGTGGGCCACGATGTGTCATTTTGGAGTTGGGCCAGCCTCGGAACTAGCGTTTCATGTTGGCCATGCCAGCCAAGGGGATGTGTGGGTGAGTTTTGGTTCAAACGCCGCAATCGATTTGAGGCTGACCAGTTGGAGTCTTGATCAAGTCATGCCTGCCCTTGGGTGCGATGCGACACTCGGTGGGACAATTGGTGCCGTTCTGCGTCCGAACTTCGACATCATAAGCAAAACGCCGACTGACAACGCGGCGGATGATCTCGGCCCGCTCCGGATCGAATGACTCCCGGCGCGGCGGCAGCGTCTGGAGCGAAAACGGATTGCTCGGCATGCCGTCGATCAGCAGCCGGGCATAGGCGGCGTACTTTGGCAGTCCCGAAAGATTTTCGGGCGTGATCTGTCCGGGGTACTTCCCAAGCTGCTGGGCGATCATTTCGGCGTCCTCGCTGCCGACCTGGAACGCCACGATCGAGCCCACGTTGCCCCATACGGCATCGGCGGTCTCTTCGTTGATCTGGGCCAGGTACTGGTGGGCGACGATCAGCGACAGCCGGAACTTCCGGGCCTCCGACAACACCGACGCGAAACTGCCCGTGGTGAAGTTTTGGAATTCATCGACGTACAGGAAGAAGTCCCGCCGCTCCCCTTCCGGGATGTCGGCCCGCGTCATGGCCGCCTGCTGAATGCTCGTCACCAGGAACGCGCCCAGGAGCGTCGCGTTGTCCTCGCCGATGCGGCCCTTGCTCAGGTTCACGATCAGGACCTTCCCGTCGTCCATGATCTGCCGCAGGTCCAGGGACCGTCCCGGCTGGCTGACGATCGCCCGCATGTTCGTATTGGTGAGGAATGGCCGGATCTTGTTCTGGATCGCCGCGACGGCTTCCGTGCGGTAGTTGTCGCTCCAGGAGGCGAATTCGTGAATCCAGAAGCTCCGCACAACCTCGTCGCGAATGTTGGGCACCATGTGCTCACGGTACGGTTTCTCGCCCAACAGCCGCATGACGGACAGCAGGTTGCCGCCTTGCTCGACCGTCGCGAACACGGCGTTGCGGAGCGTGTCCTCCAGCCTTGGCCCCCAGGAATCATGCAGCTTCTTGAACGCGCTCACCACGCCCGAGGTCACCTGGTCCACGCGGGACGGATCGCGGCTGGCCAACGGATTGAACCCGACCACGTACTCGCGACTGGCCACGTCGAACAGGATGACGTCGTTCGTGCGATGCTTGGGCACGAGGCCGGCAATGGATTCGGCGAGGTCACCGTGGGGATCGACCAGACAGACGCCGCGGCTGGCGGCGATGTCCTCGGCGATCATGTTCTGAATCAGCGTCGTCTTGCCCATCCCCGTTTTCCCGACGATGTACAGGTGCCGGAGGCGGTCTTCGAGCGCCAGCGTCACCAACCGCTGGTCGTCCCGGAACCGGACTCGCCCCAGGACCACCGTCCCCTCCTCCGTGGACGGGTGAATCACCGTGGGCGCCTCCAGTTCGGTGAATTCATTGACCCGCATGCGTTCCGCGCTGGCCGTCGCCGTGGGTGGATGCCAGAGGGTGGCCAGCTCTTCGTGGGACAGCAGGAACGGCCGCAGTCGTTTTCGGCGGCCATGCTGCGGACGGATTCTGCCGATCTGGAACGTCGCCAGCCGCGACTGGGTGAAAGCTCCCAACGCACCCGCCATGCTCCGCAGCCGTTCCGCGGCCTCCGCCTTCAGTTCCGCCGGCGCATACACCGCAAGCTGCATCCGGCACTCGAACAGGTGACCACCGAATTTGTCGGCCGCCGCCTGCAGGTTCTCCTCTCGCTCGTGCAGCCGGCTCGTCGAGGTCTCCAGCAGGGTGTGCCCCGGCGACTCGCTGCGAGCGGCGAGCCGGCCCAGCAGCCAAGCCAGCCAGCGCCAGCGGCCCCGCACGATGTTTCGGGCGAAGAAGGCGGCCAGCCTGTAGTGCGTGCGGAAGAAGCTCCGGTCCAGCAGCCTCACCGCTTCGCGGGCCGTCCGGCATCGCCTGCGCGACGCAGGAACGATGCTGATCTCGACCCGACACTGCAGCGACTCGTCAGGCCGAACCGCGCGCAGCAGGCTGCAGACCGGATCGGCGAACGTGTGGTTGAGCAGATCCTCGAACTGCGCATGCCGCAGGATGGGATACAATTCGGGACTCAAACGCACCTCGGTGGACCATGTGGCCAGGCCGGTTGGAGCGACGGGTGCTTCGACGGCGGCCAGCGAACAGTGGGGGTAACTGGCCGCAATCGGGCCGAGGATCGCCTCTCGTTCCGCCGTGGTGCACTGGAGAATCAAGGCGACCTGTCCGTCGGCGGCACCGTAGGCCAGCGTCATCGGCGACTGCCGCAGGTGGGCCTGGTGGATGGCAGCCAGCGCCTTTTCCATGTACCGCGGTCCCCGCTCGTTGTTGGCCGGCGCGGCGATCAGGGTATCCATGCGAGAAGCCTACCGCTGACCGCGGACGGTTCAAATACCGCGAGGCGTCCATCTGGTGTGCTGCCGACGATTGCCAAGAAAAACCGCCTCGTCGAGGTGCGTGGATCGGGCGAGGCGGTGCTGTCTGCGTCTCAATCCCGAAGGCTCCATTCCTGATTCCGTGGGGGCGGAAGCAGGGACGCGGCTTGATACCCGCATCGGGCACTGCGAGTGAACGCGACAGTCCTGCGAAGCGTATCAAAATACGTTCGCCCGGGCGAGCGGCGGCGATAGCCGCACCGGTTCCCGCCGGAACGCGGACGACGGTTGCGCGTCGCACAACGCACGCCATTGGCCATGATGGTCGTTCAACAGCGGATCCGTCACGGCACACGGAGTGCCGAGGTACGCATCCTGCGTCGCGGCATACACCAGCCGCCGGTCCTTGTTGCGGGCGCACTGCCGGGCCAGCCAAAGCATGTGGTTCGCGCGGTTCACGCCTCGCGTCAAAAAGACCACGCGAA
>JAAYYU010000212.1 GCA_012515235.1 Candidatus Anammoximicrobium sp.
GAGTTGGACGGCGCCTCGCCGCTGGTCAAGTCGCTGGTGTACGAGAAGTCGGTGACGGCGAACCCGGAATACCTGGCCCGCGTCCAGCGGGAGATTGTCGCGGCCGTGGTTGCCGCCGACGCGGGCACCCGTCTCGGACACACCCGCACGTCGAGCTGCCGGTCTACCCTATTTCCATGCAACTAGTGCCGCTTCCAGTATCTAACTTCCCCGAGCCAAGCGGGCCGACGCTAGCATTGGCGGCATTTGCGATGCGGTAACTGGGAAGTCAGTAACTGGACGCGGCACTAGTTCACGGTCGCCGGTGCTGGGCCAGGACCGCGCTCGCTCAGCTGCTTTCACGAGGACGCCAATCGTCGGTCGATTTTTCACTTGCTTGTCAGCCAAACGTACGCTTGTGCAGGACGTAAACGAACGTCATCCGGACGACTTCATTGAGGATCGCGGCCGAACTCACAGCCAACATCAGGATGATCGAAGCCGCAGACCAGTACCAGTAGAATACGTGAAAACCAGCGATGACAAAGAAAGTCATGAAAATGAAGTCCGTCGCCGTCGAAATCTCAGATTGACTGTCGTAGAAAATGCCGCCACCCAAATAGAGGTTTAGGATGCTTCGGTCGGTGAACGGCTGTGGCTTGCCTGCTGCTAGACGCCGTCTCGGTTCGTCGAAGTAGTCTACGCTCACACTTGCGCCACCTACGAAAGCGACAAGATGCCACCCGAGTGATATCCAAAACAACGGCCGATTAACGTCCGTGAGCGATCTAAGCCCAGACCACTCTCGCCCCATAAGGAAGCCCGTTCCTGCGGGCGTGTGGAAGAACCAGAGCAGAAGGGAGAGGCAGCCCACGCCCCAGACGCAGAATACGAAACCCTGGTTTGGCCGTCCTATCCTTTGTTCTGCGAGAATACGCATATCCGCTTGGACAGCCTTCCACAGATGTGGCCAAAAGACCGCGTACACCAACACGGCAAGCAGGCAGAACAGGAGCAGCCAGTCCCAGCGGCCTTCGGACGGAAAAAAACAATACACGTGCCACAGGCCCGCGGCGACAAATCCCGAAACGCCGTCGCCGGTGTTCGGGATTCGTCCGACAGATTTCGCCGTGCCTGTCAGCGGCCCGCCGTCTGCCGCATCCATGTCAGTTGGCGATGCTTCGTTGGCTGGGAGGGTATCGGCTGCCTCGGCTAGTCGTCTGGTGATCGCGAGCCCGGTGAGAACGAGCAGTCCCGAGCTTAACGCGACGATCTGCAGGCATTTCGCGATTGACATGGAACACCTCACTGGCCGCGTTGTCCGTGTGACCGCATATCCGTTTGACTCAGCTCCGGGCCTTGGCTCCTGTCACCGTGCCCATGCCGTCCAGTCCGAGCATCCACAGGAACGGCGCAGTGACTCCGCTGGCTTGGAACGGCTGGTTATTGCCGTGGCTGGGGGTACGGCCGAGGGCCGTACACGAAAAATACTGCACCCGCTGGAACTTCTGCTCAAGTGCTCGGACGCTCCGGCCTTCGCCCAGTCGCTCCAAAGCTTGTTTGCAGTGTGCCTGATGGTTCGCGTCGAATGCGCTCCCGTTGATCGGGAGCAGGTTGGCCAGGAACTCGTAGCCTTCAGTGGTGGGCAGCGCGTCGACCTTATTCAACACCACGGCCAGGGGTATCGCGCACTTGTCGGCCGCCTCTCGCATGAGTAGTTGGTTCACCGCGCCGACCAGTTCCGCGACTACGTCGTACAGGGTGGTCGATGACGCCTTTAGATACGTCGCGCCACGACGCGCGTAATGCGACAAAACGGACGTGGCGAACGGATCGACCAGGAGGATAATGCCATAAGCGTCCTGAAGCACTTGCTTCTTGCCCAGACGCTGCATGCTGGTGAAATCCTCACCGGGAGGGTCGTACAAATGGAGCAGGCAACGGACCCGTTTGGGCTTGCGGAGGCGAATTGCCAGTCCGAAGGCGCGAGTTACGTCTCCCACCGTTTTCGCCAGCACGCGGCCCTGGTCCAACAACCGGTAGTCCTGCTCGATGCTCAATCGTTCGTCGTCGGCATCGATCAGCACGGTGCCGGCACCGAGGTCGTCGAGGTTCTTGGCCAATTGGCGGATGGCTTGCCGCAAGTAAACGCTTTTTCCGGTGCTAGGACCACCAGCAAGGAACACAGGGCGCTCGGCCAGTTCGCCCAGCGAGGTGTGCCGAAGCGGGCGATTGCACACCGGACAACGACGCTCCAGCTTATTCCTGCCCAAGAAATCCATGGTCGGCAGTCTGACCTGCTCGCCGTTGTGACGGCAGACGTGATGGAAGATTCCGTAGAAGCTGGGATAAAGATCGCGGTACTGTTGGCCGCACGTGCAGACGTGAATCGGCACGCCGCCATGGCCACCGGGGCAGTCGTCATAGGGACACCGGTAAGTAATCTGTCGATGCATCAGCCACATCCAGTGCAGGACGCGCATCGGCACGAATACGACGAAGGAAGATGCGGTCAGGAGGAACAGGACCAGCAGATAACCGCTGAAGAGGATCGCCGCCGCCGAGACTAGCAGCGACATAACTGCCGCGACAGTCCCGGCGGCGCAAGCCGCAGAGACGAAGCGGCTCAGTACGTGCAGAGGTGCCTTCCAGCCCCACATCAGAATCCACACGTAGCCAGCGATCACTAGGAACGCAAATACAGATTCCGCCGAAAGTTCACGGCCATGGCTTCGCTCGTACATCACGTACAACACGGCGAAGACGGCCCCGGAAAGTACGACACAAACGCGGATCGCAAGCTCCAACGCCTTGGCCCCAGGTCCCTTCCAGAACCACAGCCAGATCTTTCCGCACAGTCCGAACGAATAGCGGACGAACCCGCTCAGGTGATGGGCAAAGTCGCGGTAAGCCCGCTCGAACAGGTACATGCGTCGTCGTTGGCCAGCCATCGGCAACTCCTCGAAAACAGTTCTTGGGAACGCGTCGGCATGTTGCGTTAGGACGATCGCCTTTCCATCTTGGGCGACCTGCAATCAAGGATGGTTGCGGGTGTCAGTGCTTTCATTCGTGTCGGGCGCGCTGCCCACGCCTTTGGGCACGAACTAATACCTGTGTTTATTCTTTTTCGTCGATTCCAGCTCTTCAGACCCAGAACCCCGCAGTAGACTCCAAAGCCGTGACAGAATGCCGGCTTTCTGGGCATTCTCGTCGGTCTCCAGTCCCAACGCGACTCGCAGTTTCCGCAGCCGGCCCGCGTCTTCGGCCAGCGTTCGGCGGAACCGGTGGGACAGGTGTTGCTCGAAAAGTTCTCGCGTCTTGGCATCCAGACGTTCCGCAATCGCCACGACGACCTGCCGGTAGTTTTCTGCAGGTTTCGATCCTTCGATCTCGCAGCGCACAAATGCCATGGTCGCCAGCACGACCGTTACCGGATCCCGTTTGGCGACGAGCTGCATTACGGCGTCAGCCACGTCCTGGGGGGAAGCATAGACTAGGGCCCGGAGCATCGCTACGAAACTCGCAGCTTCCTCCGCTTGGGTGATCCCGACGTCACTCAGAAAATGCAGGCACTTGGCAACTGCCTGTACCCGCTCGTTCCGCCAGCGTGGCCACGTGCGACGAAAGCAGACTGATATCTTGCAGTCGGTCGCCGTCCGCCAGTTCGGCGAACCACGGCAAGAGAACCCGGATCGCGGCTTCGGACTGCTGCGGTTGGTTGGAGACGGCGCAGACCGCGGAGACGCCGCTGGCGAAATCCTCACGCGGTGTCTCAAATTTAAGTATGGTCGCCGCCGGAATCAAGGCATCCCACGCCTCAGGCGCCCGCCCCGCGTCCAGTTGTTCGATCAACTGATGGTATGCGCCGAGTTCCCGGGTTCGCTCCCGTTGGACACAGTTCGCCGCGTAGCGGGCGAAAGGACGCGGAGGAGGCAACTCGCTGAAACGACTGCCGACAAAGTTGAACAGCGCGAACTTCGACCTGTAGTCGTCGGCATAGAAGTTCCAACTGCGGTCTTCCGCTCCGCACAGCGCGAGCAATTGGTGCGCTGCGACAGCTTTTTCCGGGCGCTGCCCGCGCACGGAAGGCACCCAGGAACGGTCATTTTCGTATGTGCAGAAGGTCGTCCGGCAGCGAGTCGCTGGCGGCAGCAACGCCAGCAGTTCTTCGACGATCTGCGGGACCTGGCCCCAGTCGCGAAGGCAAAACACAACGGGCCGTTCGGACGGCGAAGCGGTCGTAAGCGCCGAGAGAATCGCCTCAAGGTGTTCGCGGTATGGCGATTGACGCAGCATGTTGATCGGCGCGGAGGCGGACTTCGCGGTGCCTAAATCCTCCAGGGACTGCAGTTCTGTGGCATCGTTGACGTGGTTGGACCAGAAGCAGCCGGAGCGACTCAGGACGATCGGGTTGTAGTCGAATGCGAAAAGATCATCGGGGTGAAAAACCAGGGCGTGCGCGAAGAAATTGCCCGGCTTGCGATCCGGGCAGAAACCGAGGTAGCACGTCCGGATCAGAGCGAACAGATCGTCGCGAATACGGTCGTAGCTCCAGACCACAGGAAAATGTTTCAGCACTTCCGGCGGCAACGTCTCGGGCGGTTCCTGCTGTCGCCTGCACCAATCGTTCTCCTCGTTGATCGCCTGGGAAACGACCGAACTGATGCGGTCATACACGGCTTGGCCATAGTGCGTGCAAATGTTGGCCACGCGCTCTCTCGCCTCGGCGTCCTTGACCAGTCCGGGAGAGCAAGCCTTGATCTGATACCCCGTCGCGGCCTCAGGGTTGAAGCCGCAACCGCCTTCCACTACCGTAAACGTCAATTGCTCGACTGGCATAGCACTGCACCTTGTCTAATAGCTCAGTTCGTGGGGATCAGCCCGAATTCGGCAAGAAGCCACAGTAATGGGTCTTCCACGCGCCAAGGAGAGATGTGGGGGTACTTTCCGTTCATTGGAGCGCACCCCGTAGCGGACACACCAAACACCGCGTGGCGTCGAAAACGTAGGCGGATGACATTGTACACCTCCGGGATCAAGCGGCATAGCACTTGAGCCATCATACCGTTCATATCTTCATGCGCCGCGCGACAAAAGGAACCAGAATGCCGAAAGTCGGTATTCCACAGTCGATTCCATTCGATTAAGCCGGCATCGCGCAAGAGATCACACTTCGTGACGACAACCGCCAAAGGAGTGTCAAACTGCAGGCCTTGTCCAGCCGCCTGAGAATGCTCCAATAGCCGGATGAGATCGAAGAGAAAGGAACCGTGTATCACGTAGGGATCAGGGGGCAGGCGACGATGACGCGGCAAGAGTTCGCCCGATGGGTCAATCTGTGTGGGGTCGATGGCCAGTACCAAGGCGGACGCTTTCGCCAAGTGAGGATTCAATCGCAGTCCATTCGACAAGTCACGGTGAAAGATGCTCTCTGGAACTGTATCGACTAGCAGGAGCGTCATGGAGCCATCAAGTCGTCGGAGCCAGCGCTGCGGATTCGGCCCGAAGTGGTAGACAAGAGCAAAAGGATCTCCAACGTTCTTGGGCAGTACGCGTCCCTCATTAAACTGAAGTTCCCTTTTTGGTCATAGCCCTAGTTCTTGTGCAACCGCACGGAATCAGGGCTTTTTTTGTGCGCGGGAGAGAAATTCTGGTGCCGAAATGTTGGCATGTAAAATACTTCAAAATAA
>JAAYYU010000213.1 GCA_012515235.1 Candidatus Anammoximicrobium sp.
ACGTTCAAGCCGACGAATTGGGGACCATCCGGATTTTCGGGGAACCACAACAGCTGCGAGTGATACTCCTGGGGTGCCTCAAGCCAACTCCGGGCATTGACATTCTCGGACATCATGAGCGTGTTTGAGGTGCCGTCGTACTTCGCGATTTCGTCGATTCGCCGCTTCTGGTTGGTATTGTCGAAGCCGTTGTCCACGAAAACGCCGTTTTCGATCCAGTCGAAGTTGTTTGGGGGGGGGGAATTGCGCCGCCCGCCATTCACCACGTAGCTGAGCGGAAACTGTCTGGAATCAAACAGGTCGTCAGCCTGGCTGGGGCACTTCAGGATTGGCAGGGTCGTGGGGGTCATCGACTGAAGATCTCTAGTCCGCATGATCTGTGCGTGCAGCCCCGTCTGTTCCAACTCGGCCAGAACCGGGCATACCCAATTCGCGTGAATAAAGACGGTCGAGTCGGCGGCGTCCCGAATCAAGGTTCGCGACGTCGGCAGGAAGCCTTTCGAGGCGGCGTAGTTGGTGATCGCCTGGCCGCACTGTTTCAGGTTGTTCTGGCATTGCGCGCGGCGGGCCGCTTCGCGAGCCATTTGGACGGCAGGCAAAAGCAAGGCTGCTAGCACGCCGATGATGGCGATGACGACCAACAACTCCGTGAGGGTAAAACCCTGTTTGGGACGGACGCACATATCCAGCCTCCTGTACGCTGCACGATAAGAAAAAGTCCGGGCGACAAAGAACATAAGTCCCGTTGTTTATTCTCGCAAGTCCCGCGGAGATTGTCGAGGGTAAGTTAGGCAAGCCGTTGATTTTTTGCGGTCAAGGTGTCAGGCACCCTGGGCAAAACGAAAGGCCCCCCGCCACTTTCACACACACGGATTCCCTGCTAAAGTCTTAGGATGCGAATCATCTATCTGGACTACAACGCGACCACGCCCGTCGCCCCCAGCGTATTCGAGGCGATGACCCCGTTCCTGACAAAGCACTACGGGAACCCGTCCAGCAGCTACAGTCTGGGGCACGCTTGCCGCGAAGCGATCGAAGACGCGCGGGGGAAAGTGGCCGTTTTGCTGGGCGCCGACCGGGACGAGATTGTGTTCACCTCGGGGGGCACGGAGAGCAACAATCTGGCCATCTGTGGGACGATGCGGCAGGGCACGCCGGGCTTGGACGGGCACCTGATCATCTCGGCCATCGAACACCCGGCGGTCATGGAACCGGCAAAGTACCTGGAGCGGCTGGGATTTGATCTGACCGTCGTGCCGTGCGACTCGCGAGGCGTCGTCAGCCCGGCCAAAGTCGCCGCGGCCATGCGTCCGGACACGCGTCTGGTGAGCGTCATGCACGCCAACAACGAGACCGGCGTGATTCAGCCGCTGAGCGAGATTTCCAAGCTCTGCCGGGACCGCCGCGTGCTGCTGCACACCGACGCCGCGCAGACCGTGGGCAAGATCCCGGCCTTTGTGGACGATTTGGGCGTGGACCTGTTGAGCGTGGCCGGGCACAAGCTGTATGCCCCCAAAGGCGTCGGCGCGCTGTACGTGCGCCGCGGCGTGCGGTTGGAGCCGGTGCTGCACGGCGCGGGGCACGAAGCGGGTTTGCGTCCGGGCACCGAAAACGTGGCTTCGATCGTGGGCTTGGGCCAGGCCAGTACGCTGGCTTTTCGCAGTCTGGAGGAATCCGCCCGCCGACTGGAAATGTTGCGGGAGCGTTTGCTGGCCCAGTTGCAGGAGGCGATCGGCGAGCGTCTGAGCGTCAACGGCGGCCAGGCCGCGCGGCTGCCCAACACGCTGAGCCTCAATTTCCCGGAGGTGGCGGCCGGCGACCTGATCGCGCGACTGCCCGAACTGTGCCTCTCCACGGGCTCGGCCTGCCACAGCGGCACGACGGGCATGTCGCCAACCCTGGCCGCCATGGGGCTGGATCCCGACGTAGCGCGGGGCACGGTCCGGATCAGCGTGGGCTGGTTCACCTCCGAAGAAGAGATCGACCGCGCTGCGAATCTGCTGATCGGGGCTTGGGAAAGCTTGACGCGGTGAGGATCGCACCGTCCTTTCACCTTGTCCCACCGAGGAGCGTCCGGCAGACCGCCGGTCCGCGATCCCTTTTGGGGCGTGGCAAAACGAACCGGTGTCAACCGTGAGCGAGATCAACGCTGTTTGATGGAGGGACGTCCGACATGTTTCTCAAGCGTCGCATCCTGTCCTGGCGTTGCTGGACGCCGGCTCTCTTGACGCTGCTCGTCCCGGTCACCGCGTGGGCGGCCGACGAGCCGTTCGACTACTTCCGCAATTCCTGGAACGTGATCGGACTGAAAGACTACGCCCAGGGGACCCGCGTGACGCCCGACAACCGGTTGCTGCTGGCCGGCGGCCGCGAGGCGCAGATCCGCGTAGGTTCCAAGTCGAGTCCTCTCGGCCGCCAGCAGGTCAAAACGCTTCTGGATGGCTGGTTGCCCGTCGTCCTGTTGAGCGTCCGAGAGGGGAACATCCGTTACGATTTTCGCCTTTGGGCAACGCCCCTGCCGAGTGTGTCGGACTGGCGAAAATCCTACGACTGGCCGGTGGAAACCGAAAACTACCTGAACTGGATCGCCGGCCGGGCGACCAACACGGGACCGGAAGCGGCGGAGGCGAACTGGGACGTGCTGGTGCGGGGCGGAGGCGCTGAAGCGACGGCCGGGGCGTTCCGTTTTCCGCTGCAGCCCGGCCAGACGCAGGAGCGCGCCGTGCGTCTGACCTTTGAGGCGGCGGATGCCGGGCCCCTGGCCGACGAGAGCGCCGAAGTGTGGCTGGAACGTACGGTCCAGTACTGGCGCGGGTTGTTGGACGCAGCCGCTCGGATCGAGGTGCCCTGTCGCAAGGCGACGGAAGCCCTGCGGGCCGCCCACGTCTGTCAGTTGATCGCCAACGATCACGGCGAGTTGCACGGCGGGGAAGGCTTCTACGATCATTTCTACATCCGCGACGGCGGCTACCAGATCATGGAACTGGAGGAAGCCGGCCTCGATGACGCGGCCGCCAAGGCGGTCGAACCTTACCTTCGCCATCAACGGCCGGACGGTCGCTTCGAGACGCAAACGAAGCAATTCGACGCCAACGGACAGGCGTTGTGGGTGCTCTGGCAGTATGCCCGGATCACGGGCGACCAGGCCTGGCTCCAACGGGCCTATCCGCACCTGCGCCGCGCGGCCGATTGGATCGCGCAAGCTCGCCGCGAAGCGCCGGCGGATTCGCCCCTGGCGGGTCTGCTGCCGGCGGCGCCCGCGGACGGCGAGTATCTGTGGGACGGCAAGCACCATATTCTGGGTTACGATTTCTGGAACCTCCGCGGCCTCTTGTGTGTGGCGGACGCCGCCGAGCAACTGGGCCGCGGCGACGAGGCGCGCCAGTTGCGCGACGAAGCAGACCGGTATCGGACCGCCATCGACGCCGCCTGGCGGCGGAGCGGACTGGCCCACTTCCCGCCCAGTTGGGAGCAGGCCGGCACGCACTGGGGCAACACGGAAACCGTTTGGCCCACGCCCGTCTTTGAGGCCGACGATCCGCGGGTCGCCGCCACCATCGACCATGCGCGGCGCGTCCACGGCGGCGGCTTTGTCGAAGGCACGATCCAATGGCTGGGCGGCAGCCCTGCGATTCATCCCTACATGTCGGCGTACACCAGCATGGCTTCGCTTCGCCGCGGCGAGCACGAGCAAGTGGTCGAGGATTTCTTCTGGTATCTGCTGCATTCCACCGCCGCCCACGCCTTTCCCGAAGGGATCTTTCCTGACCGCCGCTTCGCCTGGAGCAACACGATCCCGCACGTGACCGGCGCGTCGAATTACGCCTTGCTGCTGCGGCACATGCTGGTCGACGAGCGGGGCGACGAATTGCACTTGCTGGCCGCCGTCCCCGACGGGTGGCTGGCCGAGGGCCAGACGATCCAGGTCCAGCGTGCGCCGACTCACTTCGGCCCGCTCGACCTGACCGTCTCCGGAACCGCGGCCGGCGTGACGGTGCAACTGAAGCCGCCGGCGCGGCAGAAGCCCCAGCGGATCGCGCTCTACCTTCCCGCCTCGCGGCCCCTGGTCGCAACGCTTCCCGGCGTGGACGTCGTGGTTCGCGGCGACCAGAAGAAGCACTGGGATTTCCCGGCGGTGATCGACTTGTATCGGCAGACCGCCGGCGTGGCAGTCAAACCGATTCCGGGCCTGGTCGCCTGGCCGCTGGCCGAACCGCCCGCTCCGGGTCGCTGTACGTTCCTCACGCTGGACGCGATGGCCAACACCGATCCGTCCACCGCGCCGTTTGGCGTGCCGAAACCGGGCAAACTGCTGTTCACCGGCCTGGGCGTCGGGAGGCAGACCGCGGCGGGCGTGCCGTTTCAGATCGTCGATCCGGCCCGCAACCAAGGGCGCGGCCTGGTCGTCTTGCACTCCCCCCGCGCTCCCCGCCACATCGCCTGGCCCACGGAAGTCCGAATCCCAGTCGGGGCGGCCGGCAAGCGGTTGTTTTTCCTGGGCAACGTCCACGGCTGGTCTTCGCAAGATCGCGGCACGGGGCCCTGGGACGCGGTGGCGGAGTACGAGGTGGTCTACGCCGACGGTCAACGGCAGACGGTTCCGTTGATCACGGGGCGAACGATCGACGAGTGGACGGCCGAGCCCGAAGCCGACGACGTCCAAGTCGGACTGCGCGGCTCCCCGTGGCATTTGAACGTGCTGGGCGTCGAGTTGCGCGACGTCCCGGTTGCGGAAGTCGTCTTTCGGGATTTGGGGACGCCCGCCGCCCCCGTGCTGGCCGCAGTGACCTTGGAAAGGGAATGACGGACATGGCGTTGCGGATTCTCGCTTTGGAGACTTCCACGCTGGACGCATCGGTCGCGGCCCTGGACGGCGATCGCCTGCTGGGACAAACGCATTTGGACCGCCAACGCAGGACGGCACAGGTATTCGCGCCGGCCATCGAGCGGCAATTGCGCAGCGTCGGCTGGCGGCCGCAAGACGTGCAACTGGTGGCCGTCACGCAGGGGCCGGGCTCCTTTACCGGCCTGCGGGTGGGCATCACGGCCGCGAAGACTTTGGCCTATGCCGTGGGCGCCGAGGTGTTTGCCGTCAATACCTTGAAAGTCATCGCCTGGCAGGCGCCGTCCGCTCGGCAACGTGTGTGCGCCGTGCTGGACGCCCAGCGTCAGCAGTTGTTCGTCGCGGACTTCCGGCGCACCGGCGAGCACTTGGCGGAGGTCTCGGAAACACGGATTCTGGACCATGCCGATTGGCTGGCGGGCCTGACGCCGGAAGTCGCGGTCACCGGACCGGGATTGAGCGGGCTTGAGGACCGGCTGCCTGCCGGGATTGCCGTTGTCGCCCCCGCATGCTGGACGCCTCAAGCGGCGACGGTGGGGCGGGTGGCCTGTCTGGAGTATCTGGGCGGCGCACGTCACGATTTGTGGACCCTGAATCCGCGATACTACCGGAGCAGTGCGGCCGAGGAGAAACTTGGCGGCAAGAGCGTCCCGGATGCCGCCGGAGCCGCGCGGAAAGTCACGGGCTGAACACGCACACAACTTGAAAGGAGAGTCTGCATGACCGAGCAGCGCAAGCCTGCCGTGGGGATCTTGATGGGCAGCGACAGCGATTGGCCAAAGATCCAGAAAGCGGCCGAAGCGTTGACGGAATTCGGGGTCGGCTATGAAGTCCGCGTGATGAGCGCCCACCGGACGCCGCACGTGGTGGCGGAGTATGCTTCCAGCGCCGCTGCGCGGGGACTGAAAGTGATCATCGCGGCCGCGGGCGGGGCGGCGCATCTGGCGGGCGTCGTCGCCGCGCACACGGCGCTGCCGGTGATCGGCCTGCCCGTGCCGACGGCGGAACTGGGCGGGCTGGATTCCTTGCTGTCGACCGTGCAGATGCCCGGCGACGTGCCCGTCGCGTGCATGGCGGTCGGCATGGGCGGACCCCGTAATGCAGGTCTCTTCGCGGTCCAGATCCTGGCCACCGGAGACGAGCCTCTACGGGCGCGACTGGCGGAATTCAAACAGGGACTGGCAGCCAAGATCGCGGCCAAGGACGCCGAGTTGCAGCAGAAGCTGGCGTGTTCCTGACGCCGACCCTGCGTCCTTTTCGCAAGCATGCCTCTGACCCAGGGAGCGTACTGATGTCCCCGCCGAACACATCCGAGACTCTGCGTTGGGTTGGCGATGCGGAAGGCTATCTGGTCCTCATCGACCAGGCCAGACTGCCAATGGAACTGGTCGAGTTGGAATGCCGCGACGCCCAGACGGTTTGGGAGGCGATTCGCGAGTTGAAAGTCCGCGGTGCGCCGGCCATCGGATTGGCGGCGGCGTACGGCGTGTGCCTGGGACTGCAATCGATGCGCGACCGGGATGCGGCAGCCTTTCACGCACGCTTGCAGGATGTGACCGATTTCCTCGCCAGCAGCCGGCCGACGGCCGTCAACCTGTTCTGGGCGTTGGAGCGGATGAAGACGGTTGTGGACCGGCACCGGCACGAGCGTTCCGCCGCCCGATTGCATGACGCCTTGTTCACGGAAGCCCGCTTTCTCCATGACGAAGACCGGGCGACATGCCATGCCATTGGGCGGCACGGCGCCGATCGGCTGCCGGACGGCGCCGGGGTCTTGACGCACTGCAATGCCGGCGGCTTGGCCGCCTCCGAATACGGCACGGCGCTGTCGGTCCTGTTCACGGCCCAGGATCAAGGCAAACGTTTGCACGTGTTCGTGGACGAAACGCGGCCCTTGCTGCAGGGGGCACGGCTGACGGCTTGGGAGTTGGTCCGGCGCCGCCTGCCGGCCACGCTGATCTGCGACTCGATGGCCGCCCAGGTCATGCGGGAGGGCCGAGTCCAAGTCGTCATCACGGGCGCCGACCGCATCGCGGCCAACGGGGACACGGCCAACAAGATCGGCACCTACTCGGTAGCCGTGCTGGCCCACGCTCATCAGATCCCGTTCTACGTGGCCGCTCCGTGCAGCACGTTTGACTTGAGCCTGGCGGGCGGCGACGGCATCCCCATCGAACAACGCGCGCCCGAAGAGATCACGCACGGTTTTGGCAGACAAACCGCGCCGGACGGAATCCAGGTGTACAACCCCGCCTTTGACGTCACGCCGGCGCGATACATCACCGGCATCATCACGGAGCGCGGCGTGATCGCGCCGGTCACTGCGGACAACGTCGCCCGGCTGGTGGCGGATCGACAAGCGCCGTGAAGGGCAAGCGGATCAGCGGCAAAGTGAGCACGACAGGCGATCCGCTTTCCAACGGGCTGCCGGGGACTGTGGCGACCTTCCCCTTTGTTACAGCCGCATGTCTCCGGTCAACTTCTGCTGGAGCGTCAGCAACTGGGCCATAAGCGGTTCCGCGGCCTGTTCCTGCGACGACTGGCTGAGTGCGGTCTGCAGCGTCAGGCGAGCATTGGCGGCGTCGCCTGCCAACCACTGGGTCTCGGCCAAATAGGCCAACACTTCGGTGCTCGGCGGCTTCTGCTGTTTGGCGGCGGAGGCCAGCGTTTCGGCGGCAGCTTCGTAACGTCCCAGTTCCTTCAGCGCCAATCCCTGCAAAACAAGGACTTGGGTCGGCGTCTCGCCGCTGGGGTAGCCGTCGGCCAAGGTCCGCAGTGTCGCCAAGGCCCGAGCGTGCCGCCTCTGCCGCCCGTAGATGTCGGCGACGGCCAGTTGGACGTGCGGATAGTGCGATTGATTGCTCAAGGCCCGATGGTAACTGGCCAACGCTTCCTCGTCTTGCCCCATGCTCCGCAGCACGTCGCCTCGCAGCGCCCAAGCCGAGGCCAATTGCCGATTGGCCTGAATCGCCGCATCTGCCTGGACGGCGGCACGCTGCAGGTCGCCGCCAGCCAAGTACATATCTCCCAGCCGAACGACCAGATCGGCGTTTCCGCCCGACAGTCGGACTGCTTCTTCCATGTGGGCCACGGCTTGCGTCCGGGACCCCAGTTGCCACAGCGTCTCGGCATAGTGGTAACGGATCTTTTCATCCAGTGGACACATCTCGCTGGCGCGATTGAAGAAGACCTGTGCCTCCTGAAACTGGCCCTGCTGAGCCGCGTTGATGCCTCGCAACGACAACTGCCGGGCGGAAACCACGCTTTCGTCTGTCTTGCTGCGGGCCAGCGTGGTGCAACCGTTGAACGCCACCGCGAGCAGCAACAAGCACGCGGCCCAATCGCACCGGCCCACGGGGCGGCGACGCGGGGTCTTTCCCGAACGATGGTCCCGATGGCACGGGGTGTGGGGAGCGTAGAACATCAATCCATTCATCGGCTTTTGCCAGGACGATTGGACAAAATCAGACGGCAAATCACGGCCGACAAGCTGCGAAAGGCTACCAGAAGGGGAAAAACTCGGCAAGAACGGATTGTCGAGCGGATTCTTGTCGAGCGGCAACAAGACGACAAAGCCCGCTAGCCTCGTGCCCACCAACCTGCTAGCACCAAGTGGAAAACTGACACGGAAGACGCCCCGTTCAGGATGGAGCGAAATGGGGTCACGCTTACAGAATTCCGTTTTGGTCGATGGTAACGCCAGCCAGATGGTACGACCCTGCTCGACCAAAACGGAATTCTGTAAGCCTGACCCCTGGCACCGAAACCGCGACTTCATCAACGACGGGGAAGAACTGGCAGAATCCCGTTTGGTGCTAGGAACTAGAGGAATTCAGAACGTCCGTGGGGATGCGCCGAGCGTCCGTTCTTCGGAAGCCTTCGGTCAGGCGTCCCACGCAGCCAAGGAAGAAGCGATGTCTGCGAGCTACGAGAAGTTTGGTGTGCGTTTTCTGTACCCTGAGAACTGGGCTGTCGCCGAGGAGCAGTTGAATGAGTGGCCACGGAGCGTCTCCGTCCAGAGCCCCACTGGAGCGTACTGGGAGTTGCAGGTCTACCCGTCGCGGATGAGTCCCGTGCGCCTGACGAACGAAGTTCTGGAGGCAATGAGACAGATCTACACGGACATCGAGTCCAAAGCCGTAACCGAGGACCTGTGGTCTGTCACGGCGAAGGGCTACGATTTGGATTTCTTCTGTCTGGACTTTCTGATCACGTGCAGCGTCCGTTGCTTCCGCGTCGGGTCGCGCACCTGTCTTTTGACTTGCCAGGCAGAAAGCCGCGAATTCGAAAGTCAGCAGGCGGTCTTTGCCGCCATTACCAAGAGCCTGCTGGATAACGCGTGAGCGACCCGCTCCGACGGCTGAAGGCACGGGAAGCGGCGATCGTGCAGCGCGTGGTTTTTCTTTACCCGAGGATTATCTGGTACGCTTGGGTTGGCGGCCTGTTGAAAGAAGGGGATAGGAAGAGTACTGGGACGGGAACCTCGCCGTGGTTTTTCTCCCTTGGGTTTCTTCTGCGCAGCTCGGAACTGGTCCGCTTCTGCAACAGGCTGCCAGACGGGCACTTTGCCACGCAACCACGGTTGGCAAGTTGGCCGTGCGGCACGAGTTGGCCAGGTCGCACCGTTTAGCAGTGCTGCGCCGCAGTCGAAATCGGCGGTGCCCCCACCAATTCGTCCACGCGTCGTCCCGGTCTGGACGACGAGTCCTCCCAGGAAGAACCCTCTTCTGGATCACGAGCAATGAGCGTCCCTCGACAATGACGACACTGGATTCTCTTTCCCAGATACTCCACACACACGCGAAGTCGCCGACCGCACGAGGGACATTGCTGCACGAAAAACATCGCGGTAGACGTAGACATGGGGCTACCTCCTGCTGCCATCCGAACGAATCGCCTTTGGCTTCCTGATGTTGACAAGTATTTGTAGTCTAACGCGGTTCGGAGGGTTTGCAAGGGCCGCTAGCACGCAAAATTCCGCATGGACTTCGGTCACGGCCCAGACCGCAAGACAGCCGCTAGAGATAGGTGACTGACGCCTGCTACTGACTGACTCGCACGGTGGAGTCCGCAGCGACATTGCGTGGGGAGCCTCCTCTGTGCCACCACGCTGCTCGCCAGCGTGGAGCGGTATTTACGACCAGAGATATTGGCGAAGAAATCGATTGCCTCGCCACCACGCTGCTTGTCAGCGGGGAGCGGTGTTCAAGATGCTGGACGCAGTGGGGCTGACAGGCTGGTTCTGAACACGGCTCCACGCTGGCCAACAGCGTGGTGGCGGAAATTTGGCAAGTTATTTCGGCCGCCATGGCTACCCATCAAGCGATGCCTGACAAGGCGCTAGCGGAGCCACTCTGCGGAGCGGATGACGACGGGATTCACCGGGGTCTTGGGAAAGGAACCACGGTCGCCCACCGGGACTTCGGCGATTTGATCAACCACTTCCATGCCCTCGACGACCTCGCCAAAGACACAGTATCCCGCCGTGTCCGTTCCTTCTGCCTCCCCGTGATTCAAACCTGGGTTGTCAGCCAGATTGATGAAGAACTGCGATGTGGCGCTGTCGGCGTGCTCAGGCTGCCGTACCATCGCGATCGTGCCGCGTTTGTTCTGCAAGCCGTTGTCCGCCTCGCTTTTGATGAAGGCGCGAGTCGCTTTGGGCTGGAGTTCCGCCGTGTAGCCGCCACCTGCCAGCATAAAGCCTTTTTCCACGTAGTGAATCACGGTGCCTTCGTAGAACCCTCGGACGACATAATTCGAGAGAAAATTGTCGACGGTCAACGGCGCCTTTTCAGCATTCAGACGGAGGCGAATATCGCCTGCTGAAGTCTTCAAGAGGACTTCGGGAGCGTGCGCCCGCTGTGGCGATTGAGCCGGAGTGTGATTGGATGCCTGTCCGGCTCGCACTTGAACCGGTTCCGTGACGATCCGTTTCGAGTCCGGCCCGGCATCGGACCCGGCGGACGCTGACGAGGATCCGATGCTGGCTGCGGATGGCTCGCCTTCCCCGGAGCTGCAGCCCAGCGACAACGGCAGAATCGCGCTTAGTACCAGAGCGAAACCGACCGGTGATCGAAGAACCGCCATAGACGACCTCCTTGATGTTATCTTGCAGAGACGAAGTCGGGATTCATCCTGTCGATCGCCACCGAGACGCACGGGACGCACGGGACGCACGGGCGGCTATGATCTTCGCCCGCCCGATTTCATGCAACATCGTTTTTTTCCGTGCCACGATCCAACTTCTCGTGTTTGATGCACTCGTCCAGTCAACTCGAATCTTCCAAATGTCGTGAACTTTAAGTTTTTTGCAGACATGCATCTTTACCAATTACTACAAATCCCCTAGACTTCCTATGTATGCACTTCGCGTGTTTGGTGGGGTTCTGCGCTGGTGACGTTGCGTTGTACTGAGGAGAAATGCCATGTGGTCGCGTCGCATTTGGACCGTTGTCATCGTGGTGACGATCGCTGTAACGGCCGGCTTGTGGGGCCATCTTTGGGCCCAGATCAAGAAGGCGCCCAGTGGTCCCGGCGGGACGCCGCCGCGTAGCCAGGCGGAGAGAAAGCCAGGCGACGACGAGGAGAGTCTGAAAGATGCGTTGGTGCGAAAGCTGAAGGAGGCCTTGGACTCGGCGGACGACGTTGCCGACGAGGATCGCGACACCGCGGACCGGATTTTGCGTGATGCGGACAGGGCTCTGACTCGAATCCGCGAAGAGAATCGTAGGGCCTTGGAACAGATGAATCGCCAAGTGCGGATCAAGGACGGCCGCAGTCCGAATGTGGTGCTCTTCCTGCTGCACGATGTGGGCTACGGCGACTTGGGCTGCTACGGTCAGCAGACGATTGAGACACCGATGATCGACCTGATCGCTGCCTACGGAACACGCTTTACTCAGTTCTATGCAGGCGCGCCGGAAAGCGTGGCTTCGCGAGGAACGCTGCTGAGCGGCAAGTTGACGGCACGCGGCAGGCAAGTGGGCGACGCTTGGGTTACGGTCCGGCCGGAGGATTCCACGTTGGCCGAAATGCTGTTTCAGGGTGGATACGAAACGGGACTCTTCGGCGTGTGGGGCGCGGGGCCGGTGGAGGCTGCGGGCCATCCCAACAGCCAGGGCTTCAAGACGTTCTTCGGTTACTTGGACGACGCGAGTGCGGCTGACTACTACCCGGCGGCGTTATGGCAAAACGGCACTCAAATTCCCTTGGCGGGCAACCAGAACGGAGGAAAGGCGCAATACGCTCCGGACCTCATCGTGGAATCTGCCAAACGGTTCATCGATGCCAAGGCCAAGAGGCCGTTTCTGATGGTGATCGCCTTCCCGATGGCATTGTCGGGCGACGGCACAGAAGTGCCCGATTTTGGGCCTTACGCGGACAAGGATTGGCCGACGGCCGACAAGGCCCGCGCGGCCATGCTGACGCGTGTCGACGGGTACGTGGGGCAGATTGTCAGCAGGCTTCAGGAGCGCCGTCTGCTATCTCGGACGATCACGATCGTCACGAGCGACAACGGGCCTCCCCAGGCGGCTGAAGATCGGTTCCTGGCGACGGCCGGACTGCGGGGAAGAAAGGGCGATTTGTACGAGGGAGGAATCCGCGTCCCGCTGGTGGTCCGCTGGTCGTCATGTTTTCGCATGGACTGTTGCGAATGCGCTCTGCCCTTCGGCATGTGGGACGCACTGCCGACGCTGGTCGATTTGACGGGCACGTTGCGTCGCCCCAGGGCGATCGACGGGGCGTCGATCGTCCGCCGGTTGACTGCGCCGGCGAACTCGGAATCTCCGCCTCCGGCGTCACCCCTGTACTGGGAACGGCATGTCGGGGAGTTCGCTCAAGCGGCCCGCGTAGACAATTGGAAGGCGGTACGCTCGGGCACCAACGGCCGCTGGGAACTGTTCGACCTGAAGACGGATGTCGGGGAATCCAAGGATTTGGCGGACTCGCAACCGGAGGTCGTCCAGCGGATCGAGCAGACTGTGAAGGGCCTTCGCCCGTAGCGCGGCGGGCGGGCCGCAGAGCGGCGCAACTGGGCAGTCGCGGGGCGGGCTTCTTGTGTCCCGGCGTCCCGGTGACTCTGCGTCGTTACTGCACCGGATTCGCGACCGCGTTCGGGGGCAGTCCGGCTCCGCCTGCGGGCGGCGTCGGATTGGCCTCCTGGGGAGCCAGCATCCCGCCGACGTCTGGCGTCCAGGTGGGAGCCTGCCACGGCTGGACGGTCATTGCGGACGTGAGCGAAGGGAACAGGCTCGGCGTGGCCGAGCCGCCGTTCATACTGGTCGCCGAGTACACGGCGGGATGCACTTGCCCGTTCGTTGGGTTCTGCATCGAATCGTCGGCCCCAGCGTAGACGGAAGGCCGGACGGGGTAGCCGGTTGGCGAGCCAACGGCCGACGGCATTTGAGCCTCCGGCCGAGGGCTTTCGTACGCCGCGGCAACGCTGGCCGGATCCGCTTGGCGACGGTGGATTTCGGTAGTGACGTTGGACTGACTGCCTTCCGCAAAGCGGAAGACGGTGGCGGGCACGAAACCGCTCGGCGTCTGCCCGTCCCTGGGATCCGCCTGCAAGGACGGGGGTTGTCTTTCCGTCCCCATCGCCAGCGGGGTCGCGGACGCAGCCGGAATCTGCGGCGTCTGTTCCGCCCCGGCAGGCTGAGGCGTCCCCGGTTGGATCGCCTCGAACAATTTGGCGTCCTGATCGCGTCCTGCCAGATTTGAGTTCATTCCAGCGTGCCGGTCTGTTGCACCCGTTCCGAATCGCCGCGACTCCGACATTCGAGGAGTCCTTTCGCAGTTGGCCTCGGAGGGAACCGGGGCTGCTCCCGGCGGCGGCGCCTGCTGTGCCAATTGTATCAGCGCTTCGGCGGCCGGCTTAAGTTCCTGGTTCAAGGACAGGGCGCGGTGATAAGCCGACTGGGCGCCCTGCAAATCTCCGGCGCGAGTCTTGGCATAGGCCAGATTCGCCTGGGCCTCGTCCTCGCTCCCCGCCTGCCTGAATTCCGCCAGGCTCTCGGCATAGCGTCCCGTTTGGCCGAGCACCAGGCCGAGGTTATTGTGAGCCGATTTGTTCTGAGGATCGATCTCCAAGGCGTGTCGGAAAGCGGCCTCGGCCTCGGGCAAACGTTCCAGCATCAGCAGGTTGTAGCCGATGTCGTTCAACAAGGCCGCGGAAGGCGGCCCCAAGCGGGCCGCCGCGTCCAGGTACTCGGCCGCCCGGTCCAGTTGGCCGGTCTTGGCGGCCAACACACCTAAGCGGTGGTGGGCCAACTGGTTCTGCGGGTCCTTTTTCAAGGCGGCCTGATAGATTTTTTCCGCGGTGCCGGGATCGCCGTGCCGTTCGCTGAGCCGGGCCAGGCTCAGTTGGGCATCCAGCGCCTGCGGGTTGACTTTCTCCGCCCGCCCCGGAATCCAGTTCGTCAGGTTGGAAACGGCGGGCGTGTTGGCACAGCCCGCCTGGACGACGCAGACCAGAATCAAAGACCAGAAAGATGAGAACTGGCTGCGCCGCATGATAATCCTCCTGCCGTCGTCGAACTGGAAACCAGCCGGCTTTCGCCGCTGGGATGAGACACTGACTGCGTGCGACTCAGAACCAGCCGCCGCCCATGCCGCCGCCCATGCCGCCGCCCCAGCCGCCGCCCATGCCGCCGCCCATGCCGCCGCCCCAGAGGCCCGTCGCGTAGGCTTGTTCGGCTTCCGGACCGGTGAGTGGCTGAGCAATCGCGGGGGCGATGACGACACGCGTGTCGGCATCCTCGATGCCCATCCGGGTGAGGGCACGCACGACGACTTCCCGCCGCTGCATGTCCAGGTTCGGATTGAGGTGGACTGGGTACTCGTATTTGGTCCCCGGCCGGGGGCTGGTCCGGCTCCGTTCAACAACCACGGGGAACATCGCGCCGTTGCGGAGGTTCTCGGCGATCTTCCGCACGTGATCTTCGCCGTACTCGTTTAGACGCAGGCCGCTGGTCATCTGCCCGTCTTTGTACTTGTTCAATTCGAATTCATGCTGGTAGATGACGAACTTCGACGCTTCCGCGTTTTCCTCCTGAATCTCCATTATCTGGTCCACCTTCGTCCCCAACATTTCGGGGACCGGAGGGGTCTGGTAATACATCGCCGGGGTGCCGCACCCGGCGGCAGTCAGCAGCACGGACAACGTGCCCAGGCAAGTCGCGTATCTGACGTTTAGTCGAATCATGGAACGATTCCTTCAATTCGCCGAGCCTTGTTCCTGTCGAAGAGGTTTCCCGAATTCCACATCCGCCTCGCTACTCCGAGAACCCCTGCGGGCCGCACATGTAGTAACGCTGCTGTTGATAGTACAAGCCGCGGGTCCCGTGAGCGGCATGCACCGCTTGGAAGCCCGCCTCCCGCATGCGGTCGCGGTAAGCAGGCCAGACCGTGCTGCGATGCTGAACGTCCGGGTGCCCCTCGATCTGCTGCAGGCAGAAGAACGCTTTGTCGTCCGGCTCCGTCACGTCCATCCCGGGCAGAATAAGCGGGACTTGCCTGCATTCCATCGGGTGGACCAGTTCCGGGCTGACAAGAACCACCAGTTCGGTCTCTTCGCGCCGTACGCTTTCGCTCATGAACGGGAGTCCAAGTACGGGAACGTCTCCGATAAACGGAATCCGCGACTTGGAGCCGCCCTGCTGGTCCTGGATCAACCCCGCGATCGCCAGCCATTGGCCTTCACGCAGGTCGACGGTCGTCATCACTGCCCGCGAGTTCAAGCCGGGAATTCCGTCCACCGTCAGGGCCTCGTTGAGCGTGCTGAAAGAGGGCATCACGGTCAGCCGGATGCGGTCCTTGTCCAGCACCGTAGGAGTGAACGTGAGCATCGTGCCAAAGCCGCGGAACGCCGTTGTCGCGGCCCCGATGCCGCCGATGCCGACGGCCGTGGGGACGGCGAATTCACCGCCAGACAAAAAAGTCGCCGGGCGGCCGCTGATCGTCACCAAGGTCGGCTCGGCCAGGATCTTCCCATAGCCGTTGGAACTGTGGGCACGCAAGTACAATTCCAGGTCCACATAGTCCCGAAGGATTGCCGAAAGGTTCCCGGCACCGCCGCCAAGAACACTCGTGACGCCCCAGTCCGGGGTACCCACATTGAAACTCATTCCCAATTCCCGCAGGGCCGTCCGGGTCAACTCGGCGATGCGAACCTTCAGCATCACCTGGTGTTCTCCGGGAACTTCCAGCAGGTTGATCACGTTGGCGATCGGCAAGTCGGGGGCATCGGGCAGCGTGGCCACGGGGCCGGCGCCGACGGTTCCGCCGCCCCAGCCGCCGCCCCAGCCGCCGCCCCCGCCGCCGGCGTTGGCGTTGGCACGCAGGATCGACAGGATGCGCGTCGCCTCTTCGACGTCGCGGGCCTGTCCGCGGACGATCAGCTTATCGGCGATCGGAGTCAACTGGATCTGGCTGTTGGGGAACATCTCGTTCAGCCTGTCCTGCAACTCGCCATATTCCAGTTCCGCGCGGCCCTGCTGCTCCTGGTCCGTACCGACGTGGACGAAGTAACGCAGGACCTTTTCCTGACCGTTCTCGTCCAGGAACCACATCGTGAGTGTGGTTTCGCCGCTGCGTTTGCCGTAGAACTCGAATTCCGTCGGACCGTACTGGGTTACGTCCAGCACGTCCGGGTGGGCGATCGAGATCCGCGAGACCTTCTGTTTGGTCCGAACCAACAACGAACGAATCGGATCGAGCCGGAATTTCAAATCCGGCTCGACCACCTCGTCGATGAGGTCGGCCTCGATTCCTTGATCTGGACTCTCCGCCTCTGGAGACGGTAGAGCAAGATCGTTCCCCGCCGGGATGGGTAGGTGTTCCGGCGGCTGTCCTGGTGCTGACGCCGCAACTGCAAACGAGATGAGCGTGCAGGCTGTGAGGAGCACCGATGACCACCGACTCGGTGCTGTGGCGCAAACGTTGCGCATGGCCCCCCCCTTTTATTGAGAAACGAAAGTCTTGACGTGATCCGATTTGTTTGGTGACAGCGAGAGAACGTGTCGCGATGTTTCTTCGGATCGCCGGGGGGGAATAATTTAGGGAAACTACTCCTTTCGTGACGCCTTTTCGTGGGGTGACGGTAATGTGGGCTCTGCCGAATGGCCGAAAAAGACCGCGCGTGACGAATCTCCCGCTTTTGCTGTGGAATCCGGGGTGTTTGAGTCGAAAAGAGAAAACAACCGCAATTCGCGAGTTTCTGGAGACGAGCACAAGGACACTGCTATGTTACTGAGAACCGCCCTGATTTCTTTGCTGGCATTCGCCGTCTGTCAGGTTGGCCACGGTCAGTCCCGCAACGCCACGCCTGGCCCCGTCAACTCGACCCCAAGAGCGCTTCGGGTGGCGTCGAATCAGCCCGTCGCCCCGGCCGCCGTCCCGCAAATGATGAATGGTCTACAACCGAATGGTGGTGCGCCCTCGACAAACCAAGGCGTTTCCGAGATGAACCACGGGATCGAGACCATGACGGCAGATGCTTGCCCCGCGGGGACGGCCTGTGATGACGGCGACTGCGGGCCATGCCAAACCAACTATGTCCCGTGGTGGCATCGCTGCTTTGTCTGGTCGTATTGGAAGGCACACGGTCTGCCCAGCCCCTGGTGTACTCCGGGGAACCTGTCGGGGCACCTCCCCTGCAATCCTTGCATGGGAACGTATTACTACCTGCGGCCCTACAATTGGGACCACATTGCGGACCACCAACACGAGGCGGCAAACTACAACGGCGATCCTCGCAATCCGTACGACAATCGAGTGGTCTTCGATGGCCTGTACGACGGGCTTGAGTAATCTGCCTGGCCCCGCGTTTCAACAAGCTGCTCAGGCCGGTCTTCGCACACGAACCCCAGAACCCGGACCTTCGCGCGCAAAAAAAGGCGTCCAGATCGGACGCCTTTTTTTGTGCTCTGCGGGACGCGATTCTTACTCGCGAGGTCGCACCGCACCCGTCAAGCCCGTGTAGTCCACGCGATCGCGCTCGTGCCACAGCGGCAAACCCAACTCGACTCGCTTGCGCAAAATGTCGATCTTCTCCGGCGAACCAGCCGGTGCATCCGTGGGCTGGAATTCGTCTGACTCTAACGGCATGAAATCCTCGTCGTGCCCATACTTCAGAATCGCCTCGAACACGTTCCGAACATTCTTCATCGCAGTCTGTAACCTCCGGTACCGAGATAAAAGTGAAGCTGTTTTTGCGGGTTCAATTTTCGGCTCAGCCTTCTGATGTAACGATGCCACTCTTCTGTCTGCAAAGGTACATCCGCAACGTTGTGTTAGTAACGCTCGATTAAGCCAAGCCGCTATAGTTCGCGCAGCAGTCGCCAAAGGATTGCGTCGGCAGCTCTTCAGAATACTCCGGGACAGGGCTTCTGTTTGAATTTCATGAGCAAAGGCAGGAAGACGCTCTTGGCGACCAAAACGCCTAATTATTCTCGCCGCAGATCGGATGTCAAGTTCTCTGTCTTAACATCTTCTAAAAAATTTTTGGGGCGTCCGTTTGTTCTTGCGATTTGGTTTTGCAGTGACGCTGCAATTACCCCATATTGCCTGGACTTGAACAGGACATCCAGGATTCTAGGGAGTGGACTGGCCTGTCAAAACAAAATAGATTCGGCTCGAAAAGTCGTTTTAGAGCTTGTCTACAGTCCCGATGATCATTCCTGATGATCAGGACGCTTCGGCGCGCCGGATTCGCTCCTGGGCCACTTCCAGGCAGGCTTGGAGATACTCGCGCTCGAGCAATGCCTGGGCCTCAGCTTGGGAGACCCAGCGGCGTTGGCGGAGCTTGACTTCTTCCCATTTGTCATCGCAATCGCTGACTTCCATCAGCAAGGCGACGACCTTCTTGCTGCTGCCGTTGGTGTGGGTCCGGTAGCAGACGAGCGGGGTGCCGACGATGCGTCCGTGGAGGCCGGCTTCCTCCAACGCCTCCTTGAGAGCCGTCTGTTCCGGTGATTCGCCCCGGTCGATGTATCCCTTCGGGAAACCCCAGCGGCCTGCGGACGTCGTAATCAGACAGAATTCGACGCGCTTTCCGTAACGGCGGAAAGGCACCGCACTGGCTTGGTTGGGCGAGATCGAGCTGCCGTTGTTTCGAGCCATGATCGGCAAGCTTGGCTTGGGTTAGGAGGGCGGGTACGCAACACGGCCGAATGTTCCAGATGGAATTATAGACATCCCCGCTTTTGGGTCGAGATTGATTTTCATTTTCTTTTGCGGGATTTCCGCGTCAGCCCCGTGGTCAAGGCGGGCGAGGGATGCTAGCACCAAACGGAAAACAGCCACGGAAAGTCGCTGTCTGGGATGGCACGCTCGCGCGAAATGGGGTCAGGCTTACAGAATTCAATTTTGGCCGAGTTTGGTGCCAGCCACGTCGCATGACTCCGCTCGGCCAAAATTGAATTCTGTAAGCCTGACCCCAGCACCGAAACCGTGACTTCATAAA
>JAAYYU010000214.1 GCA_012515235.1 Candidatus Anammoximicrobium sp.
AAAGCCCAATATCCGGAGGAGCGTCTGAACGAGTATTGCCGAAAACTGCACAAGGCTGCCCGCCAGAAGCCCCAAGGGTCGTTCTATGTGCTCACCTCGTTTGACGAGCGGCCCTTGAAAGTCGTCAGAGCGCTCGATGCCAACGCCGAGCTGCTGCTGATCAGCGGCGACCCCTGCTCGGAAAAAGTGGTCGCGCGGGCGCGGGCTTTGGGGGTGCAGCGAATCGGTTGCGTCATGGACGGAACCTCTCGGGCGGCGGTGCGGGAATCGCAAAAGGCCGGCCTGCGCGTCACGGGCTGGCCGGGACGTAGCCTGCAAGACTACTATCTTGCCGTGGGGCTCGGCGTGGATGCTTTCTGCACCGACATCCCAATCGCGATCTCGACCTGGAAAGCCCGGCTCGAGCAGTCGGCCCCCGTCCCCGCTGCCCATGAAGACAAATGAGACCCGACCCCAGCCTGCATTGCTGCGAGCCCTACGCGGGAAGTCCGCCATGCTGGTAGTTGCAGTCGCGTCTGTGGTCGCGTGAATCCTAACCGTAGAGGAGAAAAGGAGCTTCCGCCATGCGAGTCCCTCATCGGCGATCTTTCCTCAAGCACACGCTGGCCGCCGGCGCGGCGGCAGCCTTATTGCCCACGGCCCGGGTGTTGGGGGCCAACGACGACGTTCGCGTTGCGGTCGTCGGCCTCCGTTCGCAAGGCAAGTCGCATCTGCGCAACTACCTGAACATGCAGGGCGTGCGCGTGGTCGCGTTGTGCGATGTCGACCAGGCCATCCTCGACGCGGAAGTGCAGCGTCTGGCGCTGCGTGGGCAAAAGGTCCAGGCCTTCCGCGACTTCCGCAAGCTCCTGGAACGCAACGACATCGACGCCGTGTCGCTGGTCACGCCCAACCATTGGCACGCCTTGGGGACGGTCTGGGCGTGCCAAGCGGGCAAGGACGTGTGCGTCGAGAAGCCGGTTTCGCACAACATCTGGGAAGGCCGCAAGATGGCGCAGGCCGCGCGCAAGTACGGCCGCATCGTCCAGGCCGACCTCGATGAGCGCTCGCGCCGCTTCAACGACCGGGCGTTCGACTATCTGCACTCGGGCGCGCTGGGCAAGATCCTCGCGGTCCGCGGATTCTGCTACAAACGGCGCCTGGGCATCGGCAGGACCCAAGGCCAAGGCCACATCCCCAAAACCGTGGACTACGACTTGTGGTGCGGACCGGCCGAGAAAGGCCCGCTCGACCGCGCCGAGTTGCACTACGATTGGCACTGGGTGTGGGACACCGGTTGCGGCGAGCTGGGCAACAACGGGGCCCATCAGTTGGACGACATTCGCTGGATGCTGCGTGAGCAGGGCTTTCCCCGCCGCGTGATGAGCCTGGGCGGAAGGTTCGGCCTCGACGACGGCGGCCAAACGCCCAACACGCAGCTTGTGTTCTGCGACTACCCCACGGCCCCGGTGATCTACGAGGTCCGCGGCCTGTCCGAGAAGCCCGGCAGCGAAACGATGGACACGTACTCGTTCACGACGTCGACTGGCCGGACGATCCGCAATCAGTGGCAGGGCCAGGGGCCGAACTGCGGGTTGATCATCCAGTGCGAAGGCGGCTACATCGACCTCGCCGGCCGGGCCGCGCTGGACAACCAGGGCAAGCAGCTCGCCACCTTCAGCAACGACGGCGCCGTGGATCCGCAGTCCAACTTCATCAAGGCGGTGCGCAGTCGGCAGCCAGAAGACCTGAAGACCAACATCGAGCAGGGCCATCTGTCGGCGTGCCTTTCGCATCTGGGCAACATCTCGTACCGCCTGGGCAAGACCATTGCGCCGGAGGCCGTACGCGCGACGCTCGAGAACGACCGCGACGGCCTGGAGGCCTTCCAGCGGTTCGCGGACCACTTGGCCGTGCACGAAATCGATCTGCGGAAGACGCCCGTCGCGCTCGGACCGTGGCTCACGCTCGACGGCACGACGGAACGTTTCACCGGCCCGCTGGCCGACGAGGCCAACGCCTTGGTGAAACGCCGATACCGTGCGCCGTACGTGATTCCCGAGGAAGTGTAAGCCGTTGTCATCAAGCCGCGCCGGCCATGCTTTCGTATTGCCCGGCGGCGAAGAAATAGCGATTCACACACCACAGGTCAGAAGGGAGAACACCATGCAACCTGCCACTACGACTTCAATCGTCAGCAGAGTCACGCGCCGCGGCTTCCTGCGCAACGCCGCCATGGCCTTGGGCAGCGGATTGGCGCTGCCCAGGTTCGTGCCCGGCTCGGCCTTGGGAGCCGACGGGAAAGTGGCGCCCAGCAACCGCATCGGCATCGGCTTCATCGGCCTGGGACGACAGGCCGTCCACGCGAATATGTCGGTGTTCCTGCGATCCGGCTATTGCCAGACGGTGGCCCTGTGCGACGTCGATCGCTGGCGACTGGCCATCGAGGGCAACCCGAGTGCGGCGGCCGTGGCGAAGAAGAACCAATGGGATCTGGCCTTGCTGAAGGACACCTTCCGCACCACCGACTTCCGCGAGTTGCTGGCTCATGAAGGCGTCGACGCGGTGATGATCAGCACGCCCGACCACTGGCACGTACCGATCGCCCTGGCCGCGATCAAGGCCGGCAAGGACGTGGCCCTGGAAAAGCCGATCGGGCTGGCCATCGCCCACGGACGAGTGCTGGCCGATGCGGCGGCCAAGGCGAAGACCGTCTTTCGCACCGACAGCAACTTCCGCTCCGAGCCCGAGTTGTTCCGCGCGGTGAGCCTGGTCCGCACCGGCAAGATCGGCCAGTTGAAGACCATCCGCATGTCGGTGCCCATCTACCCCGTTCCTGCGCCCCACGAGGCGCCGATGCCGG
>JAAYYU010000023.1 GCA_012515235.1 Candidatus Anammoximicrobium sp.
CACCAGGAAGCTCTGATACGTGCTGCCCGCTCGACCCTCGACACTCTTGGCGTAGCCGCCGTCCTCCCGGCGCAGCTGCTCCAACGATTCCGCGACCCCGTCGCGCCAGGAACAAGTCGGCTCGGCCAGCACGTCACTGCCGGCGGAAGTGTTGAGCAACGTGGCCCCGTAGACCAGCGACAGCAAGTCCAACACCGCGGGGGCTCGCCTTTCGTTCAGGCTGTGTTGAAATCGGCTTCGCAGAAAGTCCGCCGCCCGGTCCGCAGGCGAGCCGGACAACTCGCCGAGCAGAAACAGGCTGCGAAGCGCAAAGCCGGTGTAGTACGGATCGCTGCCGCCTTCGCGGCCAGGAAACCCGCCGTCCGCCTGCTGGCGCGACAGGACATAGGCGGCGTGAACCTGGCGCGTGGCCTCCGGCAACCGCAGCACGCCGGCCGCTAATCTCAAAGTGAGTTCATGCAGGTACGGATTCATGCAGGGCACCCTACATTGCCCGAGTATGGCTTGTCCAGTAGGCTAAGCAGCGTTCGAAAAATCACGGTCGCCTGGCAGGTTGTTGAAGAAAGGAAACCGGCTCCGAGCCGCGCTGGAGAGACTCAGGGAAAAATGACCACCGCGAGGTGCCTGTCCTCGTTCAACAGGCTGCTAGGGTGGGAGAACGACAGCGGGCGCGGACGCGTCAAACTTCCCAAGCTTCGCCAGCAGGAATCTGCGGTACAATCTGGATCCCCCGGAGCCAAGGTAACATCTCATGGCAGCCCAATGGTACTGCTTGATCGGCCAGCAACAGTATGGCCCGTTTACCAGCGAACAGATCCAGCAACTGGCCCAGCAAGGCCAACTGCAGCGGGAGCACTATGTCCGCACCGAGACGGACAGCCGGTGGACCGCCGCCAGCGACTTGCCGGGCCTGTTTCCCACGCCCCAGGCCAAAGCGAATCCGCCGACCGCCCCCACGGTGACTCAGCCAAAGAAGAAAAAGAAGATCGCTCCTCCCGCGTCCGCATCGGCGGCGTCCGCTTCGCCGGCGCCGGCAGGCGGAGCCGTGCCGCAGGCCCAGCCCGTCACGTCTCCCGCGACGGCGGTGCCGGCAGCCGTTCCGATTGCCGCCACGCCGTCGGCTGCGGCGTCAGGCGACGTTCCAAGGGCCGCCAGGCCTGCGCAGGCCAGACCTGCCGTCGCAGTGCCGGTGCCAGCCGCGCCGGCAGCCGCCGTGCCGGTGGCCGCCGCGCCTGTGGCCGCCGCGCCCGCGGCCGCCGGTTCGGCGTCTGCTGTCCCAGTCGCCGGGGCCGCCGGTTCCGCGCCGGTCGCGCCGGCGGCGGCCTTGCCGCCTGGGGCCGCCCGCGCCGGCGGCAGGCCGAGTTCGGCGGTTCGACCGATTCCCGTCGCGCCAACGGTGACGGCCGCAGTGCCGCCGGCGCCGGCCCGCGACGAGACCGGGGTGGGCTACAAGCGGCGCGGTTCGCGGAAGAAATCGCAACAGCTGGTCGGCGGACTGACGGCTGCCCTGCTCGTGCTGATCGTAATCGCCGTGATCGTGATGAATCGCAGCCCGGCCAAGAAACCCACGGGCGAATCGGACCAGGCGGTGGCGTCCGCGCGGGGAAACGAAGCGGAGCCGAGTTCCGATCCGGAAGTCGATCCGGAAGTCGATCCGGCCGCGATCGTCCGGCCGAGCAGCGAGCCGGCGGCCATCGCGGATCCGCCGCAAGCCGCGTCCGGCGCCGCGCCGGAAGCGGCTGACAAACCAAAGCCGAATCCGCTGCCGGCGGTCGACAAGTGGCTGGACGCAACACGCACCAAGGGCGGTCTCCGAGGCCTCTTGGCGGTCGGCATAGGAAAAGCCTGGCTGGACAAGCCGGCCGGCGGGCCAGCGATTTTGAACGTCGAGGTCCAAGTCAGCAACCGCTCGCACGACGAAACGCTGGAATTCACCGGCTGGCGCCCCGATAACCAGCCCCAATCCGCAGCACAGGCGATGATGGTCGACCAGGGCGGCAAGGTCCTGCGCGCCGCCCCGCTGCGCTCGCCGACCGGCCGCCGCGCCGCGCGGCGGCACATCGACCCGGAGGAATCCGCGACGGAACAATTGCGGTTCGTGTTCCCCGAAGAAGCGTCCCCCTACTTTCGCCTGGCGTTGCCGTACGCCGCCCTGGGACAGACGGGCTGCCTGGGCTTTGAACTGCCTCGCCAGATGATCAAAGAGGGCGATCCCGACGCCAAGGAAAAGGTGCGTCCAGCGGCGGCCGAACCCGGTGCCGAAACGGTGTTGCCAGCCGGAGCGACGGTCAAGCCCGAACCCGGCGCGCCTGAGACGATCGGCGATTTGCGATCGGAAATCGAAAGCCGCAAAGACGCGCCAACCGACGCCGCGAAAACGCCGCCGCAACCGTCCGCGGACGAACCGTCCCTGCCCGCGGAAGCACCGCGAAAGGAGCCGGAGAAGATTCCGGACATCCGCAAGTTGATCGAGGAGTCCGAGACGCCGAAAGTAGCGCCCAAGGACGAAGGCCAACCCGGCGGGAACATGCAGGAGGAGCCCCAAACTTCATGAACGGCGTGTCCTGTCCCTTCTGCGGTGCCGGCCAGTCACTGCCGCATTCGGCGGCGGGACAGATCGCACGCTGCAAGTCGTGCGGCAAGACGTTCATGGTACCGCACCTTCGGCCGCCGCAGATGGCGGCGCCGCCGGACCGGCCAGCGTCCGCCATGCCGCGGACCGGTGCCAGCCCCGCGCCCGTTCGTCCTGCGCCCGTGTGCGTGCCTGCGCCCGTGCCCGTGCCGGCGTCTGTCACCCGTGATCCACAAGCCGCGGAATCACCCGAAGCGGCCGAACCGCAGGACGCCGGGGTCAGTCCGATCGGCCTGATTCTGTTCGGCGGAACGGCGTGCTTCATCCTGGGAGCGTTGCTGCTGCTGGTCGTGATTCTGAAACTGGCCCAGCGGAGCCGCGTGCCCGATCGCCCGACCGCGGCCGGCGTGCCCAGCGCGGCCGCGTCGCGGATCGTTCACTGGACGCCTGAGGCTTCGCGCTCTTCGGGGTGGTCCAGCGTGGCGCGCGGCGTCGCCATCGCGCTGAACTCACTGGCGGTGGACGTCCACTACGTCGGCTACGGCGAAGTCCGGGCTCGAGACGCCCGCAACCGCGTCGTCGTCTCGGATGAGAATAACTACTTGCAGGTCTACCTGAAGATCAGAAATCTGGGCGCTGAACCCGTCCACTACGTCAGTTGGCTATGCCCTTCGTTTGCGGCAGGCGGCCAGCAGGTGCAGGCGACGCTGGTCGACGATCAGGGACGCAGCTACGCGATGCAGGAATTCGCGCAGGTAGCGGGCCTGCAAGGACACACGCCTCAAGCGGTCCTGGCCCACAAGGAAGAAGCCGAGGACGTCGTGGTTTTCATCGTGCCGACCAGCGTCGATCGGCGGGCGATCCGTCACTTCCGTTTGGAACTGCCCGCCGAAGCCTACGGCGGCTCCGGCGTCTACCGTTTCGAGATCCCGCCGGAAACGATTCAAGGATTTCCGTAAGTTCGACTGGGTGATTTCAGGCAGCCGCCCCGGCCTGCGGCGGGTGCCAGGTTCGCCCGTGCCCCGATCTTGGCAAACAGCGGACGTCAACCCGCCGGTCCGGCGCGCGGCCCTGCTGGCGGCCCAGGAACCTGTTGGTCCGTCGCCCGACCGTTTATCGAAACACAATGAGGGCTGAGACGTGAGAGCATTAGTCACTGGCGCTGGCGGCTTCCTCGGTCTGTATCTGGTCGAACAATTACTCGCTCGCGGCGACCAGGTGCGGGCGCTTGCGCGGCAGCGATACCCGGAACTGGACCGTGTCGGCGTGGAGGCGGTTCAAGGCGATTTGCGGGACGCCCAAATCGCGGCCGACGCCTGCCGGGGCGTGGACGTGGTCTTTCACGCGGCCGGAGTTGCCGGAATCTGGGGCCCCTGGTCGCATTACTACGGAATCAACACGCAGGCCACGGAGAACGTGATCGCCGGTTGCCGCCGGCACGGCGTGCGCAAACTGGTCTTCACCAGCAGTCCCAGCGTGACCTTCGACGGCGGTGACCAGATCGGCGTGGACGAATCGGTCCCCTACCCTGAACGCTGGCTGTGCCACTATCCGCACACGAAAGCCCTGGCCGAGCAGCAGGTGCTGCGTGCAAACGGGCAAGAAGGATTGTCGACGTGTGCGCTGCGTCCCCATCTGATTTGGGGACCGCGCGATCGGCATCTGATCCCCCGTCTGCTACAGCGGGCCCGTTGCGGCCAGTTGCGCCGCGTGGGCGACGGCACGAACTTGATCGACATGGTCTACGTAGAAAATGCCGCCCAGGCGCATTGGCAGGCCGCCGACGCGTTGGAACCGGGGTCTCCTGTCGCAGGACGCGCCTACTTCATCACCCAGGGCCAGCCGGTGAACTGCTGGCAGTGGATCGACGAAATCCTGACACTCGCGAATCTGCCGCCCGTGAGCAAAGCAATTTCCTTCGCGGCCGCTTGGCGGCTGGGAGCCATCTTCGAAGCGACGTACCGTATCTGCCGCATCCCCAGCGAGCCGCGCATGACACGATTCCTGGCGGCCCAACTGGCCAGACACCATTACTTCGATATTCGCCGGGCAGAAGCAGATTTTGGCTATTCTCCGCAGATTGCCACCGTGGAAGGGATGCGTCGGTTGGCCGCAGAGTTAGGCAGGAAATAATTCGCAAAGCCGCCTCGGCCAAACGGTTTCTCGCGCATCCGGGACTACGGCTGGCCAACGAATTGGCGCTGCTGCCGCTTGTCAACGCTTGGCGGAATAGGTAATTTTTGATTTACGGGTGATGCGGCGAAAGACGCAGGTGAGCAGCTTCAGGGCTGGCTTTTTGCCACACGGAGTGCTGCCGCGATTTCGTTCTTGCGGATCGCCTCAACCAAGGAGCAGATGCCGGACATGATTGCGACAACCGAGGCAAGCCGTTTGCCCGACAACCAGCGGGTAGTGATTACCGGAATTGGGCTGACGGCGCCCAACGGCAATTCGTTGCCGGAATTCCGGGAGAACCTCTTGGAGGGCCGGAGCGGCGTCCGGGAATACGAGATCCGCTATTTTGGCAGGACGGTGGCAGGCACTTGTCAGTTTGAAGTCTCCCGGCACCAGGCCCGCAAGGAACTTCGCCGCGGCACGCGAGCCGGCAGCGTCGGCATTTACTGCAGCAACGAAGCGGTCAGGGACTCCGGCATGGATTGGCCCAACGTCGACAAATCGCGAGTCGGCATCTATCTGGGCGTCACCGAACATGGCAACGTGGAGACGGAGAACGAGATCCACGAGTTGAAGGGCTACGACTACGACACTTCGTTCTGGTCGCATCATCACAATCCCCGCACCGTGGCGAACAACCCGGCGGGCGAAGTCGCCTTGAACATGGGGATCACCGGCCCACACTACACGATCGGCGCGGCTTGTGCCGCGGGCAACGCCGGATTGATCCAAGGCGCACAGATGCTGCGGTTGAACGAATGCGACGTGGCGGTGTGCGGGGGCGTGTCGGAGAGCATTCACACGTTCGGGATCTTTGCCAGCTTCCACAGTCAAGGGGCGTTGGCCGAGCACGGGGAGCCGAGCCGGGCTTCCCGCCCCTTTGACTTGCACCGCAACGGCATCGTAGTGGCGGAGGGGGGATGCGTGTTCATCGTCGAGCGGTTGGACGACGCCAAGCGCCGGGGCGCGAGAATCTACGGCGAGTTGGCCGGCTATGCGATGAACACGGACGCGACCGACTTTGTGCTGCCCAACCCGGACCGTCAGGCGGAGTGCATGGAACTGGCTCTGAAACGAGCCGGCCTGGCGGCCGAACAGATCGACATCGTGAGCACGCACGCCACCGGCACGGTCAGCGGTGACGCGCAGGAATGCATCGCCTTGCGGCGCGTGTTTCGCAACGCGCCGCGGACGTACTTCAACAACACGAAGAGCTTCATCGGCCACTCGATGGGCGCCGCCGGAGCCTTGGAACTGGCTGGCAACCTGGACGCGTTCCAAGACGGCGTGTGTCACCCCACAATCAACGTCGACGAGTTGGACCCGGAATGCGCGCTGAATAACCTGGTCTTGAACCAACCCCGCGAGATTGGCAAGGCCACTTACATCCTGAACAATTCCTTCGGCATGTTGGGCATCAACTCGGTGGCCATCATCAAGCGGTTTTGAAACGAACAGAAAACCCGATCAGCAGTCGGGAGTCAAGGAAGGAGCACAGGCGGCATGACACCAGCCGAAATCCGAACGGAAATCATCAGCATTCTGGAGGACATCGCGCCCGACGAGGACTTGAGCGGGCTCCAGGACGACGCGCCGTTCCGCGAGCAGATCGAACTGGACAGCATGGATTTTCTGGACATCGTCATGGAACTGCGCAAACGCCATCGCGTGCAGGTCCCCGAAGCCGATTACGGGCAGCTGGTGTCGATGGCCAGTACGGTCAAGTATTTGGAGCCGTTGCTGAAGGACGCTTGACTTTCCGTCCGCAGGATGCGCGCACGGTGCGCATTCTCTTGGAAGCCCGGCCTGTCTCCCACAGCCGGGCTTCGTTGGTTGCGGCCGCGGAACCGAATTCTGTAAGTCCGGTCACAGGTGCGACAAGCCGCAATCCCCGATGTACGACACGATCATCATTGGCGCGGGCATGTCCGGCTTGGCGGCAGGCATTCGCCTGGCGTATTACGACCAGCGTGTCTGCATTCTGGAGCGGCACAACACGATCGGCGGTTTGAATTCGTTCTATCGGTTGCGCGGCCGCGACTACGACGTCGGCCTGCATGCCGTCACCAACTATGTGCCCCCCGGCGTCAAGCGCGGCCCGTTGGCCCGCTTGCTCCGGCAACTGCGCTTCCAATGGGCCGATTTCGCCCTGGCTCCCCAGATCGGTTCGGCGATCGTATTTCCCGGCGTTGAACTGAGGTTCGGGAACGACATCGAATTGCTGGCCGCGGAGATTGTCCGGGCCTTTCCTCGCGAAAAAGACAACTTCCGCCGCCTGCTGCAGCGGTTGATCGACTACGACGACCTGAATCCGGCCCACTTCGAGATGTCAGGCCGCCAGGTGCTCGAACAGACCATCGGCGATCCGTTGTTGCGGGAAATGCTTCTCTGCCCGTTGATGTGGTACGGGAACGCGGCCGAGCACGACATGCCGTTCGGCCAGTTCTGCATCATGTTTCGCAGCATTTTCCTGGAGGGCTTCGCGCGGCCGCTGGCCGGCGTCCGCTTGATTCTCCGCAACTTGATTCGCAAATTCCGTTCCTTGGGCGGTGAATTGCGGCTGCGGTCCGGCGTCGCCCGGATCCGCGTCGAAGGCGGCCGCGCGGTGGGCGTCGTCCTGGACGACGGACGGGAACTGTCGGCGAGGCGGATCCTGTCGTCCGCAGGATTGGTGGAAACCCTGCGGCTGTGTGACGACCTCACGCAAGTGGACGACCAGCGCGCCGGGCGAATGTCGTTCGTCGAGGCCATTTCGGTGCTCGACCGCCAGCCCCAGCAGTTTGGCCACGACCGCACGATCGTTTTCTTCAACGACTCGGACCGTTTCCACTGGCAGCGCCCGGACGAATTATGCGACGTGCGGACGGGAGTTGTCTGCTCGCCCAACAACTATGCCTACGGCGCCGGCGAAGGACTCCCGGACGGCGTCCTGCGGATTTCGGCGCTGGCCAATTACGACCGCTGGTCCGCGCTGAGGGACGACCAGTACCGGCTGGAAAAACTCCGCTGCTACGACCGGCTGGTCGAGTCCTCCGTGCGTTTCGTGCCGGATCACCGCGCGTACGTCATCGACACCGACGTGTTCACTCCGACCACCATCCGCCGCTTCACCTGGCACAACAACGGCGCCGTCTACGGCGCCCCGGAAAAGCGGCTGGAAGGCACCACGCACCTGGAGAACGTCTTCCTGTGCGGCAGCGACCAAGGCTTCGTGGGCATCATCGGCGCCATCGTCAGCGGCATCACCGTGGCAAACAAACACTGCCTGAAGGACTGAGGCCGGCCGACGTCCGGCAGCAGTGCCTCTGCTGCGGCAACCGCTTGCGCCGTTGCCGGCCAACAGCTTTGACCTCCCGAGCTTTTCGTCGGTCAATCTGGCGGCAGCGAACGGCGTAGAACCGCTTTGACGAATTCGGGAAGTTCCTGATCTGTGACGTGGGCGAGTTGTTTCAAGCGTTCATACTGCTCCACTTCCGATTCGGTCCAGGTTACATCCAGGCGTCGAACCAATCGCTGTGCAACGTGCAAGTAGTTGGCCGGTGACGCCCAGTAGCAGGAACGGCAAATTGACGAATCGTGAGTGTCGATCCAATTGGCGCAGTGCTCACACGACCATGATTTTGCCCGATTGCAGGACCCACACACGAGCATGAAATCGTCTACAACGATATCCACCGTCTGATCGCCAGCGACCTCGTACGGAACACGATGGTCAATTTGTAGATAACGACCTTCGTAGACCGCGCTGCAGATAGCACAGCGGCAACCATTTAGGGCGATCAGGGTATTCTTGAAGTCTTTCGGCCAAACTGTGCGTCCCCCAACGCGGCCTCCCTTGACCTTGGAGGGGTCAGCAAATCGGTAGGCCGCGATTCTCCGCCCATTAGTCGCCGTGACCTTGAACGTCTCCAGGGGAATGCCCTGTTCACGTACATCGCGAGCAGCCCGCGGAGCGTGATCGTATCCATATTTCGTGCTCAGCTCTTCCGTGGTAATGAAACCGTGGGCGAGAATGTGATCAATTACGGTCCTTGCCCGCTTGGCAGTAATCGATTTCAGTCTCTTGACGAATTCGGGCGGCAACTTTGGGGATGACGAAGTCTTCTTCGGCACTTATTGGTCCTTACCAGAAAGCCAATTGAGTTGATCGAGGTATTGGGGAGCCGGCGATGGCTGCCGCAAGAGAGGGGGAGAGATAGAAACTTTCGTAGGTGATGTCGTCGCGTCCAAGTAACGTCGCCTGAGTTGACCGACCTGCTCGGATCTCAAAGTGACGAAGATTGAGGCAATCCGGCATCGGCTCGCCGTATGCCTTGTCACCGGTTCGCCCGTCATATGACACGGCGAACATGATGCCGCGAGCGTTCAATCGCTGGAGCGCATCACAGAATTCACCGTGCGCAAAAGCCGGTAGATAGCGTTGATCGCGGTTCCCGCAGACACCCTGATAGGGAGGATCCATGTAAACCATATCGCGACTCGTGCATTTTGCGAGCACCTCGCGGTAGTCGAGGGAGCTTAGTTCCGTGCGGCCCCGAAGCAGAGCGGAAGCACATTCGATGCGCCGACGCATCTCGGCCGGGCGTGCCCCTCTGCGCCGATTGTCAGGGGTATTATTGAATTCGCCATTTGAATTGTAACGTATCGCCGCTTTGACACATCGCGCAAGCAAGTACAGGAAGTCGGCTGAGTCATGTGACTGGTTGAACCGACGCCGGACTTCGTCAAAAAACTCGCGTTCCTTTCCCAGTTGATTGTGCCAAAGTTCTTCGTATGCGCCAGCTAACTCCGTCGGCGAGTCAATGATCTGTCGCCAGAGCCGTATCAACGGGGCGTGAGCATCGTTCAGCCAAAAGCGTTTAGCGCGGTGTCTTGTCGCAACGGCAATCGAGATTGCGGCCGATCCCGCAAACGGCTCAACCAAGCGATAGATCTTCTCAGGAAAGTACTTGAGAAGGACTGGGGCAATCTGTCGTTTGCTGCCTTGGTAAGGTATCGGCTGTGGGACGTCGGACGGTCCGGGCATCGCAGTGAACTCCCTTCTGGACGTGTCGCGGCAACGGCGTGCCTGCGGACGCTTCATTGGTGGCGCCGTTGCAGGACCTTATTTCCGCCTCGTCTGCGCTTGCCCCGCCACTTGGAACGGGATGGCGGGCAGGATGCCGAGCGACCTGCGCTGCGTCTGGGGCTTGGGGATCTCTTCCGTGGGAGCGGGCGTCCATTCGCGGACGACTTCGAAGATCAGGTTTCCTTCCTGTCCCGACTCGGCCGCCGCGGCGTCGGCCGCCAGCGACACGATCAATCCCGGCCCTTCGGGCGAGACCTTTTCGACCGAGATCCCCTTGGGCGGATTAGTCAACTCGACGCGAAGTTCGTTGGGAGGTGGATACTTGGCGGTCAGTTTAGCGCCCAGCAGCGTCGAGCCGCCCGGCCGGATGTTGATGCGATCGACGGGCAGCAACTCCAGCGGCGGTTTGGTGGCAGGAGTTCCATTGACCAGGATGGCCCATTGTTCCGCAGGCACGATCTGCAGCCAGAGAAAGGCCTGCATCATGCTCTCCGCAGGGATCACGGGGCGAGTGAACCGCCGATGCCGAGAACTGCCTCGCGACTGGCCCTCCATTTCCAGGAGGAACGGTTCCTTGGGAGCGACCGGGGGGACCGTCAGGGTCAACTTGACTTGGTCCGCCTTGCCCGGCACCACGGCGCCGCTCAGGCTGAATCCCTCGGGCGGATCGACCAGCGAAAGGTGAATGGGGTCGTCAAAACCTTCTCTCCGGATGGCGTGGACCGTGATCGGCACGTGGGAACCCGGTCGGGCCATGATGCAGGACGGCACCACGCGCAAGTCGAGATCGGGCCGCGGAGCCCGGACGTACATCCGGTAGATGAAATCCTTGCCGCCCTTGCGTTGGGCGTCCTTCAGTGTCAGGCAGTAGGGCCCTTTGCCGGACATCGCGGCCGTCATCAGGGAATCGGCGTGGTGGGTGATCAGCGGTTCGGCCTCATCGCGGAAATCATCGTTGAAGCCGATCTCGGCCCCGGTGGCATCGGTCACGGAGACCGCCGAATCCAGCGGAGAACCGGCCCGGCGGGCGTAGACCTCGGCGACGACTCTCCCAACCGCATCGAAGCGGAACACGTCCTCGTCGTCCGGCCGATCGATCCGGCCATTGATGATCACCGGCAGCGTGATCGCCTGGGCCGTCTCCGGTCCGTCATTCGGCTCTTGCTCCATGATTTCGGTCATCATGTCGATCCGCAGCGGGAAGCGGATCGAAACCTTGTCGGTCTGCGGGATGGAGTACCAGCGGATGGGCCGGTTGCGGTCCACGCGGGCGCGCACGTTCAGTTGCGTCTCGACCAGATTCCAGCCTTGCAGTTCGACCGTGACATCCTGATCGGCGCGGGCTCCCAAGGGAAAGATGCCGGTCACAAAGGGCAATTCGCCCAGCGTGATGCGGTACACGAAATCCTCGCGCCCGCGGTAGATCGAATCGTGGACTTCCAAAACGTAAGTGCCGTCCTGAGGAACCTCGTAGTAAATCACCGGATCCTGCCGGTAGTAAAACGCGCCGGCATAGGCGACTTCATTTCCTTGGCTATCGTACAGGGCCAGCACGGCCTGAAACCAGCCGGGCACGGCGTCGGCCAGGTAGGGCATCAGTTCGCGGGCATCGGCGGCAATGACCAGACGCGTCCCCTTGCGGCCGGCGAACGAAAACCGGTCCACCTCGCCGGGCATGATCTGACCGTTGACAACCACGGGCAGCGTGGACCCGATCACCGTATCCGGAGTCTCGTCGTTGGGTTCGGTCTCGCGGCGTTCCTCCCATTGGCTCACCTGAAACCAGATCGGATTGGACATCGCGCCCGGCGTCAGTACCCGCATCTCGCGTTTGCCCAGTTCGGCGGTCGCGTCGACCGTGATCCGGAGCGTCAGTTCTTCCGCGATCTGGTCGTTGGGCTGCCGTTTCGGATCGGCGTCCCGCTTGCGGTAGATCTCCATTTCTTTCAGGTCGTTTTCGGTGACGTTCACGGCCTTGTAGACCATCTCGTCCGTGATCGGGTCCGTTTTTCCCGCCTTCTTCTGCTCCTCTTCCAGTTCCTCCCGCTTGAACCGGATCTTCAGGCTGAGTCCCACGTACTCGCCCTGAGTCAGCGGACGGTACCACTTGACGATTTCCGCCTTGACCCCGCTGCCGGAGATGTAGACTCCGTTCGCCTCCTTGATGAACTGCCCGCCCACGGTCACTTCAAAGACGCTGTTCTGCCGGCCGCCGGCCGGGTAGACGTAGCCGACGTGCGGCTCCTTGGTGGACTGGGCGTGAAGCCCGGCGTCAAGCGTCAACAGCACCGTGACGGCGAGGATGGCAGGGACTCGAAGCAAGGGCATACTATGGCTCCGCTGAAGGAGTTACAACTCACGGCAAGGTTCGTCCGACACCGGCTGTTGCGCCAGGCCGACTTACATAATCTCCGTCAACAGGCCGCCCGATTTCAATCCTTCATCGGGGCCCGGAATCGCGCGAACGAACTCATTCATCGGATGCGGCAAGCCGGCTTCCGGGTCGATGCCCAGCAACTGGTACATGCTGGCGATCAGGTCGCAGGGATAGACGGGCCGGTCCTTGACCTGCTCGCCTTTGGCGGTGGACTCTCCGACCACCTGACCGCCCTTGAATCCGCCGCCCGCCACGACCGTCGAGAACACGGGGCCGTAGTGATGGCGTCCGCCGTTCCAGGGCGATTTCCAATCGATTTCCGGCGTGCGGCCAAATTCGCCGCCCCACCAGACGATCGTCGTGTCCAGGAGTCCCCGATCCGACAAGTCCGCGATCAGCGTGGCCATGCCCTTGTCCATTTCCGGCAGTTTCCGGCGCATGATCTGGAAATGGTCCTTGTGCGTGTCCCAGCCGGCATAGTTGATCGTGACGTACGTGACGCCCTTTTCGACCAGTCGGCGGGCGGCCAAGCAGGCTTGTCCAAAGGTATTGCGGCCGTAACGGAGCCGGAGTTCTTCCTTCTCTTCGGAAAGATCGAAGACCTTGCCCGCGTCGCCCAGGATCAGATCGTACGCCTGGTCCTTGGCCTGTTTGGCTGCCTCCATCTGGGGATCGCCTTGCATGAACCGGCCCAGCGTGTTGACCTGGTCGAGCAGTTCCCGGCGCTGCCGCTGTTGATCGTCGGTGATGCCCGGAGCGATGATGCCCTCGACGGAAAACCGAGCCGCATTGGGATCGCCCCCGGTGGCGAACGGCTTGTAACGGATGCCCATGAAACCGGCTTCCGAAAACCGGCCCTGGGGTTGCGTGATCACGATGTAAGGAGGAATCAGGTTCTCCGAGCCCTCGACGAACCCCTTGAAAGCCGTGACCACGGCCCCGACGGCCGGATACACCAACCTTCCGCCGGGCGCCCGCCCGGTCTGGACCATGTAGGACGCCGTTTCATGGCCGTTGATGCCGTGCGTCATCGAACGGATGATCGAGTACTTGTCGGCCAACTTGGCCAACTCCGGAATCGATGTGCCGACGCGAATTCCCTTGACGTTGGTCTCAATCGCGCCGGTCAACGGACCGGTGTAGTCGCTGCCGGCATCCGGCTTGGGATCGAACGTGTCGGTGTGGGGCGGCCCTCCCCACATCCAAATCTGAATCACGGACTTGGCCTTCGCCGCCGGCTTGGCCGCGGCCGGTTTGGCGGCCGGAGCCGAAGCGGGCGCCCCTGCCGGAGCAGCGGACTCGGCGCCGGCACTCAACGGCTGGCCCATCAACAGACTGGCCGTACCGAGAACTCCTGTCTTGATCGCCTCGCGGCGTGTCATCTGCCCGGCCTGCAAGCCGGGTACGAACGGATCGAACTTCGCAGCCATCGTATTGCCTCCCCAATCACGAACGGATTGCCCATCCGTCCACCACAACCCGGCGTTGCAACGCCAAAAAAATCGCTCCCCCCTCTGTCCCGGCGCGCGACTTGTCCCGGCGCGCGACACCGGTGATCCTTGGCGGCCCGCCGAGGGCCCGCCCCAGACGACTCAATGCCGGAACAGGAACTCCTCACAGTTCATCAACGCCCAAACCAGATTCTCCGCGCCCCATTTGGAATCACAGTGCCAACCGACGTCGCCCAACTCCCCGTAGGTCGGCCGGCGCGAGAGGATCGTCAAGTACAGGATCTCCGCCAACTCCTGGGAGTCGCCGCGAACGGTCAACAGTTCTTGGATCTTGGCCCCCTTCTGGATCTTCTGCCGAATATGGCTGGAGTTCAGCAGGTGCAGTGCTTGGGCGGCCGTAATGCGGTTGTTACGTTCCGACTCCAGGCCCGTATCGCGTGCCGGACGCCCGAACATCTCCAGCACACTGCTGGTGATGCTCCCGTCCGGAAGCGCGATGGAGCGGTGTTTTTCGGGAATGAACGTGAACGGTTCCGGAATCATGCTGGAATAGCTTTCCGTCGTTCCCGTGATCTGGCAGATGGCGTCCAGGAGCACCTCGGCCTCCAGGCGGCGCATCGAATAGCAGGCGAAATTGGCCGCGGCTTCGGGCCCCTTGCTCTTGGCAACGCAGGACAGTTGGTAAGTCGTGGAATTCAGGATCAGGCGGAAGACGTGCTTCAAGTCGTACTTGGCCCGGACTAACTCGTCCGCGAGCCAATTCAACAATTCCACGTTCTGCGCCGGATTGTCGGGACGGATGTCGTCCGGTTCGTGAACGATGCCGCGTCCCAGCAGCCAGTACCACGCCCGGTTGACGATGTGCCGGGCAAACCAGGGGTTCTTGGCGTCGATCAACCAATCGGCGAACACCTCCCGCGGATCCTTGCCCGGCGGCACTTCGGCCTTGGTTCCGTCCGGAAACACGGGCACCGGCGGTGGGGCGTCCGCTTTCGTCTTGGCCTGGTGCGGATCCCAGACGACGATCTCTTCTTTCCATTCGCGCGTGGGCTTGAAGCCAACCTGCGAGAAAAAGACCGCCATCCCATCCCAACGCTCTTGCGGCCAGCTTCCCGTCCGCACTCCCATGAACGTCTGGGCGACCGCCTGGGCGATCGACACCGGCTTTTTGCTCTGCAGAGCCCGGTAGAAGTTCACCTGCGGCACGCGGAAATTGCTGCCGCTGGACGTCAGCAACTCGCGGACGAATTTGTCGTAGGACACGTTCCGCTTCAACGCCGTCTGAATCCAGCGGTGGTACGCCTGGGCCCCATAGGGCCAGAGGTTGATCGGGAATTCCGCCTTGACTCGCAGCAGGTCGCTCCACTTCATCGCCCAGTAATCGGCGAACTCCGGGCGTTGCAGCAGATGATCGATCAGCACAGCGCGCTTGTCGGGCGTTTTGCTGTCCAGAAAGTCGCGCGCCTCGTCGGCGGTCGGCAACGTGCCGATGACGTCGAGAAAAGCCCGGCGGACGAACACCCCGTCAGAACAGAGGTTGGCCGGTTCGATTTTCAGTTGCTGCAGCTTGGCGAACGCCAACTCGTCGATCTTGCCCTGCGGTTTCAGCGGCTCGGTGATCTCAAAGGGATTCACCTGGTCGAGCGGATTGACGAAGGAACCCATCGTGGGCAGGGCGGAAACTTCCGCCTCCGGCTTGGGTTTCGGCGGGGGCCGCCGCGCCGGATTCTTCAGCAGCCGGACGACGAAACTCCGCTGATCGCTCAGCCGCTGCGCTCCGCTGGACGCCACCTGGACGGTCACCCGGTACTCGCCCAACTCGTGCGTGTCGCCGGTCGCCCAGAAGAACTCCCCCGTCTTCGCGTCGATGATCGCGTCGGGGGGAGCCTCTTTGACGCTGTACGTCAACGGCCCGCGCTCGCGTCCCGCGCGGCGAACGGCAACCGGCATCCGCAGTTCGTTGCCCTGCAACACGACCTGCTCCGCGATCGGCTGGATCTTCAGCAAGTCCGCCTCGCGGGACAACAGCCCCCAGCCGAGCCCCGCCAGGACGACGACCAGCCCCAGTGCGGAAACCGACACCCAGAGGGCCAAAGGAGATTTCTTCCGCTTCTGTTTGTACTGGACGCCTCGCGCAGCCGACTGTCCGACCTCGATGGGAAAGCCGCTGCCCCTGGTCTCTTTTACATTCGTTTTCATGCGAACTTCGCCCTGCCACCAGACTGAAGCCAATCTCGGGGTCAACTGTTCAATTTATTCTATCCGCAACCCGACGTGCGTGTCCATTGCTCCGCGGCGGTTCCGGTTTGACGGTTCCACCGCTCTCCGCCTTCCACGAAGGAACGACCAGACGTCCGGCACGGGCCGAACTACGCCGCGATTCCCTTCATTCGACGGGCTTGGCGGTGTACTCGCCATAGCTGCACAGCGCGTCTTCGTTCGACAGTTGCCGCCGCAGGATCAGGCGGCAGCGGGCACGGGCGGTCTCTCCCGACGCCAAGTCGCGGCCGAACAACGACTGATACAACGAACGGTAACCGCCGGCCTCGGGCGAATCCGGGTTCCAGGGACAGGAAACGGCAAAACAGTCGCCCGGCGGACACATCATCAGGGCCGTCAGGTCCTGCGCTGCGTCGCGGCGCAGGGCCAGCGGCAACGCCAGATGTCGCGGCAGCGCCCAGTCGACCGGACTGGGCGGAATCGTCCAACGTCCGTCCAGAATCAGACGCTTCGCGGCCTGATCCCTGGGAAACATGACGTATCCGCCCTGGGAATCCGCCGGCCGATCGACCGGGACGAACCCCGCCGACTTTCCGCCATCGCCCTGCAGATAGACGGACGCCCGAAAGCCCTTGGCAAAATACGAGGACATGAACAGTTCAAAGGCCGGCATCGCTTGCTGCGGTTTGACGGTGACGTCCAGATCGAGCGTGTCCGGTGCCGTCCAGCGGTAAACGGCGGTCATTTCCAAAGGATGCTCCGTCGCCGGCCAGTAGACCTGAACACCGCCGTTGTCCAGCAGCCGAGGCTGCGTCGGCCAATCCCGCGCGCCGTTCCCGAAACGCCGGTTGGTCGTAAAGACACGATACGGACTGAACACGCCCGGCGGAGGCGTCAAATCGGCGCCCGTGGCGGCATCGATCAGCGGATACACTCCTTGATACTTGCCATCCGCTTTCAGCCGGCCCCGGAACACGCCGGTATCGAACTCGAACAGCCCGTCGCCCGCGGACTTGAAAGCCAGATTCGGTGAATCGGCCAGTGCGCAGGTGACGGAAAGCATCCCAAACAAACTTAACAAGAATCTCATCCTTACGTCCTCATTCTAAGACATGAGCATCCCCAAAAGCTCTGGCAGCCCGTTGAGAAAGTGGACAGGCACCTCGCGGCATCGTTCTTTCCCCCTCGTTTGAGTGGATCGACTCGGAGCCAGTCCCTCTTTTTCAACGAGCTGTCAGGCAATCCGGGCGCCTCGACGCGATGTTCGGCACGCATCATCGGCGGTTTTTCTACCGAGAACAACTCTGGCCCATACATTCCGTCCCCGGTTTGAGCTTTGTCAACCCGCAGAGAAGGATTTTTTCTGTTTTCCTTCCGCTAATAAGCTATGATGTAGATGGGCAAATTAGCGAAATGTGGCGAGGGGGCGATGGTTACCTCCTGGATACAGACAGTCATGAGCTTGGTGGCTTGGTTGTGCGGCCACGTCTTCGGGATTTTCGGCCACGGTTTCGTGTATGACTTGAGGTCCTTTGAGCCGCGCGCCTGGCTGATTCTGGCGACGATTTTTCTGGCTGGGGGGGCTCTGATGTCTTTCGTGCGTTCGACCAGCCACCGCATGGCAGCCACCCGGCGTCGGACTCGCCGTCCGTTGGATTCGGCCTGGAATCATCGGCTGGACGGCGAATAACACCGAGGCGACAAGCCAGAATGCCACGTGTCGTCCAACGGCTGCCTGAATCCTGCGTGACGGGTCAGATCGGAGAGCGATCGCCTGTCCGGCCAGCTACAGCCCCTGGAAGAGCCCCTGAGAAGCCTGCCGTCAGTCACTCGCCGCGAGTCCGAACAGGATGCCCAAAACGCCGACTCCCAGGCCGAGCGCGATCGCCGTCGTCGTGGACCCGCCCAGGAAGGCAATACCCGGCAGTCCCCAAGACGGGCCGAATATCATCAAGGCTGCCGCAGGAAGGGCAAACAAAGACATTTTCCAGCCGCGGAAGAAGGCCAGGACCACAAGCACGACGCCGGCGGCAGCGGGGGCAAAGCTGTTGAACCAGCGGCCTACCAGCGGCATCCGAAGCGGCTCCGCGTGGAACTCTGCGCCCGACCGCAGGTCGTTTGCCCATCCGCCCACGTCGCGCTGCCGGGCTTCCTCCGCCACGCCCCGCAGCCTTTCGGCGGCTCCGCTCAGCAGCCCGTTCTGCTGCGCCCACATCGCGCAGCCGGCCAGCAAGAGGCTTCCCAGGAGAAACCGCACCTTGCCGCTAAGCGCCCAGCCGATGGGGCTGGCCTCCACCATTTCGCCCAAGCTGCGGCGGCGCGGCTTGGCTCCGCTCCTCGCTTCGGCAAGCATCCGTTTGATGCGTTCCCGTTTTTCGGCTGCCGCAACGTGCGGATCAGGGGGCGCCGGTGCCGCTTGACGCGCCACGACGCGGGCGACCGCCGCCTGCTCGACCCAAACCGCCGCCATTCGCTCGGCCTGCGCTTCAGCTTGCGCGGCGTCCACGCCTTGGGCCTGCAACGCCTGTTGCTCGACACCCTTCAGATGCCGCTGTTGGCGCGCCGTCCGGATACGCAGCAAGCGGGCGTCCAAGGCGGCTGCCAACGGGTCGCGCCACGCGCGGAACCGCGGCGTCCGCTTGACCGTGGAATCGCTCTCCCGCCGTTGGCGGGCGGCCAGCTTGGCTTCGTAGCCGAACAACGCTTCGTAAAACTCCTCCCAGCCGTCGCCGCTGTACTGCGCGACAAAATCCCGCAACGACTCCTCGGCCACGCCCTGCAACCGCAAGCTGCGAAGCATGTCGCCCGTACGATCCAAGGCGGCCCGCCGCTGACACGTCACGCGCTGGTCCACCGCCGTGTGAAAACCCAACGCCAACGCCACGCCCAGCACCGCGGCAGCCAGCCAGATCCATAAACACCCCAGCAGCCACAACAGCAAGCCGAACAACAACGCGCCGCTGCCCCACGTAAGCCAGTCGCTCAGGCGGCTGTCCCAAATCAACTCGCGAAACTTGACCCACAACGGCGATTCCTGCCTCAGACCGCCGATGACGAAGTAGGCCGCCGCGGTCATCGCGGCCAGGCCGACCGCGCCGCTGGCCCACCGCCAGGCGAACAGCCCCAGCAGCACGACCGCAGCCAGGCAGAGCCCCAAGAAAGCCAGCGGCACAAGCCCTCGCAGGCGGGCCGCCGACGAACCGTGAAACTCGTCCACCGACTGCCGCAGCAACTGCAAGTGCTCGTCGCCCAGGGCCGGGGGACCCGAGCGACCCTTCGCCAGAAATGACTCCAAGTCGCCGATGACTTCGCCCACCGTCTGATACCGATCGCCCGCTTGCTTGGCCACCATTCTCAGGACGATCTCAGAAAGTCCCGCCGGCAGGCCCTTGACCCGCGCGTCCGGACGGACGACCGGTTCCGTTTTGTGCTTGCTGATGATCTCCGGCACCGTCGTACCCTGGAACGGCGGTTGGCCGGTGAGCAACGCGTACAGCGTGCAACCCAGGGAGTAGATATCGGCGCGGTGATCGACCCCCGCCGCGTTTTCGGCCTGTTCGGGAGACATGTAAGCCGGCGTGCCCATGGCCACGTTGGCCAACGTCACGTCGGCCCGCGCGTTGGCCAGCGAGACCCCGGCTGCGGTCTCCGCCAGCGCCTGTTCTCCTTCGGAATCCAACAACTGCGGCGTCTTGACGAGCCCCAAATCAGCGACTTTGACGATCCCCTGATCGTTCAACAGCAGATTTGCCGGCTTCACGTCGCGGTGGATCATCCCGTGCCGGTGGGCGAACTCCAGGCCGCGGGCCGCTTGGATCACATACCCGATCGCCTCTTCGGCCGGCAACGGTCCGCGCTGCTCCACGACCTCGGCCAGCGAACGGCCCTCGACAAACTCCATGCTGAAGAAATTCGTCGGGCCGGACGAACCCAGATCGTAGATTTGCACGACGTTGTGGTGCGTCAGTTGAGCGGCGGCATAGGCTTCGCGCATGAAGCGGGCGACAAACGTCGGCTGGCCGGCCCACTGCGCCTGGATCACCTTGAGCGCGACCTGGCGGTCCAGCGACAACTGCCTTGCCAGATACACGGCGCCCATCGCGCCGCGCCCCAGTTCCTTCAAGATCCGATAGCCGCCCAGCAGTGCGCCCGCCGCCAGTCCGGAAAACGACGCACGACCGCCGTCAGCAGCGGACGCCGCAGCCGGGGGCAGAACGCTGGGCGCCGTCGCTTCCAGCCGTGCGGTGACCGCCTTTTCCCGATCCGCTGGGACCGCCACCGTCGCGGCGATTCCGGGATCCGGCACCGTCCGCCCCGCCGGCAGCGTGGCCTCGATCGGACTGCTGGGCAGCGTGGCGTCGATGGGTCGGCTCGGCAGCGTGGCCTCGATCGGACTAGTTGCCGGCGGCGCGGCGTGCGTCGCCTCGGAGGGCATGGGCGTCGTTCGCTCTGCCGCCCCGATCGTTGCCGAGGCCGCCGGCGCGCCCGGCTCAGGCAAGACTCCAACCTCGGGACCAGCCGCCGGGTCGGAGGACACGGTCAAGGCAAAGCGGCGACCACACTTGGAGCACTTGGGCTGAAAGCGTCCCGGCTTCGGTACCTTGAGCTGCATCTGGTGCTGGCAGTAGGGACAGGCAATCATCATCTTTGCACCAAGCCCTCGGTGACCGGAACATAAGCGAGATGAGCGGACAAGCTGCACGCCTGCAACTATCCCAGCAGTGTAATGGCGGCCCTGTCCAAGTCAACGACTTGCAGCGGGGAAGGACGCACTTGGACAGTCAAACAGAAGAGTTTTTCGTTGGTTTGCCCGCTGGCGTGAGTTAGAATGAACTATCGCGAAATACGCAAAAGTTCGGGGGAGATTCGTCTGCGCAAGCAGTCCAGGTGGTAATTTCATGCAGCGTCGTCCGGGATTCACGTTAGTCGAATTGCTTGTGGTCATCGCGATTATCGGGATCTTGATCGGCTTGCTGCTGCCCGCCGTGCAAAGCGCACGCGAGGCGTCGCGGCGGGCGAGTTGCCAAAACAATCTCCGGCAGATCGGTTTGGCGCTGCACAATTTCGAGAGCGTCAACCGGGTATTTCCGGCATCGGGCTGGACGACGGCCGGGCCGGGGAACCCGGCGGGGAAGTACGTCGGCTGGCGGCCGCTGACGCTGCCTTACATCGAACAGGCGAACACCCAGCAGTTGTACGACTTTAACTTGAACTGGTGGGAGGGGACGAATGCGACGGTGGCCGCGGTGCCGATCAAGGTCTACCAATGCCCCTCGGTTCCCACGCGCCCCGATGTGGTCTCGGCCATCGCTCATCCGCCGCGGCCCGCCATGACGTTCGCCAACCCGATCGCACCGACCGATTACGAAGCGATCATGGCCGTTCAGCCAGGTTCGATCAACCCGCACCTGCCGTCCCCGCTGTACACCAGCGCCAACCGCTACTCGGTCATGTACCGGAACTCGACGACCCGCATCGGAGACATCCTGGACGGGACCTCGACGACCATCATGGTGGTCGAGGCCGGAGGCCGGCCGCTGGTGTATCGGGGAGGCCAGATGGACTCGAGCCTGTCCAACGACCAGGGAATCGGCTGGGCCGACAGTGAAGGCCCCTACAGTCTTGACGGGGCGCGGGCGGACGGATCGGCCGAAGGTTGCGGACCGGCCGCCGGATGCGTGGCGGCTATGAATGCCAAGAACGACAACGAGCCGTACAGTCTCCATCCCGGCGGCGGCAACTTTCTGTTTGCCGACGCCCACGTCCAGTTCCTCCAAGAGTCGGTGGATCTGCCGACGCTCGCCGCGCTCTGCACCATGCATGCTGGCGAGGTGCCCAGCGGGTATTGAGCCGCAACGGGCACGGCCCGGTCGGCCCGGCGAAGACGAGCTTGCCGCCCTGCCGCGGCGGGGTCATTCGGCTTGGATGACGCCGAGCATCTGATTCGCGGCGACCGTTTCGCCCTCCGCGACGGATTTCTGCACCAGGCGGCCCGTGGCCGGGGCCGGCAGGTCCACCGTGACTTCGCCCGCCGCCAACTCCAGCAGCCGATCGCCCTCGCAAACCGCGCGGCCCAGGGGGACCAGCCAGCAACTGACGGCAATCGCCTGCTGCGGCGGCAGGTCCAGGTCGGGCATCACCAAAGGCACGCGCATGAAGGATTTCTCCCCGGTGGGCCAAGATTGGGCTCTGGCCGCCGAATGAACAACGGTGGGGACGGCTTTCCGTTTTACGGCCGACCGCGTCACGAACGGGGCGGACCGACGACTCGGAGCTTCAATATGAGCGACGCGCCTTTTGGGGGCAAGCCGTCATGGGGCGGCAGCAGCGAGGAACGCACGTGGGGCATGCTTTGCCACTTGAGCAGCCTCGCCGGCAACGCGATTCCCTTGGGCAACGTGTTGGGCCCGTTGATCGTCTGGCTGATCAAGCGGGACGAATACGCCTTGGTGGACGATCAAGGCAAAGAGTCGCTCAACTTCCAAATCAGCATCCTGATCTACGTGACCGTTTTCGCCCTGACGATCATCGGAATCCCCTTGGCGGTTGCCGCCTTGATCTTCGGTCTGGTGATGACCGTGATCGCGGCGGTCAAAGCCAACGGTGGCGAGTACTACCGCTATCCGCTGACGATTCGCTTCGTCAAATAGGCGGCCCGACGCCTGCCTGCCACTCCAAAGACAGGGCGGAAGTCTCTGCGCGCCATGTGCCCTCGTCACGAACCGGGCGGGGCCGGAAGCCCGTCGTCTTCGAGTTCGGCAAATAACGCAGGGGCGTCGAACGCCTGGGCTGCCAACGCTTGATCCAGGTGCGCCGGGGTGCGTCCGCCGACAAGCACCGAAGCGATGCCCGGCTGATGCAGCGCCCAGGCCAACGCGAGCTGCGTCGCAGAGTGACCGGTGCGGGCGGCCACCGACTCCAACCGCGCCAACCGCTGAGAGGCCTGTTCGTGGAAATACACGTTCTGATGCCCCGGCGCCACGTCGAAACGCGAGCCGGGTTGCACGCCCTGGCGATGCTTGCCGGTCAGGAAGCCGGCCCCCAGCGGACTGTAGGTGACGACGGCGACCTGCCGGGAAGCGCACCACTGCAGCAACGCCGGGCTGACGTCCCGAACGGCCAGGTTGTGGTTGTTCTGCAACACGCGGAACCGGGCCAGCCCGTGTTGCTGCTGCAAGGCCAACGCAGTTTCCAGCTGCTGACGATCATAGTTGCTCGCGCCCAGCGCTCGGACTTTGCCGGCCCGCACTAGCGCGTCGAGCGCAGCCAGCACCGCCGGCGACTCCGCGGTGGCGTGCCAGCTGTGGAGATAGAACAGGTCGACCGCTTCCAGCCCCAGCCTCCGCAGGCTCGCGTCCACGGCCTGGGCGATGCGCTCCGGATCGTAAGGAGGCAAAAGCTTGGTGGCGACGACAATCGAGCCGGCGGCAGGACGACGCGCGGCGAGCCAACTGCCAAGGATGCTCTCCGAGCGGCCTTGCGAATAGGCGGACGCGGTGTCGAAGAAATTGACTCCGCGTGCCCAGGCATAGTCGAGCAGCACCCGCGCAGCCGCTTCGTCGATCTCCCGTCCGAACGTCACGCAGCCGAGGCCGATCCGGCTGACGCGCAGGCCAACAGAGCTGATAATCGTCGTTTCCATCGTCTTTCGCGCCGGAATCAGGTTTCCAGGCATTCAGGTCTGAGTGGGCCAAGTTCTCCCCGCCGCTCAGCAGGCATCCGTGGCCAAACGCGAATGCTGTGAACGCGCCACCGTGAGCTTAACGTCCGACCTGGGCTGGTGGAAGAAGCCGTCCGTTTCGACCCCAACGACAGGCTCTCGCCGACAGAAACAGGGCCAATGAGAACGCCTCGTTCAGCGGAAAGCAAACGTGGCGTCGGCAGCGGCATCGTGCAACAGCACAAACAAGGCACGCTGCCAGCCAGTAGCGGCGTGCCGTTGGCGGAGTCCTTGGCGCATCAACGTAGCAACGCCCATGAAATAACTTCCCCGTTCATGCGGGACGTTCGGGAGACAGGCTGCAGCTGGTGAATGCCCCCGGCTTGTCCGGGGGATCCTTACGTTTCTCACTACACGCGCGGGTTCTACTCCCGCCTCCCCCGCTTCGGCCGCGGCGGCTTCG
>JAAYYU010000215.1 GCA_012515235.1 Candidatus Anammoximicrobium sp.
ACCCTCTGCTACGCAACGCGGACTGCCGAGGTTTGCTACTGCTGCAAAGAAATTGTCCCAGCACTGCTGCCATGCTTGCGGTGCTGGCGTTTTGCTATGAGACAAGGCTGCGAAAAACAAGGTTCACGAAGCGTTTGCTTTGCAGCGTCAACTTGTGCAGGATTCTGATCTTCAAGCTGTGAAATCACTTCGTCGAGACTGGAAAAGATGTACGGTACGTCCAGCTTAGGCGTCAGACGGTCGACTTTGTCCACAATCTCCTCAATTTGCCTCGCCACTCCGAAATGGCTGGTCAAGAGCATGATAACGGAGAGAATACACCCAATCGCAAGCGATGCGAATGTGGTAAGACCGACGACCGGCCCCTCACCGAGTTCGTTCTTGTAACTCAGTATTGATAGCCCAAATGGGAGAACCGCCACGAAAAGCATGATGCACTCTTCGATGGTTTGCATGATCTGTTCCAGCTTCGATTGTGGAATTCTTCTATCCCAACGGTACATGGTGGAGCATCCTCCAAGTTGTTTCGAGAATTTGGGGTGGTTACGCCGGGCCGGCTCCGGTGATGGTGATCCGTGGCCGGTTCGCCCCTTGATTCTGGGCAAAAGGCTGGGAGTATCGGAGTATGATACTCACTCCGCACTGGTGTCGTCGCTACCTGGGCATGGTTTTCGTCTGCACGGATACAATACCGTCGCTGCCCCGCACGAACTTGCCGTCTGCCAAAGCCTCGGAGAACCGGAGCGCCAGACCGATCCGTGATTTCCCGAGGGAGGCGAGCCTGTCGGCAACGAGATCCTTCAGTTCGGCTTCCTGGACCGGGCCGTTGGTCTTCAGAATGTCGAACATGGTTTCCAGAACTTCTTGCTTGGATGCGGCCGGCTTCTGCTTGCCCGTTTTGCGCTGGGGCTTGTCGCCCAGGACGACCAGAGCCGCCCGAATCTGCTTCAGTTGTGCCTCGCAGGACTTGGCTTGGCTGCGAAGCTCGTCGGCTTCGCCCTGGATTCGTAATTCTTCGGCGCGCAATTCTTCCACGGCGTTGGCGAGTCGTTTGGACACTTGGTTTTCTCCATTGAGTGGATGGTGACGGGGGACAGTACGATCACGATTCCGGTGTGGGGCGGACGATGCCACGCCCACCAGGTCAATTGACGACCTTGGCGATCCGGTCCGGGGAGACCGGCATTGCAGAATTCGGCCAGTCGCTGCGACGGAGGCCACGTTCACAGAGCTTTGCCTGGAGGTAGTCCGCAAGCTGGCCGAGCGCGGACTCGATTTCGGCGTCCTGTCGCATCAGGATGAACCTGTTGAATACCAGACCCACTGCTATCGGCAGAGGCGGCTCCAACAGGGCCCGCAATCCTTCGACGGGCACCCGTTGCCCGAAGCGAGTTTCCCAAAAGTCAGCGAAGGCGGCACGAATCGGACCAACGGCAAACAACTGGTCGTGATTGTCATCGGGCCGAAACGACACAGCCCACTGGAGAGCAGCCCCGCGTCGGCCGGGCGGAAGATTCAGGACTCTCGTTGCCAACTCAGATGGACAGTTGGTCGCGTCCGCAGCACACTTTCCCAAATGCGTCATGACTGCCCCCCTTCCAACTGCTGTTGGCGTAGGGTAGCATCAATCAAGGTGAAGATCGCCTCGCGGACGTGTGGTTGGAGGCGGGGCCTGAGCGTGGGCGAGATCAGGGCGGGATAACCGGCAGAATCTGCGCAAGTTGCCTGATGGGCGCGAAAAAATTCCCTCGCGAAGGCTGATCACTGGATCAAGGTCCGCGAGGGATGTACTCCGTAGA
>JAAYYU010000216.1 GCA_012515235.1 Candidatus Anammoximicrobium sp.
GTGTATCATGGGCGTCACAGGAACCAAGGAACTCTATGACCGAGCGACTGCTGACGGCGCTGGCAGGAATCGTGGTGTTGGGCATTGGCGCGCAATGGCTCGCATGGCGGTTGCGCGTCCCGTCCATTCTGTTGCTGCTGGGCGCGGGGTTCGCCGTGGGGCCGGGGCTGGGTTGGATCGATCCGGATCAGCTCTTCGGGGACTTGCTGCTGCCCGTGGTGTCCCTGTCGGTGGGGCTGATTCTGTTCGAAGGCGGCTTGAGTCTGCGGTTCCGGGAGCTGCGCAAAACCTGGGGGTCGCTCGTCGGGTTGCTGACTGTGGGGGTGCTCGTCACCTGGGGACTGAGCGCCGTGGCGGCGAAGCAGATCTTGGGGATTCCGGGCTCGCTGGCCCTCTTGCTGGGCGCGATCCTGGTGGTCACGGGCCCGACCGTGATCGGCCCGTTGCTGCGCCACATCCGTCCTACGGGGCGCGTGGCGCCGGTGGCCAAATGGGAAGGCATCGTGATCGACCCGATCGGCGCCACGCTGGCGGTGCTGGTGTACGAGGGCCTGGATGCGATCCGGCAGGCGGAGTACGGCTCCGCCACGTTGAACGTGCTGCAGGGCCTGGGCGCCACGGTGCTGGTCGGCGGGCTCATCGGCACGCTGTGCGCAGGCGTCCTGGTGTGGTGCCTGAGACGGTTCTGGATCCCGGACTACCTGCAGAATCCGGTGACGCTGATGTTCGTGGTGGCGGCGCTGACCGCGTCCAACGCCCTGCATCACGAATCCGGATTGCTGGCGGTGACGTTGATGGGCGTGATCCTTGCCAATCAGCGGATCGTGCCGATGGACCGGATCACCGAGTTCAAGGAGAGCTTGACGGTCCTCTTGATCTCCGCGCTGTTCATCTTGCTGGCCGCCCGCGTGCGGCTTGAGGATCTGACCGCCCTGGGCTGGCGGGGGCCGGTCTTTGCGCTGCTCATGCTGCTGGTGGTCAGGCCGCTGGCGGTGTGGGCGGCGACGATCGGCTCGCACTTGACGCGGCCCGAGCGGCTGTTCCTGGCCTGGTTTGCGCCCCGCGGGATCGTGGCGGCGTCTGTGGCTTCGGTGTTCGCGCTGCGGTTGGGCGAGTCGGGCGCGGTGATGGTGCCGGCGACGTTCCTGGTGATCATCGTCACGGTGGCGGTCTACGGGCTGACCGCAGGGCCGTTGGCGCGGCGTCTGGGGTTGACGCAGGGGGACCCCCAGGGCCTGTTGATCGCCGGCGCCAACGGATTTGCGCGAAACCTGGGGAGCGTCCTGCAGAAGGAAGGATTCCACGTGGTTCTGGTGGACACGAGTTACGCGCACGTGCAAGCGGCCCGCGCGCAGGGCCTGGCGGCGTTCTACGCGGACGTGCTGTCCGAGCACGTGCTGAGCGCCGTGGATTTCGGCGGACTCGGCCGTTTTCTGGCGCTGACACCGAACCACGACGTAAACGCGCTGGCGACGCTGCGTTTTCGCGAAATCTTCGGGCGTCAGCACGTGTTTCAACTTCCGGCGGCAACCGGCCGTCCGGCGCGGGAAGAACGCACCCTGCACCACTTCGTGGGCCGCTCCCTGTTCGGCGCGGACGGCACCTACGACCAACTAAACAACGCCTTGGACCGGGGCGCGACGCTCAAGGTGACGCGGCTCAGCAGCGAGTTCGACTATCAGGCGTTTCAAACGCATTACGGCAAGCGTGCCCGGCTGCTGGCCGTCATCCAGGGAAAACGCCTGAGCCTCGCGACGGCCGACGCCGCGCCCGCCCCCAAGCCGGGACAGGCGGTGGTGTGCTTGATCGAGCCGGAAACAAACGATCGGCAAGATAAGTCAGAACAAACCGACGAGGATAGGCAAGCCGATGACTGAATCCCTGATTCCGCTGGGCCTGATTCTGGCCGGACTGCTGGCCTTGGGCGCAGGCGGCGAATTGCTGGTGCGCGGCGCTTCGAAGCTGGCGGCGGCGGCCCGGATCACGCCGCTGGTGGTTGGCTTGACCGTGGTCGCCTTCGGCACCAGTTCGCCGGAACTGGCGGTCTCGCTCGATGCCAGCCTTGCCGGCCAGACGGACATCGCCGTGGGCAACGTCGTGGGCAGCAACATCATGAACATTTTGTTCATCCTGGGCATCTCCGCGCTGGTCTCACCCCTGACCGTGTCCAGTCAACTGATCCGCCTGGACGTGCCACTGATGATCGGCGCGTCCGTTCTGATGCTGGTCCTGAGCAGCGACGGCAACATCGGGCGCGGCGACGGGGGTCTGCTGTTCGGGATCCTGGTTTGCTATATCGTCTGGACCGTGTGGCAGAGCCGCCGGGAAACCTCGGAGGCGCGCCGGCAGTTCGAGCAGGAATACGCGGTTCCCGAGCGCGTGTCCCGGCGGCAGGTGGTCCGTCAGATCGGACTGGTGCTCGCGGGCCTGGTTCTGTTGACGTTGGGCGCCGAGTGCCTGGTGGACGGCGCCACCGCCATCGCCCGGTTGCTGGGCATGAGCGAACTGCTGATCGGGCTGACGATCGTCGCGCTGGGCACGTCCCTGCCCGAAGTGGCGGCTTCGGTTCTGGCCACGTGGCGCGGCGAGCGGGACATCGCCGTCGGCAACGTCATCGGCAGCAATCTGTTCAATATCCTGTGCGTCCTTGGCCTGTCCGCGGCGGTTTCTCCCCAGGGCATCGCCGTTTCGGCCGCCGCCCTGCGGTTCGACATTCCGGTGATGATCGCCGTGGCGACTGTTTGTCTGCCCATCTTCTTCACCGGGCAGCGAATCGCCCGCTGGGAAGGCGGCCTGTTCCTCGGCTACTACGTGGCGTACACCGTCTATCTGGTGCTTTCGGAGACGGATCCGGCCATGTCGCGGACGCTGGGCAAGGTCATGTGGACCGCGGTCCTCCCGCTGACTGCCATGACGCTGCTGCTGAGTCTCTGCGGAGCACTGCGACACCGGCGCGCTTGACGTTCCTGTCGGGCACAGCGGCGTCCGGATGGCCAGGCCCGGACGCGCCGGTCGGCGACGCGACGAGCGGCTCGCTTGCACGCGATTCAGGGCGGAGGCCTTCTGAAGCCACGCAGACGGAAGCGGAAGTCAGACGGAAGCGGAAGTCAGACGGAAGCGGAGCCCACCCGGAAACCGAGCCATGTCACGCGATCGGGAGCGCACGCTCGTTCAAGTCATCCTGGTGCTGGGGACCATCGTGGCGGCCTGTGAATCGGAGGCGCGGCCGAAGGTCCGGGCCGCGGATCGATCGAGTCGGCACGTCGAACGAGTGTCGCCGGGCACGCCGAGCGAGGTCGGTGGAGTCCCCCAACCGCCGATGGGCAGACCCCATCTTCGGAAGCCGGAGCAGGTGGCCTTGCTGCGCCGAGGCTGGCCCCGGGAAGCCGGCAGCCGCTCGTCCGGCGGTCCGTCGGCGATCGGCGGGCGTCAACCGCCAGCGGCACAGTCGCCCGTGTTTCCTCGCTCGCTCCTCCTTGTCTCGCGGTGCGCGCATCGCGTGGTCTTCGCGAGGGGGCCTATCTTTCTTCTCCTTTTGCGGGTATGATGAGCAAGCGTCGAGTTCGGCATGGCCGGTAGACATTCTCCAACAAAGGAAGGATCGAACCATGACCGCCGCTGAGTGGAGAATCCTGTCTCTGTTTCGTCGCTATCAAGTCGGACCGGCGGAAATGCTGTTCGTCAATTCCCGCGACTGCCGGATCACGGCGGAGGGGTTCGTCTCGGCCATCCGCCGGCTGATCGAAAACGGCATGCTCGTCAAAGAGCACCCGCACCAAGCTTACTCGCTGACCCGAGCGGGATACGAAGCTTCGCGTGCGCCGCCCAAGCGCCGTTTGCTGAAGCTCCGGTGTCGCGTCCCGCGCTGAGCCGCCCGCCAGCGCTGCTGATCCCGGCTGCTCTGTCTGCCAGTCGGCCTCCAATCCTCCGCCCTCCAGGCTTTCCGTCTGGGCGCGGGCTGCGCTGCGTGCGTCCCCGCCCTCACCCACCCCGTGCGTGGTTGACAGGCACGGCACAGCAAAGTACGGTGCCGTCTGGAGCGCCCCAACGCGCGACCGGTCCCGGCACACCGTCGCTGGCCAAACCGAACGGCGAAGCGCAACCGGTCCGGGCCGCCAACACTGCCAACACCATTCGAAATCCAGGAGTGCCGTCATGGGGAAGCGTTTTTCCCGTCGTGATTTTCTCAAGACCTCCGGCGCGATTGCGGCCGCGGCCTGCGTTGGCGGCCAGCGCCTGTCCGCCGCCGCGAACGCCGCTGCCGAGCCGAAGAAACACTGGTTCAAGTGCAACCTGCACATGCACAACCAGTGGTCCGACGGCGAGCCGCTGCCGGAATGGGCGATCGACTGGTACAAGTCCCACGGCTACCACTTCATCTGCCCGTCCGACCACAACATCTTTCAGTCCGACCGCCTGCGTTTCGACGGTTTCGGATTCGACAACACGCCGTCGGACGTGGCCGCGTTCAAGGGCGAGACGTCGCTGTGGAAGGTGATCTCTCCCACGCGCGGCTGGCCGAAGCTGACGCAAGCCCACGTGGACGAAACGATCGAGAAGTTCGGCAAGGATTCCATCCGCACGATCACCGTTGGCACCCAGACGTATGTCCGCATGACGCCGTTTGCGGAGCTGGAAAAGCGGTTTGCCGAGCCCGGCAAGTTCCTCCTGATTCCCGGATACGAGCAGACCGGCGGCTGTCCCAACGGGCAGCAGGTCCACGTGAATTTCATCAACGTCCGCGAGGTGTTCCCCTATCTGGCTGCGGAAACCCCGCGGGAGATCCTCCAGCGGACGTACGCCAAGGGTCAGGAAGCTTACGCCGGGCAGAACTATCTCTTTACGGCGAACCATCCGCTGTGGCGATACTACGACTATTCCCCCGCGGACCTGATCGCGCTGCCGCAGATTCGCGTGTTCGAGCTGAACAACAACGCGATCGCCAGCGGATTAGACGGGCATCCGGAGGGCTGGAAACCGGAGAAATTCTGGGACGTCGTCAACGCCTATCGGGCCGCCCACGACCAGCCCTTGCTGTTGGGCCTGGGAACGGACGACCGCCATTCTTACGTTGCGCCGGCCAAGGCTTGGAGCGTCGTGCGGGCGGCGAAGCTGGGCACGGAGGATGTGCTGGCAGCGATTTCCGCCGGCGATTTCTACGCCTCCAACGGGCTGGATTTCGCGGACATCCACTTCGACGGCAAAACGCTCTCGGTCAAGATCGACGTCCGGGAGGAAGGCCCCTATCGCATTCAGTTCCTGGGCACGAAGAAAGACTACGATCCGTCCAGCCGAACGATCGACGTCGCCAAGGGCCCCCGGCGTCCGGCGCGGAAGATCGATCTGTATTCGGACAGCATCGGCGTCGTCCTGGATACCGTGGAGGGCGTCGAAGCCTCGTACACCCTCAAGGCCGACGACCTGTACGTCCGGGCCAAAGCCGTCAAGGTTGCCGAGGGACTCAAGCCCGACTGGGAATCCCAGCCCGCCGCTTGGACCCAGCCGTACAACTAGCACCAAACGGTAAGAGGCTGCGTGTTCGCGTTGTTGATGGAATCACGGTCTCGGCGCTGGGGTCAGGCTTACAGAATTCAATTTTGGCCGAGCAATGTCGTTCCCTATAGCTGGACTCACCATCGGCCAAAATTGAATTCTGTAAGCCTGACCCCCTGGCGTTCAAGTGTGCGATCATGAACGGCAACACGAGCTATCCATTTCCCGTTTGGTGCTGGTCCGCTCCGGGACGCTCTCGCCGCCGACCCAGGACCTGATTCGGGCGTTCTGACCAACTGCGTGAATCGTGACTGCCCCGGCCTGACCGGTTTGGAGTGGGACCATGAAGTGCAGAAAGATCCGTGTTTGGGGTCTGGCCGTGCTGTTAGCCGCAGGGGCAGGTCCGCTGTGCGGCCAGGACTGGCCGGAATGGTGCGGCCAACCCTCGCGCAACATGGCTGCTGCGGGCAACCAGCGCTTGCCGGAGTGGGCCGATTGCGGCGTCAAGAATGAATCGGGCCAGATAGATCTGGGCTCGACGAGGAACGTCAAGTGGGTCGTCAAGCTGGGCCACCTGACGACCGGCAGCCCTGTCGTCAGCGGCGGCAAAGTGATCGTGGGGACCACTTGGAAAGACGCCAAGGAAGCTTGCTTCCTGTGCCTGGACGAAGAGACCGGGAATCTGCTGGGCACCTTCCTCTGCCCCAAGCCACCCAGGGACAATCTGGAACGCTGGGCCATCAGTTCCACCCCGACAATCGACGGTGACCGGCTGTACTTTGTGAGCCCGCACCAGGAGGTCATTTGCATCGACCTGACGAGACTGTTGGCCGCAAGCCGCCCTCGCGAAGGGGACGCTGAGCCGCCGACCACGACCGCGGAACGAGACGCTCTGCAACAAGCGTCCTTGAAGAGCATCCTGTGGAGATATGACCTGCTCGAGAAGCTGCAGGCGTACTACCACCACACCGCCAGTTCCTCGGTCCTGGTCCACGGAGACTACGTGTACGTCTGCACGGGTAATGGACGCTCCTGGGTTCCGGGCAGGATTCCCTTCAGTCCCCTGACCCCCAGCCTGGTCGCGTTCCACAAGCGGACGGGACAACTGGTGGCGCGCGACGACGAGCAGATCGGCGAGCAGCTGTACCGCGGGCAGTATTCGTCTCCCGCCCTGGGCGTCGTGAACGGGCAGGCGCAAATCCTCCTGGCCACGGGCAACGGCCGCTGCCAGGCCTTCCAGGCAGTGGACCCTTCCGTCCCCGTGGCCCCCGACCGCTGGATGACCACGAGTCTCCGCGGTCCGATCGTGTATTACATCGACGTCGAGAACCAGGACACCGGCGGGCTCTCCGCGGCAGAGTATGCCCGCTCCGTGAATCTCCTGGCGGGCCTTCCCAAGCCTGCCCTGCCGCTGGAATTCCGCTTTTCGTGGCGCGTGCCCGCGACGACGCCCGTGGACACGATTCCGACGGCCAGAGTCCCCGACGTGCCCCTTCTCAAGAAGATCTGGAGCGTCGATTGCATCCCGCCGGCTTACAAGAGGGCGTGCTTCTACCCGCGGCAAATCAAAGGAGACGGCCGCGGACATCCGTGCGACATCATCGGCACGCCGGTCTTCTGCCGGAACCGCGTGTATGTGGCGATTGGCGGGGACACGAATCACGGCGGACGAGACGCCCTGGGAAACCTCGTCTGTATCGACGCCACCCTGACCGGCGACATTACGGAGACGGGCAAGCTCTGGTCCTACGAGGCCTTGAATCAGAGCGTCTCGACTGTGGCCGTGGCGGACGACCTGGTTTTTGTCGCCGATAATTCGTACAAGGTGCATTGCTTGGATGCGGACACCGGCTTCTGTCACTGGACGTATTCGACCCGCAAAGGCGCGACGTGCTTCAGTTCGCCGGTGGTCGCGGACGGCAAGCTGTTTCTGAGCAAGGCCATCCTGTCGGCGGCGAGGCAATTCGAACTGCACCCCGGCATCCGAAACGATCGAGAGACGGTGTACAGCAGCCATTGCGTGGCCAACGGAGTGCTGTTTGCAGTGCTCGGCGACCGCTTGTGGGCGATCTGCGACAAGGCCGGGCAGGACGCCAAATCGCCGGCCGCGCCGGCCGCGGCCGGCCCGCCCGTCGCCGTGAAACGCGCCGCCGATTCCCCCGCCGCGCCGCAACCGGACGCCGCGCCCGCGCCGCCCGAAGACGCGATCAAGAGGAACTGGCCGAATCTGCGCGGTCCGTTCGGCCAGGGCGTCGCCTACGACGTCGCGGCGCCCGCCGATTTCGACGGCCCGACAGGGAAGAATGTGCTCTGGAAGACGGCCGTTCCCCGACCGGGAGCGAGCTCTCCGGTGGTCTGGGAAGGACGCGTGTTCCTGACCGGCGCCGATGAGACCTCGCGCGAGTTGTACTGCTTCGACGCCGCCGATGGGGAAATCCTGTGGCGGCAATCAACCCCCCAGCCGACGCGCTTGCCGAAGGTGACCGAAGGCGTCGGCCATGCGGCTTCGACGGGCGCCACGGACGGGAAACGGTTCTTCGCCGTCTTTGCCACCGGCGATCTCGTCGCGGTCGACATGAACGGCGCGATTGCCTGGACGCGCGCGTTCGGCACTCCCAAGAACAACTATGGCTATGCGTCGTCGCTGATCGTGTACAAGCACCTGTTCGTGCAGATTGACGACAGCAACGAAGCGAACCTGTATGCGCTGGACCCCGCCACGGGAAAAACCGTCTGGCAAAAGAAGCGGGCGGTGCGGGAGTCCTGGGCGTCGCCCATGATCGTCGTCTCCGGAGACCGTGAGATGGTGGTGTTGGCGGAGAATCCCACGGCCACCGCGTACGATGTGAACACCGGCGCGGTGCGGCTGTCCACGGAATGCCTTTCCGGCGAAGTGGCCCCGTCGCCGGCCTACGCGGGCGGCACCATCGTCGTGGCGAATGAACGCGCCCAGCTGTCGGCCATCTCCGTCGCGACGGGGACGCTGGCATGGAGGGGCGAGGACGACCTGCCGGACGTCGCCAGCCCGTTGGCGACGAGGGATTTTGTGTTGACGGCGGATTCGTACGGCATGGTGAACTGCTATGACATTCGCAGCGGGCGGAAGCTGTGGACGCGCGAGTTCGACGAGTCGTTCTATCCCTCGCCCGTCTTCGCGGCGGGCCGCGTCTACGCCCTGGACAACGCCGGCACGATGCACGTTTTCCAAGCGTCCCCGACGTTCGTCTCCGTCGCGGAATCCAAGCTGGGCGAAGAGTCGCGGGCGACTCCCGCCTTTGCCGCCGGCCGCATGTTCCTCCGCGGCCTGAAACACCTGTACTGCATCGGGACCTCGCCGCCCTCAGTGGCAGAACCAAAGAAATGACGTTCCTCGAAAGCCGGCCGCACCCGGCCGGCGGACCGGTGGATTCAGAATCGAAAACCGTCGGAATCCGAGCCTTCACCTTCACCTTGACAAGGAGCCATACGATGCAAACGATCCATCAAGCCGCCTGTGCGCTGGCCGCCATTCTTGCCGTGGCCTTGGCAGCGCCGAATCTGCCCGCGGCCCAGGAAGACGCAGAACAGGGCTGGACCCTGCTCTTCAACGGCAAAGACCTGGCCGGATGGGAATTCTATTTCGGCAAGGCCGGGACTGAAAACAAGGGCACCTTCACCGTCCAGGAGGGAATCCTGATCTGCAGCGGCCGGCCCTCGGGCTACATGGTCACCAAAAAACCGTACGGCGACTATACGCTGCAAGTCGAATTCGCATTCCAGAGGCCCGCCGGGCTGAAGGACGATGCGGAGTTTCGAGGCAACAGCGGCTGCCTGATCCACGTCGGCGAAAAGAACGCCCTCGGCGTCTGGCCGCGGAGCGTGGAAGTGCAGGGAGCAAACCGGAATCTGGGGATCATCCTGCCGATCCCCCGCGACCTCCGATGCACCCACACGTTCGACAGCGCCGCCCTGGCACGGGTGCTCCGTCCGGTCGGCCAGTTCAACAAACTGGAGATCGACGTCCGAGGCGGCGACATGACCATTTCGCTCAACGGCGCCGCGGTCTCGACGGTCCGCAAATGCGAGCTGACTGCCGGGCCGATCGGCATCCAGAGCGAAGGGGCCGAAACCCACTGGAAGACCATCCGGATCCGGGAGCGATAGGCGTCCCCCGTCGCCCTGAAAACCGTGCCGGTCTGCCGCGGCGCACGGCGGCGCAGCGGTCCGCTTCGCCGGCATCCGGCGGAGGTCGTCGTCTGTTCTGAGTGCGGCTCGTCGTCTCTACACTTGTTCGGGCACCACGAACGGGCTGCGGTACGGGCGGGTGAGCCGTTGATCGGCGTCAGGATCGCCGACGAACCGTTCGGCCTGGGCGTCGAACCGCAGCGTGCGGCCCAGACGATAGGTGGCGCCGCCCAGGTCCAGACCCGCAGCGTCTGCCAGGTGACGCTGCAGGTCCTCGAACGCTTCGCCCGCCAGCGGGTCGCCGCCGAGGCTTCCCGGCGGCTTGCCAAAGGGGACCTCTTCGCCCAGGCGGTAAGAGAGGTTGCCCAGGTGGGCCAACAGCGTGGAGCGGTGGCCTTCGAGGATCTCGGCGCTCAGTTCCTCCCGCCGCCGCGAGCGGATGCAATCGATGAAGTTCCGGAAATGGAGTCGTCCCAGGTCGGCAAACCCACCGGCGGGAGCGCCTGGGATCGGTTCGCCTTCCGACTGGCCGTGGGGAAAGAACCGGCCTTCCCGGATCACGCCCTCGGCCGTATGGAACTCGACGGTCACCTTGACTGCCTTCCGGTCGACCAGGCCCCGCTGCGCGCACATCAGCTTGACGTCCCCGCAGTCGAAGACGGTCAACTGGGTGTTGGGCGTTTGACCCTGGTCGCGGTAGCCAAAACGGCCGCCCAAGCTGACGACACGCTGCGGCGCGGCGCCGGCGGGCATGGCCCAGCGGGCTACGTCCAACTGATGCGAGCCCAGATTGCCGATCTCGCCGTTGCCGAAATCCCAGATCCAATGCCAATCGTAAGGCACCAGATTCGAACGGTACGGATGCACGGGGGCCGGACCGACCCAGAGGTTGTAGTCCAACTCCGCGGGCGGTTGCTCCGCAGGACGCACGCCGATGGTCTCGCGCGGCCGGTGAATCTTGATGAAGGCGAGCCGCAATTTGCCGAACTTCCCGCTGCGGACGTCAGCCGTCAGCTTGACGAAACGCGGATCGGAGCGGCGCTGCGTGCCGTGCTGGACGATGCGCCCGTATTTCCGCGCGGCTTCAACGATCCGGCGGCCTTCGCTGATGTTGTGGCTGCACGGCTTCTCCACGAGGACATCCTTGCCCGCCTGGCAGGCCCACACGGCCAGCAGCGCGTGCCAATGGTTGGGCGTGACCAGCGACACGGCGTCCAGCGTCGGGTCGTCGAGCACGCGGCGGAAGTCCTGGACACACTGCGGCGTGTTCCCGGCCAGTTTCTGCACGGCCGCGCTGCGGGAGGCGAACAGGCGGCTGTCAGGATCCACCAGCCAGGCGATCTCCACGTCCCGCATCTCGCCATAGGCCGTGATGTGCTGCTGCCCGCGGCCGTTGACGCCGGCTACGGCAATGCGCACCCGGTCGTTGGCTCCCAACACGCGGCCGGAAGCCTTCGTGCCGGAGATGGCAAACGCGGCGGCAATGCCGCCCGTGGCGGCCCGCTTCAGGAAATCACGGCGATGCTGGCGGAACATGAGCGGTCTCCTTGAACGAAAGACTTGATGAATCCCGCCGGACGAGCCGGCGGGGATTGCAGGGAGCAAAGGGA
>JAAYYU010000217.1 GCA_012515235.1 Candidatus Anammoximicrobium sp.
ACTGCATAATCGCCGGTAATCGCCTCCCCTGCCGGCGCAGGATAGGTTGTTACGTCTGCACGAACGAGCGAAGGAACGAGTACCTGCACAAGACCAAGCCAGATCATCGAACGTCTCAGGGCCGGAACCGGGTTGTTCATAGCAAGTCCTCCTTCGTTGGCGGTTGTCATCCGACGCCTCCGTTCGGAATTGGAACCACCAACCCGGCTTCAAGCAACACCACATTGCCCGAAATCTGCTGCAGTTCAGCTCCCGCCATCTTCCTAACAGCTTGGCAGTACGTCTCCAATTGGGGACTGTAGAATCTCACTTTCTCCGAGAAAGCGTGCTGGTCATGAGCGGAGATCGCGTCGGTCTTGAAGTCCAGGATGTCAGCGGCGATGGGCCGGTTTCCGTCCCATACGGTGACCAAGCGGTCGATGTTGCCGACGAGCAAGCGGTCGCCGTCGCGGACGGCGAACGGACGTTCGGTTTCGACGCTGAGTCTCACGCCTCCAAAGTCTTGGTAGGCGGATCGGTGCAGGCAGGCGGCGATGTTCGGCCGGGCGAGCATTGCGTGGAAGTCCGTCAGCCAGTGGTCGACGTCGTTGGGCCTCAGCGCGAGGCCGCTCCGCGCAGCGACCTCGCGGAGGCGGTCGTCGCTCGGTGCATAGTCATCGAGCCACTCGATCTGCTGGAACCACGCGTGGATGACCATGCCGCGATCCCTTGCACGCCTGCGATCGGCGTCGTTGTCGCCCCGCGGAGCGACGAGCCGGACCCAAGTGCCGCCTTCCAGCCGGGATGGGCTCACACGCTGCAGCCCACGCCAGCGCCGCGCGGCCGGTGCCGCCAGGTTCACTTCCAGCGGCGCAAGCGATTCGGCTTGCCACGCAACTTCGGCAACGGATAGCCCGCGTTCAACGCCGGGATCTCGAAACCACTCACGATCGCCCGCTTCGAAGGCGACTTCTCCCGCGGCCAGTCGGCGACCGTCGGTCAGGGCCGCACGCAACAGGCCGCCAAACGTCTTGTGAAGTTGTTGTTCGTTGCCGGCCGAAGGGGCAACGATCATGTGCAGCGCGTGAACGGCCCGCGTGACGGCGACGTAAAGCACGCTGAGCGATTCGGCCACGTCCTGATCGTCGGTGGCGCGGAACAGCCGCTGCCAGTCTGCGGGCAACAGTTGCTGCACGCCCTTGTTGCAGCCGCGGCACACACGGTCGATCGGCTCTGTTGGCGACGGCCGCCCGACGACCAGATCGCCGCGCTGGCCGATCAACACGCCTTCGAGATCCGCCAGCACAACGATGTCGAACTCCAAGCCTTTTGCCTGATGCACGGTCATCACGCGCACGCTGGCGACAATCGGATCGCGGACCTTGGCGGAATCGACATAGGCGGCGAAATCGCGTGGCCGCGACGTGGCCACGGCGTCGTACTGGTATGCCAGACCGATCAGCTTCTCCGCCCGCCGCAATTCCCGGCGATTGCAGGCCGGCGCAAGTTGTCCGGCCAGCCTGTAAACCGTCGGCCCGTAACCGTCATCGACAAGCTGGCGACGGATGCGGCGGGCCAACTGGCCGGCAGCGGCATCACCACGCCGGCTGGCAAACCGAATCGCTGCGTCCATGTCATTGCCCGTTGACCCGGCTGTCACGTCGGGTTGATCCGCCGAAGGGAACAGGTCGAGCGAGGCGGCCAGCGGCGACGTGGCAACATGAAACCGTGCGACCCGGTCGCCCGAATGGTCGGCCAGTTTAACCAAGGACAAGATGAGCCGCACTGCGGCGGAGTCGTTCAAGGAACTGCCGCCTTCTTCGCTGGCCTCGATGCCCTGTTCCCGCAATTCATCAATCAACCGGCGGACCGTCTTGTTGCGTTGCACCAACACGCCAACGTCGAAACCGGGAGCCTGTTTCGTCCAGTTTGCGACCTGCTCGGCCACGAACCGCAGCGTGATGTCCTGTGGTGAATCCGCCTCATCGCTGTTCGCCGCACGCGCGGCCTGGAGGCGGACGTAACCGCTGAGACCGCGCTTCGGTTCAGCGGTCTGGTGTCGATGGAATTGTCTCTGCCAGCCGGTTACCGCGCCGGCCAGATCGCCAAGGTTCTTGTGCCGTTGCAGGTTCTGGAAGATCTGGTTGACGGCTTGGACAACAGGCGGCGAGGACCGCCAACTGGTGTCCAGCGACCGCTGGTGGACGTTCGTCACATCGTGCGCGAGCGCATCGAAGATCTCCGCCACGCCACCGCGCCAGCCGTAAATGGCTTGTTTCGTGTCGCCGACACAAAAGAGAGACTGATCCGGTCCTGCTCCGGCGATCCGTTGTGCGAGCGGCCGAATGACGGACCATTGCGAGAGCGACGTGTCTTGGAATTCGTCCAACAGCAGGTGCCGCAGGTGCGAGTCAAGTCGAACCGCGAGACGATCGGCGTCAATTTTCTCGCCCGAGTCCTTGTTCCCGCTACCGAAGTCCGCGTCCAAGATAGCAGGAAAACGCTCCGCAAGCTGGAACGTAAGGTCTTCGAACCGCAAGGCGCGGGCCTGCGTCTTGAGTTGTTGGTACTGATCGTGAAACCTCTCGAGCAATTGGTGCGTTGCTTCGGTTTGGTTGGCGAGTCGATTCATCAGCACCGCCTTGGCGTGAGCGATCAGCGGACGATACGCGGAGGCGACGGCCGTCTCGATCGGCTTGGTACAATAGCTGGCCTTGGAGGCCGCAACGGCTTTGGCGATGCCGTCTTTCACAAAGGATTCCCAATCGCCCGCTTCGGCCGCCTGGATATGCTTCCGGTGCGCCTTGTCCCAGTCCCGGTGCTGCGGCAGGGTAATCCCGCGCAGCGTTTCCAGGGCCGCAGTGAGTTGGGCTTCCGGCAACTCCCGCAAACGCGGCACGCGATACCAGGCGTCTCGGCTGCTTTCGCGATAGACCGCGTACAGCGCGTCGATCTTCTTGCGCACTTCGCGGTCGAGGCTGCGGGTGGTCTCGCCGCCTGTCAGCGCGTGGAGCAGGGTCAACAGGCCACGCGGATCTTCGTTATTCAGTACCGCGTCCATTGCCTCCGCCCGCAGCGCCGCATCTTCATGTTCGTCGGCAATTCGCCAGCCGGGGGGCAGGCCGATATCCAGCGCAAAACTGCCGGCCAGTTGCGCGAAGAAACTGTCCAACGTGCCGATCCGCAGGCGGTGCAAGCGGCGAACCATCCCGGCCAGTGCGATCAGGCACTCTTCGCGGGTGAGCGTTTCGGTGCCCAACGTAGCCTGCAAGCCTGCCCGCTTCGCCTCGTCGGTCGCGGCCTCGGCCAACCGCAGCAGAATGCGTCCCAGGATCTCGCCGGCCGCTTTGCGCGTGAACGTCGAAGCCAGAATATCGTCCGGCCGCTGTCCGCAGCGCAACAGGCACAGATAGCGATTCGTCAGTTCGTACGTCTTTCCCGTACCCGCCGACGCGCGGATCAACTCGTGTCCCAACGGCGCAGGGCTCATCTCCACTTCCTCCTCCCGAAAACGCCATCCAGGCAAATGGGGGCCAAGTCTTCGCGGTATTTTGGCGGCGGATACTTCGGCGGCCAAAAGACTCCCTTGCGGATCTTGCGCACCACATCGCGCGCCGCCCGATCCGCGTCCTCCAGGTCGGCCTCGGTCCACTCGGCCAACGCTGCTCCGACGCGGCCCGTTTCCTTGGGCAACACGATATAGCCCAACCCCACTGGCCCGGCGATCCCGGCTGCGCGGACCAGATGGCGATACAAGGGCAACTGCAGGTCAATCCACGCGCCCGACTTCTCGCGATGCGTCTTCTCCGGCGGATCGTCAACGTCGGACGTCTTGTAATCGAAGATGATCCGCTGGCCGGTCCGCTGGTTGACGTCGATGCGGTCGATGCGGCCTTTCAACACAATCGACTCCCCGTCCACGTCTAATCTGCCGGGCCGATCGAACTCGGCACGTTCGATATGCCACCCCTGGGCGGCCCAGGCGGCCTGCCACCGGGCCAACGCCCGCAAACGCAGCCGCAACTGTTCGATCTGGACCAAAAGCACCGCTCCCGGATGCCCGCCGAAACGCTCCCGAACCAGTACGTCAAGGCCGTGACTCAACTCCCGCTCAATCGCGTCGGCATCGGTCGCATCGCGAGCATCACTGCGGCCGAAATGCTCGAGCACCTTGTGCGCCAGATCGCCGAAGCTCTTAGCATCCAGTTCCGCCGCGTCATCGTCGATAGGTTTCAGTTTCAACACCTGGTCGAGGTAAAACCGATACGGACATGCCAGATACTTCTTGAACGAGGTCACGCTGATCTCCGTGACCGGTTCCAAACGTGGCCGCGGCACCTCAAACGCGTGTTCCGGACGCGAGCTGACCAAGCCGCCAGCCAGCGGCGGGCGCACAGGACGTCTTGGCGCCTCGGCGAAGAACCGCAAGGCTCTCTGGGCCACGGCGTCCGGCGGGGCGGCAAACAGCAGACGGCTGGGCGCCAGCGGATAGCCGTCTGCATCCCGCCGGGCGACGATGAACGTCGTGTTGCGCCACGGCGCGAGCAACGTTGCCGCCGCGTAGGCGTCCCGCGCATAACGCCGCGCATTATCGTCCAATCCCAAAGCCGACCGCAAACCGCCCGGCAAGAACAGATCGGCGTTGACGCTCGAGGGCACGAAGCCGTCGTTGAAGCTGGTGACGATCAAGGCCGGCGCGTCGTCCAGCGGCAATTCCAGCCAGCCCACCAGCTCGATCGCCGCGGCGTCGACCGTCGGCGGTATCCGTTCGGCGTTCCCCTGATCCAACAGCAGCCGAAGCGCCACGGCGCCGCTGACCTCGGGCATCAACGTCTCCGGGATATCCGCCAACCGGTCCAGCGCATCATGTACCGCGCAGCACGCCTTCCACGCCCGCCGATCCGCCTCGTTCTCCAGATCGAACTCGCGGCCCCCGTAGACTTCGAACAGGATCTGCCGGATCTCCGGCAGCCAACGGTGGATCGCTCGTGGCGCCCCTTGCAGCGGCCGGGTCAGCCGTGCGACCCGCTCGTAGACGTCGCCCAGCCGCCGACAATCCTCAGGCAGGCCGAGCCAGCGGCCGTCGATGCCGCGTGGCAAGTGCTTGTTGTAGTAGTCGTCCAGTTCTTGCAGCCAACCCGGCTGTACGCCTGCATCCATCAGCCACGTCTCGGCGTCGGGATGGCGCACCAGCCGGGCGAAATCGGCGTACCGGCCACTGCGAACGAAGGCCGCCAGATCACCGAGCAGACGAACGACGCCGGCGCGAGCCAGCGGCTCTCCCGCCCCGTACCGGTTCGGCAGTTGGCACTCGTCGAGTTGCCGGACAAGCGGCGATACGACCCGTTCATCGGGCACACCGATCGTGATCTGCTCGGCCAGAAACCGCCCGTCGAACTGTGCGATCCGACGAGCGACCTCTTCGGCTTGGTCGGCCGGGCCATCGGCCTCCAGCAGCGAGGCGTCCGGAATCGGCAGTTCAACCTCCTGCCACGCCTCGACGCACAGGCCGCCGTGCGAATCGAACCGCTCGGCCCACGCCTGCGGTGCGTACACCAGCGCCGTGACGCGGTCGGCGACCTGATCCAGCATCTGCCGCAGGGTTCCGTCCAAATCGGGCACGCCGACCAGCACGATCGGCCGATCGCTGCAGCATTCGCGATGCTCGATCGCAAACAGCCGCGCGGTCTGGCGGTCCCAGAGCCCCAAACCGTCAAGCGTACCGACGTAGGCATGCTGGATTTCCGCCAGCGTCTGCCAGCGCTCCGTCTCAAAGCCGGCCAGCGACTTGCCCCGCTGGAGCACATCGCCAAAAGTCAATCCATCGCTGCCCAGTTCTCGGTGCAGCGATTGCAGCAGCCGGCCCAAGTCAAGCCAACGGGCGGAATCGTTTTCGTCCGGCCGGTCGGCGACGACGATGGACAGCTTTGTCCGGTCGAAGTTGCGCAGCGCCGCGGCCCAGGCCAGTTGTTGCGTCAGTTCGTCGGCAAACGGTTTCTTGGCCTGGTAGAGCAGTTCGGGAAGGTGCCCCACGGTCGCAATCTGCGGCGGCGCGAACATCGGCCCCTGCGCCTCGGCCCGATCGACCAGGATTTCCAGCAGCCGCCGCCCCGCCCGGGCCCCCGGCACCACCACGATCACGTAGCGAAGATCGGCCAGCGACGACCGGCCGAACCGGTCGATCAAGAAGTCGGCCGCCGTCGCCAGCGCCGGCCGGTCGAACCCCAGAAACTCTCGCGTGATTGGCATTGGATGTATCCCTCAGCCACATTGATCTCAACCGAAAGTGAGCGGCATGGCGCTAGCCACCGGTCCTCCGCACCCACCGGGGCTAGCCTCCTTCCGCTCACAGACACACGATACGCGGCGAAGCAGCACCGGATGCCGCAGCGTCGCTGTCAAACTGATCTGGTCCACACGTCTCCGGAAACAACACCTCCCGCAGTCGAGGTTGGCGAAACGCGTCGGCCTTGGTCCCCTTTCCCAAGTTGCCCGCCTTGGCCGCCGTCTTGGTCATATTCGACCGGTGGACTTCCTCGAAAATGGCCGCGGCCGGCAGTCCTGCCGCAACGGCGTCGCCGAGCAGCACGTACAGCCGGTCGCCCCAGGCGTCCGCTGCGGCGACCAGATCGCCCGCAGCATGGGCCTCGACCCACTCGGCCATTTCCTCCAGTGCCAGGCACAACCGCGCCAGCAAACTGTTGCCGTCGTCAGCCATGCTCCGACAGCGCGCCAGCAACAGGCGGATCGCGCCGGCCATCTCGCTGGCCGAGTCCCGTTTACACGGCAACAGCACCGGCGAATCCGCCACCGCCGCTCCGATTTGGCGGTGGAACTCGCGGACCTCGTTCAGGGCGTCATCCATCGTTTTCTCCCCATCGCCCATGTACGGTCAATTCTCCTTCGGGAACCACAGCGACCAAGGAAACGCCTCGCTGGCGCCGGACCGCTCGACGCGGCCGCTCCGCGGCACGTCGCGCATTTGGCCGCCGAACTGCGAATACAGTTTCGTCTCGTCATCCGAGATCAGAATCAGCCACGATTCGACCCCGTTGTCGTACACGTAGGCGTCCTCCTGGAAATCCGAGGGGCCCGGCTTGATCTCGGCCGCGATCGCCCGGAAGTTTGTCTGGTGGCGAACAAGTTCCTCGGGCGCCTCCAACTGTGCAAGCGTCTCCCGGCGATGGACACCTTCGCACCTCACCCAAGCGGCAGCCGCCATCCGTTCCCGATGGCCATATTTGCCGCGCTCGGCCATGCGAAACGAGCCCAAACGCCGATAGCGTACGGTAATCCCCCGCCGCGTCTTGTCAGAGCGGCGGAGAACGAAAACGGTCACACGGCAAAAACGGCCAGGTCGAGACAAGCGGCGGCCCTCCAAGAAACAGGGACAGGGAAACGCAGAACACGAAACACAACCACGCGACTCTGGAGATAGTATCGTAAGAACGCCGCAAGAGGCAACGCGCGGCAGGTTTCGTGACAAGATCGGGGTGTGCGAGCAGCGCACCTTGTCGACATGCGCGTCGTTTTGCGGTCTGAGTATCGGATCTGGATGACGCGCGCATGTTGCGGGCTTCGTCAGCACCGACCGAGAATGGGCCGTGACGCAACCCGACACTGCGGAAATGCCCAAACGGTCCACCGGTCAAACGGAAAAGCGTAAGTCACTGGGCAGTGGCGTAACGCGGTCGTCACTCCAGGGGGCCGTTTACCTGTCCCAAGATCCATCCCTCGCACGCTTCTATGGTTCGTTTTTCTGGCTCTGGGATCGCAGGCGTGAAGCGAGGTCCAAGAAGGCCAGCTGTATCGAGGGTAGCTGCCCAACGCACGTAGCTCAGCATCTGTGCCGCATCCTTGACCGCGTGAAGACCACGGATCACGTCGATGGAGCCTGGCCAGATCTCCGCGTGGAGGATGAACGGCCTTGTGTCAGTTGGACACGTCCAACCTACAGTCTCAAACGGCCAGACGCGGCTGTGGGATTTCAGTTGGTCATCGTTGCGGAGACGGTACAAGACCGGGATGCCCAGCATAGCCTGACTCCCAACCGAGCCATTGCCGAAGAGTTGCCAGACGGACATGGGGCGCCGTCCGAGCGCGCGCAGGGATTCCTCAATTCTTCGGAACTCGCGCACGGAGCCGTCCGCGAAACACGCGGGTTTCTTAATGGGCAGATTCACCAGTTCGGCTCGTTGAACTGGCCTTCCCCAATACGGTCCGAGAGAACTCGGATCCGCGACGTTGAAGGCATCGGCCGCATCCCAACGGTTGTTGTTATTGCCGCCGTTGTCGACCTGTAGCTTCTGAGTGAACAGGCTCCAAAGGTCGCTCCGGGCGCCAGCCGCGTGGCCGACAGCGTCGTGCCAGCCTTTCGGATAACCGTACGGAAAGTCAAAACCGACGAGCACCCGTCTGTCACGCCGTAGATGGTCGACGAGAAGACCTCGAACGCAATTCTCCGCCGCCCCGCGAGTTGGCGGATTGTCCACAATTCTGGCCACTAGCATCCGATCCGCGTCGTAGCTGCCTTCCGCGATCCAGATGCTGTCTCGTCCTCTCTTGGGCCTCGACGCCGCGCTCCAGTCAACGAAAACGTAGGCGTCGAAAAGCGTCTCTCCGCAGCAGACGATCGGGGACGTGTCGAAGGGGTCACCGGGACCATCCAATGAGACGGGTTCCGGAGACTCGTCACTGTCGCCCGCACAGTCAACCTCTGGCATCCTATCGGAGGCTTCAACGAGGTCGATATCCACGTCTTGGCCGTTTAGTGCCTGCCAGAATTGAAGGTCCGCCGATCGAATGAACGTGAAGGAAGGCGTTACTCTCCCGTCTCTACCCAGCTTGCTGTGCATCATCGGGCACTCACGTCCCGCAATGGACAAGACAATGTAGGCAGCTCGCTCTACGCTCGGCTTGTGTACCGACTTTGAGTACCACCACTGGTTGTCTTTGACTGTTTCTGTAGGCATGACCACCGTGCTCCGCATTAAGGAAACTAAATCGCCGTCGTGAACCCGCTACCGTATCCGCTTCGTCTGCAGGATGGTCACCGCGTCGCCGTACTGCGCTGCGACCAGCATCCGGGCGTGGGCCGAGTCGCTAGCGGTGACTTCAACGTAGGACACGCGGCCGGCAAGGCGAATCTTGACTTCAAAGGTGTACATCCGATGGCTCCTGGTAGCAATGGGGTGGCGAAAGTCGAATACGCGACGCCGGTCCGACAGCGGTTCGTCGCCAGAAGAAATCGGCACGACTCGGAGAGCCATGCTACGGACGACGGCCCGCGGGTTTCGGCCGGCTACCACATTAGACGCTTCCGGGAGCCAGATCGTCTGCTTTTGACAAGTTGCTGACAAGTTCGCCATCTTCGTAGGGCGGAATTCATTCCGCCCGAGCGGACTAAAGTCCGCCCTACCAACAAATCGCGTAGTTGATTTTGCACAGAGGCTTGCTGGGCGGCGTCAGGCGGAGCGGCTATTCCGACCAGAGGTTCCGGAGCAGCGACAGCTTGATCCGCCGATGCCCGCCTGCGGTGCGCCACAGCAGTTTCGCGCCCCACCCCGGCTCTAGTTCGCGCACGCGGCGACGGATGGACGACTCGCTGGTCTTCAAGTTGCGGGCCGCTTGGGCGACGGTGACCCAATCCTTGTCCAGGTCGTATTGGTACTCCCGCACGGAACATCCGCCGGGGTCGAGCGGAAAAACGGACTGAAACGCGTTCCGCAAGTCGGCCTCACCGACCGCGCCAAACACGATCTCGATCCACGGCTGCTGACCGTTCAGACGCAACCATTCGGCCGGGTCCGCAGGGTTCCGCAGCCGCAAGGCGCTGGCATAGGCGATCAACGAGGAATCCTTGAAGGCAGCCGCCGCCGGGCCGACCACCAGATCCCGACACGCGACGGCGCCGGTCGAGGCCAGAACCCGCCGCAATTCGTCGGCGGCAAAGACCTCGAATTCCAGGCGCAGCAGCCGCAGACCGGACGTGGGGCTGTTTTCAATCGGTCGCTCGACCACGCGCAGCAAGCGCGCTCCGTACTTGACGCCTTCTCGGAAACGATACCGGGCCATGATGCGACGTTCTCCGCGGCTGGGGTGCATACTGCGCGATCGGCGCGCTCGGCGAAGGTCTCCCGACCTCGCGGAAACGGCCGACCGCAGGTCTCCCGGATTCCTGGAGACCTAGCGGTCGGGGCGAGTGCGGGGTCCGAGACCCGCGCACAACGGCATGCGGGGTCCGAGACCCGCGCACAGCGGTGCGCGATCTTGTCACGAAACCTGTCAAACGAAGACATTTTAGCGTCCAGGCGATACTATTTGTACCGCGATCGTGCGTGGTGTGTCGTGTCCGGGCGATCGTCGCTCGGTTGGATCCCCCCGTGTCCTTTTTCTTGGAGAGCCTATGAAGCAAAACACCAGGGTCCGCGGTGTCGATGCCGCGCGTGCGTCAGGACCAGCCGGCGGCCTGACGGCAGAGTGCAGGAGCCAGTCCGACAACATTTTCCAGTGGATCCACTTCGCGTGCGAGCGATGCGAATGTCCGGAACTCGCGAAACGGATCGGCTACGCATTCGACGGGCGCCTGACGCAATGTGTGGGTCGTGCCTTCTGGAGATTCGCCGATAAGACGCTTCAGCCCAGGGTTGAACTGGCAACCAGTCACTGGAATACCCTGACCGACGCCGGGAAACGGAGCACCGTCATCCACGAAACGTGCCACATCATCGCCGACTGGCTCTTCGGCTCGAAGGTCGAAGTCCACGGGGCCCACTGGAAGTGGCTGATGCGGCGCTGTGGCGAGTCGCCGGACACGGCCGTTCCAGAGCATGAGGTCAGGACGGAGTTCCGCCCACCGCCGGAACGTTTTCTTCCCGGTTTGACGATGGCGCACTGCGGATGCACGGGCCACCGGAAAATCCCCAATCGGCTCGCCCGGCGCATCCGCTCGGGAGAACGGCACACATGCGAGATCTGCCGCCAGCCCCTGCGCCTCTCGTGATGATACCGCCCATGGAGACGGCAATGACTCACAGCCATTCGTTCAGCGCACCCGACCGTCGGGATGCGGCATTTGCCATTTCACGCCGCGACTTCCTCGCCGCCAGCACTGCGGGACTGGCGGCGTTTGCTGCTGCTCCGAGTGCATCGCCAAGGAACTTCGATGAAGTCCTTCTGGACCCGCGCCGTCTGTATTGGAACACCGTCCACGTCCGCTGGCAGCTTCGCACGTACCGGGATCACTTCCTGCCCTGGTTGCTGCGCCGGAACCGGAGGGACGAGTTCTTCGGCTACGTGGGTCTGGCGGAACCGGATCCTGCAGACTTGTCGGCCTTTCGCACTACCGTTGACGGCCTGCTGAGATTGCTGGACGGCTGCGGTTCGCACCGGCCAGAGCCGGATCTAGCCGCCGTTCTCTGTCCAGCAAGGACAAGGCTCTGCGACTCCGCGCGTCGGCACCTGCTTGGCCGGCACGAGGTCGACGGCAACTTCGTCGCATCACGATGCCTGACCCTCGACCGCGGCCTGATCTGGTCCTGGCGATGTTCGTCGTTGGGGTTCTTCCTTCCCGACGCGATCCTGGCGTCGTACTGGGATGAGATCCGCAACCTGCTGAGGCTGCCTGCATCCGCGCAGCCGTCCAGCCTCTTCCGCGTGAAGCCGCGCCGGTTGATCCGCTGCTTTCGCCGCCTGCCCGCGGACGACTATTTCCGCCTGGCGTATGCCCTCGTCCAACTGTTCCCAGCCGTTCCCGCCCGGTTCTTCGCGATCCCGGATGAACCCGAATTCGACGGCGCCCACCCGCTTGGCACATCCGGTCTCCACAGCAGTCCGGGCATCCGCGACCGCGTTTCGCACCTGGTGGGGGTCAGCCTGGAATTCTTGGCGAACGACGACTTTCTCCGGCTTTGGCCGCTGGTCAAACGTGTAGAGATGCGTGGAAGCTGGCTGCCGTTCATTGCCGGCCAAGTGCTCGACGTGTTGTACCAAAAGACGCTGGTGCTGAGTTGGCTGCTTGGCGGGGCGTTCGCCCTATGATTGGCGAAAGCTGGCTGGGGCCAGCCAGACACTTGGCCGGGCCGGATTCACTGGTCACGGTGTTCTCCGGAACGGATGGACCGTCGCGGCTGCCAGCGCCGACGGAAGTCATGCGTCTGTTGCTGGAATCGGAGCCGGCTGATGCCGTGCCACAAGGCGCGGTGATGTCCGAGGAAGTCACGGTCGCCTGGCGTCTGGCCCAGCAGATCCTGCGAGAGAGGGCGGCAGGTCGTGGCCCCGTGGCACGCACTACTGCCTCACTGACGCTATGGATGGTTGTCAGGGTCACTGTTTAGCACAACAGCGTCCGACGACTTGGTCTTCCATTGCGTTACCCGACCATTAGGTATCCGGTTGTGTCCTCGCCGTGACCGTCCAGCAGGAGCCGGATGGCGTTGTCGGCGAGAAAACTCATGCCCAGGATGGAGGAGCTTTCAATGGCTGGCGGCAAACGCTGACGGGCAAATTTGGCGACCACGCGATGGGGGCCCGTGCGAATGCCGGCGTCTGGATCTAGCAGGTAGATGTCGGTTGCACCCAGATCACAGCGGACGCCTTGCCATAGCAGGGCCTCTGCTGCCGGCCTTCCCGCCCGCAGCAGCAGGATCCCCGCGGGTGCCCAACGGATTCGGCGTCCGTGCCAAAGTGAGTAGGGGATCACGCTGAATCGCGCCCCAGGATCAACAAAAGCCTGGAAACGAACCAACAGGCCGTTCCTGGCCACAAATCGGACTCGGACGAAGGCCCGCCACGCCCGTACCGTCACGTATTGATCCGTGATGTAGTCAATCCCACGAAGGCGTCTCGTGATCTTTCAGACAGAAGGCTGACGGCCAAACCGGTAACGCACGCTTACTGCTTCCGGTAAAAAACCAATTGGAACGAGCGCGGCGCAAGCTTGACGGTCCAATTCTCCAGTTCGGAGCCTTTGACGGTCTTTGTCGGGCCGTCGTAGGATTCCGTTTGGTACTGGGCGTTGGGCTCGATTCCGCCAAGCTTGAACGTGCGGGACTCCTCCGCCGCCGCGCCCCTCCGGAAGACGACCGCGAAACCCGCCTTGAAATCGGGCCGGTCGCACTGCCACGCGCACCAGACGTCGTCGCCGGCGGCGGTCTCGTCGGTCAGTTGGTAGAAATCGCCCATGTAGAACGGCCGCATGCGGACCGCGACATCGAAGACTTTCTTGAACCAGGCCGTCTCGGTGTCGGTGATCTTGCGGCGGAGGATGCCGCCGTCGAAATCGGACGGCGTGATGACGGTTCCCGACGAGATGATGCTGAAGGCCGCGTAGTCATCGCCCACCGGCACGCAGTTGAACTCGCAGCCCTGGAACGGCAGATACGGTATGAGGTTGAGCGTCGCGTTCTGCCCCAGAATGAACGCCGTATCGCCGGGCTTGCGCCCGATGTAGTAGTCGCTGCGGCAGTACGTGTGGGCCCGCGAGATCATCTCAATGTCGATGCGCCGACCGCCGGACGAGCAGTTCTCCTGCAGGATGTCCGGGAATCGCGCCCGCATGTCGTCCA
>JAAYYU010000218.1 GCA_012515235.1 Candidatus Anammoximicrobium sp.
ACTGCATAATCGCCGGTAATCGCCTCCCCTGCCGGCGCAGGATAGGTTGTTACGTCTGCACGAACGAGCGAAGGAACGAGTACCTGCACAAGACCAAGCCAGATCATCGAACGTCTCAGGGCCGGAAACGGGTTGTCCATTGCGAGTCCTCTCTTGTTGGCGGTCCTCATCCTTATATCTTCCAGCCCCATTCATATCTTCGCGCTGCGGCCGAGCCACATCGGGGCGTCGACGGTTTGTTGAGGAATCAGGCCGTGATTGTCTGGCGGCGCGTCGAATATCCGTTTATTGCTTCTGGTAGAACACCAATTGAAACGACCGCGGCTGCAGTCTGACCGTCCAGTCCTTCAGTTCGGAACTCGGCACCGTCTTCTTCGAGCCGTCGTAGCCGTCTACCTGGTACGTCGCGTTGGGATCGATTCCTCCAGGTTGGAAGGTGCGGGACTCATCCGCCGCCGCGCCCCGGCGGAAGACGATTGCGAATCCCGCTTTCAGGTCCGGCCGGTCGCATTGCCACGCACACCACACGTCGTCGCCGGCGGCGGTCTCGTCGGTCAGTTGGTAGAAATCGCCCATGTAGAACGGCCGCATGCGGATCGCAACATCGAAAACCTTTTTGAACCAGGCCGTCTCGTTGTCGGTGATCTTGCGGCGGATAATGCCGCCGTCGAAATCGGACGGCGTGATGACGGTTCCCGACGAGATGATGCTGAAGGCCGCGTAATCGTCGCCGACCGGCACGCAGTTAAACTCGCAGCCCTGGAACGGCAAATAGGGCAGGAGGTTGAGTGTCGCATTCTGCCCCAGAATGAACGCGGTGTCCTTCGGCTTGCGCCCGATATAGTAGTCGCTGCGGCAGTACGTGTGGGCCCGCGAAATCATTTCGATGTCGATGCGCCGACCGCCGGACGAGCAGTTCTCCTGCAGGATGTCCGGGAATCGCGCCCGCATGTCGTCCAAAAACTGGTACATTCCGGCGATGTGCTTCGCTTCGGCGATGCCGACGCGGTCTGCCGCATCCATGCCGCGCCAGACGGGGCCGGGGTCCATGTTGAAATCCTGGCGATAGACATCGATCTTGTGCTTCGCGATGATTCCGTAAACGGTATCCTGGATCCAGCGGAGTGCATCGGGATTGCTATAGTCGACCAATTGCCCGTGCCGGTACTCCGGATGCGCCTGCAGAATCGGCGCGGAATCGGTCATGCGTTCCGGCTCGAACCAGAGCAGGAATTTCATCCCGGCCTGGTGGACGGCATTGGCAATCGGCAGCAGGTCGCCGGTCGGGTGCGTGGTCGTATTGACCCGCCAGTCGCCGACGTACTTCCACCAGTTCGGCCCGCAGTTGGAATACAATTCGTCCTCGTGCGGCGCGCCGTACCAGCCGGCATCGACCCAATACGTGTCGAACGGCAGCTGGTTGTCGAGGCAGTATCGCAGGATGTCGGCCATCATTTTCGGCGTCTTGTTCCCGCCGCCCGATGCCACGGCCAGAATCGGCGGGATGACTTGCCCCTTCGAATCACGCGGGACCTTGTTTTCCAGCATGAACCGATGGACCAGCGTCTTGAACTCGCGCCGCGTCTGGTTCTTGCGGGCCAGCACGAGGACGGACGGCTGGCGGGTCGTTTCTCCGGGCAGGAGCCGGAAGTTTGTCCGCTCCATGCCGATCTCGACGTCCACCGCCTGGCCGGTATTCGCAAACCGCGCCTTCCACGATCCGGTCCAGCCTACGGCAAACAGATAGCCGTTCTGGTCGTCGAGACTCAGTTCGAGGAACGGAATGAAGTCGTTCGATGAACGCCCGCACGTCGTCGTCAGGATTTTCTCTTTTCCGGCTTCAATCGGAAACGCTTCCGGGATGAAGTCGGTCGCCTTGCAGGTGGAACCGCGGAGGACGTTGAGCACGATCGGCTTGTCCGATTGCTCCTTGTCTAGGCAAATCTTGAGCGACCGGAAGTTGGCGACAATTCCCGTCGGTTCCGTCTTCGAGAGATTGGTCACCAAGACGGCGTATTCCTCCACGGGGAAGCCCTTGTAGCTCTTGCCGTCGAGCCGAACTTGAAGTCTTCCATCCACGGCGGTCATCGTTCGCGTCTGGGCGGCATAGCCCGCCGTCTCGATCTGCGAACCCGCCACAGTCGCTTTCGAACACGAGCCGTCCGCCTGCGCTGGTTTCCCGTCGTAGTCAAAGGCTGGCCAGGAGGCGTTCAACCGACAGGTTTGTGCC
>JAAYYU010000219.1 GCA_012515235.1 Candidatus Anammoximicrobium sp.
ATTGGAAGATGTAGACCTCCCTGCCCATCTGCCGCCCGACAGCACAAGCCAACGTCGTCTTTCCCAGTCCGGATTCGCCGATCAACCGCGGATTGAGCGGCGGCTCGACATCCGACAGCCGCAGCCAAGCCGCCTCCAATTGGCGGACATAATCGTTGTAGTCCACCCACTCGGACTCATGATCGTCAGGTGAAGCCAAAGTCAACGCCACGCCATCAATGTCGACGGTTTCCAAGTGTACCTCCTCGTTGAACATGACCTCGCGGCCGCAACCCCTCGCTCGTAGTGCCGGCTTCAGCCGGTCAAGAGCACCTGAGCGGACTGGTGCTGGCCACCGGTACCGCACCGTCACAAAAAACGCCGGCTAGTGCCTTGCCGCTCACCGGACATCTGGCCGTTGATTCTGGAACGTTGCTAACCGCAAATCAACTCGGGTTCGTCCTTACCCACTTCAACGCTGCCGACTCGAGCAAATTAAAGACCCGTCCGTCATCACCATCCGCCGTGCGGCCCAGCAGGTTGTCGATCCAGCGGCTTGGCAATCCAGCCCGGCCGTGCAGCGCCCCGACGGCCGCGCCCACGATCGCCCCAACCGTGTCGTTGTCCTTGGTGTCGTTCACCGCCCGGACGATGGCCTCCTCCGGATCATGGCCGTGTCGCATCAGGATATAGATCACACTCGGCACCGTCTCCAATAAGTACGCGCCCGAATACCAGCTGTCTCCGGCATCGAGCACGGAACGGTTGTTGAGGAAAGCCGCGCCGACGCGTTCCTGGACGAAACGCCAAATCGGTCCCTCGTAGGCTTCAACGCGTTCGCTGCGCGGCCGATATCGCGTGTCGCCTTCGAGTTCGCGGGCCGTGTCGACGTACGTTTCCAGCCACCACTGGGCCGGCGGCGGTGCGGTCATCGCCAGCAGTTGCCAGAGCATCGACACCAAGGCCACGCAGGCTGCGGTCGACCCCGCGTCGTTGTGGGTCAGCATCGCGCACAGCGCCGCATCGGCCCACAGGTCCGTCGTCCCGGTCTTCAGGTGCGGAATCAGGATCGGCGCAATCCGCATCAGCGCCCCGTTTCCGGCCGACGGCGCGCCGCACTGCTCCCACGGCAGGCCGCTCTTGTAGTTCCGCAAGAACTGTTTCATCGTGCTGCCGATGCCGAAGATCCGCCCACGGGAAAAGCGTTCGGCCACATGAGCCGGCACAAATCCGCCATCGTCGAGCATCTGCTGGAGCGTCCAGAACGCCAACTGCGTATCATCCGACGGCAGCCCCACCCGCCTGCCCTCCGCATGCCGGTTCGGCAAGTAATCCCGAATCTCCTTCCGCCCCCGCCGCACCGACGGCAGCTGCCCTTCGCTCGTATTGCCCAACGCGTCCCCAATCGCCAACCCCAGCATCATGCCTTCGACTTTGTCGAAGTCAAGGTCCGTCGGCAGCGGCGAGGGAGCTTGATCGAAAATCCGACCCCGTACAAGGTTGATCGTCCGCTGGTGAAACAGCCGTTCCAGGATTTCGCGGTTCGTGGTTGTCATGATCGTTTCTTTATTGGACTTTCCCAAGGCAGACATCGCAGTCCCCACATCCATTGGCCGGAATCAGGTCATCGTAGCCATAGGCCTCGTAGAAGTGCGTACGGCGGCAACGTTTGGTGGATTTGGCGTAAGTCGCCATCAGCTCGACATCGTTGCGCCCGGCACGTTGACGATTCAGGCGAAGCCGTACATCTTCGGAAAGTCGCTCCGTGTTTCGGTTCGTCCGATCTTCGATTAGAACTCGAGTGTCCCAAGCGGGGCCTTCCCGCGGTAGGATGATCTTTCCTTCGAGAATGAGGTCGAAAAATTCTCTTTGGAGATCACGAACATCGAGCTTGTGCTTCGCGGCTACAACCCCCAGTTCAAGTTTCGTTGGCTCAACTCGTCGCAAGGTCTGCAATAGCCCCGTTGCAGCGAGCAGTGGGGCTGAACGGGCGGCAGACGCGACTGTTGCGCGAGGATCGAGAAAGCACGTTGCTTCGTAGACGACATCCGGACCGAGTTCGATCCATCGCAGTTCATGCGCTCGGACGAGGACAGCGTAGTTCCACGTCGTGTGCCACCGGAGGCTTGCTTTGTTCTTCGGCGTCGCGGAGTAGTCCGGGACAGTCTGCTCCTCGATGAGCCGCACGGTGGCGTGGCGAGAACGAGAGAGCGTCAACGCCCCTTCACGCATCGCTCGCAGCCTCGCGTAGAATTTGTCAGTCGTTAGGACTTTCGCCTGGTTGTTCGTCCCGAGCCTTTTGTCGGCAGGCGAATAGTAAAGCAACGCTTCACACGGTTTTCCATCGCGCCCGCCCCGTCCGATCTCCTGATAGTACTGGTCGATGGACTCCGGCATAGAGAAGTGAAGAACCCAACGAACGTCTCGTTTATGCACACCGAGTCCGAATGCATCCGTTGCCACTACGATGCCGAGACGGTTGTCGCGGAAGTCCCGGAGGATCTCGCGACGAATATCGGTCGGTGTCCCACCGTGAAAGTGGCAGGCGGTGCCGAGTCCGCGACTATTTAGCAGTTGGGCGATCTCTTCACAGTGGTCCCGCATTGCGCAATAGATGATGCCTGCCCCTTTCTGCCGAAGGCGACGAACGTCCTTGGGAAGCTGCTTCAGCTTTTCCATGTGACTTGCGAAATGCAGAACCCGGAGATTGTGCTCGCCACGAATGGCCCGGTGTTCGATCTCACGAATGCCTTCTTCCACACCAAGAGACGACATGAGTTGACCGCGGTATTCGGGAGGCAAGGTGGCAGTGAGGAGCAGCGTGCGGAGAGGTTGGTCCGGCGGTGCGGCGTCTTGAAGCAGTTTACGAATCGGACCGATTCGTCGGAAATCTGGCCGGAATTCGCTGCCCCATTCGATGACCATGTGTGCCTCATCGACGACCAGCCCGCGAAGCGTGCCAGCCCGCGCAGCATCGGCGAGCATCTCGTAGGTCCACGGCTGGACTAGCGTCTCAGGGCCCAGAAAGAGCAGGTTTAGCTCGTGGTCGCGGATGCTGCGACGGACACGCCGGCGCTCGGCAACGTCGATGCTGGAATTCAGCTGAGCTGCCTTCAAGTTAAAGTCACCGATATCCTTGCTGTGCCGTTCAACACCGTCAACCATGTCCATCATGAGCGCGATCAAAGGCGAGACGACGACTGTGAGAGCGCGTCCGTTTTCCCGAGCCCATAAGTACGTCGGAAGGAGGAAGCAAAGGCTCTTGCCCATCGCCGTTGGGAGAACTCCCAGCACATCTGTCGGCTGTCCGTCGTGGTATGCCAGCGCGATCTCCGCCTGTTCAGCGCACCGGAAGCCATTTCTAAACCGGGGCACGGCACGAAGTTGCTGATCGAGCCAATTCACACGGGGACTTGTGCAGAGCTGGGTCTTGATCTGTCTCATCGGCTGGCTCTCCGAAGTTTTTCCGCGACCTGTGGCATAGCCGGGCGACGTCCAGGCGTATGGTCAATCATACGGGCGAGAAATTCCCTAAGCTCGCGACGCCGTACCTTTCGGAGGGCGACACCCAACGCGTTGGCGTTCTCAACTCGGTGCCCCGCGAGGACTTCCACGGAACAGACGCCAAGCGAAAAGACGTCGGAGGCGGAAGACACTTGGGAAGGGTCATCTCGGACCTCCGGGGCCACATACAACAGCTTCCTGAGCTTCTCGTCGACGCCAGAGCGCACAATGGTCGGTCTTCCTTGGACTCGCGCGAAGTCAAAGTGCAGCAGGACGGGCGTGAGCCGGTCCTTCGGCAGAATGATGCATTCGGGCGTCAGAGCGCGATGCAGGACGCCGGCTTCGTGGCAGGCCCGAAGGGTTTCAGCGACAGCCGCAAGCGCCGCGAGCTTCTCGCTCGACGTCGCTGATGCTTCGACGAGGGGCGGACCTTCCACGGCTTCGTACGCGATCCAGATTGACGTGTCGTCGTCCGGGTCGTCGAAACAGGCGTAGACCAGCGGGATGACGGAACTGTGCAGATCTTGGAGTTGTCGCAGTGCGACAGCCGATCTGGTGGCGATTGCGCGTTGTTCTTCCCGCTTGGGCGTTGACATCAGTGGATCAACGCTGTGCCGCTTCAGGCGAACACGGTGAGATGGGTCGTTTACCTCGACAGCCGCGTACTCCTCGAAGGGGGACTGAAGTTGGTCGCCCAGCCGGTAGTTCGCCAGCCGTCGTTGATGGACAGCATTGTGGCGGCTGAACAGTAGGTTCGCCAAGGCACGGATTTCTGACGCCACTAAAGGCGGGCTTTGGCAGTGTCCGGGCACCGCACCGGCCGCCACGGATTGAGCGGCCTCCACCGTGCGGCGTACGGAAACTGACTTCTGAAGGTTGCCGCCCAGTTTGACGACGTCGTTTGCGATCACCAACAACGGCGTTGTCGCCACGTCGAGACCTGCGATTGAACTCTCCTTGCGCAGCAGGCCGTAAACCTTCTTTGCCTTCATCGAGATGCTGTCCCGAGGGTCAGGCTGCTCAACACCCCGATGGATGCAACAACCCTGCTTAAAACAGATTTCTCCGTACCAGTCCTTTACCTCGACTACAAAAACGCCCAAGGGGGTGATCGCGACGAGATCGATCTCAAGCGTGTCTCCGGCGGTGGGCAGAAAAAGGTTGGTGATCAGGATTGCGTTTGGTGGAAGTCGAGTTCGAAATTCAAGGGCAACCCGTCGCTCACCATCGTTTGCAAACGCACCCGCGTGCCGAACCTCAGTCATGAACGTCCCCTCCCGGTTGACAACGCGTCATCGACCGCTGCCAACAGTTCCCCCGCGTCTGCGTAACGGCGTTTCGGGTCGCCAGCCAAGCATCTGGTAAGTACTCGATGAAAGCGGGCAGGAATCTCCTCGGGAAAGGCGTGGCTTTGGTCCCGCTTCAAGCTGTCGACGGACTTCGTGAACAAGAATCCCAGGACTTTTCCGAGCGCCCAGACGTCCATGGTCTTTGCTACTGGGACCCGACGACGGCGGCCGTCGAGTTGTTCCGGTGCCGCCCACCCTTCGGTTCCCGCCATCCTCGTAGTTGCTCGCTCTTCCCGCAGAATCCTCGCGATACCGAAGTCTGCCACAAGAGGCTCACCCGCCCGGAAAAGGATGTTGGAGTCTTTTAGGTCGCGGTGAACCACGTCATTATCATGGAGGTACGCCACGGCTGCTACGATCTTTCGATACACCTGCAGCTTCTCCTTGATCGTGCGGTTGGCTTCCACGTGGTCATATAGGTCGCCACCGTCTGCCCAATCGAGTTCAAGGGCGATTCCGCCCGAGAACTGATGCAGTCGGCGCAGCCGGACAATGTTTGGATGTTGAAGGCGTTCAAGGCAGCTGGCTTCCCTGGCAAGTGCTTCGACGTGGGCGCCCTCAGTGGCCTTGCCCCTGCCCTCGCGAATCAGCTTAACGGCCACGAACTCTCCCGCCTTGTGGCCTTTCCAGACCTGCCCCATTGCACCAACGCCAATGGACTCCACGTCCGTATATCCGAGGTTCCGAAGGACTTCGGCGTTAGATACCTTTGGCTCTTCTGTCTTTCGACGGGGTTTCCTCTCGCCGAGAAGGCCAAGCCACGCATCGAGCATCAGGATCGCCGCGCGCCGGTTCTGCCTGCCGCTCAGGAGCGCCACACACCGAGGACAACCGTTGCTCTTGGCGCGAGGGGCACCGCAGCGAGGACAATCGTCGAGAAGCTTTCGGGCGGCAGTCATGAGCTCACGCCGGCGCTGGAACAGACGCCCCGCGAGCCCGGCTCCCCCGAGCACGGTTTCGTTCAGGTGAATCAGCGGCCGACCCTGCAGCGGGACATCGGCCCCCTCGCCGTCAGCTTTCCCAGGCCACTTGATGGACCACGTCAGATCTCCTGGACTCACGAAGCGAAGGAGGGGCGCTGCCCGCACCAACGCCTCCGCCACCGTTTGAAGCGTCACACTGAGAAGGTTGTCGGGGACCACTTCGGCAACCTCGATGGGCACCGAAAGCCAAGTGCCCTGCGTCCGGTAAGCGTAGTGCGGAGGCGCATTCTGTCCCAACGGAACGTACTTAGGCTTCTCGCCGCTTCGTCCGCCCTTTTCCAATTCGTCGATGATGTCCCGCTGTTGGTAGTAGCCATCTACAGTCTGGCGAACCTCGACGTTCCCCCAGGCTGAGCCTTGCTCAACACCCACGGCGGCATCTTCGATTGTTAGAATGTGCGGGTCAATGACAGCTGCTGCTTGCGTCAAATACTCGGGAGTCTCCATGATGCTCACGAGGGCATACGCCTTATCTCGCTTGTCTTGGCTGGGTCCGCGAGTAACCGGTTCGGGTATATGCAGTTCCGTAACGCGGTAGTACTTTTCTTCCCAGAGGAACTGGGCACCGATAAACAATCGCTTCGGGGCTCGGTCGCTCTGCTCTTCGAGGAGAGTTCTTAGACCCTCGTCGTTGTGGTCATGAAGGCGCCGCCGGGTTTCCGGTTCGTCAAGGTAGACGGGCACTTTGTACTGTCCGAGACTGCGGAGGGATATTTCGCGGGCACGCTTTTCGCCAGATGCACGAAGGATCCACACCTCCTTCTCGAAGCGGTAAATCCCTTCCTCGTCGTTCTGCAATTTGTCAAAGGCTTCCTTGAAGGCAGGACCAAAGAACTTGGCATCTCGCTTCTCGTCGAGAACATGATCGAGAGCCGCTCCTCGCAGGTGTTCCTGCACGACGTAGACGTTGTCTGGTTCGACGATGATTTCTTCGGGCTCGGCCTTTTCGCCGACGAGTTCGTCGATGTGTTCGTACCAGTACTGGTCGAGGTAGTTGTTGCCAGCAACGTACACAAGCAGCCCATCTGACTTTCGTCCCGCTCGGCCTAACATCTGCCAAGTCTTTGCGATCGAGCCCGGATACCCGAGAAGTACCGCAGCATCGAGGGCGCCGACATCGATGCCCAATTCAAGTGCGCATGTCGCCAACAACAGCGGAACCCGTCCGCTCTTGACTTCGTACAGTCTCGGTAGCTTTTCCCCTGAGGGCTGCGCCGCGGCGTAAACAACAACGTTTCCGCTACCATGCGTCTTCGCCATGGCCTTCTGCATGAAGAAAAGAGCCGGAATGTTGTCGCGAAACGCGATGGTTCGAGCACCGCCTTCGAAGGCCAAGGGGCCGAGAATACGAGTGGCAAAGGAGTGGAGCCTCTCGTCATCGGAAGTGATCGGCAACAGGACTCGGCGATGACGTTTCATACCATTTTCGTCTTCAGCGATCACGGTAGCGGGTGCTCCGAAGATCTTCTTTGCCAAGTCTTGGGGATCTTGAATGGTTGCGCTACAAGCAAAGAACTGAACCTTCGATGAATCGCCACCGCATAGATGGACCATTCGCCTGACTCGACGCAGGACGTTCGCAAGATGCGCGCCGAAGACGCCCCGATAGGCGTGCAATTCATCGATGACAACCAAACGCAGCCCGCGGAACAGGTACGCCCATGAGTCTAGTTTACCCCACATCTCCTCTTGCAGTTCTGGTCCCTTCTCCTTGTGCGCCCGGGGTAAAATAGCTTGTACGAGCATCTCGGGGTTGCTGAGCAGGAATCGCGGTCTCGCCGCTCTAGTTGGGGGACGAAACTTCTTTGGGACGGCACCGTCGTACCGTGCCAACGGGCATTGCAGGCTGCGAGAACTGCAGCTTCTCAGATAGGCTCCGAGTTCGTTCGCGGCGCGTCGTTCCGCCGCTTTGCCGGCAAAAAATCCCTCAAGGGCATCGAGCTGGTCCATCACCAGAGCGTTGATCGGTGCCAAATACAGAACCGTCGAGTCTGGTGACTCGGCGAGCAGGTGTGCAGCAAGGGCTTGGTAGCAGAGGGACTTGCCCGACGCGGTCGCGGTGGCCACGACGACGTTCTTGCCGTCCAGCCCTGACTGGATTGCCTTGACCTGATGCGTGTAAAGATCTTTCGGGAGAAGCGCGAGTGCTTCTCGTCGAAGCCCGCGCAACTTGCTTTTGGGCAGCGTCTTAGCGTCGGCAGGTTCTTGGATGGTACGCTGGTCACCGGCCCGGTCCCCAGCTATTCGGCACAGGAGGCTAAGGGAACTCTCAAGACTGAATTGACCTGTCGGTTTGCCTTTTCGGGCGGGCTTCCCCTGGGCCGGAGGGTGCTCCTCCGCGAACTCTGGCAATTCCGCCGTCGCCTCGCTCAGGGGCTCGTGACATCGGAGGCAGTAAAACCCTTCCCGTTTGCCATCGAGTGCCTTCGGCAGGCCTGGTTTTCCCAGAGGAATCCAAGGGTCCGCCTTCCTCCTTCCGCCTCCAATCCTGACGCTGCGCGCGTGCCGGATTCCATCTGGCGAGTCGGCAACTTGCCAGGCTTCACAGGTCTTACAGTTTGGACATCGCATTTCAAATAACCCACTATTCCCGTAAAAACTGCCCCGACGACACCCTTCGGCGACGTCGTGTACGCTTCAACTCCACAAGACCGTCGGCGACATTGTGCTTTTGGAGCCGGACTGCCAAGGGCTAGTATACCGGATTGGCGGCCGCCTTTCATCCACCACAATTACTCCTCGAGCAACGAATCATCGCCAACCGTGTCGTCGTCGTTTTCGGCTGCCGTCGCCTTCCCGCCATCCTGTTTCAACGGCGCTGCCCCGTCCGTGGCTTCCGGGATGGACTGGCTGCGACGAGCCCCTTTTGCTGGCCGTCCTGGCTTTCGACGTGGAAACCGGTGGGCTCACGCCGCACCGTTCGCCGAAGCAAGGCAGTCGATGCACCACCTACACAACAAACGACCAGACCGGGGAAGACGCCGCACTGCTTTGTTGAGCGTGGGCGAGATCAGGGCGGGATAACCGGCAGAATCTGCGCAAGTTGCCTGATGGGCGCGAAAAAATTCCCTCGCGAAGGCTGATCACTGGATCAAGGTCCGCGAGGGATGTACTCCGTAGA
>JAAYYU010000220.1 GCA_012515235.1 Candidatus Anammoximicrobium sp.
CCTAGCGAGATCGAAACGCTTGAGCGGCGATGGGAGTCCATGGTGGGGCGGCTGGGAGGCGAGAGCTTTCCCGACTTCCTGCGGGTCCATTGGAACAGCCGCCGGAAGTTCGTTCGCGAAGCGGACCTGTTCAAGACGATCCGTGCCGAAACCCCGTCGAAGGCAAGGGTGTTTGAGTTGATCCGGGAAATGGAGGAGGATATCGACATCTACGCCTCGTTGTCGAATCCCGAGGACGCATTTTGGACGCCCGAGCAGCGGCCGCACGTGCGCGAACTACGGATGTTCAGCGTCCGCCAGCCGTGGCCGGCCTTGATCGCGGCACACCGGGCTTTTCCTGCCGACGGGTTCACGTCGTTTCTTCGGGCCTGCAGCATCATCGCGTTCCGCTATAACGTCATCGGCGGTCTGGCGACCAATGAGCAGGAACGTATTTACAATTCCGTGGCCCTGCGGATCGCCTCCAAGGAACTGGTCTCGGCAACCGACGCGGTCCGATCGCTCGCCCCCATCTACGTCGCCGACAATCCGTTCCGGCAGGCATTCGCGGAAAAGGTGCTGCGCACGACTTCCTCACGCAACCGGCATGTCGTCCGGTACATTCTGTTCTGTCTGGAGCGGCAATTGACCGGACAGGAGTACGATATCGACAGTCCCCAATACACGCTGGAACACGTCCTTCCGGAAAGCCCGGAGGGGAATTGGCCGGGATTCACGGACGAGCAGGCGGCGGAGGTCGTCTATCGGCTCGGCAACCTGACGATTATGGAGGCGAAGGCCAACCGCGAGTTGGGCAATGCCGACTTTGACGCGAAGAAAACAGGTTACGCCCAATGCCCGCTGGAAATCACCAAGAAGATCGCCGCCGAGAACACGGACTGGCTCCCCGATCGGATCGCTGAACGCCAACGCTGGATGGCCAGGCAAGCCACTTCCATCTGGCGGGTTTCACAATTGGGACAACCATGAAGCTGCAATTCGACGCTAACCAGCAGTACCAGCTTGACGCCGTGGCCGCGGTGACCGAACTGTTCGACGGGCAGCCGCAGGGAGCCCCCGAGTATTCCGTCATCCAGGCCGGCGACTGGGGCGGGCTGTTCGCCGGCCAGGCCCGGACGGAACTTGGCGTGGGCAACCATCTGCTGCTGGCACCCGACAAGCTGCTGGGCAACGCCCGGACGGTGCAAACCCGGTACGACATCGAGATTGCCGACACGGCGGCCCCCTTGGAGTCGTGGGAACTGTTCGACACGGCGGCCAATGTACCCCGGACTTGCCCGCATTTCTCGATCGAGATGGAGACGGGAACCGGCAAGACCTACGTCTACCTGCGGACCGTTTTCGAGTTGTCCCGCCGCTACGGGTTTCAGAAGTTCATCATCGTGGTGCCCAGCGTGGCCATCCGCGAGGGCGTGCTGAAAAACATCGAGATCACGGCCGAGCACTTCCGGGCGTTGTACAACAACCTGCCGTTCGAGCACTTCGTCTACGATGCGAAGAAGGTGAACCGCTTGCGGCAGTTCGCCGTGAGCAACACGGTGCAGATCCTGGTCATCAACATCGACGCCTTCCGCAAGAACTTCACCGGCACCGAGGAGCAGCAAAAAAGTAACGTCATCTACAAGGAAAGCGACAAGCTTTCCGGCCGGCAGCCCATCGAATTCGTCCAGGCCACCCGGCCCATCGTCATCATCGACGAGCCGCAGAGCGTCGATTCGACGGAAAAGGCCCAGGAGGCCATCCGGGCACTCAATCCGCTTTGCACGCTCCGCTACTCCGCCACGCACCGCAACCCGTACAACCTGGTTTACCGCCTGGACCCGGTACGGGCGTTCGAGCTTCGCCTGGTCAAGCAGATCGTCGTCGGCAGCACGGCCGCCCAGGGCGGGGCCAACGAGGCGTTTGTTCGAGTCGAACAGATCGACTACAAGAAAGGCATCAAGGCCAAGCTCCGGATCCACGTCCAGACGCCTGACGGTCCGAAGGAGAAGTCCGTGACCGTGAAGAGCGGCGCTGACCTGTTCGCCCTGTCCAACGAGCGGGCCGCGTATCGGCAGGGGTACGAAGTGGCCGAGATCAACGCCGAGCCCGGCAACGAATACATCCGCTTCACCAGCGGCCGGACCATGCGGCTGGGCGAAGAAATCGGTGGGATGCGGGAAGACGTGTGGCGAACACAGATCAAGCACACCGTCAAGAAGCACCTGGACAAGGAATTGCTGCTTCGCGGCCGGGACGTCAAGGTCTTGAGCCTGTTCTTCATCGACCGCGTGGCCAATTACCGCGACTACGACGGGTCGGGCCAGCCGGTGAAGGGCAAGTTCGCCGAAGCCTTTGAAGAGGCGTTGGCAGAGTTCGCCAAGGACAGCCGTTACGCACCGCTGGAGTGGCTCAAGCTGCCGATGGACCGGCTGCACAACGGCTACTTCGCCCAGGACAAGCCCAAGCGGGGCCAGCAGCAACCGATCTGGAAAGACACGCGGGGCGACACCCAGGCGGACGACGAGGTGTACAACCTGATTATGAGGGACAAGGAGCGGCTGCTCTCGGAAGAGGAACCCCTGCGGTTCATCTTCAGCCATTCCGCTCTTCGCGAAGGCTGGGACAACCCGAACGTCTTCCAGATTTGCACCCTGAACGAAACCCGCAGTGCCGTCAAGAAACGGCAGGAGATCGGCCGCGGCTTGCGGCTGCCGGTGAACCAGGTCGGCCAGCGGGTGTTCGATGAATCGATCAACAAACTGTACGTGATGGCGAACGAGAGCTACGAGGACTTTGCCCGAGCCCTGCAAACCGAGTACGAAGAGGATTGCGGCGTGACGTTCGGCAAGGTGCCGATTACCGCCCTGGCCAAGATCGTGCAGGTTGTGGACGGCGAGGAGAAGCCCATCGGCCGCGAAACGGCCGAGATTATCAAGAAGGCCCTCGTCGACCAGAAGATGCTCGACACCGAAGGCCGCATCCAGCCGGCCTTTGACCCCAAGCGGAAGGACTTCAAGATCGACCTGCCCGAGCCGCAAAAGGAGCTTGTGCCGGCCGTCGTGGACTTGCTGGCGTCGTACCAGATCGAGCGGCACATCCGCAAGGACAAGGACGAAGGCCCGAACCGGCTCAAAAAGGAAGTGACGCTCAGCCCGGAGTTCACGGCCCTGTGGGACCGCATCAAGCCCAAGACCACGTACCGCGTCGAGTTCGAGACCGACGTGTTGGTTCAGCGTGCCGTGGACGGCATCAAACGCATGGAGCGAATCGAGCCGCCGAAGATCCGTGTCACTGCCGGCCAATTAGAGGTGCGGCGTGGCGGCGTGGTGACCCAGGCCATGAGCGTCGCTGAGGAGCAGGTCTCGTTCAATCAACGCCCCGTCCCGGACGTGCTGGCCTACCTGCAGAACGAAACAGAACTGACCCGTTCGACGCTGGTCCGCATCCTGAAGGGC
>JAAYYU010000221.1 GCA_012515235.1 Candidatus Anammoximicrobium sp.
CAGCGATGTGCCGGGCGACCTGCCGCTGTCTTACTCCTGGAGCTTCGGCGACGGGCAGACGTCGAACGAACAGAATCCGACGCACACGTATTTGGAGAGCGGGACGTACACGGCCACCGTGACGGTGACCGACGAGGACGGCGACTCGGGCACCGACTCGGTGACGATCACCGTCGAGAACGCGCCGCCGGTGGTGACCGTGCCCAGCGTCAGTCCGCACGTGGACGAAGGGTCGCCGTTCCAGCTGCCGGTCACGTTCACGGATCCGGGGGTCCTGGACACGCACGTGGCGACGATCGACTGGGGCGACGGGACGGCGGAGGACGGGACCGTGGTCGAGCCGACGGGTACGGAACCGGGCCGGATCGAAGGCACGCACGTGTACGGCGACGATGGAACCTACAGGGTGCGGGTCTATGTCCGCGACGACGACATGACCGATCCCGATTGGTGGGTCGAATCGTTCTTTGACGTGTTTGTCGACAACGTCCTGCCGTCCGATGTGGATGTGCAGTTGAACGACCCGACGATCTTCGAGGGCCAGAGCGTGACGCTCAACGGGACGTTTGTGGACCCCGGCACGGCTGACACGCACGTGGTGACGGTGAACTGGGGCGACGGAGACAGCAGCACGGTCACGCTGGCCGCGGGCGTGACCGAGTTCACCGCCGTCCATGTGTACCTGGACAACGAGACGGAGACGGCGGCCAGCGACTTCCCGATCAGCGTCTCGGTGGTCGACGACGACTTCCTGCCGCCGGTGACCGAGGAGCCGGAGGCCGACAACTTCCAGTTCAGCCAGCTCAGTTGGTACGACGCGGGTGCGACGACGGCGACGTTCCCGAATTCCAGCTGGGGCATGTTCACGGTGGACGTGGTGGGCGATCCCAACCAGACGTTGTACTTGAACGTGGCGGCTGACGCGGGCGGCGACACGGCCTGGATCGTGCAGAACATGCCGATCTTTGCCGACCTGACGAACGAAGGCGGCGACTTCGACATCAGCCTGTTGGGCGTGCAGCCGGGGACGCAGCTGACGACGTTGAACTACATCGCCACGGTGGACAACGGCATCCGCACGACGATGCCGACGGGGACGATGACCACGGCTACGGTGGCGGCGCTGGATTACTATCCGGGCAGCGACGCCACGCTGGGCCTGCCGGCGCTGCCGGCGGACGTGGGGCGCCCGGCCGGGATCATCATCAACACGCTGGTCAGCAACGTGATCGAGCACGAAGGCGTGCCGGGGGTCCAGGAAGGAGTCAACCAGTGCCTGGCGGGGGCCACGGCCCGGAGCATCGCCTGGCTGAACGCCCGGTACAACCTGGGTTCGCCCAAGTCGGCGCAGGAGATCTACGAAGACACGAAGGGGCTGAACACGGGGAGTTATGAGCAGCGGCTGGCTGCCATCGCGGCGTACCTGAGCAACCTGGCGGCGGCCAGCGGCGCTACGGCGTCGACCAAGGTCTTGACGGCCCCTGGCATCAACGTCGGCAATCCGGCCGGCGTGACGTTGGTGACCGGCCAGGACATGAAGCAGTGGATCCGCGACGAGCTGAACCGGGGCGAAGATGTGACGTTGGACTACGACACGCACATCGTGACCGTGACCGGCACGTTCGACGTGGGCGGCAAGACGTTCCTCAAGTTCCGCGACGACGAGAACCAGCGGACCAACGCGTTTGGCGACGCGGGCACGAAGATGGGGGAACTGAGCCAGGACGGCGACGGGAACTGGCAGTTCCGGCCGGCGGATTCCAACAGCTTCTTCCAAGTCCGGCTGGCCATGTCGGAATCGGTGTACCGGGGCGTGGTCACGGTGACCAACCTGCCGCCGGCGGTCAGTGCCACCAACGACGGGCCAGTGGACGCCGGCACGTCGGTGAACGTGACGATCACGGCCAC
>JAAYYU010000222.1 GCA_012515235.1 Candidatus Anammoximicrobium sp.
ACGCGACCTTCTTGGACCGTCCGTCCAGTCTCAGCGCCGACTGGCCTTTGCCGCGGCTCCTGGAGGAACAAAAACGGGATAACAAATCCCAGTCTCTCGACCGCGCCGTTTTGGCGCGGCAGGGCGGGGCTGCCCTGGCGGCCGGGTAGCGGTTCAGCGAATCTGAGACCCCAGCGGCAATTCAGTCTCCAAGAATTCGGGCCGCCCCAGGTCTTGCCCGTCGAGAACGCCCGGTTCACTTCACTCTGAACAAAGCGGGAAGCATTCGAGGCCTGCGTCAGAATCAAGAGCATGGCCCCTGAGCCATCGATCGCATCAAGAATGGCAAGTTCGAATTCCCGTCCTGGGGCAACGTCCTTGGGAGCAAACCAGCAGGAGATGCCACGCCCTTCCATGTGCAAGCAGACCTTCCGCGCGAAGGCGTCGTCCTCCGTAGAGTAACAAATGAATAAATGTTTACTCATCTGACGAGGTTCCTATTTTTCTAGACGTCAGGATTAGGCCGACTCGCCGATGCGGGGACGCGTGAGCGATGATGCTTCGGCCCAGCAAATCGCCTCATTGATCTTGACGATCCCCTATTCTGTCTTCACGAAAATACTGATGTCAACGACTCTGGGAGGACACACTGCGATTCAGACGTAAGCGGGCGGTCGCGGCGGCCAGGCCGGTCGCCGCGGGGTGGCAGACGGGCCGGGGCGGGCGTGGGGTGGTCAGGTGAGGTGATCCTCGTTCATCAGGCGGCGGGCCTTGGCCAGGGCCTTGCGGCGGGCCTTCTCCGTCAAGCTCAGAGTGAGCTCGGTGTGCTCCAGCAAGGTGAAGAACGCGAAGCGTTGCTGGCGGTAGATGATCACTCGATCGCCGTCGGGTAAGAGCCGACGCGAGGTTTCCACGGTGCGACGGTTCAGCTCCTGATGGCCATGCTTGAGCAGGTGGAGTTGCAGGAGGCTGTACGTCAGAGCCACGAAGACGGTCTGACTGACGATCACATTCCAGGCCGTGGAAGGGAAGCGCGTGAGGTCCCAGAAACACTTCACCTGCCGATGCAGTTCCTCGACATCGGTCCGCAAGGCATAGTCGTCGCGGACTCCGGACGCGGTCGCATGGGGATTCGTGGTGACCAGGAGCCAGTCTTTCTCGTGACCATCGGCGTAGCAGTCCTTCGAGTACACGCCCGCCAAGGGAACGGGACATTCGGACCAACTCGTGAGTTCGGGAACCTTGGTGATCCGTGTCCTTTCCAGTACGTCACTCGGATCGGGCGGATTTTGGCGTTGTTCCTGGGCGCGTCTTTTGGCCAAGGTCTTTTGGCGGGCCTTCTCGCGTTTGGCGGCGATGGGGTGCTTGGGCCGCGGCGGGATCAGAGGCTGACGGCGTGGCCGTTCGTACACCTCCCACTTCACGCCCAACTTCACGATCCCGCGCACGTCCTGGAGAATGTCCATGTTCTTGCGAACCGGGATCACCGTGTCCACGCCGTATTCCGTTTTGAGTTTTCCGATCTGGGGACCGTCGATGAAGCCCCGATCCACGATCAGCTTTTTGAGCACGCCCCGTCCGACAGCGTCCAGGAATGTCTCCAGCAGTTCCCACAACACCGGGCCTTCGGCTTGATTGGCCGGAATGACCCGCAGGCCAGCGATCACGAACCGCTCGCCCGCTCGATCGCAATGCAAGAGAAACACCGCCCGGTAACAGCGACGCCACTGGCAGCGGTCGCGTTGGGCGGGAGTCATCTTCTTCGCCTCTTCCTTGCTCACGGGGTGGTTATGCTCGTCAAAGAGCAGCCGTTTCGAGCCCTCGTAGTTCTCGTTGTTCGGCACGAACAAGTACGAGCCATCGCCGATGAAGATCCCTTCCTCGTCGTAGGCGTTCAGTTGGCGATAGAGCTGAGCCACGTGGTGGTTGTACCACTGCTCCAGTTTTTTCGCGTCGGTGTCTTTGGCTAGCTTGCGAAGATAGTCCTGATCGCAGGGCGTCGCCCGCGGGCCGAGGTTGCGGGTATTGAATCCCCGGCACTGGATGGACATGTCGCCGGTCTGGGAATCCACCTTGCGGGTCGCGACAGCCGGCTATGCTCACAGGCGGTGCCGATCGTGTGGGCGTCCGGATGCCGGATTCTGGCCAGACGCCCACGTCGCCCACGTCGCGACGCCAGTCCACTTGGCCACAGGGACGCGGCTGCCGCCCGTGAACGCGGCACGGGCGAACGTGGGCGGCGTCGGTGGCGATTGGGCGGCACCTGCCGGATCGCGGCCAGGCGACTGACGCTCACAGGCGGTGCCGATCGTGTGGGCGTCCGGCTGCCTGGGGACATGGGACGGGAATGGTCACGATGGCGGCCAGTCCCTGCCGCTTCGCGGCCCGCCTACGCTCACAGGCGGGGCCGATCGTGTGAGCGTCCGGATGCCGGATCGCAGCCAGCCTACGCTCACAGGCGTGGCCGATCGTGTGGGCGTCCGGATGCCGGATTCTGGCCAGACGTCTACGTCGTACGCGTCGCGACGCCAGTCCACTTGGCCACAGGGACGCGGCTTCCGCCCGTGAATACGACACGGACGACCGTGGGCGACCTGGGCGGGAATGGCGGCACCTGCCGGATCGCAACCAAGCGGCTACGTCGCGACGCCGGGGCCACAGGCCACGACGCCCGGCCACTGGCCACAAGCGGCTGACGCTCACAGGCGGTGCCGATCGTGTGGGCGTCCGGCTGCCTGGGGACGCGGGGGCGGCGGCCAGCCCCTGCCGGCTCGCGGCCAGGCGGCTACGTCACGACGCCAGGACCCCTCGCCACAATGCCCGTGAACGCGACACGGGCGAACGGCGGGACGCGGGGGCAGCACCTGCCGGACGCGGCGAGGGGGGTGACGTTCCCGGCCATCGAGTCGAGCGATTCTCGACTCCCGAAGTGGTCGATGGCGTCAGTTGAATTGGTCAATTGCTTCGTCGGGCAGCCGACCCGCAGCATTTCTTGAACTTCTTGCCACTGCCACACGGACACGGCTCATTGCGCCCGACACGCGGCTCGATGTTCCCCTTCATCGGATTCTGCTCAGGGAGAGGTGGTGAAAGAGGTCGTGGGGAATGCGTTCGGGGCGTCGGGTTGACGTCCGGTTTCGATTTTCGTGGCTGAAATGATGCCCAGTGTTTTAGCATCTCGACGGTGTCTTCGATATACACGGGTTTTTCCTGCAGTTGCTGCAGGACGCGATCTCTGCCATGAGCGAACTGGCGGTCGAAGTCCTCCAAGCCAATCATGAATTCGTCAACTAGTCCGAGATCGTAGGCCCGTTTGATATCGTCGTAGGCCTCTTCCGGGTACAGATCATGGAGTGAATGGACGGCTGCCAGGACGGCTTCCTGATCCTCGTTTTCGATTGCCTCGATCAAGATCGCTCTCAGGTGACCCACAATTTCTTCGCGGCTGCGTAGCCCGCTGGCGACCAGATACAGGAGTCCCGTTTGCAGAGCCCAACGGACGTACTCGTTCAACTCCCGGTTGCGGATGAGCGCCAGGACTTCATCCAGCCGCCGGTCGGCCATGGCCGGAACGGCACAGGGAAGAGCCTCGTGGATGGCGTCGCCAAACAGCTGGAGTGATAGATCGCCTGGTAAACTGACGGCCCGTATGATCGTCTCGAAAGCCTCGGCTGCACGAAACTCAATCAACAGGAAAAAGGCGAAGAAAGGTCCGTTCCTTTCAAGCTTTCTCCCCTCTCGGGTTTCCTGAATACCCCGCTCGATCAACTTCACGAGACCTGGGATGATTTGATCTCGACATTTTTCGGCAGCCCGGATCGCCCGGACGGGTAGGTCCCCAAAGGGCGCATCAATCTCAGCAATGATTTCATCCAGCTCAAGTTCGAACGATTCTGCAGAGCTGTCGACGTCGGAATCCATGTATCTGCCCCATTTCTCAATCCGTTAAGATGTCAAGCCACAGCACAACCCGAGAGTGTAGCAGAGTGAGATCGGGCGCACAGCCCGGTGATGGTGGACGGCTCGGTCCCAGCACCTGCCGGATCGCGGCCAGGCGGCTGACGCTCACAGGCGGGGCCAGTCCCGCTGTGGACACTGCCTCGGGGGCGGCACCTGCCGGATCGCGGCCAAGCGGCTGACGCTCACAGGCGGTGCCGATCGTGTGGGCGTCCGGATGCCAGCACCTGCCTTACGCTCACAGGCGACGCCAGTCCCGCTGTGGACAGCAGGCGTGACTTCCGCCCGTGAACCCGGATCGCGGCCAGCGGCGACGATCAGCGAGATGACCACGGAGGCAGAGAA
>JAAYYU010000223.1 GCA_012515235.1 Candidatus Anammoximicrobium sp.
CGTACACGTCCTTGCCCGCCTGACAAGCGTGGATCGTACACAGCACATGCCAGTGCACGTTGGTGGCGATCAGCACCGCATCGACGTCCTTGTTGGCGAGCAGTTGCCGATAGTCGTGATAAGCCCGCACCCGCTCGCCTCCGGCCAATTCGCGGACCTCCGCCAGGCGTTTGGAATTCACGTCGCAGACGGCGACCACCCGCGAGCCCGGCGCACTGAAGCAAGGCAGCAGCTCGCGGCAGCGGTGTCCGCAGCCGATGATGCCCAGGTTGATCGTCTCGTTCGGGCCGGGCGCGGCCGAAGCGCCGGCCGCAAACAGGCCGGCGCCGGCCCAAGTCGATGCCGCGGCACTGGTGGTCAGGCTCAGAAACTTGCGTCGGGTCGTAGGCGTTCGCATCGGATTCGCTCCAGGTATTTCGCAGACGGGCACTTAGTCGTAGAACGGATTTCAATCCATTCAGTCGGAAGCGGAATGAATTCCGCTCTACGACGGCCTTCTTTTTTTCAGCGGCGGATCGCACACTTGCTTCCGCAGCGGGGCGGCGTTATCGTGCGTTGCGTCGCTGCTTGTTCCCAGCATAGCAGCCCCGACTGGCCACGAAAACGTGCCCGCCCTGATTCGTCTTCCCCCTTCGCAGTGATCCTGGACGGCTGGGGAATCCACTGGAGCCCTGGGGCGGGCTGGGTCTGGAGCCTTTCCGCCGGGCCGTGCGTGGTGATTCGGCGACGACGGGGCGTCATCAGGATCGGGACGGACGATGCCCAGCGGTTGGCGGAGTTCCTGAAAACCAAGATCGAACGCTGATCCGACAACACGAGGATCGTCATCCTTGTCGAGGGCAACCTGCGGGACCAGGGCTTGGAGGTATTTGTCAACGCCTGCAACGCCAGGCCCAAGAGCGGTCGCGGGTAAAGCACCCCGTTTCTGAACCTTCCGCGCGTTGTCGTGTCCTTGCCGGAGTGCCACTGCGTTCAAACCAGGAAGGAGGTGCCCCATGCGACACAACCACGACGACGAGCCGTTTTTTCGAGAGCATGAGCAAGCGGCGACAAGGCTTCCCGTCTGAAACCAACGTCAAACGGGGCGTGCAGATCGTCCACGGCGACAAACGGCTGGAGGAGAAGTTGGGCCGCAATGACCCCTGCCCGTGCGGCAGCGGAAAACGGTTCAAGCGGTGCTGCCTGCAGCGGGGCCGGTTTTGACGGATCGCTGCGAAGCCATTACTTTTAGAGACAAGTAGGGCACGACCGCCCGACCCAAACGGGGCCGGGCGGTCTTCCATCACGCACCCCACTTCAACGAGGCAGATGCCGCTGTGTCGGAGCCAGTCCACAACAGCCCGAACTTGATCTACTCGGCGGGGATGCAGGTGGTCACGAGGAAGCCTGTCCAAGGCTCCAACGGGCAGGTCGTGCATCCAGCGGGCGCCGTCGGCGTGATCGTGAAATCTCCCCAGGATCGCAGCCACGCCTACCGAGTGCGGTTCACGGACGGTTTCGAGGCGGCCCTGCACCACGACCACGTGGCGCTCCTGGCCGAGTACAAGCAGGGCAACATCAACGACGCCGAACAGGTGTTGGCACAGGACGGGCTGTTTGATCGGGTGATCTTTCGTTGCGTCATTGGCTCACGGGCTTACGGTCTGGACGACGAGAACTCCGACACCGACCGCCGTGGCATCTACCTTCCGCCCGCGGACCTTCAGTGGTCGCTGTTTGGTGTCCCCGAACAACTGGAGAATGAAGAAACGCAGGAAGCCTACTGGGAACTCCGGAAGTTCCTCGTGCTGGCCCTCAAGGCCAACCCGAACGTGCTGGAATGCCTGTACACGCCGTTGGTCGAGACGAAGACGCCGCTGGCCGACGAATTGCTCCAGCTGCGAGCCATTTTCCTGTCCCGCCTCGTGTACCAGACGTACAACGGCTACGCCATGTCGCAGTTCAAGAAAATGCAGACCGACATTCGCAACCAGGGCCAAGTAAAGTGGAAGCACGTCATGCACCTGATCCGGCTGCTCCTGTCCGGGATCACCGTCTTGCGTGAGGGATTCGTTCCCGTTCAAGTGGGCGATCAGCGGGAAACGCTGCTGCGGATCAAAGCGGGCGAAATGCCGTGGAACGAAGTCGAAGCGTGGCGGCGAGATTTGCACAAGCAGTTCGACCGGGCCTTCGAGAGGACCGTGTTGCCCGAAAAGCCTGACTATCACCGTGCCAACGGCTACCTCGTCAAGGCACGCCGATTGGCCATGTCGGAGGAGTTGCCATGAGGGCGAACGAACAGCTGCGGCGGCAAGTCGAATCCCATCCGTATCCGCTCGTGTTTGCCACGATCAGCGGGGCGCACCTGTACGGCTTCCCTTCCCCTGATTCGGACTTCGACCTGCGTGGCGTTCACCTGCTTCCGCTGGAAGATGTGGTCGGTCTGAAGGCCGGTCGGGAGACCGTCGAAAAATCGGGCGTTGAGGACGGGATCGAGATCGACCTCGTGACGCACGACGCCAAGAAGTTCTTCGGCCTGATTTTGAAGAAGAACGGATACGTGTTGGAGCAGGTCTTCTCGCCCCTTGTCGTCCACACGACGCCCGAACACGAGGAGCTCAAGCAGATCGCCATCACCTGTATCACCCGGCACCATGCACATCATTATCTTGGCTTCGCCGCTACGCAGTGGAAACTGTTTCAGAAGGATCGCCCACCACGGGTCAAACCCCTGCTGTACGTGTACCGCGTTCTGCTGACCGGCATTCACTTGATGAAGACCGGCGCGATCGAAGCCAACCTGCGCCACTTGAACGAGTCGGCCAGACTGCCGTTCCTTGACGACCTGATCGCCCGGAAGTTGGCTGGACCGGAGAAGTCCCACTTGCCAGCAGCCGATCTTGGATTTCACGAGGGCGAATACCAGCGACTCGCGGCAGAATTGGAGGCGGCAGCCGGAAACTCTCATCTTCCAGAAAGTCCGAGCGGGAAGGATGCGCTGCACGATCTTCTCGTGCGTCTCCGTCTGCCGCAACGTCGAGCACGTTTGCCGTAGTGCGTTCTGACAAGATCGGGCCGTTACCGCCCAGGCCAAGGTCAACGTCACAGGGACTATCAGATGAACAGTCGCCAACTTCAGAAACTCGGCGTCCCCGAGGATTGCGTCAAGAGCGCCATTGGGGCGATCCAGTCCGCCATGAAGGCTGGGGACAAAAAAGGCAAGCAGATCAAGCAGGCCATCAAGGACGTTGTGGAGCGGCCCGAGGACTTCGTCGGCGACGAGCACTTCGGCCCGTTTGCCCAAGCCGTGATCGCGGACCGGCAATTCGTGCGGCCCGAGCCGATCTCCTATCGCACCTGGGGCACCGAAATCGACGAGGCGGCCCATGCTCAGATGCGGCAGGCGTGCAGCGTGCCCATGGCCGCTGGTGCCGCGCTGATGCCCGATGCCCACGTCGGCTACGGACTGCCGATCGGCGGCGTGCTGGCCTTGGAGGGGGCCGTCATCCCGTATGCCGTGGGCGTGGACATCGCCTGCCGGATGAAACTGTCGGTCCTCGACCTGCCGCCCTCGGCTCTGGACGACCGCTTCAACCTCTTCCAAGAAGCGTTGGAAAGCGGGACCCGGTTTGGCGTCGGCGCCACCCACGAGACGCCGCAGGACCATCCGGTGATGGACCAGGACTGGTCGATCACCAGGATCACCAGGGAAAAGAAAGATTTGGCCCGGTCGCAACTGGGAACATCCGGTTCCGGGAATCATTTCGTCGAGTTTGGGCTGCTTGACCTGCCGGAACGCCGCGACGAATGGGACCTCGACGCGGGCCGGTACATCGCCCTTATGAGCCACAGCGGCAGTCGCGGTCCCGGGGCGGCGGTGTGCCACACGTACAGCGCCGTCGCCCGAAGCCAACTCCCGTCCAAGTACAAGGATCTGGCTTACCTTTCCTGGCTGCCGCTGGACAGCGAAGCGGGACAGGAATACTGGGCTGCCATGAACTTGATGGGCGACTATGCCGCCGCCAACCACGACGTGATCCACCGGCTGGTTTCCAAGCTGCTCGGCGCCCAGATCCTTGCCGGCGTCGAAAACCATCACAATTTTGCCTGGAAAGAAGTTTACGACGGGCGGGAACGGATTGTCCATCGCAAGGGCGCCACCCCCGTAGGCGCCGGCGTGCTGGGCGTCATCCCCGGTTCGATGGCGTCCCCGGCCTTCGTCGTTCGCGGCCGGGGGAACGCTGACAGCTTGAACTCCGCTTCGCATGGAGCTGGCCGCAGGATGTCCAGGAAGAAGGCCAAGGACACGTACAACTGGAAGGCCGTCCGGAAGGATCTGGAAAGGAAAGGCGTGCGAGTGCTGTCTGCCGGAGCGGACGAAGTCCCCGGCGTCTACAAGGACATCCAGGATGTGATGCACGCACAGGCTGACCTCGTGGAAATCATCGCCCGGTTCGATCCCAAGATCGTGAAGATGTGCGACGACGGCAGCGAAGCAGAGGATTGAAGGGCAATCCGGCGGTGCGAGCGAAGCGGGAGCAAGCAGCAGCGTGCGGTTGCCGTATTTTTCTCCCAGCGCCGCTCGGCTGCCAGATTCAGGAGCCCTGCAACCCGTCCCCCGTCGATTCTTCGTCGGCCCCTCGGATCGATCCGCAGGATGACGTTCCGTGCCTGACGGGGCTCAGCGTGCGGGCTTCGAATCTCCGCGCCAGGGCGCGGCGTAGGTCGGGCGGTGGACAAAACGGTTCATGCCGAGATCCAGTCTGCCCCAAGCGCCGGGGCTCAAACGCACCTGCAGACAGGGGCGGTTCACATCGGCCGCGCGACCCCGGTGGCGAACCGTCGTAAAGCCGTGTTCGCCGAACGCGCCGGCCTGGACGAGCACGTCCCGCGGTTCACTTGGGTGCAGGTTGACCAGCTGCACGGAGACTCCGTCCGGAGTCACGCGATCCACCAACGCCGCCACGTCGGGCGGCAGTCCCGGACGTTTGCGGAGCGGATCGAAATAGAACAGCCGGCAGTGCAGCAGGCCGCCGTGGTAGACGTGATTCGGGGCGCCCAGCATCAATTGAACGAGCCCTTCCAGCACGACCGGATTGCGCTGCTGCCAATGATGCACGTCCTGCTCGGCCGGATCGCTCGTGTCGTTGCGGATCACGCGCAGCCGATTCAGGCTCTCCGCGTACGTAGCCCGCAGAATCTGCTCGGGATACTCCGGATTGCGGCCTTCGATAAAGCCCAGCCACGCCAGGGCGTGCTCCCAGTCGCCTTTGCCTTTCTTGTAGCTGAGCGTTTCCTGCGGAGCGCCTTCCGTCAGCGTTTGAATCCGGCAACGGTCCTGGGGATCCTGAGAGATGTGCCACAAGTAGACGACATGCGCGGCGCTGATCGGCCGGTAGTCGTACCAACCCTTCTCGCCGTGCCGATGTGGGACGACTGCCCGGCCGCTTTCCGTGCTCCTGTTCCGCTCCGCTAACTGCAGCACCGAGCGCGGCAGTTCCAGGTACTTCGAGTCGCCGCTGACCAGGTAGGCGTTGCTGCCGCCGATCAGCGTCGATTCGACCTGGTTGAACAGTCCGTGGGGCCAGCGCCAGCCGTAGTACCCGCCCCACCACTTGCCGCCCATGCGCTCGCCGATCTTGCCGCTCGGACCCACGTTATCCGGCAAGATGCCGCCGTTGGCCCGCATGCGTTCCGTCCAGGCCGCCACGTACTCCTCGATCCACTGCCGATACTTCAAGTCGCCGCTGTACATGAAGGCGTTCAAGACCAGGCTGGTCGCGGTCAGATTCAGCGGCACGTCGCCGCGCATCATCCGCTCGTTCATCGCCTGCAGGATGAACGGAAAGCGGGCGTCGTCGATCCAAGCGTCGCTGGAGGTGACGTTGGGAATATCGCTGTACGGCAGCGGGTAATCGGCCAGGACCGGGCGGTGCGTGACCCAGTCTTCGGCCGTATTGACAAACCGCGGCCCGCGACTGCCGGTGATTGGCGAGCGGATCAGCTTTCGCTCGGCATCGTAATTCGCCGCAGCCGGATCTGCGCCCGTGTACAGGCCCGCGAACCGCAACGACCGCTCGCGAAACTTCGCGTCGGCCGGGTCCGCCAGGCCGAAGAAGTAGAAATTGGTGTAGGCTTCGCCGTGGTGCATCCAGTCGTAGTAGGCGTCGAACTCGCGGTGGATTTGCCCGTACTGCGTGAACTGCCTGGTCACCGCGTCCCACAGTCGCCGCGACAGGGCGTTGATTTCCTGCGGGCCGCCCAGGGCGTAGTACAGCGGGAAATTGTAGAAGCTCTCGTACCCGTCGTCCGAGCCGTCCATGCCGGGCCACTGCTCGCGCCAGATCAGCGTCCCGTCCTCCCGCGTGTACCGGCGGACGAACTCCAAGGCCGCCGGATACAGTTGGTCCAGCAACTGACGTTCCCGCAGCGCCCACTCCGGCGGCGCAGCCGACTCGGCGATTTCAATCGTCACCCAGTCCGCGTTTCCCGTCAGCGGCTCGGCGGCCTGGCTGTCCGCGCTGGGGCGTCCCAGGACAGCCGCTCCCCCAAGACAACAGACCATCAGCAGCTGAAGTGAATGCTCGATCGCATTGGCCATGTGTAGGTCCTCCCGTGTCCGTCATGATAGCCGAGGCGCAGAAAAAAGACATTCGTTTTGGCCAAATCCCGGATCGAATCACAACAAGCCGACCGCGAAATGTTGCATCCAGAGTCGCGTCAATGCCTTCGAGGCCGCGATGAAAAATGGGCCTGGATTGGGGACAGGCCTTGCCGAAGCTGCCCGTGTTGCGTTCGCATCTTGCCTCGATCCCCACCGGCCTGCTATTTGAGAAAGAACTCCTTGAGCGGGCGGTAGCCCAGGTCGGCCATCAGCGCATCCCAGTTAGCGGGCAGCTTGATTTCGATCGTAGCGTGATTGCCGCCGGGCACAGTCTGCACTTTGTTTCGATCTGCGTCACCGGTGACGAGGATCGCGGTCACTCCGGTGTGCATGACGGGGACGGTGTACAGCTTCTCCAACCCCGGCACTTTGAGGAACCACGGCGGGGGGTCCGTGAGCGCGCCGTTTTCGTTTCGGATGACCTTTCTCAGGTGCATGTCCACCGTGTACCTGGCGGGGTCGAAGGCGCTGCCGGGGTTGGCCCAGTAGTTTGAATACGCCCGTTCGTAGGCGGGCCGGCGGGCTGTGGCGATCAAGGCGTTCTCTAATTCCCGCTTGGATGGGTAACCGCGTGCCAAGTCTCGGGCAACATACTCCGTGATCAAAATGGTCCGAGGCGTAAGCTTCGGGCCACTGCCCGTAGCAAACTGGCCTTTCTCCACCACATCCCAGGCGACCAGTTGCATGATCTTCTCCGGGTTATCCGTGGCCGGGGTCAGATTGTTTCCCCACATGAGGGCCGAGGCCGCCGTCAAAGCGTTTTGATTCAGGTCATACCCGAGCTGGACATGATAGGGCTGCCAACCGATTCGGAGACATGCCTCCTCATCCTCCGTCAAGGACCACGGCATGAGATAACCGAAGGTGCCCATCCTGTTTTGCTTCACGTAATAGCCGCCCAGATTCATCATCGCCAGATTGATAAACCGGCCCAACGCTGCGTTTCTGGGTTCGTTGATTTGACCCTGGTGCGAGTCGAGACCAAGCTGCCTGGCCACGGGGCCGTTCACCCAGCAGAACGGCGTCCAGGCGTGGGTGCTGGCAAGCGTCCGACGGTAATTGCCATCCGCCAGGGCTTTGGTGAAGGCGACAAGCAGCGGCATGAACTCAGGCGGGCATCCCGCCAGCACCCCATTGACGGCCACGTGCCACGCCAGGGTATCCCGGTAGGCGATTGGCAGCACGCCGACGCTCTTGTCCCACTCCAGATCGCAAAACTTGAGAAACTCCTCCACTCTTGCGACGGTGGGAGGAATGACAGGCAGGCCGTCTGACCAGCGGTTCTCCACGAAGAACTGGTTTACCTCATCCAGCGTGCCGGTGAACACGATGTCTTTGGTTCCGCCGACGGCAGCCTTGGCGAGGTCCGCGATTTCCTGTTTGGTAATGGGCTTGGTCAAGCCCTCGACCAACTGCGGCCAGAGGACTTCCCGTGTGTTGTGGAGCAGTTCCTCCCGTGTGTGCGCCGCAAAAGCGCCGGGATAGGTGGCGGTTCGCGGCGCGGGCACGCCGTGGTTGACGGAAGTGGAGTAAACTTGCTGCACGAAAGTCGGGCCGGCAATGGTCACGGCGGGAATGCCCAGGTATTCGGCGGCGATGCTAGAACCCGTCTCCTTCGGGGTGCAGAGCCCGCAACCGCCGTTTCCGGAAATCACGGCCTGCACGCCCATTTCCTTCAGCTTGCGCTGGAAATCGTCCTTGGCCTTTCTGACCACGCCGGGACCAGGAAAGGGCCCCGCAGAGCCAATCTCCTCCAGCAGAATCACATGGGCCGTGGGGTAGTTCCGCAGGATCAGCCGCTTGATTTCCGGATGGGTCAGATGAGCCATGAAGCTGCCACCCACCAGCGCGATCGTTTTTCCCTCCAGTGTGTCCAGGCGAGACGCCTGGGTGATCATCGAAATCGTTTGCCTGCCCACGGGAGCCACGACGGCGTAGGTGGAGGCCTTCCCAACCAGGCAAGTGTCCGTGCAGATGGACGAGTTCGCTGGGGCGCCTGGCGAGGGCGGGGCGCACAAGGCCGGAACCCGGAACGAAGGTGAAGCCACGTCTGCGTTCGCTTTCGCTCCCAGCGTGGGCGGGGCGCACACGGGGCAGACTTCGCCCGAGTTGTTCTGGAAGCCGCCCGCGGAGTTCACCGCGTGCGGAGACCCCTCGGCGCCAGAGGCCGCTTGGGACTTTTCGGCGCCGCAACCGGTTGGCGGACTCAGTGCGCAGGCCAGCAACAGCAAGATCAGGGAGCAGAGTTTCCACATGGGATTTCCTGTCTGGGCGAGGGAACTTCTCGTTCGGTTCACCCGTCGCCGCGCCTTGGCAAAAAGGCTGGAATGACGATGGCTGCGGGAGGACTTGCCATTCACTTTAACACTCCTCGGACGCTCCGGTTTCGCTTGGAGAAAAGAAATCTCTCTGAGCCAGACCCGCGTTGGAAGTCTCGTTTGCCAGAACCACGCTCGCGAAAATGAAGAATGAAATCCGCGTCCCCACGGGCCACCAAGCGGCGTACTGTCTGCTCGGGAGACGACGTCCGCTTGGCCCGCAGGTCCGGAAAAGCTCCCGCCTCCCAGAACAGCCACGGCCGACGAGAGTTGTGTACGGGCGGCTGCAGCGGCGAAAGGCGCGCTTCGCGAAAAAAACCGCTGCATCTGGAACCGAGTGTGAAAAGAAGTATCATGCAGAAAACTTCCCGTTGTCCCAATTCCAGGACACCCTTCCACGGAGCGAATCATGGCTCAACTTCAGTTCTTCCGTTCCCCGGTCCAACCGGGCGTCGTTTCCTCCTCGTCCCGCGCGGGAGCGGTCGCGATGTCGCGCCGGCAAGCGATTGTCGGGGGAGCGGCCGCGCTCGCCGCGCCGCTGATCGTGTCGCGGCACGTGCTCGGCCAGGGTCCGACGGCGCCCAGCGAGCAGTTGAACCTGGCGGGAATCGGCGTGGGTGGCGTGGGCTTTAGTCAACTCCAGGCGTGCGAGAAGGCCGGCTTCCGGATCGCCGTCCTGTGCGACGTGGACCAGCAATACGCCAAGCGGGCTTTCGATCGCTGGCCCCAGGCCGCCCGCTATCGCGATTTTCGCGAGATGCTCCAGGCCGAGGGCGACAAGATCGACGCCGTGTACTGCGGCACGCCGGACCACAGCCACGCCGTGATCTGCCTGGCGGCCCTGCGGCGAAAGAAGCACCTGTGCTGCGTCAAGCCGCTGACCCGGACGATCCACGAGCGGCGCTGCGTCGTGGAGGCGGCGCGGGCGGCGGGCGTGGCGACCCAGGTCACCGCGTCGCCGAACACCAGCGAAGTGGCGTGCCGCACGTGCGAGCTGATTTGGGCGGGCGCCATCGGGCCGGTGCGCGAGGTCCATACGTGGTCCAATCGACCGCTGTGGCCGCAAGGGATGGCGCGCCCGGCCGGCGCGGACCCTGTCCCCAGCCACCTGGACTGGGACCTGTGGATCGGTCCTGCTCCGATGCGGCCTTTCAAGGACGTCTGGCCCGAGGACCACTTGGCCTTGCTGCAGGTCGGCGCGCGGCACTCCCGCGGCGTGTATCATCCGTGGAATTTCCGGGGGTGGTGGGATTTCGGCACCGGCGCGCTGGGCGACATGGGCTGTCATCACGTCAACACGCCGTATCGCGCCCTGAAACTGGGATCGCCCGTCCGCATCCATGCCTCTTCGACCCGCGTCTTGCCGGAGACCGCGCCGCTGGGCTCGATCGTGGCGTACGACTTCCCGGCGCGGGAGGACATGCCGCCGGTCCGCCTGGTGTGGTACGACGGCGGCGTGAAACCGCCTTGCCCGCCGGAGATCGAGCACCGGGCGTTACCCGACGAGGGCACGCTGTACGTGGGCGACGAGGGGCGGATGCTGGGGCCGAAGATCCTCGACGCCCAGCGCGCGGCCAAGTTCGAGAACGTGCCCCGGACGCTGCCTCGCCGAGCCGGCACGTGGGGCGAGTGGTACGAGGCCTGCCGCGGCGGCGAGCCGGCCGGCTGTAACTTCGAGTGGGCCGGCCCGCTGACCGATTTCGTGCTGCTGGGCAACATCGCGATCCGCACCCGCAAGATGCTCCATTGGGACGCTTCAAGCCGCGATTTCACCGACGCTCCGGAAGCCAATAAGTACCTCCAAGAGCCGTATCGGGACGGCTGGTCGCTCGACAGTTAAACCGGGACGGGTCTCGTCGGCGGACCTTGGCGAACGCCGCCGCGAAGGTCCGGAACCGAAGACGGCTTTCGCGCCCGATCGGCGTCTTTGAAGTTGCGGATCGTCTCCGCCGAGCTTGCTCGGTGTGACGGCGATTTTACACCAGGGCCGAGAAACCTCCGTAAAACCCGTCCCTGCCGAGCAAGCTCGGCGGGCGCGGAAAACGCTGGGATTTCCGCGTAGTGCAGAATCAGCGATCCATCGAGCAAGCTCCGCGGGGGGCCGCCCCGCGAAAAATGCGCAACTTCAAAGACCGGCGTCGGCCCGGCTGCCGCGTCCGCGGCCTTCAGCGCGAACTCGGTTTCCGCGGCAGCACGGCGCGAGCCCGGTCGGGATAGTCGGTGGTGATGCTCACAACTCCCCAGCCGGCCAGCGCTTCGATGACAAGCGGGTCGTTGACGGTCCAGGCCCACACCGTCAAGCCGCGGCGGCGGAGTTCGTCCAACAGCGATGGGGAAAGCGCCCCATAGTTCAAATCCACCAGTTTCGTCCCGCACTCGGCAGCCTGGTCGGCCAGCCAGGCCGCTTGCTCGGCGGCGGTGCCGGCCGTTTTCGGGCTGCACAACCAAGCGCAAGGCAGTTCGGGGGCGAGTCGGCGGACGTCGCGAACGACGTCTTTGCTGAAGGCAATCACGGTCGCCTGGTCGAGCATCCCGGCGGCACGGACGGCGTCGACCACTTGCTGGGCGATGCCTTCCATTTTGATCTCGATCACCGCCTGGCAACCGGAGTCCTTCAGTTGCTGGAGGGCTTCTTCCAGCGTGGGCACCTTCTCGCCAGCGTATTGGGCCGCTTTCCACTGCCCCGCATCCAGCTGCTTCAGTTCCGCCAGAGTCAGCTCCGTGACCTTTCCCCGGCCGCTGGTTGTGCGATCGACGGTGGCGTCGTGCATCAGCACGACGGCACCGTCGCGGCAGCGATACACGTCGAATTCGCAGCCGTCGGCGCCGGCGGAAATCGCCTGGCGGATGGCGGCCAGCGTGTTCTCGGGAGCCGCCGCCGAGAAGCCCCGATGGGCGACCACTTCGCGCGGACCCGCCTCCACGCGAGGCAGCGGCGGGGTGTCGGGCAAGCGGCGCAGCGTGACGTCGTCGAACCGCGCCCGGCAACCGCTGATCGCCAGCCCCACACAGCCGGCTGGCCGGTCCAGGCAGAACGGGCTGGTGATGACACCTTGTGAGTCCAGATAGCCCTCGACCATCGTTCCTCGGACCACCACGCGCAACCGGCAGGAACGGCCTAACTGGGCGTCGCCCTTCGCGGCGGCCGTGCGACGCACGCTCCAGCCGTCCGCCGTGCGGACCGCGAATTCGGTCCCGTTGCGCGAGGACGACTTTTGCCGGAGTGTGAACTGGGACCAGGGCACGGCGCCATCGTTGGCTGCGCGGATGACCAGTGCCAACCAGCGCAGTTCGTCGCGGACCTCGAGGAACGTGGCCGTCACCTCAAACTCGTAGTTCTGCCACGACGGGTCGCCGAACGTGATCAGCCCCTCGCCGGGCAGCGCCTCGCCGACCAGCGCCCCGCCTTCCACGCTCCATTTCCCCGTCACCGGCCGCCAACCGGCCGGCAGCTTGCCGTCTGTCATCGTGAACGTCTCCTGAACTGGCGGAGTCAACTCGGCAGCCGCGTCCATCGACGCGAGCAGCAGCCAGCAGATTCCGGCGACGCAAAACGCTTTCTGGTATCGGCAAAGATGCCCTGTGCTCATCGCTTGCAGCTCCTCCCTACGGATTGATTTCAGGGTGCGACGGCACCGCGCAGGAGCCCGGCTCGGACGAGCCGTCTCCGGGGCGTCGTGCCGCTACTCCAACTCCAGTACGACAATCTCATACACTCGGACCTCGGACACGGTAAGCGTGACCGCGCCGTCCTGCTGCTGGAACGGCAGGGCGGCGTCCGCTTCGCGCTCCGGACTGGCCAGCCGCGCCGATTTGACGCGACTGCCCGCCGGCAGTTGCAGGCGAAGTCCGACTTCGCGGGCCGGCTCGCCGCTGCGGTAGTTGACCAGATGAACCAGCCTGCGTCCAGGTTGCTGAGTGAATTCGGCGGCCAGTCCGTGCGGGCCGGCAACCTCCACGGTCGGCGCGTGGCCGCACACCTGGCGGATCGCCGCCAGCGGATCGTCCTGGGCCGCGACGCGGACAACGCGTTCCGGCGGCAAGTCGTCCAGTCCCGGCCGGGTCCGCGGCCGGTTCCACACATCGTGCGTGGCCGCCGGTCCCACAACACACAGCCGTCCGCCCGCGTCCACATACCGCCGGACCTGCTCCAACTGCCGGTCGCTCAGGGCCGTGCAGCCGGCCAGCACCAGGGCGCGGTAGCGGCGCAGGTCGTCCAGCTGATGATCGTAGATGATCTGGAACGCGGCACGCTGGGCGATCAGCGCCTGTTCGACCCGATGCGTCAGCTGTGCGCCGGGCGCGCCCGCAAAGACCTGAGACGGAAAGCTGCGGAGCACGGCCACGTCGGCAATTACGGTGGCGTCGCGGAGCAGGTCGCGGCGGCGGTGGAAGAACCGGATCGAGGGCGCGAGGTCCGCGGCCATCAGGGCCTTCGAGCCGGGATGGTCGTACGGTTCGGCGTACTCGAACCAGCACACGCAGCCCAGGCAGTCGTGGTTGAACGCCATCGACTCAGCCATCTCCAGGGGGTTCCGCGTATAGGTGAAGGCGACGTTGTTCATTCGCCGCGCGATCTTGTAGGTGGGGATCCGCGAGCGGATTTGGCCCTTGTCGTAGCCCGGCCGCTGCCCCTCGTCCCAGAACGCCTCGCCGCCCTGCAGCAACCGGCCGTGATCTACGGGCGGGGTGATCCCGTTCCGCGGCCCGCCCGGATTGCACTCCATCAGGATGTCCGGCCGCAGCGTGCGAGCCCAGCGGGTCAAGTCCCAATAGGAATCGGCCAGCGAGCGGCAGCCAAATTCGCGCCAGGCGTATTGCAGCAAGTCCGACGCTCGCTCGTCGGGCGGCCGGACGGCGTCCAGTTGCGCCGCGCCCATCGCGACCCGCTCCTGGGCGGTGAACGTCTCCTCCAGGTAGCGGCGAAAACGATCGATGGAGCAGGCGTCGTAGCCCGGCCCGGCGAAGTAGTTGTCGACGTGGATCAGATCGGCCTGGATCTCGCGGATGGCAAACTCCACGATCCGCCGGTGGTAGGCTGCGGCGTCCGGATGGTTGCGGTTCCAGAAATAGCGCCAGGCGGCCCGGCCGTACGTCCGCGGTTGGCCGTCCCGGTCCAGCAGGACCCAGTCGCGGGCCGCGGGGACCTCCTGGAACATCAGTTCCCACAGCAACGTGGCGCTGCTGACGTACACGCCGACGCGGAGGTCGTGCTGATGACAGAGCCGTGCGAACCGCGCCGCGTCGGCCATGCTCTCCCGTTCCGCTTCCAGGCCGCCGCCCTTGTTGCAATGCAGCATGACGAAGTTGACCCCCAGGTCCTTCAAGCGGGCGATCATCTCGGGGCTGTGCTCGCGCTGGTACGCCGCCCGTTGTTCCGGCGTAGGCGTGTAATCCGGCGCCCCGTCGCGGCGGACCCGGAAGTAGAGCGGCTCCCAGCTGCCGGCCATCACGATGCCGTCGCGGGAAAGCCAGGCGGGCCGCTGCTCAGGTGGCAGGGTGAGCGGTTGGGCCGCGGCGGGCGCGGCGAGCAGCAACAGCAGCAAGATCCCAGCGTGGTTTGACATGACCGTGCTCCTGACAGGTTCGGCTCCCAGCAACGCTTCTCTTGGCCACCCCTGGAAGATACCATGAAGTCCAGCGGCAAAGAAGCACCGGCGGACGATCCGCGACGAATCGAGAGGACCAACAGATGTCTCACAGGAACAAGCTGCTGTCGGCTCTGCCCATCACGTTTCTTTTTCAGGCCTGGGGCTACGCAGCCGACGCCCCGTCGTTCGACCCGCAAGTGGCGGCCAAGTACGGATTGAGTATTCCTGCGGATGCCGACGAGTTAGGGCCGGCACCGCAGTGGGTCCGAGAAGCGGAAGTTGTCGCCAGTTCCGCGGCGGTTTGGAAGGGTTACGAATTCACCCTGAAGGAAACGCCCGTGACCCGCATCGTCCGCTGCCGGTCCGGTCACCGCAAAATGCAGATTCTCGACTACCACCCGGTGGAAAAGGTCACCGGGATCGATGCGGAATCCGTCCGAGGCCTGCCGCTCCTGTCGCATGTTCCGCACAGTCCGGACGCCTTCCGGTTGGCTCATGAACACGGAATCCGGGCCATTCCCTACGTGCATTTCATGTGCATCCACACGAATTACGCAGACCAGGACGTCTGCTATTACGAGCATCCGGAAATCCTGATGAAGGACGACAAAGGGCGTTGGGTTCACACCGGCATGGACGGCTCCGAGCGGCTGCACCGGTTTCGGACCTGTGCCAACAGCCCGAGCTACTGGAAGCTCTCGCTGGCCTACGTCAAGAAGCTGATGGACTGGGGCGCCGACGGCGTGTTCATCGACAACGCCGGCCGCCGGCCACCCTGCTTCGCGCCGAATTTCGACAAGGTCCGCAACCCCGAGTTCGCTCCGTACGTCCACGAGCACCTGTTCCCCCAGGCAACGCACGACTATGCCTGGGGCCGGTTCCTGGACGCCGTCCGGAGCCTGGTCAAGAGCTATGGCGACGACAAGATCGTGGTCCTCAACTCCGGGATCGGCGATCCGTGGCAGTCCGCGGGCGACTGCTGCATGTGGGAGTCGTTCATTTTCAGCTGGGCTTGGGAGGGCCGCCGTCACACCTGGAGCGACGTGAAGGCCAAGGCCAAGGCGAATCAGTGGTATCTGGACGCGGGCCGGCGGATCGTCGCCCTCGCCTTCCTCGATCCCCATCGCCACGATCTGAAGAACGATTCGTTCTGGGCTTACGCCTCTGCCCGGCTGGTCGACTTTGTGCTGTGGGCCAATTTCGACCGCACGGAGGTCGAGGTCCTGAATCGCGTCCGTTTGGGCCGCGGCCTCGGCCCGTACCAGGAGTCGGAGCACATCGCCTACCGTTTCTTCGAGAACGGCTTGATCGTGCTCAACAACGGTCCGGAAGACCGCCAGCTGACACTTCGCAGTGCCGACAACTTTGCCCATCCGCAGTTGCTCGACCTGTACGACGGACAGAAGACGGTCTCGGTGGACCGGGGCGAGTTGAAGGTGAGCGTCCCCGCCACGACGGCGCGGATCTACGTGGAGCCGCGGACCGCACCGGGGCGAGGTTCCGCAGCGGAAGCAGGCGGCGGCCGCAAATCTGCCAATTGAGTCCCGAACCGCGGGCGGCCGTCGGACACGTCCCCGCTCACGTCGAAACTTCCTCCTGGGTCAGCCGACCGTTCCAGATCAGCCCTGCCAAACGTTCCGGGTCCGGCGCGGGCTCGAAGAGACTGACGAGGTAACCGACGATCATCGTCGCACCGCAGCCGATCAGCGTGTACCAAAGGAAGGAAATCCCGGTCGCCAACCAGACCGGCAGCAGCACAACGATCCCCGCCAGCCAGCCCACCAACGCTCCGCGCGCCGTGACGCGGCGCAAGAGCATGCCCATGAAGAACAGCCCCAACAACGGCCCGCCGACCAGGCCGATGACCTTGTTGCTGGCTTCCAGCAGGGTCCCCAAGTGCTGGACCAGAAACGCGAACGCGATCACCAGCGCCCCGTACACCAGGGTCAGCCGCCGAGCCAGTCGGAGTTGCGTCCGTTCGGACATGTCCGCGCCAGGCCGCAGCCGCTGATAAAAGTCGATCAGGCTGGCCGACGTCAGCGAATTGATCCCGGCCGAAATCGTGGACATGCTGGCCGCGTAAATCGCGGCGATCAACAGGCCGGAGAAGCCGGCGGGCAACTGTGTCACCACGAAATACGGCAGAATCTGGTCCGGCTTGCTGATCTGTCCGGCCGCCAACGGATCCCCGTGGACCTGGTAGAAAGCGTACAAGACCAAACCGGCGCCGTAGAACACGGCCGTCACGGGAAGCACCATCGCCAACTTGATCCACAGGCCCCGCTGGGCCTCCTTCAGGCTCTTGGCGGTCAGATAGCGTTGCACGGAGACCTGGTCCGTGGCCATCTGCACCAGGTGCATAAAAGCCCCGCCGATCACCAGACCCCAGATGGTCAGCCGCACCGTCGGATCCAGGCTGAAACTCAGATTCCAGCGATCCCCGGCCGTCGCCAACTCGGCTACCTGCTTGATCCCGCCCGGCACACGGGCCAAGGCGACCAACCCAATCACCAGCTGTCCGCCGAACAGCACCACCAACTGCATCACATCGGTCCAGATCACCGCCCTCATGCCGCCCAAGGTGGTGTAAAAGGTCGTCAGCAGGCCCGTACACAGAATCGTAAACCACAAGGGCATGCCTGTCGCTTGCTCCAAGGCCAGGGCCGGGGCATAGGTCGCCAAGGCCAACCACAGCAGCACGCGGAGAATGAAGGAAGCCGAAGCCAGCGTGCGCACCTGGACCGAAAACCGCTCTTCCAAATACTGGTACGCCGTAAAGAACCGCGACTGGTAAAAAAACGGCAAGATCAGCACCGTCGTGATGGGCGTCGCGATGAAGAAGCCCAGGTTGACCAGGAAAAAGGCCGGGCCGTACGCGTAGCCTTCCGCCGGAGAGGCCAGAAAGCTGATTCCGGAGAAGAGGGCGGCCAGGACCGTCATCGAGATGATCACACTGCCCATGCTGCGCCCTGCCAGGAAGTACTCGGACAGGTTCCGTTGGCCGCGCATGAACGACGCGCCGATCGCGACCGTGATCAGCAGGTAGACGGCAAAGACGGTGTAGTCCAGCCAAGTGAACGTTTCCATGAGCAACTCCCTGCGTCAAAGCCGGCCGCGGCAGTCCGCGACCCGCGCGTCAGAAGCCCGGCTCCCACCAGAACACGGTGCTTTTCCAAACCAGCGCCCACCGCGACTGGCGGCGAGTCCAGGGGCGAGTGTAACGGCATCCCTGCCGCACCGCAACCAACCGGCGCACTGCTCGGCGGACCGCCTGGCCACGGGTCCGCGCGCAGTCCTGGTTTGAACGCGACATTTTTTCGCTTGTCTTGCCAATTCGCCGCCGCCGCGTTATAACCGTGCCTCATGATCAGACGCTCCAAAATCCTCGCCAAAATTCGTGCCGGCCGAGTCGCGCGCGTATGTGCGGTCGGCGGTTTCTTGCGTTACTTTCCGCGGTTGGCCGCCGAATTCCGCTACGACGGCATCTGGGTCGACGCGGAGCACCGCGTTTGGGATCCTGCGGAAGCCTCCGCGATGTTGGCGATGCACCGCTTGGCGGATATCGACTGTCTCTGGCGGCCGGCGACGATCGAGAAGACGGGCCTGTATCGCCTGCTGGAGGATGGGGCGGCGGGTCTGATGATCCCGCATGTTTCGACGCCCCAGCGGGCCCAGGAACTGGTGCTGGCCGTCAAGTTCCCGCCGCTGGGCGACCGGGGGCTGGACGGAGCGGGCTTGGATGCGGATTTCCTGGTCGGCAAGCCGGCGGACTACACGGACCAGGTCAACCGCGAGACGTTCCTGGTGGTCCAAATCGAAACGCCGCTGGCCTTGGACAACGTGGAAGCCATCGCGGCCGTGCCCGGCGTGGATGTGCTGTTCCTGGGGCCCGGCGATCTGTCGTTGCGTTTGGGCTGTACGCCCGCTGTCAACGACCCGGTGCTGATGGATGCCCAGAAGCGATTGGCCGCCGCCTGTCGCCAGCACGGCAAAGCCTGGGGCCGTCCGGTGGGCAGCGGCGACGACGCGCGCACGGTGATTGAAATGGGCGCGCAACTGGTCGTGCTCGGCGGCGATTTCGGGGCCATCTACCAGCACTTGGCCGATTGCGCGGCGAAACTGGACGCGGTCTTGCCATGAGCACGGAATCTTCTCCACTGCCGTATCGCGACACCAAGCCCGTCGGGGCGGCGGATTTCTATTTCGCCGTCAACGCCACGTTCCGTTTCCTGTGGCAACGGTTTGGCGCAGAGGGCTTGCGCCGCTACTGGACCGATCTCGGCACGCAGTACTACGCGCCGGTCGCCGAAAGCTGGAAACAAGGCGGCTTGCCCGCCATCGCCGCCTACTGGCGCGCGTTCTTTGCCGCCGAACCGGGCGCGGAGGTTCAGGTGCACGAGAGCGGCGAGGCCGTGGTCGTCGAAGTCGCCGTCTGCCCCGCCATCAAGCACCTGCGCGCTCACCAGCGTGAAATCGTGCCGTGTTTTTGTCAGCATTGTTATTTCCTGAACGAAGCCATCGCCGCACCGGCCGGCTTCACCGCCCGCGTGACCGGCGGCAACGGCTCGTGCCGCCAGACCTTCCGGGCCCGCGACGGCGAAGTTCCTCCCCAGGACTTGAACGACATCCGGGCAGCCACATGATCGGCGTCTACGATTTCTGCGGACATTACGATTGGACCTTTGAATGGCTGCGCCAAACCGGCGGCGAGGAACTGCTCCGCCAGTACTGGGACGAGGCGATCTCGCAAGACTCCCAACGCCACGCGGCCGCGCTGATCCTGCCCCGAGGCATCGCCGGGATGGTCGAGTACTGGGGCCACACGCTGGAGCACGAAGCCGCCGGGTATTACTGCACAACCACCGACGCGGTCTACCGCATCGACATGCACGAGTGCCCTTCCAAGGGCTTCCTGATGCGCAACGCCCTGCACCAGTACCACGACTACTGCGACCACTGCCTGGGCTGGATCGGGCCGCTCCTGCGCCGCGCCGGCTTTGTCGTCGATCACCAGCACAACCACGCCGGCCGCTGCTGGTGGGAGATCCGCCGCGCCGACGATCCTACCCCGCCCAGCGCGCCCGGCAGCCTGGCGGGAGAGCACGACGTGCGCCTGCTTCCGGATTGGAATCAGCCGGGTCCGATGGACACCTACCGCCGAGCCAACGATCCCGACGACAAGTCGGCCTGATGGACCGAAAAAAGGCGACCTAGGACAGCCGCCAGCCCGTGGCCAGCAGCCTCGAGCGACGGAGAACGCACCGCGGACGCCGGGCCGGCGACTGCCCGCGCAACGCTTGCTCAGGCAGCAGGACACGCGCCGGTCTCAGAACTCCGGCGGCAAGGCGTGGGCCTCGGTGATCTTGTCGCCCAGGCCCAGCAGCCAGCGTTCGCCGTCGGTTTCGATCACCACGTCCGTATCGAAAACCTCGGCCAAGAGAAAGGTGAGCGGGCCCAAGGTCAGGCGGCCGCCGGCCCGGAGTCTCACCACTTCATCCGTAGCCCGGTTGGTGAACCAGACTTCCGGCTGGCCGTCGATCTGGGTGATCGAGGTCAAGTACGTGTTATCCGTCGGATCGAAACCGCCGCCGAGAGCGAAGATGTTGCGGCGAACGATGGCCTGATAGGCTTCCTGGTCGTCGAAGGCCAGCCGATCCGAAATGCGCCACGAGCGGCGGCGGAACTGCTCGTACACGTTCTCGGTCGTCGCGCCAGCCGCGGCGACCGCCGGTTTCGCTCCCGCCGCGCTGCTCGCTTGAAGGATCAACGTCTCAATGGCCAAGGACAGATCCAACTGATCGGTGCGCTGCAAGGGGGTGATGGTCAAGGAGCGGACCTGGTGCAGCAGGTCCGTTCGGTAGAAAGCGAACAGGAACTGGGTCAACTGCTCCAAGGTGCCGCGCGCCCGGACAGCGAACGACAGGGTGTAGTACAGCCCGGCTCGCGGAACCGGTTCGCTGGAGGTAACGCTGGGGCTGCCCAAGCCGACGTCGTCCACCAACTCGACCAGCCACGCCTGATACAACGAGCGGGCCGCCTCGGTGTCGGCGGGCAGCGACTGGTCCTCCCACCTCGCCAGCAGTTGGCTGGCCTCTCGGAGACGCCGAAGCGACGTTTCCCGCTGTTGAATGTCCCGCTCCAGTTGCGTCCGGCGATTGCGGGCGACGTCCAGAGGGCCTTGAATCACGTGAGCGAGCAGCCACTCGCCGCCGAAGTAGGCCACCATGAGAAACAGGGCGGCGGCCAGGCCCAGCGTGCGGTAGCGGGATGACGGCGGTGGCGGCGGAGGAGGCCGAGTCATGGCTTGGCCTCCTTCCGTTTGCCCGCGGGCGAGGTCGGCCGAGCGGAGGGCTGCGCGACGGGGGAGGCGGGCGTCGGGGGCCGGACGCGGGGCGTCGCCTTGACTGCCGTCGTCTCGGACACCGTCGTCTCGGGCGCGGGGGCCTCAGGCACCGTCGCCTCGGGCGCGGGGGCGGCGTATTGGTCAGGACGCCGCGGGGCTATAGAGACCGACGTTTCGTACAGCCACGTATAGTCGTCTTCCTGGGTCCGCTGCTGGACTCGCCGGCTGCGCACCGCGCGAAAAGGATCCCGCACCTGACGTTCTAAATTGACGACCACTTTGGGGTCCCGTACGAGTCCCTGCAGGTCGATCAGCCCGCCAGCGCCTTGGGATGGCCGCATACTCATCCGCAGCACCACGGCGTCGCGCGGACTGGGAAAACGGACCGACAGGTCTCGCAGTTCCTCCAGCCAGTTCACCTCGCGGTTCTTCCAGGCCCCGATCGCTTCGATGCGCTGCTTCAGTTTCACACCCTTGCGGGCGGTGTCATTCAAGTCGCGAAGCCGCGCTGCCAGGCGTTGGTTGTCGGCGTTCACCTCGGCCAGGTTGCTCCACACATAGAAGGCCAGCCCCAGCGCGGCCACGATCAGCCCGCCGGCCGCCAGCACAGCGACTCGCCACCGGGCCCACGGGTGCGGCCGGCGACGCGCGTGCAGAAAGTCAATCGGGTGGCTCCCGGCCGCTTCGTCGAGCAGCACGCCCAACAGCGGCGCGAAACGCTCCGGCTGCGGCGGAACCTCCGCGTCCGGGGCTTCGACCGCATCGAGCGGATCCAGCACTTCCACGGGCAACGACAAGTCGCGGCCAATTTCGGCCGCCAGCGATTCGTGGTCCGCTGGGCGGCCAAACAGGTAGACCTTTCGAATGCCCCCCTCTCCCACGTGCTCGCGAGGCGCGGCCAGCACCGTCCGTCTCGCTTCGGCCACAAGCCGGTCGTCGGCGTCCTCGTCGGACATCTGTTCGGGCAAACGCACGGTCCGCGTGAAATCCAGGCGGTCCGGCGCGATGACGTTAAACGCCAGATCGTGCCCCACGCGGTTGATCAGCAAACAGGTCTGATCCGTGGCCGAAATCAGGCGCCGGAACAGGCTCGCTCCGGCCAGCGGCCGCAGCACGATGCGGTGGGGCGTCAAGCCGGCGGCCGCCAGTCGGCCGCGGATTCGCTGCTGTTCCTCATCGGCCAGGGCCGCAACCAGCACGGACCTCGGCGATTCCGCAGCGCCTGGCGCGGGGACGAAATCCAGCAACGTCTGCTCGGAGATGGTCGGCGACTGTTGCTCGGCCTGGTTGGCAACCAGTTCCGGAAGTTCCTCGTCCGCCGCCGGCGGCAACGTCAGGTACAACAATTCCACGCCGCTTCGCGGGAGGGCGACCAGGACGTGAGCCCGGCTCGCTTTCCAGCGGCGCAGCAGCCCCTTGATCTCCGCAACAAACGCCTGTTCGAGCTGCTCCGAATCGGCCCCGGCGGGGGGCAGGGGCAGACCGCCCAGAGCAAGCACCCGCACGTCTCGACCGCTGGTCTGGCCGAGCGCGTAGCGGATTTCGCGCGAGTCCCAATCGAGCGCCAGAAGGTGCGGCATGATCGTGTACCTCGCTCTCTTGACCGTTATTCGCCCCCGGCGTCACTCGCCGACGGCGACTTCCCACCGGCCGCCGTGGCGATCTCGGCCAGGTGGCAGACGCGGACCGGCAGGCCGCGGCGGTGGACGCCAAAGCTCAACTGCATGATACAGGCGGGACAGGACGTCACCAGCACGTTTGCCCCCGTGCGTTCGACGTTGTCCAGTTTGCGATCGAGCACTTGCAGCGACAGGTCGTAGTGGTAGGCCGCATAGGAACCGGCTCCCCCGCAACACCAGTCCGCTTCGGGCAGTTCGCGGTACTCGACGCCGGGCAGCGAGCGGAGCACCTCGCGCGGCTCGCGGGACAGCCCCTGGCCGCGCACCGCGTGGCACGGATCGTGATAGGTCGCGATGATCTTCTCGCCCGGCGGAATCGCCAGCGGGGCCGCCTGAGGCAGCAACTCGACCACATCGCGAATCCGCGCAGCCTGGGCGGCCGCCACCTCGCGCCGCGGATCGCCCTCGGCAAACAGCGCCGGATACTTCTTCAAAAACGAGGCGCAGCTGGAGCAGTCGGTGACGATGATGTCGAAGTTGCCGGCCTCCAGGATCGCCAGGTTCTTCTCGGCCATCCTCCGGGCCGCCGGACGGTCGCCGTACGTGTCCGCCGGCAGGCCGCAGCAACAGTTCTCCAGGACTTCGACGGTCCTGCCCAGCGTGCGCAACAGGCCGAGCGTCGCCTCCGACACGCACGGAAACAGGGCGTCCATGCCGCAGCCCACGAAAAAGCCGATCCGCAACGTGCCCTGACCCTCCAGCACGCCGGCGGGAATCTTGTCCCGAAACGCCTGGTCGGGCATCCGCTTGACGATTTTTTGAGCCCGAGGAAAATCGCGCCCGAATGCCCGCAGCAACCCCAGCGCGCCGGCGATGTTGGACAGCCCCGTGCGCAGGGACAGCCCGACGGCGCGGGCGGCCAGTCGCAACCGCTTGGGATAGGGCAGTAACTGGTTGAACAGCACGCGGTGGAATCTCTCGCGGCCGACGCGTTCCAGGTAGTCGCCGCGCGCTGCCACGATCAGGTCCGCCGTCTGGACGCCGGGGAAGCAATTCGCAGTACAGGCGCCGCACAACAGGCAATTGAAGAGCGGCTCTTTGAGTTCCTGGTCCCACTCCAGACGCTTCTCCACCAGGGCGCGCACCAGGGCCACGCGGCCGCGGGCGACCCCGGCCTCGTGCCCCGTCGCGCGGAAAATGGGGCAGGCCACCTGGCAGAACCCGCAGCGATTGCAGCGGGCGATTTCGTCGTAGCGTTCTTCGATGCTCATCTATCTCCCGCCCGGTAAGCGGCCTGGGGCCAGGATCCCGTGCGGATCCAGTGCCTGCTTGAGGTTATGCATGATCTTCCAATCGCCGCGCGGCTTCCCAAAAACATCGTGCCCGCGGCGGAATGCCTCCGGCGCCTGCTCCAGCACCGCGGTCCCCGCCTCGCTGGCCGCCGCGCCGCACCAGCGTGCCCAGTCGGCGTCCGCCAGATCCGGCAGCGAAACGGTGATCCGGCCACAGCCCCAATCGACCTGAATGGCAGCTTGACCAGCCAACTCCGGCTGGGCCGACAGGAAGGCCACGACACGATTCGGCGGCAAATCCACCCGCATCACGAAGGGGGCCTGATAAAGCAACTCCCAACCGGCCTGGCACGCCCCCTCCAGCGCCGGATACTCCGCAGGCGACCGGCACGTCAGACCGTGCTGCTCCAGCCCCTTGCGACAGCCGGCCACCTGGGCGTCCACCGTCGCCGAAAAACCTTCGAATCCAGCCAGCAATTGCCAGCCTCGCCGTCCACTTGCCTCGCGAGCCGCGTCCACCTCACGCGCCGACGACGCCGCGTCGTCCGGCGCCGCCACCACCAGATTCGGCTCCAACTGCGACTGCAGCAGCCAAGCGGCGGCCGCTCCACACTGCTCCAGCGAACCGCTGGCAGCGACGGCCATGCAGCACTGCGGCACGGCCTGGAGGCGGAACGTCAACTCGGTGATAAACCCCAGCGTGCCTGCGGAGCCCACCAGCAGGCGCGTGACGTCGTAGCCGGCCACGTTCTTCATCACGCGTCCGCCCGCCGAAATCAGCCGCCCCGTGCCGGACACGAACTTCAGACCCAGCAGCAGGTCGCGAGGGGCGCCGTAGCGGAGCCGTTCCGGACCGCACAAGTTCACCGCCGCGATGCCGCCCAGCGTGTGCTGCCCGCCCCGCGGCGGGCGGAGCGGCAGCCACTGGCCGTGCTCGCCCAGCGCGGCCTGCAACGCCGCCAGCGTCATGCCTGCCTGGACGCCGACGACTTGCGTCGCCGGGTCGTATTCGGTCAACGCCGTGAGTTTGGTGCTGCGCAGCGGAACGGCCTCGCCCTGGCCGACATTCCCGAACGCGCGCTGCGTGCCGTTGCCCAGGGGCAGCACGGCGCGACGGCAACGATAAGCGCGCCCGATGATCTCGACCGCCTCGGCCGCCTCGGCAGGAATCCACTCTTTCCGCTCGCCCAACTCCTCGACCGATTCGTCCGGCGACCAAGAGAGATCGTCCGACGACGGCGGCAGCAGCTTGCCCGGATTCAGCAAGCCCCGCGGATCCAAGGCGGCCCGAATTTGCCGCTGGAACTCCAAGTCGTCTTCGGAGAACACCAGCCGCATGCCTTCCAGCTTCTCCGTGCCCACGCCGTGTTCGCCGGTGATCGTGCCGCCCAAGCCCACACAGGCCTGCATGATCTCGTGCCCGGCGTGATGCACCCGCTGCACCTGGTCGGGATCACGCGGGTCGAACAGCAGCACGGGATGCAGATTCCCGTCGCCGGCATGGAACACGTTGGCGTGGTTCAGTTGGTGCCGCTGGGCGATCGTCGCGACCTCGGCCAACGCATCCGGCAGACGCGTCCGCGGCACCGTACAGTCGGCGGTCAGGAAACTGGGCGCCAAGCGGGCGATGGCGCCGAAGGCGCCCCGCCGGCCGGCCCACAGGCGATCGCGTTGGGCCGCGTCCTTGGCCTTGCGCACCTCGCGGCAGCCGTTCTGCAAACACAATTGGCCGATGTGCTCGACCTGCTCGTCCAGTCCGGCGCGAGGGCCGTCCACCTCGACGATCAAGACCGCCGCGGCGTCCCGCGGATAGCCGCTGGGCTGGCTGTCCTCGACCGCCCGGATGACGGACCCGTCCATCATCTCCAGGGTCGCCGGGGTCATGCCCGCGGCGACGATGGCCGAGACCGTCCGGGCCGCGTCCGCCACGTCGTCGTAGACCGCCAACATGGTCAGCAGCGATTCGGCGGTGGGGATGATCCGGACGACCATCTCGGTCATCACGGCCAACGTGCCTTCGCTGCCCACCAGAACGCCGCGCAAGTCGTAGCCGGGCGGGTCCAGCGCCGGGCCGCCGATCTGCAGCACCTCGCCGTCGGCCATCACGACGGTCAGGCCCAGCGCGTGGTTGGTCGTCACGCCATACTTGACGCAGTGCGGGCCGCCCGCGTTTTCGGCCAGATTGCCGCCCAGCGTGGCCGCCTTCTGGCTGGCCGGATCCGGCGCGAACAGAAATCCGCGGGGAGCCAACGCCTGCTGCAACTCGAGGTTCGTCACCCCCGTCTGCACGGCGGCATAGCGGCCCTCCGGCTCGATCGCCAGGATCCGGTTCAACCGCGTCAGCCCGATTACGAGCCCGCCCTGCGTGGCCACGGTCCCGCCGGACAGGTTCGTGCCAAACCCGCGCGGCACCATCGGCACGCCCGCCCTGGACGCCAGACGCACCACCGCGGCAGTCTGCTGGGTATCAGCGGGAAAGACGACCGCGTCCGGTTTGGCAAAGATCAGCGAACCGTCATAGGAATAGACCTCGGCATCAGTCCGCTGGCAGGCGACATGATCGGCGCCGACAATCTGCTTCAGTTCTCGTAACAGGGCAGCATCAAGCATCTCAGTCCCCAGTCGCCGCAACGGCCTCCTCCAAGCCCTGCCCCCAGCGTGAATCGCTTCACGAGCGAAGGCCGAAGCATCACCAAACAAGCACAACGGAACACCAGCCAATGATACCTTCGAGAAGCGGCAACGGCAACCTACCGATAGAACCGGGGTGCCTGACCCCTAGCGCCCTAACAACGACAGGTTCTTCCAATAGACCTGACGCGGGGGCGACGCCGTCGCGTCCACGACAACCTCGGCGCGAGCGGTCCGCCCGTCGCCTCGGCGAACCACGATCTGCGTCCGAAACACGTCGCCGCCGCCGGTCACGTACGGCCAGAGGGCTTTCATGGTCTGGCGGTCAACCAGCCCTTCGGTCATCAGCCACAGAGCCTGCCGGCCGCCCGCCTCAGAATCGCCCGCCACAGTGGTCCGCAGGGCGATGATCCGGTCGACGACGGTCGAGTCCAGGCCGGGCACGCCCAGCAACACGCACCGCGGCGCTTCGTTGACGTTCACTCGGCCATACCACACGGCTTGCTCGGCCGTCGTGGTCAAATCGGCCAACTTCGGCAACTGTTCGCCAAGCGTCTGAGGATCGTCCTCCAGGGGGCTGAACAAGACGTCCTTGGGCTCGTCCTCCGGTTCGTCCTCTGGCCCGTCCTCCAACTGGTCCTCCACGGCCCCCTCGGGGGCGTCCTCGGGGGCATCCTCCGGCTCGTCCGATTGGGACGGCAGGGCGACGGCCGCGCCCACCAGATCCAAGATACAGTCGATATCGTACTCGGCCGGCGCCGACAGGTCCAACGGGCTCTGCTCCTGGCCGCGGCCTTGTCGATTGAGTCGTTGTTTAAGTTTCCGGCCGCCCTGGGGGGGAGGCCTCGTCCCCGGTTCTCCCTTTCTCGGCGGCTTGGCGGCCACTTCGTCCGACGGTCCGAATTGCCGATAGGCGATTACGAAATCGGCCCAGGGCTGATCGAAAGCTTCCGTCAGTTCATTGTGCAGCTTGGGGAGATCGGGTTCGTTGAGGTTGATGCGCGCTGCGCCGTCCACCGTGGTGTTGCGTTCCGCGCTGTACACGGTCAGCAGGCGGCTCCAAGGCAACTCGTCCCCGCGGCTGGCCGCCGAGGCCGTCAGCACGGTCTGCGATTCGCCGCTGTCCACCTGAAAATCGGAGTTCGCGTCGGCGCCGAACAGGGCCTGGCGGCTGACGTCGCGGATCAGCAGCAATTCCTCCAGCAGCGAGGGCACGCCGTTGCGAGGTTCGTAAGGCAGCCCCTGCCCGGCATAGTACTCCGCCTCGGCGCCGCCGGGTCGCGGCTCGCCGTCGGCGTCGATCCAGTCCAGGATCGCGGCGGCCGTCGCCTCGGTCATGCCCGGCAACTGCAGCAGTGCCGCGGCCGCACTCCCCGGCTGCCGCCGCTCCCATTCGGGCAACACGCCCAGATGCAACCGCGCCGACTCGTTTTCCAGGCCGGACCGCACCGCCTCTCCCGGTTGGCCCTCCAGGCCCGGCGCGACCAGACTCAACTGCAGCACCTCGTTGGGGCCGCCGCCCGTCTGGATCTCCGTGTCGCCGAACACGGAGGCGTTGTCCTGCGTGCCGCCGGCTTCGCTGCGCAGCTGGGCCGACTGGCTGCAAAAGGCCTTCAGCAATTCCACTCCGCTGGCGAGCGCTTCGTCCAACTGCAATTGGTCGCCCTGCCGATGGACCGCCTTATTCTCCAGCGACAAGCTGACTACGAAACTCAACCCGGCCAGCGAGATCATCACGATCACGATCAGGACGATGAAGAGAAGGAAACCGCGACGGCGGGCCAACCGCGGCGGGCCGGGACGCCGGCGCGGGGCGTTCCAGTTCCGTGCCGCGGGCTGCGAGCTGTCCGAGTCACGGCTCTGGAAAGCCCTGCGGGCAAGCGGCGTTTTGCGGCGGGGCGAGTTCGCGTTCATCGTGATCCGGTCCTGATCCAGTCTTCGGGCAGCGGCGCGGGCTGGGCTGGCTGTGTCCGGCGAGGCGGGACGACGCGCCGCACCGGCGGACGGACGGGCGGAAGCAGTTCCGGCTGCGGTTCGACGGGCGGCGGCCGATAGTTGGGCGAGCCGGGCAGATCGACGACCAACCGGGCCGGGGCCTGACCGACCTGCGCGGCCGACGGTTCCAGGCCTGGTTCGGCATCGGAGAAGACATCCTCCGCGGCGCCGGCGTCGTCGTAGGACTGACCGTCCGGGCCGCCAACACCGGCCTCCGCCCGGCGTCCGTCGGCTCCGGCAGCCGCGTCGGCCAGTTGAAGTTGAATCTCGACCGCCGCGGGCAGCGATTTCCGTTCCAGGCTGTTCCAGGCGTCTGTCCAGCCGCGGCCGTCGAAATAGCGGATCTGCAGCCCGACGACTTCCGGAACCCACAGCCGGCTATCGTCGTCGGCTGAGACCGGACTGCCTTGATCGTCCGTCGGTTCAAAATCGGTCGACTCCCCTGTCTCGCTGCCCGCAACGCCGCTGGCGTCCAGAGGCGTTTCAAAATCCAACTCGCTCCGCACCAGCCCTCGCCGGGGCGGGGCCAAGACGTCGTCGCCGGCACTCGGCTCAACGCCCGTGTCCGGCTCCGAAAACGTGTAATGGACCGTGTGCAGTTCCGGCACGCGGGCTGCGGACGTCTCGGCCGACAGGCCTGCCGTCCGTCCCACCGGAACCAGGTTTCCCCGATTGGGAGTCAGCTGCAGCACATCAAATCGCAGTTCACGCGACGAGCCGAACAGCCCGAACCGGCGACGCTGTGCCGTACCGGACGTCGCGTCGGCCGCGGGGCCCGGCAGCGGGTCCTGGATCGCGCATCGCAGATCGTCGGCCATCTGTTCCAACAACGCGCGGCACAACTGCGCCCGTTCGACCTGCCGCTGGCCCTTGTCGAACAACGCGCTGTACGTGCCCATCAGCATCCACAGCGCCGCCAGCACCACGCCGCACAGTGCGGTTGCCAGGAGCATTTCGACCAGCGTGTAACCCCGGCCCCGACGCCGCCGGGCGAGATCGAGATGTAGCGACAGCGAATGACATGCGGATCGTCGCATCGCTCAGGGTCCTTCGGAAACGGCCGGATCGGAGTCGGACGAATGGACCCAGCGGGTCAAAGAAAACGACTTGCCCCCGCCGCCCGCCGGCGTTTCCAACGTCTCCGCCGAAATGCGGGCTACGGTGACGGTGACCGCCGACAGACCGAGACGCCCGAGCGGCTCGACGTCGACTTTGCAGGACCAGCCGGGCAGTTCGTCGACGTCGCTGGCCGCCTGCGATTCCAGCGGAACCGCGCCGGCCAGCATCTCGTTCAGCCGGCTTCTTGCCAGCAATTGCGCGGCCGTCAGTTGTTCGGCGTCGCGGGCGTGACGGCGTCCGACCGAAGCCAGTTCTGCCAAGACGACCAGGCAGGTCAGCAGGATGCCGGCGGCCAGCATCACTTCCAGCAAGGAAAATGCCGTTCGGCGCCGAACGCGCCCGCAAGCCCGCCTGCTGCGGACACGGCGACCTGCTTGCCGGCCGGACCGTTCCGATCGTCCGACGGTCATAACGCGACCTCCGGCAGTTCTTCCGGCGTCTGGGCTTCGAGCTGCGGCAACTGTTCGACTTGGGAAATCTGGACCGTGCCAGTCAGACCGCGCAGGCTCAACTCGATGCGATACGACTCGTTGATCAGCACGATCTTCGCATTCCGTGTTCGGCCGTTGGGATAGAAGACCATCGGCTCCGTCCAGACGCCCGCCTCCGGCACGTCGCCGGCGGCTGCAGCCGGCGCGGGTTGCCCGACGGAGGCCGAATCGGCGAACCGCACGCCGCGGGGCAGCGAGTCGGGTTCCGTCACCTCGTCCGCCGCCGGAACACCGCTGTCGAACGGATCGAGTTCCGCCGCATCCTGCCTCCGGCTTGCCGCGTCCGAAGGGGCAACTCGCCGTGCGCTACGTTCCACCTCGAACTGCCCCGCGCCCGCCTGGTAGCGAAAGGAGGCGGGGCGTCCGGAGTCGATCGCAGCCAGGCGTGTTTCCAGCAACGTCACCCGGAGTTGCCGAGCCGCCGTGCGCAACTCGCCCTTGGCGGACAATTTGCGCAGCGACGGGAGACCGAAGGAGACGACCGTCGCCAACAGGGCGATGACGATCAACAATTCCACCAGGGTAAAGGCGGCCCGCGCAGACAACCGTCCGCCGGTCGGCGAGTTCCGGCTGCTGGCAGGTTTCGCGGAGGTAACACAGGATCCAGCCACCCGAACACCCTCGGCAAACGGAAATCGAAAAACGAACAGGGGCAGGTCACTCGAATTCCATTTGGGCCAAGCCACGCCGCGTGGAGCGGCGGGCCGTTCGTCAGCCGGAATGGAATTCGGTCAGCCTGCCCCTGGCTCCGCAGACGCGCTACGGAATCCCGCCGCCCGGCCCCGCCGGCGGGCCACCGGGACCTGCGCCGCCGGGCATACCCGGAGGAGGACCGCTGGGCAATTTCACATCCACGTCGATATCGAGGTTCTCCCGCGGCTGGCCCTCGGTGCCCTCGTCGCCGCCGGCGCCGCCCGTCACCGTCCAACTGCAGATGTCGTCTTCCGTGTTGTCCTCGCCGTCGGGGCCGAAGGACCAGATATCAGGAACGTCCGTGCTGCCCCGCTCCGGCGGATACGCATACTGGTAGTCGCGATTCCAGGGGTCCAGGCCGATCGTATCCTTGTTCACATAGGGGCCGTTCCAGTTGGAGACCGCCCCTTGCGTACCCCCTTCTTCGGCGGCGGCGGGCGGCGCGAGCAAGGCTTGTAGCCCTTGCTCCGTGGCAGGAAAGGCCTTCATGTCCATGTAGTAGCTTTCCAAGGCCCCGCGGAACAAGCCGATCTGGGTTTGCGCCGCCTGGAGGTCGGCCTTCTTGCGCGCGCCCATGAACCGGGGCACGACCATGGCGACCAACATGACCAAGATGGCCAGCACGATCAACATTTCGGTCAAGGTGAACCCGGCACGACGGGTCCGACGGTGTTGAAGCATTTGCATCTCCTGTCCTCCATTTGATTGTCCAACCGCTCGTGGATCTCGGACTCGCCAAGGCCCGGCCGTTTCGTCAAGCCGGAGTCCTCTTTTCGAGCGGTCACGTTACCCCATCATTGTCATTGTATCGAACACCGGCAGCAACAGGGCTACCAGGACGAACCCGATCAGTACCCCCATGACCAACAGCATCGCCGGTTCGGCCATCCGCACCACGACATCGATCTGGCGGGCCGTGCGGCGGTCGATGCCGTCGGCGATGCCCACCAACACCTGGTCCAAATTGTTGGCCTGTTCCGCCACGTGAATCATCGCCATCACGGGCTTGGGAATCAACCCGCAGGCGGCCAGCGGTCCCGACAGCGTCTCGCCAGCAGACACGTTTTCCGCCGAGTCGCGGATGGCCTGAGCCAGGACGCGGTTGCCGGCCGAATCACTGCTGATCTCCAGCGACTTCAACAACGGCACGCCGTTCCGCAACAAGGTGCCCAAGATGCGGCAAAACCGGGACACGGCGTAGTTGTGAAACACGGGGCCGGCCAGCGGAATCCTGAGCTTCCAGCGGTCGATCCACAAACGGCCCCGCTCGCTTCGGGCAATCCGCCGCAGCCAAACCACCAGGACGGCGATCGCCGCCGCCACCAGCACTCCGTAACGCCCCAGAAAGTCGCTCGCGCCCAGCAAAATCACCGTGGGCAGCGGCAAGCCGCCCGCATCTTGTTCCAGCCGGGCAAACAACTCGGCGAACTTCGGCACAAACACCACAATCAAAACCGTGGTAATGACGACCCCCAGCGAGGCCAGGAACGCGGGGTAGATCATCGCTCCGTTAACGCGGGACTTGAGTTCCTGCTGCTGCTCCAGGAAATCCGCGGTGCGTTTCAAGGCGTCCTCGAGGAAAGCGCCCTCGGAGCCGGCGCGGACCATGCTGACCGCCAATTCACCGAACACCTCCAGATGCTTGCCCATCGCCTCGTCCAGGGGCGTTCCTTCGGCCACCTGGTCGCGGACGTCCGACAAAACGTCCGCCAGGCCCGCGTGCGGACACTGGGCCGAGAGGATGGTCAACGCCTCCAGAAGCGGGACGCCGTTTTGCAGGAGGTCGGCCAATTGCGCCAAGTTCGATACCAGGACCCCAGTCTTGACGCGCCGCTGCAGCGTCCACGGCGAACGCCGCTTCTCCACCACGTGCAGCGGAAACAAGGCTTGTTCGGCCAGGGCGGCGAGCAGCTCGCGCTTGCTGGCCGCCGTGATCGTGCCGGCCACGTCTTCGCCGGCCAACGTCCGAGCCGTGTAGGTGAACTGAGGCATCGCGTCGCTTCCCAACAAAACCCCATCCCGATGCGGCCCGACTCGCGGAACCTGGCCTCCGCGGGAAGCGCCTGGCTGGCGGGCCGCCTTCGCGATCCTTGGGGGGAACGCGGTTCAACGATCCCCCCAGGTGCGCGCCATGAAACTGGGACGCTAATCGACCTTGGTCACCCGCAGGACCTCTTCGATAGTCGTCTGCCCGCGACAGACCCTCCGCCAGCCGTCCTGCCGGAGCGTCCTCATGCCGGCTTGCATGGCCGCCCGCTTGATCAGATTCGTGGGCGCCCGCTCCGCCGCCAAGCGTCGGATGTCGTCATTGGTCACCAACAACTCGTAGATGCCCGTCCGCCCACGGTAACCCGTCCCGCGGCATTGCCGACAACCGACCGCCCGGTAGATCGTCCCTCCGTCCTTGCGGAGATCCGCTTGCGGGAAGTCATCGGGCACGTCCTCCGGGGCCGGAACATAGGACTCGCAACACTCCGGACACAGCGTCCGCACCAACCGCTGCGCCAGAACGCCCTCCACCGTGCTGCAGACCAGGAAGGGTTCCACGCCCATGTCCGACAGCCGCATGAACGCGCCCGCGGCATCGTTGGTGTGCAGCGTGCTGAACACCAGATGGCCCGTCAGCGAAGCCTGGACGGCGCTCTCAGCGGTCTCCAGATCGCGGATCTCGCCCACCAGCACCACATCGGGATCATGGCGCAGAATGCTCCGCAAGCTGGCCGCAAAGGTCAAACCGACTTTGGAATGAACCTGGATCTGGTTGATCCCGTCCAGCTGATACTCGATCGGATCCTCCGTGGTGATGATCTTGGTCTTCTCGTCCTTCAGCTCGTTCAGGGCGCTGTACAGCGTGGTCGTCTTGCCGGACCCCGTCGGCCCGGTGACCAGGACGATCCCGTGCGGCTGCTTGATCAGCCGCTGGAACTGCTGGTACACGTCGCGGCCCATCCCCACGCCACGGAGCGAGAAGTTCATGCGGTCCTTGTCCAGGATGCGCATCACGATGCCTTCGCCGTGCAGCATGGGGATCATCGACACGCGGATGTCGATCTCGCGGCCCGACACCCGGAGCTTGATGCGCCCGTCCTGGGGCACGCGTTTTTCCGCGATGTTCAACCGGGCCATGATCTTCAAGCGGCTGATGATCGCCGCTTGAAAGCGATGAATCTGCGGCGGCGCGGGCTGGGTCTGCAGCACACCGTCGATCCGATAGCGGATCTTCAAGCCGTCGCCCTGAGCTTCCAGATGAATGTCGCTCGCCCGCGCCTCGATCGCCTCGACCAGGATCTCGTTCACCAGCCGCACGACGGAAGCTTCCTGGGCCTCCTCGGACGCCTCCGAACGGTCCCATTCCGGTTCGTCCAGCACCTCGATGCGGCTGTCCTGCTGCTCGCGGATGGCCATCAGATCGTCGATCGTCTCCGCCCCCACGCCCAGGTGCAGCTTGACGAGACGAGCCAGTTCGTCCGCCAGCGCGACCACGACGACAAGACTCTCCGAGACCGCTGCGCCGACCGCGTCCAGCGCCGTCAGATCAAAGGGGTTGCTGATCGCGACGACCAGCGATCCGTCGCGGGACTCCAGCGGAAACACGCCGTAGCGATGAATCAGCCGCAGCGGAAAACGCCGCAACACGTTGGCGTCAATGGTCGCCATCGACAAGTCGACGTAGTCCATGCCCAGCGCCATGGCCACGGCCCGCATCAGGTCTTCGGCCGAGGCGTACTCTAATTCCAGGGACAGCGCATCCAAACAGCCATCGCCGGCCAGACACTGGCGCACCATCTCCAGCTCGTCTGGGCTGAGCCTTGTCCCGGCTTCAAAATTCTTGGCAACAATCATCAGTCCGTTGGTCTGTGCACGCTAGGAAGGTTGGCAGGGTTAGATGTCGCCGCTCCGTCTTGTTACAGATCGATACGGGCCATCCATGTTTCCTTCACACGTTTGTTGCAAATCGAGCGTCGGTTCTGCTCCAACAATCTCCGACCGACGTAAATCTCAGGCGTGTAGCGGCAAGGCAGGGGGGATCAAGTAAACTCAGCAGGACAGTCACAATCGCCCTCAAACGATCCAACTCAACATCCCGTATTTTATCGACGCTCAAAGCTGTGTCAACTGCGAGATTGGGTCATCCCGAACCAATTTTGCGAGGAAAAAGATTTTTCAATCCGGAGAATCGAAGCAGTTCTGCACGCTCTAATGGACGGTACTCGGTCTGTCTGAAATGAGGTTGGCTCGAAAGAGGGGCGAGGGCACGCACCGAGGGCTCTCACACGGCGCCTCACGACCATTCACGTCCGGCGTGCCGGACGAATCCAAAGTCGGCAACGGGCACTGGAAATCTACGGGCGGCTGAAGCAAACTGGAAACGAAGGAGACAATCGTAATGGCGAAAACGGCCAGTCCAGAGGAATTGGTACGGGAAGCAATCGAGCGTGCGTTGGCCGATCCGACGCCGCGAAAACTTCACGGGACGAAATCCAATCCGGGGATCTTCCTGGCTTCCTCGGCCGCCGCAAAAGCGGCTGCCCAGCAATGCCTGGAACAGGAGTTGATCGTGCCCTGCGGCGAGCAGCGGACGAAGACCAAGGCCGTGCCGTTGTACGGCCTTGCGCCCGCCGGAATCCGCTACCTGCTGGAACACGATCCAGTGCGGCAGTTGTTGACGGCGACTCAGGAGGGAGTCGGCCGGCTGGTCCAGACCAGCGACGAATGCCAACAGGTCCTGACGCGAGTGCAGCAGCAGGTCGCCAGGCTGCAGGAGGTCGTGCAGCACGCGCTGACTCGTCTCCAGCCGCCGGACGTGGCGCCGATGCTGGCGGCGATGCACGCGGCGCAGCGCGGGGCGGGCAGTCAGACGAGTCGCTCTGCGGTCGAGGCTGCAGGGGGTGGAGCTGGGGCGGCAAGCCCGCAACTGGCTGACGAACTGCTGCAACACGTGCTGCAGCACAAACGGCAATCCCCCTTGCGGCCCATGGATTTGCCTCAGTTGTTCCGCTTCGCCCGGTCGCGGCAGCCGACCCTGAGTCTGGGTCAGTTCCACGACCTGGTGCGGCAGTTGGCCGACGCCGGACGCGTGCGGCTGTCCCCGTTCACCCAAGCGATGTATCAGTTGCCGGAGCCCCAGTGCGCGATGATCGTCGGCCGCGAGATGATGTACTATGTCGAAGGCGTGTGAAGAACAAGCGATCCGGTTCCTGCGCGGCGAAGAGAATCCGTTCGACGCGTTCGTCGTGTCGGACAAACCGGCGCAAGAATTCCCGCAGTGCCACGTGCAGGAGGTCCACGGGGAGCAGTTCGAACAGATCGGCCGCGCGATCGACAAGTACCGGTATCCCGCTTATCGGACGCGGCGGCAGTTGCACGAGACGCGCGTGTTGATCGTCCGCGGCGTGCGCGGCAGCGGCAAGACCCATTTGCTGCACGTGCTGCGCCAGCGAGCGACGCCGACGCCGGAGATCTGGGTCTGCCCGCGATACTACGACCCGGCTTTCCCCTTCGCCGAATACGTGCTGACGGAATTCGTCCGCGAGCTGTTGTCTGCGGAGGACGCCGAGGCTCCGGCCCGGTTGCGCTGGAGCGCCCGCGAACTGACGCGGCAGTTGTTGCGGGAAGCGGTGGCGTCGCTCAGTCTGCCCGAATGGCTGGAGTGGTCGGGGAGCGCGTCGGACGGCTGGAGCCGTCTGCGGCGAGCCCGACGCTCCCAAGCGGATCGGGAAGCCCTGCTGGACGACTTGGCTGCGGGGCGCAGCCTGGCGCTGTTGGATGAGATTTGCGGCCGGCACGGGCTGTCGTCCGCCGCAGCCGCCGGGCTGGTGACGCGGCACGTGGAACGTACGGAACTGGGCAGCGGGTCAGCGGTCCGGATGCGGCGCGAAGTGCTGCTGGCGTTCGGCGACTTGGCGCTCCGCAACACGCCGGACCGCCTGGCGTCGCTGCTGGAGCAGGATTTCGCGCAGCCGGAGGCCGCGCTGCCGCCGGCGCGGGCCGAGGTCGTGACGCAGTTGCTGCAGACGGCCGCCGAGGTGCTGGCTGCGGTCGGCGTGCCGATCGTCTTTGCGCTGGACAATATGGAGCGGCTCTTGGCGCCGCGAGGTCCGGTCGACATGCCGGCCGCACAGTCTTTTTTCAACGGGTTGGCGCATTTCCTCGATCAGACGCGCGGGATGCTGGTCGTATTGTTCGTCGAACGCGGACTGTGGAACGAGTTCGGGCCGGCGATCAACAGCTTTGCGGAACACCGCCTGCGGCAAGGCGTCCGGGTGCGGGACTACGGCTGCGTGTGGGACCTGGAATTGACCCCGCCCACGCCGGATCAAATTGAACGGGTCGTCCAGCGGCGGATGTCGCCGCTGTTGGCCCGCGCTCCCCAGGCGGACCAGTTGCCGCCGTGCTTTCCCTTTGCGTCCGACGAAGTCCGCCAGATCGCCACCGCCGGCGTAGACGTGCTGCGCACCGCGCTGCTCCGCCTGCGCGACCGCTACGACGAGCTGGTGTTGCCGGATCATCAGCAAATCCAGAAAACGACCGAGCCCGAATCGGAGGCGTCTCCGCCCGCCACTGCGGACGAAGCGGCGGACGCGCTGCGGCGGACTTGGGAAGAGGCGGCTGCCACCGGCCGCCGGCGGCTGGGCATGTCGCGGCGAACGTCGCTGGCCCAGGAACTGCACACCGGCCTGGGCCGGTGGCTGGAATTGCTCCTCGGCCAGCAGGTCCACGGCTGGCGGCTGAGCGAAGCCCGCTCGGCCGTCACGTTTGGCGACCATCCAGCCTTCGGCTCGGTGACGCTGGCCACATGGCAGGACGAGCAAGGCCGGCCCTGCCGCGTGGCCCTGGGGCCTATCCTGGGCGAAGGCCGCGCGATGCCCAGAGATCTGGAGATCAAGCTGTCCGCGCTCCAGCAGCGGCCCTCCCTGGCTGACCAGTTGGTGGTCTTGTGGCCGGTCCAGCAAGGCCCGATCGAAGCCAAACAACTGCCGCCTGCAACGCGACAAATTTGGGAACAGTCTGCCGCGACACGCCCGGTCTGGTTGTGCCCGCTGCCGATGACCGACTTCGCCTGGCTGCTGGGCCTTCCCGAGTGGCTCGCACAGCACTCGGCCACGGCGTCCGCCTCGGAGTCGCTCTGCAGCTTTATCCTGGAACGAACGAGCTACCTGCTGGCCGATTTGACGCCGCGGCAGTCGGCGGAAGGTCTATCGGCGATCGGCGATCGGCAATCAGTACAAGTGACCAATGACAAGTGACCAATGACAAGTGACAAGTGACAAGTGACATGAACGAGTTGACTTCTGCTCCATCTTGGATCGTTCGCCGGCCGGCTCGCTGGTCGATGCCTGTGTGTCTGCAGCCTCGCGCGCCGCGCCGCTGTCGGATTGTGCGGGCGGAGGACAAGCGTCCTGTGCGGCAGTCGCATCTGGGCAGCCACTTGCGTCCGCACGGGCATTACCAGCTGGAAATCGCCGTGGATGGCGACAGCGACGAGCCCCGTGCGATGTCCGTGGTCGCCGGACCGCTGCGGCGCGCGAACGACCAGGAGCAGCGGCTGACGCAGGACGGGTGGACGGTCACCCGCTACGACTTGCAGTACTCCCGGAACGAGGACTCCGCGCGGGCGGCGGGCTGCTGGTGGTCGCGGCTGGAACCGCTCGTGGCGCGGCTGGAATACGGCGATGGCCGGGACGACTACGAGCACACGCTGTGGCTGCTCGTGACTCCACGCCGGCTGTGGGCGTTGCTGGCCCTGATCAGCTCGGCGGTCCTGTACGGGCTGGTTCCCTGGCTGTCACGACGGATTCTGGAGGAGGGCAATTTGTCCGCCGCGTGGTCGCGGGTCCTGCAAGTCCTGGCGCGGCCTGCGGTGTGGCAAGGCCTGATGGTGGTGATCCTCGTGGTCTGGCTGGCCGTCCTTGTCAGCGACCGCGTCCAGCTCTGGCTGCGGGCCAGTCGCCTGCGCCGCGAGATCTGCCGGGAAGTGCGGCGTTCCCGGTAGCCCACCGTAGGCCGCTCGCTCCGCGAGCGGAATCGCGAAGCGTCTCCAATCTTGCCTGACGTCCGCCACGCCGGCACGTCCGCCACGCCGGCCCGCTCCGCGAGCGGGAATCGCGTCGCGGAGCGGCGCGTCTACGAGGTTGGCTACGCCCGCCAAGGCCGCTGGCGGTTCTGTTCCCGGCGGACGACGCGGCCCACCAGTTCGCTGTTCCCTTGGATGTGGAAGTCGAACATGCCGACGGCGATGAAGTCGGCTCCGTTTTTGAAGGCGTAAGGGAAAGCCTGTTTGGGGTCGAAAGCGCCGGCGGCGAGGACTTTGAAGGCCAGCCAGGGTTTCGACACGGTCTGCATGAATTCGATCGTCTCTTCCGGATTGATGCACCACATGTTGTCGTACCAGCCCTCGCCGCCGTCCAGCCAGATGAACTCCTTGCGCTGGGCCTTTGGCGTGGCCGAGGGATACTGGTCGCTGTGCAAGGTCTTGACGTAGAAGTCGCAAGGCACCTGATGCTGCTCGCACTGCATCGGCACCAGCAGCGAATGGCTGCCGACGCCCACGGGCAGATCATGCCGCTTGGCCAATTCCACCGCTTTGGCCAATTGCTTGATCTCCCCGGCTTGGACCAGGCGGTCGCCGGCCACGCCCCAGACGTACAGCGCGACGGCCCCGGTATCGACCTGCTTCTGGATGTGGTCCTTCAGCGACTGCTCGGCCTGCCCCACCTGGACCTGGATGTGCGGGATGAACTGCATACGCCCGCCGAATTCCCGGTTGTAACGCTCGATGAAATTCGCCCCCGTCTCGAAGACCGTATTGATGCCGTGGGCTTCGGCCAAACGCAACGTCTCCATCATCTTTTCTTCGGTCACGTACGCCCGGAACAACTGGTTGACGTACTTCAAGTCTCGGGCGTGCATGTAACCGGAGACCAGGTTGCCGCCCAACAGCAGGCGGCTGATCTTGGCCTTGCCGATCGTGCCGTACGGCATGGGCTCGCTGGAAGCCGTCGCGGGTGCGGACGGCGCCGCCGATTCCGCCGCCGTGGCGGTCATGCGGCCAAGACCGGCGCAGGCCACCGCCCCCGCCGCGGTTAACGATCCACCCAGAAAATCACGACGACACACGTTTTTCGGCACTGACATCAGTCAACTCCTCACACAATCGCACGGACAATTCACCTTGGCATCGTTCGAGAAAGAAGTGAGCGACAAGGCGCTAGCCGCCGGTATTGCGGCCAATCCGCACGACCAGGAAGCGGTGGCTAGAGCCATTCCGCTCACTTCTTTCTCGAACGATGCTTAGTCAATCCGCCAAGGCACGAGGCGTCAAGCCCCGACGAGCAATTCCCAGCAGGCCAGTTCCCCGTCGCGTCCCTCGACGGCCACGGCTCCCGCATAGCCCGATCCCGGCATCAAACGCCGCAGGAACCAGCCGGCGGACTCGAGGCCCGCCTCCGGCGAGGTCAAGCAATTGCCGGCCGCGTCGGGTTGCAGCGAGACGCTGAAGTCGGCCAGCGGAACGGACAACCCCAGGCCCCGCGCTTTGACATAGGCCTCTTTTAGTGTCCAGATTCCAAAGAATCCCGTCAGCCGGCATTCTTCGCTCAACGAAGCCCATTCCAGCCGCTCGGACGGCGAGAAGAACTGCTCCGCGATTTGTTCACAATCCGGCATGGTCCGGATCTGCTCCACGTCGACGCCGACTTCGCGTCCGCGGGCGACGGCATAGAGCACGAGTCCTTGGGAATGGGACAGGTTGAAACGGAGATCCTCATCGCCTGCCGAAAGCTCCAGCGCCGGCTTGCCGAAGGAGCTCTGGGCAAACAGGATCTGTGCAGGCGACTCCGGGAGATACCTCGCCAACAGCGTTCGCAGCAAGCCGTGGGCGGCGGTGAACCGATCGCGGTCGGCAGCAAAGTGGAATCGGTCCGCACGCGCCCGTTCGGCGGCCGAAAGCAGCAACTGCAATTCGGCCAGATGCGAGCGATGACGCGCCAGGGACGCTCGCCACACATGCACTTGGCCGGGTAATAGGGTCAAGTCCTGTGTCGGCGGTACAAATTGCGTTGAGACTTCGTCCCCTTCGCCCGGTTCAACGGCGCTGCGCTGTTCAACGACGCTGCGTATCGGAAAGGTCATCGGCGCCTCCTGACGACATGTCGAGCCACCCTCCCGCCGGCGTCTCGGGCGACGTGGCGGGATTCGCCCCAGTCTCTCGGCCTCCGGCCAGCTGTTTTGAACTGACAAGTCTAGCTTGCTCAACTTCGCCACAGCCAGCATGATGCACGATCATCGCTGACGGGACACCATCGACAGGCACTGAACGGATACGTCGGGTTTCGATGAATGCGGCAACCTCAAGTATCGACTTAATCGAGGATTTGGCGATAGGCGGGCGCCGGCCCCGGTTCAGTTCGTGTGGTTCGGGATTCGACGGGTGTCCATTTTCTTCACCTTCTGCACCGCGCACTGCGGAACCGCACTGAATTACCGGCTGAGAGGGAGGGAGAACTGACGGGAGCCTGGGCTTATCACGGATTCATTTCGGCTTGGGGCGGGGCGCTGACAAGCTCACAGCCACTGGTCCAGTCGCTGGTTCAGATCTTCAGCCGAGACTCCCATCGCAGCGGCGGCGTGGGCGTAGAGCTTTTTTTCCACGGGTGCCAGTTCACCGTCGGCGGCCATGACTTCGAGCAGATCCTGGAGCAGTTTTTCTCTGCCTTGCTGAGTCTCCGGGAATGCCCAGGGCGTTGTCCCGGTCTTGGCCAATTCCAACGCTTCTGTGACCTGCTCGTCGGTCAGTCCCCAGCGGTGGGAACGCAGGGCCAAGAACTCGACTTCCCCGGCGGTGAACTTGTTGTCGGCGGATGCCATCGCCATCAGGATTTTGAACATTTCGAACCGATCCATGCTGTCTCCTTTTCCTTCCTGCCGCAACGACCGCCGCAAGCGTCTCAGAACGGCAGATCTTCGTCGCCCGGCTTCGTGCCCGGCTTGGCCGGTTTGCCGAGCGGCTTCTTGACCGGTTTTTCTTCCACCACCGGGCCCAGGGGTTCTTTCGTGCGGATGGTCACCCGCGTGGCGACGACGTGCGTCTTCAGGTGCGGATAGGACCAGCCGTTGGCTTCGATCTCGTCGCCCGCGCGCACCCAGCGGTAGTCGGCGATATCGAGCAGGATTTCGGCCTTTTCGGACAGGGTCGTGCGGACCAGCGCGGGTCCGGCGGCCACGAGGATCTCTCCTTTGCGGAGGCCCCGCAACTGGCCGACGACGACGTACGACGCCACGTCGCTCTTGGGCTGATTCGCCGGCTGAGATTCCTGCAAAAACTGGACGCCGAACCCGGCCTCCGGAAACACGCCGAACTGCTGCGTCTCTGCCAGCATTCCTTCTTTCACCGGCAGGGGAGTGAAGATCTCCAGCTTTTCGATCGGCGCCCGGGAGTTCCCTTTCGAGTCGAACAAGCCCGAAAACCGCACCATCATGCCGGGCTGGAGAAAGGTGGGGCGGGCCGTCCCCAGCAGATGGATGCCGGAGGTTTCCTGGGGCATTTTGATCAGCCATTGCTGCTTCGTGTCCGCATTGGCCACTTGCAGGACGTTGCCCTGCATGCCGAGGACCTTGCCGAGGACCTGCACGGTCTCCGTGTTGCCCCTCGGTCGGGTCCACATGTCTTCCTGTGTCCCGTCGGCGCCGAACTGCGCCGCCGCCGGTACGGCAAGCAGCAACGACGCGGCACCAGTCACAACCTGATAAAGCGTCTTACGAATACGCATGCCTTGTAATCCTCCACTCGGTAGAAATCCAGACGCCATCGGGCGACGAATCCAGGATAACCGATCTTGCGAAAAAGTCGATTTGTGCTTGCTTCCCGAGTTTGCAGGGGTTTGGGGGCCGTTCATGCACACAGCGTACCACATCCTACAGCGTGCGCGGAGCAGGCCGCGTTCGGCTTGCCGCGTGGGGCGGCGTTTCGTAGACTGGTCACCGGCGACAGGCCGGCGTCGCCTGACGCCAAGAAGCCCGAAGAAGCCCGTCTTATTCGAGATAGCCGGACTTTTAACACAGGAGCGGACAGGTCGAAAGACTCATCCTACGAGGCACGGGACGCGCGACGCATGACAACCACAGCCGAAGCGTTGGCACAGGGATGGCGGGTGCATCAGGCCGGCCAGTGGGCGGCAGCCGAACGAATCTATCGGCAGGTGCTGCAAACCAATCCGGCGGACGCCAACGCCTGGTGCTATTTGGGGATCGCTCTCCACGACCAGGACCGGCTGGACGAAGCCGTCGCGGCGTACCGACGGGCGCTTCAGCTGCAGCCCGCCTTTCCCGTCGCCTTCAACAACCTGGGCAATACGCTGCGGCTGCAACGCAAATTGGCGGATGCCGTCGCCTGCTTCGATCAGGCACTGAGGCTGAAGCCCGACTATGTGAACGCGCACAAGAACAAAGGGACGGCCTTGGTCTGGGAGGGCCAGTTGGACGAGGCGCTGGCTTGTTACGGCCGGGCCCTGGAATTCGCCCCCGACGACGCCGATACGCACAAGAACCGGGGCGTGATCCTGCTGCTGCAGGGACGCTTCGACGAAGGCTGGCCGGAATATGCCTGGCGGTGGAAGACCGACGAAGTGTCGCGGCCGAAGTATCCGCAGCCGCTCTGGGACGGCTCGCCGCTGGACGGCAAGACGATCCTGCTGACGGCCGAACAGGGCTTGGGCGACACGGTGCATTTCATCCGCTACGCCGCGGTGTTGAAGCAGAGGTACGATTGCCGAGTGATCGCGGCCTGCCCGAAACCGCTGTTGCGACTGCTGCAGACGTGCCCCGGCCTCGACGCGCTGGTCGCCCAGGAGGAAACTTCCCCGGCCTTTGACGTGTACTGCGCCCTGTTGGACGTTCCCGGAATTCTCCGCGAGCACGTCGAGACGATTCCCTGCCAGATTCCGTACTTGTCCGCTGATCCGGAACTGGTCCGCCACTGGCACGACTACCTGCAGCCTTACGGCGGCTACAAAATCGGGTTGGCTTGGCAGGGCAATCCCAAGCACCAGGCGGATCGCATGAGGAGTATGCCGCTGGCGGAGTTCGGCCGCTTGGGAAAACTGAAGGGCGTCCAGTTCTTCAGCCTGCAGAAGGGCGCCGGGGTCGAGCAGTTGGACGTTCTCGCCGGGGCACTGGATATCGTCCCGCTGGGTACTCAACTGGACGAATCGGCCGGCGCGTTCATGGACACGGCCGCCGTGCTGTGCAATTTGGATCTGCTGATCACGACGGATACGGCCATTGCGCACGTGGCCGGCGCGTTGGGCGTGCCCACGTGGCTGGCTCTGTCCTATGTCCCCGATTGGCGGTGGCTGCTGGACCGTCGCGACTCGCCCTGGTATCCCTCCCTTCGCCTTTTCCGCCAGTCGGCGGTTGGGGCTTGGGGCGGCGTGGTCCGGAGGATGGCCGAGGAACTGCTCCGGTTATCACCGCGCATCCAGCCCCGCCGCAGCGAGGATTACCGCGTGGCCACCGCCGGTCCCAATCGGCTGGTCCGCGCGCGGCACGGACTGATGCTGTACAATCGGCACGACATCTATATCGGCCGCTCGCTGGAACTGTACGGGGAGTTCTCCGAAGCGGAAAGCGACTTGTTCACCCAAGTCGTGCGGCCCGGCCAGGTTGTCGTCGATGCCGGCGCGAACATCGGCGTCCACTCGCTGGTGCTCTCGAAACTCGTCGGCAATCAGGGGCTTGTGGAGGCGTTCGAACCGCAACGGCGGATCCACGAGATCCTGTGCGCCAACATGGCGCTCAACGGCCGGACGAACGTCCGTTGCCGGTGCGAAGCGTTGGGGGAAGCGGCGGGCGAGATCGTGGTGCCGCCCTTGGACTACGACGCCGAGGCCAATTTCGGCGGACTGGGACTGGGAGGCTACCAGGCCGGTGAGCGGGTCCCCGTGGTCACGATCGATGGCTTGCAGTTGCCGCGCTGTGATTTGCTGAAGGTCGACGTAGAAGGCATGGAGTTGGCGGTTTTGCGGGGAGCCGCACAGACCGTTCGCCGGTTTTGCCCGCTCTTGTACGTGGAAAACGACCGCCTGGAGGCCTCGCCGGCTTTGATCGAATATCTCCTGTCGCTGGACTACCGATTATACTGGCACCTGCCGCCGCTGTTCCATCCGGGCAACTTCTTCGGCAACTCCGCCAACGTGTTTGGCAACATTGTCTCATCCAACATGTTGTGCATCCACGCCTCGGTCAAGTCGTCGATCAGCGGGTTGACGCCGATCGAAAAACCGGAAGCTCACTGGCTCAAGAAGGGGTGAGACGCAGACCATGCAAGCCAAGCCCATTCTGGTGGAAATCGCTCCGGGCGAATTGATCGACAAGATCACCATCCTGGAGATCAAATCCGGGCGGATCGCCAACGCCGACAAATTGAGAAACGTCCGCGTCGAGTTGCACCTTCTGAAAGCCGCCCGTGACAAGGCGATGGCCCCCACGCAGGAACTGGCCGCACTTACGGCCCAGTTGAAGCAAGTCAACGAGAAGCTGTGGGAAATCGAGGCCAGCCTCCGCGTTTGCGAACACGAGCGGGATTTCGGGCCGAAGTTCATCGAACTGGCGAGATCGGTGTACTGCAACAACGACAAGCGAGCGGCCCTGAAGCGGCAAATCAACGAGTTGCTGGGGTCGAAGCTGCTCGAAGAGAAATTCTACGCCGAGTACTGACCCGCCCCCACCGACCGACTTTCCGAGCCGTGCCCGGCCAGGTAGCCCGACTCTCCGAGCCGTGTCCGCCAGTTTCCCTCGCGTTATAGGCTCCGGGTGTTTCCCTCGCGGCCATCCCGGATTATCATGGGCCGTACTTGTTTGTCATCACACAACGTTTCCCGCCTTGAATTGTACGAGGAGTCAGCGCATGTCTTGTTTAGGCCTTGTTTTGCGTCGTTCGTTCGCAGTCTTTTTGGTGGCTACTGGAGTCGCGATCTGGACGGCAGGCGGCTTGGGGCAACCGGATCAGGTTTGGGCAGCGGAAGGTTCCACCGCAGATCCCAGCGTTTCGCCACCCGTCTCTTGGCTGTTGAAGCCGGTCGAGACACCCAACGCCGACGCCACGACCGAAGCCGAGATGAAACCGTACACCCAGAAGATCATCGGGACCGACGTCAAGTTCGACATGGTTCCGATCCCCGGTGGCAAGTTCGTGATGGGCAGTCCGGAAAACGAAGCCGACCGCAAGGAAGATGAGGGCCCGCAGTTCGAGGCCGAGGTGGAGCCGTTCTGGATGGGCAAGTGCGAAGTCACTTGGGAAGAGTACGAGCTGTGGGGCATGGGACTGGACAAGCAATTCCGCAAGGTCACCGGCGCCAAGACGACCGAATGGGACACCTTGGCGGATGCGATCACGATGCCCACCAAGCCCTACGCCGACATGTCGTTCGGCATGGGCAAGGAGAAGACGCCTGCCATCAGCATGACGCAGTTGTCCGCCAAGATGTACTGCAAGTGGCTGTCGGCAAAAACCGGCTACTACTATCGGCTGCCGACAGAAGCGGAATGGGAGTACGCCTGCCGCGCCGGCACCAAGACCGCTTACAGCTTTGGGGACGATTCCGACGACATGGACGATTACGGCTGGCACTACGGCAACAGCGACGACAAGTACCACAAGGTCGGTGAAAAGAAGCCCAACCCGTGGGGCCTGCACGACATGCACGGGAACGTGGCCGAGTGGGTACTGGATCAGTATACGCCGGACGGCTACCAGAAGCCGGCCGCCACGCCCGTGAAGAATCCCGTCTTCGTGCCGACCAAGATCGACCCGCGGGTGGTCCGCGGCGGTTCCTGGTTTGACGACGCCGACCGGGCGCGGAGTGCGGCCCGCGCGGGTTCCACCACCGACTGGAAAGCCCAGGATCCCCAGATCCCGCAGAGCGTCTGGTACCTGACCGATGCCGAGTTCATCGGCTTCCGGGTGGTTCGCCCCTTGCGAAAGCCCACGCCGGAAGAGGCCGCCAAGTACGATATTGACGAAGTGCAGAAACAGGACATGCTCGACTATAAAGAAATGCGCGGTGCGGTCGAGTGAGGGAGCGATTGCGGAAACAACCCGGCTGGCTTCCGTTTCGGAACGGTGAGCGGACGGACGCGGGCCTCCGGTTCCGGCTTGGCCGTCAAACCGGCGGCTGGCGTCGTGCCGCTCATGTGTCATCGGACACTCGTTCCTCGAACGACGAAGCGCCGGGCTCCTGGGCCGCAGCCAGGCAGCACGGACCGCCTTGCCCCCACGCGAACGTCGCTGATGTCCCATGCAGGCGTTATTCTCACGGCCCCGATTGCTCGCTTTCCCGCTCTGACGAAAGGAACGATTCATGAACGCTTCCCAGGCTCGGACTTTGCCTTCCGCCACGCGTCGTGACTTTCTGAAGCACACATCGACCACTCTGGCGGGATTGTCGCTCTCGCACGGGTTGGCTGCCCGGAGCTATGCGGCCGAGCAGAACACGGTCAAAATCGCCTTGATCGGTTGTGGCGGGCGAGGAACCGGGGCCGCGGCCAATGCGCTTGCGACCGCCGGGCCCACGCAACTGGTGGCCATGGCGGACGTCTTCGACAACCGCTTGACGGCCAGCCTGAAGAATCTCTCCGGGAAGTACGCCGACAAGGTGGACGTCGCTCCGGACCGGCAGTTTCTGGGGATGGACGGATTCAAAAAAGCCATCGACCTGATCGCTCCCGGAGGCGTCGCCGTGCTGGCCACGCCGCCCGCCTTCCGGCCGATCCACTTGGAGTACGCGGTCGCCAAAGGTTGTCACGTGTTCATGGAGAAGTCCTTCGCGGTCGACGCGCCGGGAATCCGTCGCGTCTTGAAGGCCGGCCAGGACGCGAAGGCAAAGAATCTGAAGATCGCCGGCGGGCTGATGAGCCGCCATTACCAGCCGTTGGAAGACGCCGTAGCCCGCATCCACGACGGGCTGATCGGTGAGGTCATCACGGCCTGGGCGTATCGCGAGCACGGACCGGTCGGATTTTCGCCCAAAACGCCCAACGAAAGCGAGCTGTCGCACCAGATCCGCAATTACTCGTGCTACACCTGGCTGAATGGCAGTTTCCTGTTGGACTGGCTGATTCACAACCTGGACGTCTGCTGCTGGGTCAAGGACGCCTGGCCGGTGTCCGCCCAGGGCCAGGGCGGTCGGCAGGTCCGCACCGAAGCAGATCAACTGTTCGACCACTATGCCGTCGAGTACTCGTTCGCGGACGGCACGCGTCTGTTCGCTCAAGGCCGGCATCAAGCCAATACGTGGGGCTTCTTTGGGGACATCATCCACGGGGCCAAAGGTTCCGCGGTCCTGGGCGAGGGGATCCCGCAGCCCAAGATCTATCAAGGCCATCTGCAGTCCCAGGAAAATCAAATCTGGGAATACCAAGGTGCGCCCTGCAATCAGTATCAACGAGAACACGATCTCCTGTTCGCCGCAATCCGCGAAGACAAGCCCTATAACGAGACGGAACGTTGCGCGTACGCAGCCATGACCGGTATCCTGGGCCGCATGGCCGCGGAGTCCGGCCAGAGGATCACCTGGGAACAAGCGTTGGCGTCCGACCTGGAACTGGCGCCGGGCTTGGATCAGTACACGATGCAGTCCGCAGCGCCGGTTACCGCAGACGACCAGGGCCGCTATCCGCTCGCCATGCCCGGCAGGACGAAGGTGCTGTGACGGATCCGCTCACCCGCATCCCACGACCTGCGGATCGCGAGGCAGCACGAGGCTGATGCAGACGCCTTCGCCAGGCGTGCTGTCGATGGTCGCGCGCCCGCCGATCAACCGGGCGCGGTCGCGGACCCCGAGCAAGCCGTAGTGGCCCTCTTCAACCGCGTCGGGATCGAAGCCGACACCCCAGTCGCGGACGACGATTTCCGGGCCTTCTTCGGTGTCGTTCAATTCCACCCTGGCTCGTTCCGACCGGCTGTGACGCCGGACGTTCGTCAGGCACTCTTGAACGATCCGGTAGACGGCCAATTCGGATTCGGGGGTCAGACGCGGAAAGGTCTTGGCGATCTTCAGTTCGACGGCGATCCCGCTGGCCTCGGACACGCGTTGAGTCAGCGTCCGCAGGGCGCCGACCAGACCGGCGGGCGCCAAGTCCGGCGGCCGGACGCGGTCGATCAACTGGCGTGCCTCGGCCGCTGCTTGGCGCAAAGCCTCGGTGACCGCGTCCAACTTCTGCTCCGCATTCGGCTTGCCTTTGCCAACGCTCCAGCGGTAAGCGTCCAGTTGCATCAGCGCGGTGAGCATTTCCTGGACGAACCCGTCGTGGATTTCATAGGCGATCAATTGCCGCTCCCGGTCGGTCAGCTTCAGCACCTGCTCGACCGCCGCCAACTTCTGGTCTTTCTGCTTCTCCAGCGCCTTGCGCTCGCTGACGTCGACGAACACCGCCAACATGCATTCCACGTCTTCACAGACCAGCGGCCGCTGCCAGACCGACAGCCACAACGCCGTTCCGTCTCGGCGAAGACTCTGCACCTCTACGCCACTGACGTGCCCGTCCTTCTTGAGCAACTCGCGCAGATGACGCCGGTCCTGCAGACGGTGAAAGAGGAAATCGCAATTGCGGTTCCACAAGCGAGCGGCGTCCGTGTCAAACAGGCTTTCCAAAGCCCGATTGGTGTACAGGATTTTTGCGTCTGCGCAGCGAATGATCACCAGCGGTAGGGGCAGGGATTCCACGATTCGCCGGAACCCTTCCGTTCCGTCAAGCTGTCTTGGCAGCGCAGGGCGCTCGCTAGAAGACCGTTTGGATCGGGGCACGCGGGTTTCCTCCAAGTCTTACAAGTATCTCCCCTCCGCACGTAGTGACGCGAGACTGCCACAATCCCCAGGTAATCCTATGCTACCAAAGGTCGGATGTCGAGGCCTCAAGTCGGGGCGATTCGGCCGTAATTCCGATGTTTCAGCGTCCCCATGCCGGTTTCTGGAGGGTTGTCGGCGGATGTAAATACTCGGCTTTTTTGCGTCAAGACCGCATTTTTTTCGGACAGAGAATCTGAATTGGACGCCTGCAGTTTGTCGGGAGATGACCGGAACCTGGACTGCCGCCCTTGGGCATAACGCGTTCCGAAAGACTTTCGACTTGACGCCAACGGCAGAAACGGCCCTAATTGAGCGAGCATTCGGTCGCCACCTGCTTGCGAGTTTCGTTCCGACACAATCACCCCAGACTTTGCCGGACAATCACAACTCCAGGCTCTACAGGCGAGCCAACTGACCGCTCAGGCACCTGGGATTCACGTCACGGAGGAAGAATGATGTCCCTGTTTACGCTCTGCTTCCTGGCGGTCGTTGTTGGCCAGACGACAGAGATGGACCGCGAGTCACCCAGTTCGCAGTTGCAGCTTGGCCCGCTGCAAGCGCCCGCTACGTTGGAAGGCCAGCCGCCGCGATCCGCTCCGGATGCTTCCGCCGAACCGTCCCCAGCGATGCTGCAGGCCCCCGCTTCGGCACCGTATCGCTCGATCTACGGTGGCCCGACGGAAGCGGCAGCAGATGCGGCGCCCCGTTTGAGCCCTGACGACGCGGTTTCAGCCGTTTCCGAGCCAACGCTGACCTCGCTCCCTTCGGCCGCATCGGCCAAGCCGGCGGGGTTGCTTCTTCAGGAAGCGCTGTCGGCACCGGACCGAGACGGTCTGGCGGGCCGTCCTGTGGCGTTGCAATCGCTGCTCGGACAGGCGACCGTCGGGACTCGCCGCCTGGATGCCGTCGCGGCTTACTGGCGTTTGGCGCACGCCGTGGCAGGCCATCACTATGCGTTGGACGAACAGCGGTTTCTGGCGAGCTTGACTGCCAGCGACAGCCGCGACGAACAGGCGTTGTTGGCAGCCGCTCAAGCGACGGCCAAGGCGGAACGGGCGGAATCGCGTCTGGCGGCGATTCACGCCCAGAAAACGCTGGCTGAATTCGCGCTACCCGGACCGGATGCAGCGTGGCTCCTGCCCGCCGATCCGCCGTTTGTCGGCGCTTACCGCACCTATTTCCAAGAACTGAACGAGCGGGGAGCGGCAGCCGATGACCTGCGGCAGGTCGACGAGACCTTGCCGGTGATCCACGAGTTGATCGACGCGCAAGCCGAAGCCGTCTTCGCCGCCGGGACAGCGATGAACCAGGTGCGGCAAGCCTTTGAGCAACGGCAGGCATCGCTCGTCCAAGTGCTGGATGCCGTCCAACGGCTGACCCGCCATCGGCGCGCCTTCCTGGCAGCCGTCGAAGAGTACAACAAACAAATCGCCCGTTACGCCCTGTCGGTGACGCTGCCCGCCGCCACCGGCGAACGCGTCGTGGGCATGTTGATCGACACGGGCAAAGGCCGCAGGTCCGTGCTGGCCTCGAAAAAGGACAGCGGCCAGATTCAACGCGTGTCCGGTGAAGAAGCCGTGAGGGATGACGAGCAGGCCGGGCCTCAGTTTCGCCCGCCCCGGCTGGATTCGCCATGAAGCCCGTGGTCCAACGCGGGCACACGGACCTGTCTCTCCGATGCCTCGGAACGTGCTGCCCCAACCGTCTTGGCGGGCCCGTGCAGCACACAGAATCGGTTCTCGGATTATTCCTAACCACTGTTCCGCCAGCAGGTTCGGAAGACCGCGGGATGTAGCTTTCGGGGCCGGAATGCGTTCTTGGTCGCGTTGACACGGCGACAAGGCACGCGCACAATAGCACGTTTCCACCGTGCCTATTTTCGAACCGCGTGGAGTAGACCCTTGCAAGAGGCGATTGCAAAAGCGGATACACTCATCGAAGCGTTGGGCTGGATCCGTCGTTTTCGCGACAAGGTGACCGTCATCAAATTGGGCGGCAGCCTGATGGAGCAGTCGGATTCGCTGCTGCACGTGCTGGTCGACATCGTCTTTATGGAGACCGTCGGCATGCGGCCCGTCGTCGTGCATGGCGGCGGCGCGGCCATCAGTCGGGCGATGGACGCGGCGGGCATTCGGCCCCAATTCATCCAAGGCCGCCGCTTTACCGACGAGCGTTCGCTGGAAATCGTCGAACGCGTCTTGGCCGGAGAGATCAACGAGGCGCTGTCGCGGCGGATCGAGGAATTGGGCGGCCGCGCAATGAGCCTGAATTTCCGCACCACCTGCGTGCTGTACGGACGCAAGGCGCAACTGAGCGATGACCAAGGCCGGACGCTCGATCTCGGCCACGTCGGCGAGGTGACTCGCGTCGACAGTTCGTTGATCGAGAAGATGTCTCAGGCCGGACTGATCCCGGTGATCCCGTCCATGTGCTGGGACGACAACGGCCACAAGCTGAACGTCAACGCCGACACGGCCGCGATGGCTGTCGCGGAAGCCTTGAGCGCAGAGAAGTTGGTTTTCCTCAGCGATGTTCCCGGCGTCCTGCGCGACAAGAACGATCCCGCGTCGCGGGTGCATACGCTGAGCGCCCCAGAGGCGCGGCGACTGATTCGCGAAGGCGTTGTCGGCGGCGGGATGATCCCCAAAGTCGAGGCCTGTCTGGAGACGCTGCAGCGCGGCGTCAAGAAAATCCACATCGTCGACGGCCGGTTGCGGCATTCCTTGCTGTTGGAAATCTACACCACCAGCGGCGTCGGCACGGAGATCGTGCAAACCATTCCGCCGGACGCTTCCAACCAACGAGCCTAGCCGGGCCGGGAACCTTTCCACGGGTTCCGGTGTCTGAGGGAAATTCCGTTTTTCGAAGTTTCGAAATACTACGCCGGTCCATCCGGCAGACAGACTTACCAACAGGAGGCCCTTTCGGTGTCCCAACCGCGACATCTCAGTTCTTCACAAACCGTTGAGCTTTTTCAGCGGTATGTGATTCCGAATTATACGCGTTATCCGCTGAACATCGTTCGCGGGGAAGGGTCGACTGTCTGGGACAGCGAAGGCCAGCGCTACTTGGACCTCTTTCCCGGCTGGGGCTGCAACTTGCTGGGGCATTGCCCCGCTCCGGTTGTCGAAGCGGTGCAGGAGCAGTTGCGCACGCTGATCCACGTGCCCAACACGTGGCACATGGACTTGCAGGGGCAGTGGGCTCAGATGCTTTCGGAACGCAGCTTCGGCGGCCTGGCGTTCTTCTGCAATTCCGGCACGGAGGCCAACGAAGCGGCCATCAAGCTGGCCCGCCTGCACACGCCGCCCGAACGCTACAAGATCATTACCTTTACCGGCGGGTTCCACGGCCGCACGATGGGCTCGGTTTCGGCCACGGCCCAGCCCAAGTACCACGAGGGACTGGGGCCGCTGTTGGCGGGTTTCGTGTACGCCCCGTACGGCGATTTGGACGCGGTCCGCAAGCTGATTGACGCCGAAACGGCGGCCATCATGATCGAGCCCGTTCAAGGTGAAGGCGGTATTCGCATCCCGCCCGAAGGGTTTCTGCAGGGCCTGCGGCAGTTGGCGGACGAACATGGACTGCTGCTGATCTTCGACGAAGTCCAGACCGGCTGTGGACGTACTGGAAACTGGTTCGCCTATCAGCATTTTGGCGTCACGCCCGACGTCATCACGCTGGCCAAGGCGCTGTGCGGCGGGTTGGTCGGAGGCGCGATGCTGACGAAATCCGAGATCGCGCCCAGCCTGCGGCCCGGGATGCACGCCTCGACCTTTGGCGGAAATCCCATCGCCGCCAGGGCCGGAATCGCCGCCCTGGAAATGATGGAGCGGGAGAAACTGTTGGACAACGCCCGGCGACTGGGCGAGATCTTCCGCCAGCGGTTGGAGGCCTTGCGGCAACAGACGGACGTGATCGTCGAAGTCCGCGTGTTGGGCCTGATGATCGGCGTTGAACTGCGCGTGCCGGGTGCGCCGGTGGTGCAGGCCTGCCTGGAGCGTCGGCTGTTGATCAACTGCACTCACGGGACGGTGCTGCGTTTGTTGCCGGCGATGAATTTGACGGCCGCCGAGGCCGAGGAAGGTTGCGATCTGCTGGGCAAGGCCATCCTGGCGGTGGCCGGCTAGGTTCCTGGTTTAAAAAGGGTACGAAGCGCCATGCGACATTTGCTCACGTTGTGGGAACTGACGGCTGCGGAAATCGAGCGCGTCTTTGCGATTTCCCGGGACTTGAAGGCCAAGCTGCAGCAGGGTCTGCGCGAACCGCTGTTGGCGGGCCGCGTGGCCGGACTGTTGTTCGAGAAGCCCTCGTTGAGGACGCGGGTCAGTTTCGAGACGGGCTTGGCCCACCTGGGCGGTTCCAGCCTGTTTCTGGGCGCGGACGTGGGCTGGGGCCAGCGCGAGTCGATCTCCGATTTCACCCAAGTGCTCAGTCAATACGTCGACGTGATCGTCTGCCGCGCAAAGACGCACCGCCGGGTCGAGGAGTTGGCCCAGCACTCCCGCTGCCCCGTCGTCAACGGCTTGACCGACCTGGCTCATCCCTGCCAGGCGCTGGCCGACCTGTTTACGCTCCACGAAGTGGTTGGCGACTTGCAGGGCAAGAGGCTGGCCTACGTGGGCGACGCGAACAACGTGGCCCGCAGCCTGCTGGTGGCCTGCGCCAAATTAGGCGTGCGGTTTGCCATTGCCAGCCCTCCCGGCTATCAGTTCGACCCGGTCTTCGCAGCCCGCGTGGAGAAAGAACTGCCCGGCGCGTCGTTGCTGCAGACTCGCGATCCGGCCGTGGCGGTTCGCGAGGCCGACGCCGTGTACACGGACGTCTGGGCAAGCATGGGCCAGGAGGCCGAGAAGGCGATCCGGAGCAAGGCCTTCGCCAGTTACCAGGTGAACGAGGCGTTGCTGAAGCAGGCCCCGCCGGAAGCGCGTTTCCTGCACTGCCTGCCGGCGCGGCGCGGCGAAGAAGTCACCGACGCCGTCATCGATGGTCCGCAAAGCATTGTGATTCAGCAGGCCGCCAACCGCCTGCACGTACAAAAAGGACTGCTGGTTTGGCTGCTGACCGAGGCCTAGCGGTTTGTCAGGCCTCGCACGACGGGTCGCGCGGACCGACGTCCGCCCCATGCTTTTTGAACTCATGGTGGACGAAGCACGAGGAGGCTGCCCATGACCGCCGATTCACGCCCCGCTTCGGAGCTCCGTCCCGTCCGGATCAAGCGCCGCTACACCCGCGCCAGTCCGGGCAGCGTGCTGTATCAAGCGGGCGGGACCACGGTGCTGTGCATGGCCAGCGTCGAATCGACGGTGCCGGCTTGGCTGACCGGGCAGAACCGGGGCTGGATCACGGCCGAGTACAGCATGTTGCCGGGCAGCACCAGCCCCCGGAAACGGCGCGAGCGCGGCGTCACGCTGGACGGCCGGACGAACGAAATCCAGCGGCTGATCGGCCGCAGTCTGCGCGCGATCGCGGACTTGGAAGCCCTGGGCCCGCAACTGATCACCGTGGATTGCGACGTGCTGGAAGCCGACGGCGGGACGCGGACGGCCAGCATCACCGGGGGCTTCCTCGCCCTGGTCGACGCCGTGCGCAGCATCTCCGCCTCGCTGCCCGATCCGGGCCGCTGGCCGCTGCGCGACAGCGTAGCCGCCGTCAGCGTCGGGATCGTGAACGGCAAGCCCCTGTTGGACCTGGACTACGAACGGGACGCGGCCGCCTCGGTCGACATGAACGTCGTCATGACCGGCAGCGGCCGCTTTGTCGAGATTCAAGGCACCGGCGAGGAGGCAACGTTCGACGACCGGGAATTGCACTCGCTCCTCCGCCTGGCCCGCCACGGGATTGCTCAATTAACCTTGAAGCAACGCCACGCGTTGGGCAAACAGTGGCCGTTCGCCTGAGCGACGGGGCACCGAGCTTGCAGAGTCGGTTGCCTTGGCCGACAATAGGGGCGCGCGGCGGAACACGCGGAGCGCGGAGGATGGCAAATCCCGCCCGGCTTCTGGCGTGCGGCGGCAAGGAACGCTTGTCCCTCGAATTCACTGGCGGGTGCATTTTGTTCATCGAAACGGAAGGCCTCACGAAACGCTATCGGGATCTGGCCGCCTTGGACGGCTGCACGCTGGGCGTGGCGCGCGGCGAAGTGTTCGGCCTGTTGGGCCCCAACGGCGCGGGCAAGACCACGCTGCTGCGCCTGTTGCTGGGTTACCTCAAGCCGACCTCCGGCCGCGCTGCCATCGACGGCCTGGACTGTCACCGTCAGTCGGTCCGCGTGCGGCGGATCGTCTCGTACTTGCCCGGCGAGGCGCGTCTGTTCCGCTCGATGCGGGGCAGCCAGGTGCTGGCGTTTTTTGCCGAGATCCGGCCGGGCGGCGATTTGCAGCGGGCCAAGGAACTGGCCGAACGGCTGGAGCTGCCGCTGTCGCAGCGGGTTGCCTGCATGTCCACAGGCATGAGGCAAAAGCTGGCTTTGGCGGCGACACTGTCGGCGGACACGCCCCTGATGATCCTGGACGAGCCGACGTCGAACCTGGACCCGACAGTCCGGGGCATCGTGCTCCGTCTGGTTTCGGAAGCCCGTCAAAGCGGCCGGACCATTCTCTTCTCTTCGCACGTGCTGTCGGAGGTCGAGGCTGTGTGTGACCGCGTGGCGTTCCTGCGAGCGGGGCGGCTGGTGCATGTCCAGCCGATGGCGGAACTGAGGCGGCGCCACCGGATTCGCGCGGAATTGAAAGGCCCGCTTCCGCCCGTGCCGAAAGGGCTGCAACAGGACGTGTCGATTCACACGGACGGCGACGGCCGGATCACGATCGAGACGCCGGGGGAACTGTCGCCGTTGCTGCACTGGCTGTCGGGCGTCCCGCTGGCACAGATGGCGGTCGAGCCGGTGGGCCTGCGCACCTTGTACGACCGCCTGCACGACGAGGGCCTGCCGCGCTGAATCCGGCCTCGGCTCGGCCGCAAGCGGAACAACCGGTCGCCCGCTTCGTCCGAATGGCCGGCCGCGCGTCGATCGTGTACAATGCACAAGGCAAACTGGCGCTGGGCCGGTGACGGGCTCGGCGGACAGGGCGTCTGCTTCCGCAAACCTTGGCAACGGATCGATCTGATGTTCCTCATTCGCACCTGGATTCTGGGCCTGAAAAGTCTGATGGTGCATCCGTTGCGCTCGCTGCTGACGGTGTTGGGCATCTTCATCGGCGTGGCCAGCGTCATCTGGCTGGTGGCGATCGGCGAGGGCATCAGTCAGGAAGCACAGCGGCAGATCGAAGGGCTGGGGGCAGACAACATCATCGTGCGCAGCGTCAAGCCGCCCAGCGAAGTGCTGTCCGGATTCAGCGGCCCGGTGCCGTACGGCCTGAAACGCGAAGAATTCGATCAACTGGTAGAGACGATTCCCACGCTGAAGAGCGCTTTGCCGATCCGCGAAATCCGGCGGCAAATCAACTTCGGGCGACGCGATCCCGTGGACGCCCGTCTGGTCGGCTGCACACCGGAATACCAGGACGTGACGCATTTGCAGATCGATCGCGGACGGTTCTTGACAACCGTCGACCTGGAGCAGCGGCACAGTTTCTGCGTTCTGGCCGCCAAGTTGGCGGAACGGCTGTTTCCCTACGAAGACCCGATCGGACGCCGGATCTTCCTGCCGGAGAGCACGGATTACTTCGAGGTGATCGGCGTTTGCAAGTACCGCAATCCGACCGCCGCGATCGGCGGTTCGTTGTCGGCACAGGATTTCTCCGAGGACGTCTACATCCCAATCACCACGTTGCAGCAGCGGATCGGCGACTTCATCGTCAGCCGCCGAGGCAGCACGTTCAGTGTGGAAGTCGTCGAGTTGAACCAGATCACGTTGCGGATCGACGCCGTCGCCCACGTGCGCCCGACGGCGGAGTTGGTACGCGTGACGCTCGGACTGGAACCTGCGGGGACGGGGGTCTCTGCCCAAGCCGAGCTGAATGCCGAGCCCCAAAAGTACCGCCAGGATGTGGCGGTCGTGGTCCCCGAGGAACTGCTGGAGCAGGCCCGCGTCACGCGGCTGATGTTCATGGTGCTGATGGGCTTGATCGCCGCCATCTCGCTGGTCGTGGGCGGGATTGGGATCATGAACATCATGCTGGCCACGGTCACCGAACGCACACGCGAGATCGGCATTCGCCGAGCGCTGGGCGCGACCCGCACGCACATCGTCACGCAGTTCCTCGTGGAGACGATCTCGCTGTCGATCTTGGGCGGGTTGTGCGGTGTCGCAGGCGGCTACTTCTGCCCGCCGATCATCGAGTTCATTCGCGATCGGCTGGCGGACTATCGACCCGACTTGATGGCCAAACTGCCAGACGTGATCCGCACGGTCAAGCCGATCGTGGTCCACGCCTCGATCCCGGTCGCCTTCGGCATCTCGGTGGCCGTCGGAATCCTGTTCGGCATCTACCCGGCCATCCGGGCCGCGCACATGGACCCCATCGAGGCCTTGCGGCACGAATGATGTCTTCCTCGCGCAACCGGGCGAACCTTGGGCGTCAGCCCAGGGCTATCCCTTTGCGGCACGAAAAAGCCCTTGCACACGCCGGGCCGGTCGGCCGATCCGCCGATGGCCTGCACCCTTTCTTTCTTGGCCGCTGAACAGTACCTTGGTTGCCTGACGGCAGCGGTGCCGTTGGGCAGACTCAGTCTAGCGAAGGAACAAGCGACAATGAAACACCGAATCCTGGAATCCCTGCTGATCGGTATGGGCGTATTGATCCTTGTCGGAACCGCCCGCGTCTGCCAGGCTCAGCCAACGGCCGAGTGCCTTGCGAACGGTTCGTTCGAGCAACTGCGTGACGGCCGGCCACAAGGCTGGCGGACGCAGAAATGGAACGGCGGCGGGGTCTTCGAGGCGGCCGCCACCGGCCGCACGGGCCAGCGCAGCGTGTCGATCGCTTCCGAGCAAGGCGCGGACATCGGCTGGGCCGCTACCGTGCCCGTGGAACCGTTCGCGCGGTATCGGCTGTCCGGTTGGATCAAGACGGAAAACGTCCAGGTGAAAAACGGCCGCGGGGCGCTGCTGAACATTCACAACATCCAGCCCGTGGCTACCCCCGCGGTGACCGGCACAAGCGACTGGACGCGGGTCGAGGTGGTGTTCGAGACCGAGGAGCAGGACGCGATACAAGTGAACTGCCTGTTCGGCGGCTGGGGGCTGGCCACGGGCAAGGCGTGGTTCGACGACGTGGCCTTGGAACTGCTGTCCCGCTCGCCGCCGCTGCCGCTGAGCATCGTGGTCGACGCGGCGAAGACGGGCGAGCCGATTTCAAAGTATGTCTACGGCCAGTTCATCGAGCACTTGGGCCGCTGCATCTACGGCGGGATCTGGGCCGAAATGCTGCAGGACCGGAAGTTCTTCGATCCGGTCGGCAAGGGCCAGTCGCCCTGGAAGGCCATCGGCCCCGACGGCGCGGTGAGCATGGTTCGGGAAGGCCCGTTTGTGGGCCAGCACACGCCGCAAATCGCGCTGCCCGGCGGCCAGCCGTGCGGGATCGCTCAGGCCGGGTTGGGCCTGATCGCCGGCCGGGCGTACAGCGGGCGAATCTGGTTTTCCGGCAGCCAGGACGCCGGGCCGGTATGCGTCAGCCTGATCTGGGGCGACGGTCCGAACGATCGTCAGACGGTCGCCATCCCGCAGGTGCCCGGCGCGTTTGCGAAAATGCCGCTGGCATTCACCGCCGGCAAAACGACGGACGATGGCCGCCTGGAAATCACCGCCGCGGGCCAGGGCCGCTTCTCCGTCGGCACGGTTTCGCTGATGCCCGCCGACAACGTGCAAGGCATGCGAGCGGACACCTTGGCGCTGCTCAAGGAACTCGACTCGCCCGTCTACCGCTGGCCGGGCGGCAATTTCGTCAGCGGCTACGACTGGCGGGACGGCATCGGCGATGTCGACCGCCGGCCGCCGCGGAAGAATCCCGCTTGGCAAGGCATCGAGCACAACGACTTCGGGCTGGACGAGTTCCTGGTCTTCTGCCGCCTGCTGAACACCGAACCCTATATCGCCGTCAACAGCGGGCTGGGCGAAGTGCGAGCGGCCGTCGACGAGGTGCAATACGCCAACGGCGGACCCGACACGCCGCTGGGCAAACTGCGAGCGGAAAACGGCCACCGCGAACCGTACGGGGTGAAGTACTGGAGCATCGGCAACGAGATGTACGGAGGCTGGCAACTGGGCCACATGCCGTTGGAGAAGTACCAGGAGAAACACAACCAGTTCGCCAAAGCCATGCGGGCCGCCGATCCGTCGATCCAGCTGATCGCGGTCGGCGACGTCGGCAAGTGGAGCGAGGGGATGCTGAAGAACTGCGCCGACCACATGGATTTGATCAGCGAACACTTCTACTGCGGCGAGCAGCAGGGACTGGGTAGCCACGTCCGGCAGATCCCCAACGCCGTGCGCCGCAAGGCGGAGGCCCATCGCCGCTATCGCCAGGAAATCGACTCGCTGTGCGGCAAGGACATTCGCATCGCGCTGGACGAATGGAACTACTGGTACGGTCCCCACGTCTTCGGCGAACTGGGCACGCGGTACTTCCTGAAGGACGGCTTGGGAATCGCCGCCGGACTGCACCAGATGGCCCGCGACAGCGAGCTGTTCTTCATGGCCAATTATGCCCAGACGGTGAACGTGATCGGCTGTATCAAGACCAACAAGACGGCCGCCGCATTCGAGACCACGGGCTTGGTCCTGAAGCTGTACCGCAAGCACTTCGGCACGCTGCCGGCAGCCACGGAGTGCTCGCGCACGATCGACGCGATGGCGGCCTGGAGCGCGGACCGCAAAACGCTGACGCTGGGCGTGGTCAATCCCTCGCTGCAGCCGGCCGAAATTCCGCTGACCGTCAAGGGCGCAAAGCTGGCGGGCAGCGGCACGCGCTGGCAGATCGCAGGCCAGGATCCGATGGTCTACAACGATCCGGCCGATCCGCAGCGCGTGAAGATCGAGGAAGCGGCGGTCCAGATCTCGGACATGGTCTCCGTCGCCCCCTGCAGCGTGACGCTGTTCGCGTTGCCGGTGGCGGAATGAGCGGCAGAACGCCGGAACTTGGTGCGTTTTCGATTTTGGAGTGCGGCGCCTTGTCGCCGCTTTGGATGGCGACCGACTGCACAGCAGACGATTGAGTTCACGAGGCGTCGGAACACAACCTGACGGTCGGTACGTCGCCAGCCAGCCAAAGCGGCGACAAGGCGCCGCACTCCAAAAGGTCCGCACGCAAAAAAGGAATCGCGCAGGAGCCGTACGATTGCAGTCAGAACAACGCCATCCGCGAGGCTCATCATCAGAAAGGGCACTCATGCACCAATCCAAAGAACCATCGCCACGCCTGATTCGTATCTTGCTCGCGACCGCATCCACCGCCACCCTGCTGGTGGCAGGCGCCGGCCGCGCGTCGTACGCCGCCGACGAGACGAGCGACCGCGACAAGGTCGAGGCGGCCATCCCGGCCAAGGCGCCCGCTTCGCCGCAGAAACCCCGCCAGCTGCTGATCTTCGACCTGAACGTCGGCTACGGCGGGCACGCCTCGATTCCCACGGCCAATCTGGCGTTTACGCTGATGGGGCAAAAGACCGGCGCGTTCAGCACCGTGATCAGCCGTGATCCGGCCGTGTTCCAACGCGAGAGCCTGAAGCAGTTCGACGCCGTTTTCTTGAACAACAACGTGGGCAATCTGTTCGAAGATCCCACGCTGAGGCAGAATCTGATCGAATTCGTCCATGGCGGCGGCGGCCTGATGGGAGTCCACGGGACGACGGTGGCTTTCACGCGATGGACCGAGGGAGCCCGCGAGGACTGGCCGGAATTCGGAATCATGCTGGGCGGCCGCGGGGCGAGTCACAAGGCCGCCGACGAACACGTCTTCATCAAGCTGGACGAGCCTGATCATCCGCTGAATCGGCCCTTTGGCGGGCAAGGCTTCGAGTACCGTTCGGAGTTCTTCCGCGTTCACGAGCCGTATTCGCGGGACCGGGTCCGCGTGCTGTTCAGCATTGATACCGAACGGACCGACATGACTCAAAGCCCGGCGCATGGCCGACTGGTCCGCGCGGACAACGATTACGCCTTGGCGTGGGTGCGGAACTACGGCCGCGGGCGCGTATGCTACTGTACGATCGCCCACAGTCCGTCCAACTTCTGGGATCCGAAATTGCTGGAGTTCTACCTGGGCGCGGCCCAATTCGTGCTGGGCGATCTGCCGGCGCCGACGATCCCCAGCAACAGACTGACGCCCGCCATCCGGGCCCAGGAGAAGCTGGGGTGGCGGCTGGGCATCGAAGCCTACACCTTCCACAAGTACACCCTGTTCGAGGCCATCGACAAGACCGCGCAACTCGGTCTGCCGTACATGGGCGGGTTGAGCTTCCAGAAGGTCAGCAGCGAGATCGCCAAGAACTTCGATCCGAACCTGACCGACGACGATTTGAAACAGATTCGCTTGAAGCTCGATTCGGCCGGCGTCCGCCTGCTGACCTACTACATCCACGACATCCCCGGCGATCCGGAGGGCTGCCGGCGGGTGTTCGAGTTCGGGCGCAAGATCGGCATCGAGACGTTCCTGTCCGAGCCTTCGCCGGATGCGCTCGACACGATCGAGAAGTTCTGCGACGAATACGCCCTGAACGTGGCCCTGCACAATCACGACCAGAAGGGCTCTCCGGTGTACTGGAATCCGGAGGGCATCTTGAAAGTCTGCGAGAACCGCAGTCCGCGGATCGGCGCTTGCGGCGATATGGGCTACTGGATGCGCGCCGGCATCGATCCGGTCGAGGCAGCTCGCAAGCTCCAGCAGCGGCTAATCACGGTCCAGATGCACGACCTGGACGAGTTGACCCCAAGGGGCCACGATGTGCCCTGGGGAACCGGGGTGGGCAAGACGGAACAGTTCATCACGGAACTCGACCGCCTGGGCGTCAAGCCGACCATGTTCGGCTTGGAGTACTCCTACAACTGGCTGGAGTCGATGCCGGAGATCGCGCAGTGCATTCAGTTCTTCAACCAAGTCAGCCTGGAAACGGCCAAGCGAGGTGCCCCATGAAGCGACTTCCGAGTCATCCCCAACCATCCGCCGTTCGTTTTTCGCGTCGTGAACTGCTCCGCCGCACGGCTGCGGCCTCAGGCGTTCTGGCCGCTCCCTGGATCATTTCCGCACGGTCCTTGGGCGCGGACGGCGCCGTGGCGCCCAGCGAGCGCATCACCGTGGGACTGATCGGCCACGGCCTGATGGGACGCGGCCACCTGCGGCGCGTGTCAGGCGATCCGGCCCTGCAAGTGCTGGGCGTGTGCGACGTGGATCGTGCGCGGTGCGAAGAAGGCGTGCGGCGGGTGGAGGAAACCTACGCCGAACGCGCGGCCGGCTCGTCTCGCGGCTGCGCGGCGTACAACGACTATCGCGAATTGCTGGCCCGGCCGGACTTGGATGCCGTCGTGATTGCCACCCCGGACCACTGGCACACGCTGCAATCGATCGACGCGGCCAAGGCGGGCAAGGACGTGTATTGCGAGAAACCGGTCTCGGTCACGATTCAGGAGGGGCGGCAACTGGCCGAGACGATGCGCCGGTATGGACGCGTGTTCCAAACCGGCAGCCAATATCGCTCGATTCCTACGATCCGGCGGGTCTGCGAGTTCGTCCGCGCCGGCGGGTTGGGCCAAGTCAAAGCCGCGTTCACGATCTGGAGCAGTTTGGGCGGGTGGCTGCGCTCCGAACGGTTCCGGCCCTACGCCCAAGTCGTCGGCGCGGATACGTACGCCAGTTCCAACGTGCCGCTGGACTTCGCGTTGCCCGCCGAACCGGTGCCGGAGGGACTTGATTGGGACCTGTGGGTCGGCCCGGCTCCGGCCCGCGATTACAACCGCCTGTACCACATCAACCCGCCGCCCGGCGTGGTGCCGTGGTCGTTCTGCGAGGATTTCGGCGCGGCGTCCGTCACCTGGCACCACTCCCACAGCGCCGACGTGATTCAATACGCGCTGGGCATGGAACGTAGCGGCCCCGTCGAGATTCTGCACCCCCACGACGGCGCGTATCCGACGCTGACTTACAGGTACGCCAACGGCACCCTGCTGCACCTGGTCGACCACTGGGGCGTGGTCAAGGACGTCTACAAGGCCGTCCCGCCGAACGCCCGGCTGGCAGGACTGTTCGGCGGCGTCTTCGTCGGCGAGCGCGGCTGGCTGACGTCGATGACCACCGGTGGGCCAGTGGAAGGCGGGCCGGAATCGCTGTTCGACGAACTGCAGTTGCCCACGCGCGACGCCAACCCCGGAGCCAACAACCACCATCAGAACTGGTACGAGTGCATGCGGACGCGGCAGGCTCCCAGTTCCGACGAAGAGATCGGCCACCGCTCGGCGTCGCTGGGCCATTTGGCGATCCTCGCGTACAAGCTGGGGCGCTCGCTGAAGTGGGACCCGCTGAAAGAAGAGTTCCTCGGCGACGAACAAGCCAACCGACTCCGTTGCCGCGCCAGACGCGAGCCGTGGCGGATTTGAGGAATCTGAGTGCATGGCCAAACAGCCGAAATTCTACGTAGTCTGGAAGGGCCTGAAGACGGGCGTGTTCGACACCTGGGACGAGTGCCAGGCCCAGGTCGCCGGGTATTCCGGGGCCAAGTTCAAGTCGTTCGCCACGCGCGAAGAGGCAGAGGAGGCGTTCCGGCGGGACTACGAACAATTCGAAGGACGAAACACAAAGACGCCGAAATTGCGGCCGACCGCGTTGGCAAGATCCGGCGTGATCTTGGACAGCATCTGCGTGGACGCCGCGTGCAACGGTTACCCGGGCGATCTGGAGTACCGCGGGGTGAACACCCAAGACGGCACCCAACTCTTCCATCGCGGTCCTTTCCCGGAAGGCGCCGTGAACGTGGGCGAATTCCTGGCCATCGTTCACGCCTTGGCGCTGCTGGTCCGGCAAGGACGCGATTGCCCCATCTACTCGGACTCCCGTACCGCGCTGTGCTGGGTGCGCAAAAAGCACTCCAACACCAAACTGCCGCGCACCACTGCCAACCGGCAGCTTTTCGACCTCCTCGACCGCGCCCATCTTTGGCTCGCCAACCACGCCTATCCGAACCGGCTGCTCAAGTGGGAAACCGAACACTGGGGCGAGATCCCCGCCGATTTCGGCCGCAAGTAGCCAGGAGCGGGCCAATCACGGTTTGCCGGGCCAGCTGACGGCTGATCGAACCGCACACGGCATCTCTCGAAGGGGGGCCGTCGGAATCCGCTCAACTTCGCACTTCTACGCCCAGACAAGCAGGGGCATCGTCGCCGTCCAGCGCAGCTCGCACAGCGGGCACACCGAAGTAGACTCGCAGGTAGCGGTCCATCGCTCGCGATTGCGTCAGGGCACCCGTCTCCCAGCGGGAAATCGTCTCGACAGCGACGCCCAGGCGTTCGGCCAACTGTCGCTGGCTCAGCCACAGATTCTCTCGGTTCCTCCGTATCTGCTCGGCTGACAGGAGCCCTAGCTGACGCCGCAATTCCCGAGCGATCTGCTCGTCGGCCTGGGTGTCGAACACCAGTTCCCCGCAAGCTTCACATCGCGGCACGCGAAGCTCCGGGATCTCGACCGTGTACAGCCGACCATCGTGCTTGATTTCGGCCGTATGAGCGATGGTGGCCGGTTGAACCTTCCGCTGGCCGCACTCCGGGCACCGCCAGGGAAACGGCCTGCCGGATCGCTTGAGCTTCTCGGATCGCGGACCAGTGTCAGGCTTCATGGATGCTCACCACGTGAATGGTTGGATCTTCCGGATCGTCGTCCATCAGGACCGTTTCGATGTACATCAGCCGGCTACCAAGCGGGATACGGAAATCGTAATGAAATCGACGCTCACTCCATTCCGGACGCGTCTCCCGAACTTGGTCGATGCCACCGCCCGACTCGACGTGTCGAAACATCTCTTAGCCTACCGCGCGAGTCGTGTAACCTTCCAGATTTCGCTCGACCCAGGCCTGAGCGATTCGCTTCCAGGTAATGTACCCGGCGCAATTCCACTCCGAGAGAGCGTGCCGAAACTTGGCGAGGATCGCAGGGTCAGTCAAGTGAGCCATTGCAGTTGATCGTCGGCCACGCGCGCACATAGCCCGCGTCACGTGCTCCGATTTTCCAACGTGACATGACTTACGTCAATAGCTTCATCGGGCGGAAGGCGTGTGTCCCATGCGATCTGTCCCCGCCCAGGAATTACGCACGTTTGACCGTTCAGTACCGCTGCAACAAGTCCAGCAGTTTGCGGTCCAGCTGGTGCCCCTCGAACTCTTCGTACGCGACATCCTGCCGCTCGCTGTCCAGGACGCCGAACGAGCCGCGGAAGTTCCACAGGGCCCAGCCCCAGCCGGCCTGCTGCCAGTTGCTCAGACTGTCTTCCGCCCAGCGCAGGAACACGTCGTGCGGCGTCTTGTTGTACGCACCCCACTCGCCCACCATGACGCCGATGCCTTTTTCCTGAGCCTCCTTCCACGGCTGGATGCACTTGCTCCACAGCCACGTCTTGTCCTGCATGGCGATGCCGACAAAAGGACCGTCCGGCGCGCCGGGTGCGTAGCGGATGGGCTCCGGTTTTTGTCCCCAATCCTGTTTCAGGGTCAGCACGGCTTCCCTGGCGTCCGCCCCGCCAGGCTTCAGTCCGATCTGGCCGATCTGCAGCCAATCGCCGTCGGCCACGCGCACGGAGATTTGCCGCGTAAGTGCGGGGATCATCGCGCTATAGTCGCGGTCGAACAGGTTCTGGTAGATGTTGTATTCCGGCTTGAACTCGGCCTTTTTCCACTCGCCCTCACCCGGCCCGCACTGGAACTTCTTTTCCAAAACGCGTTTGCCGTCCGCTTCCACGACCAACAAAGCCGAAGCCGAAACCGTCAACACGCGCAGCCGCAGTTCGGTGGCGGCCGGGAACGGGCCCTCGATCACCAGCGGGTGGGAGCCTTCCTTTTTCCGGGGACTCAGCAGCGTGCCGTTGGGCGGCAGCGGGCGCGGCCACTGAGGCTCCGGGAAATGAGAGCTGTTCACCCAGCTGGCTTTGTAGTGGCTGATCTCGGCGGGCGTGTAGCCGCGCGTGGCCTGAGCGACGCGCAGTTCTCGCAACTCGAGCAGCGGAATCTGGCCCCACTGCATGCCGTCGGAGATGATCAGCCGGTCCGGATCTTCCGCTCGGATGGCGTCCACCAGCTTGCGGACGACGGCCAGATACACTTCGGGCTCGATGCCCGCCGGCTCGTTCATCAGGTTGAAGCTGACCCGCGTGCTGGGGATGCCCCGATAGCGGCGAGCGAACATGGCCCAGTGTTTCGCGCACACGCGCTGCGTTTGTGCATCGGTCCAGAGGCTGGTCTTTTCCGGCGGCCTGGCCACCGTGTAGCCGGGGGCGCGGTGGAAGTTGATGCAGACGTGGATCCCGTACTGCTCGCCCCACTGCACGGCCTGGTCGATCTCCCGCAGCGTCGCCTCGTCGAACTGCTCCCAGTCTCCGTCCTGGATCCAGAAGCGATAGTCCATGGGCAGGCGGACGAAGTTAAAGCCGAGCTTCGAGATCAGCCGGAAGTCGTCTTCGACGAACGGCTTTCGCCCGCCGCCCAGCACAAACTTCTCCAGCAGGTTGAATCCGCGCCAGCGTGGCAACTGCTCCGGCGTGGCGGGAAGCCAGCACGGTGCGCCGATAGACTCCGCCGACGCGGACGTTTCCGAGACACAGGCCGCCAGCACGACGGCCGCCAGAAACGCGGGCGAGTATTGCATCACTTGGGAACTCCTGGATGGTGTACGGGCCTGGTCCGGAACGTTATAAACGAGTCCCGCGCTCTTGTCACCAACACGCCCCAAGGAGACCTCGCATGTCCTCGAATCCAACTCGGCGTCATTTTCTGGGAACGACCGCTGCCGCTGCCGCAACCACTTGGATCGGAGCACCCACGCCGGCCCGCGGCGCAGCGGTGCCCGGACCGAATGACACGATCCACCTCGGCCTGATCGGGTGCGGCGGCGAAGGGCGGGCAGTGGCCAAAGCCCATTCGCTGTGCGCCGGAGCACAACTCGTCGCCGTCTGCGACTTGAACGCCACCCGCATGGCATCTGCCCGCGAGCAATTCGGCGGCGAAAAGGTTCTGGCGTATCACGACTACCGCAAGCTGCTGGAAAACCAAGACATCGACGCCGTGATCGTGGGAACCAACGGCCACTGGCACACCCTGCCGACGATCCACGCCTGTCAGGCAGGCAAAGACGTGTACGTGGAAAAGCCGCTGGGCACGTCGATCGGCGAGGGCCGCGCCGCCGTCCAGGCCGCGCGGAAGTACAACCGCATCGTCCAACTCGGCACCCAGCAACGCTCCTGGCCGCACTACCAGCAAGCGGTCAAGGCGATCCAGGCCGGCAAGCTGGGCGAAATCAGCGAGGTCAAGGTCTGGGACTTTGACTACCTGTACCCCGGTTTCGGCAATCCGCCCGACGGCGACCCGCCCGCCGAGTTGGATTGGGACTTCTGGCTCGGCCCGGCTCCCCAAGTGCCCTACAATCCGAACCGCTATGCACGTCACTACTGGTTCATCGACTACGCCGGGGCGTGGCAAGTGGATTGGGCGGTGCATCACTACGACATCGTGCTCTGGGCTCTGGGCTTTCCGGTCCCCGTCGCGGCCACGGCGATGGGAGGCAGGCATTGTTTCGAGCCGACCAACTGCGAATGGCCCGATACGTTCTCGGCCATCGTGGAATTCGCTCCAGGGCCGATCGCCAAGCAGGGCTTCTTGATGCAGTACTCGTTCCGCGGCGGCTGCCGCAAAGAACAGCGGTCGCACGCCAAGTGCTTCTTCGGCACCGAAGCGTCGATGGTCCTGGACCGCAGCGGGTACACCATCCATGCCGAAGCCCGCGGCGGCAAAAAGCTGGGGGAAGAAATCGAAACCGCCCACAACGCCTTTACGGACAACGTCCACCTCCAGAGCCTCAGAGCGCATGCCGAGGTCTTTCTGGATTCCATCCGCACGCGGAACAAGCCGCCTGCCGACGTCGAAATCGGCCACGCCGCGACCAACCCCGGCCACCTGATGAACATCGCCTGGCGGACCGGCCGCCGCATCCGCTGGGACAACCAGCGGGAGCAGATCATCGACGACCCGGAGGCCCAGACGCTGATCACCCGGCCGTACCGCGCGCCGTGGAAACTGGAGGTCTAGCGTCTTCGGTTCGAGAATGCACGCACGAGCGTCTCGTTCTGGCGGGCCGTTCTAACCTTCGCGTTGCGGTTTGAACATCACGGCGGCCAGTGGCGGCAGGGTGATTCGCATCGCGTGGGGGCGGCCGTGGCAGCCGGGCTGCTGGGCCGTGACGTGCTGGGCGTTGCCTACGTTGCTGCCGTTGTAGTACTTGGAGTCGCTGTTGAAGATCTCGCGGTACACACCGCCCAGCGGGACGCCCACGCAGTAGTTCTCGCGCACAACGGGGGTAAAGTTGCAGCAGACGACGACAAAGTCCTGCGGGTCTTTGGCCTTTCTCAGATAGCAGAGCACGCTTTCCGGTGCGTTGTGGCAATCGATCCACTCGAATCCCGGATGCTCGAATTCCAGTTCATACAGCGCCGGTTCACGGCGGTAGACGGCGTTCAAGTCCGCCACCAGCCGCTGCATCCCTTCGTGGTTCGGCCAGTCCAGCAGTTCCCACTGCAATTGCTGATCGTGATTCCATTCGTTCCACTGCGCGATTTCGCCGCCCATGAACAGCAGCTTTTTGCCGGGATGCGTCCACTGATAAGCCAGCAGCAGCCGCAAGTTGGCGAACTTCTGCCACAGGTCGCCGGGCATCTGGCTGATCAACGCGCCCTTCATGTGGACGACCTCGTCGTGCGAGAAGGGCAGGACGAAATTCTCAGTAAAGGCGTACAGCAGGCTGAACGTCAAGTCGTTGTGGTGATGCCGGCGGTGTATCGGTTCGCGGCGCATGTACCGCAGCGTGTCGTTCATCCAGCCCATGTTCCACTTCATGCTGAAGCCCAAGCCGCCAAAGTCGGTCGGCCGTGAAACGCCGCTCCAGGCAGTGGACTCCTCCGCAATCGTCAGGATGCCGGGAAACTGGCTGTGCGTCACACGGTTGAATTCCCGCAACATGCTGATGGCCTGCAGGTTCTCGTTTCCGCCGTGCTCGTTCGGCAGCCATTGACCGGGCTTGCGGCTATAGTCCAGGTACAGCATCGAGGCTACCGCGTCCACGCGCAGGCCGTCGATGTGGTACTTGTCCAGCCAGAACAGGGAATTGGCGATCAAGAAATTTCGCACCTCGTTGCGGCCGTAGTTGAACACCTTGGTGCCCCAGTCGGGATGTTCGCCCAGACGCGGATCCTCGTGTTCGTACAACGCGGTGCCGTCGAAGCGGGCCAAGCCGTGTGCGTCGCCGGGGAAGTGGGCCGGCACCCAGTCGACGATCACGCCGATGCCATTCTGATGGCAGTAGTCCACGAAGTACATGAAATCTTCCGGACTGCCGTAGCGGCCGGTCGTGGCGTAGTAGCTGATCGGCTGATATCCCCAACTGCCGTAGAACGGATGCTCGGAAACCGGCAGCAACTCCAGGTGCGTAAAGTTCATCCGGCGGCAGTACTCGACCAGCCGATGAGCCACTTCCCGGTAACTCAGCCATTCGCCTTCGCACCGTTGCCAACTGCCCAGGTGGACTTCGTAGATCGAGATCGGTTGGTGCAGGAAGCTGGTCTCACGGCGCTGTCTAAGCCACTCGTCATCGGCCCACGTGTAGCGGTTCAAGTCCCGGACCACGGAGGCGGAATGCGGCGGGACCTCTGCGCCGAAGGCGTAGGGATCCGCTTTGTCCAGCACCTGTCCGTCCCGTGTCTTGATGCGGTATTTGTACAGCTGGCCTTCCTCCAGGCCCGGCAAAAACAGCTCCCAAATGCCGTTGGCCCAATGACGGCGCAGGTGATGCCGGCGGTCGTCCCATTGATTGAAATCGCCGACTACGCTGACGCTCTCGGCGTTCGGCGCCCAGACGGCAAAATTGACTCCCGACACGCCGTCGAGCGTGCGGAGGTGAGCGCCCATCACGTCGTAGGCACGGTAATGAGTTCCTTCTCCGAGAAGATACAGGTCGTAGTCGGAGAACAGCGTGGAAAAAGCGTAAGGGTCTTCCATGGTTGTCATTTGACCATGTTTGTCCGCAACCCGCAATTGGTACCGCCGTTTTTGCTCGTCCCCCGGCCAGGGGCAAATGGCCTCGTAGAGCCCCGCCGGATGCACTCGCCGCATCGGCAACGCGGTGTGGTGCTCCGGATGAACCACCCAGACCTGCTGCGAATCCGGCAAGAACACGCGGACCGCCGTCACCTGGCGCCCGTCCGTTTCCAAGTCGTGCGGCCCCAATAACTCGGCCGGATTGCCGTGCGTCCCGTTGACGACCGCGCCGACGCTGCTCAACGACAACTGTGTGCGCACCGTAGATGCCTCCGTGATAAGGCCTGTTCTTCCTGCTGTTCCAAGGGAATGAAGCCGGCGTCTCAGCAACCTGCAGGTTTCCAAAAGCCCCGTTCGTCAGGGAAAACCGGTTCCAAGAGCCGGGCGGCTTCGGCCGCCACCGCGGGCCGTGCTAGGCCGCCTCCAAGCGGAAGCCGCCCGTCAACCGAGAACGACAACGCTGCCAGAGCTCGCGGACCGCTTGGCCCCAGGACGCGGCGACTTGCCGATTCGGCCTGACCGGACGCCGCCGAGTCCGCACTTTTCTCCGCGGGGGCGCTGAGTCCGCACAACCCTGATCCGCTGCCGGAAAAACCGCCGGGGCAGCATGCATGGCGGGCGTTTCCGGCATGTCGAATCGCCACACACGACATTCCACTCGATGATATTGCATGGCCCGGTCAACTCGTTGCCAAAGGTCCCGATTTTTGATCGGCGCCATCTCGCCAAATCGTTCCCACCGCCAACCGTTTGCCCGCCAGTCCTGCAAACCAAACAGAAACCCGCGACTGACGTAGCGACTGGTGGTCACGACGGTGACACGCGACGGCTGGGACAGGGCCTCCAAGCCGCGCACGACCGCCAGCAGCGCCAAACGGCTTTCTTCCGACTCGGACTCCTCGTCCGCTGCCTCGAACCTCGTCTTGCCATCGACCGTCTCCAAGACAAATCGCCACTGGCCGACGTCCGCTCGCGATTGGCGTTTGTCTGCCGCGGGGCGACGAGCCTGGGATTCCGAAAACAGAAGATAGTGGGGAGCTGATGCGGTCATCGGAGCAACCTGCCTGATCCGGGGCGAAACGACGGATAACCGGCCCTTCCGTTGGCAACGCTGCGTGTCCGTACAACCGATTCGATCCGAACTTTGATCGTCCCGAACCAGGGGACTTCGTTCAAAGCGTTTCACAAATCGGAAAGAGCAACCTATATTCTCCAGTCTGTTCATCTAAACTCTTGCCGCTCTTTTCGGAAAAGCAAACCCATATCGCCAAGTCATTCCGGATCCGGAAAAGGGGGCAGGACTTGTTCCTCAAAAAGAGTCCTGATCCCGTTTCATCGAGACAGGTGTACGCGGCTTGGGCAGCGGTCACTCGCTCAGCCAACACCGCTCCTCCCGGCTCCCGTGAACGGCTCTCCAGCGGACACCATGCGCCGGTAGGCCATCGCAAAGTCCTCCTCGTCCGGCTCCAGGCCGGTGATCACCACGTTGTGCCGCAACGACTCGGCGAACACGTCGCGCGTCGACAGTTGGTCCGGCAGCCGGATCCGCGCGACGTCGCCCGTCTCCGCCGCTTGGACTTCAACGCCTTGGCAGCGCAGGTGGTCGAGCAGCGCTCGTGCGTCGCCGCTGCAGCGAATCCGGAACCGCTTGGCTTGAGCTTGCCGGAACTCCTCAATCCGCCCCGTGCGCACGACGGCGCCGCGGTCCAGGATCACGGCCGTCTGGCAGACGCGTTCGATGTCGCCCAGCAAATGGCTGGACAGGATCAGCGAACGATTCGGCCGCTGGGCCAGCGCCCGCAACACGCCCAGCATCGCCGTACGGCCGTCCGGATCGAGGCCCGCCGTCGGTTCGTCCAGCAACAGCACTCGGGGATCGTGGACCAGGGCCGCGGCCAACTTGAGCCGCTGCTTCATGCCCACCGAGTACTGCTCCAGATAGCGATAGCGGGCCTCCTCCAGCCCCAGGTACGAGAGCACCTCGTGGGCTCGCCGCAACGACTGCCGCCGGGGCATGCCGCTCAGTTGGCCGGCCAACGCGACGTATTCCACGCCGCGCAGGCCGGGCACCAGCGAACCGCGTTCCGGCATGTATCCTACGCGGCCGCGGACGCGGACACCGGCGGTGCGCACATCCAGTCCCAAGACCCGTGCCACGCCTTGCGTCGGCCGAATCAGCCCCAGCAGGATCTGCAGCAGGGTCGACTTGCCCGCCCCGTTCTGACCGACCAGCCCGATCGCCCCCGCCTCGACCACCAGCGACACGTCGCACAACGCGCGAACGCGGCCGTAATCGTGCGTCACAGCGATCAGTTCGAAGAGAGGCATGGAAATCAAGGATGAAGGACGAAGGATGAAGCTTTAGACGCCGTGGGGAGAACAACATCGGGGAAGGCACTAGCCGTCGGTTACGGACTCGCCGCTACACCGGCGGCTAGCGCTCCGCGGACATCGAACCCTTCTTCCTCCAACGATGCTAAGTCCCAGCCACGAATTCGTTCCCGACCTTGCGGGCCCGCTCGGGCTTGTCCAGGTTCACGCCGGAACGTAGGCCGACTTCGACCAGGATATTCCAGCCGGCTGCCATTTGGACGTAGCCGCTCAGGTCGCCGGCGTCGGGAATCCGGATTGTCGGGAACGGTGTTGGGCGGCTGGCGACCGCGATCACCTTCAGCCCGACGCCCTTGACTAGGACCTCTTCGATCTTCTCTTCCGAGCCCTCGTAGGGATCGATCCAGATCACCACCTGGTCGCGGGTCATGACTTCCTCGATCCCATGTAGCGCGTACGTGCCTTCCAGAAAGTCTGCCGTCTTCCGCGTGATCTCGTTGGTTTTCAACGTCAGTTCCTCGGCCACCCCTACGTTGCGTCCGGCCCAGAAAATCATGCTCGCGCCGGCGACGGCATCGGCCAACTCGGCCTCGATGGGCATCGTCAACGCTTGCTCGAACTTGCGGCTGAGTTCGCCCAATCGGGGCGCCAACTGCTTCTCTCCGGCAACGGCTTCCAGGAGGGCGCGATAGAACAGCGCTTGTTCGATCACGCTCTTGGTCGCCGCCACCGCGCCCTCCTCGCCACAGGCCAGGACGTAACCCTTCGTGGCCAGCGATTCCAGCTTGCTGTTGGCAAACGCGGTCAAGCTGTACAACTGCTCGTGGCCGCGCTCCTGCAACCCGGTAAACAGCTCGATCACTTCCCGCGTTCGTCCCGAGTTGGACAAGGCGAAGACCGCCCAGCCGTCCAGGTCGTATTCCTGCGCCTGGCGAGCGGCTTCCGTGTGCAACTCCAGCTTCCAGCCACGGCGGCGAGCATGGGCGATGGCGTTCTTGGCGGGGAAGATGCGGCTGGAACCTTCGCCAGTCATCAGCAGCCGACCCACGCTGGCAATGGCTTCCGCCGTATCCAGCGCTTGATCCGCGTCAAACCGTTCGACGACGGCCGTGGTTGCCAGCATGTCGCGAACCAAACCAAACTGCGTGTGCTTGTCGTTGTTGCGTTGCATGAGTTGAGCTCCTTGTCAGTGGTCAGTGGTCAGTGGTCAGTGGTCAGTGGTCAGTGGTCAGTGGTCAGTGGTCAGTGGTCAGTGGTCAGTCGTCAGTGGTCAGTCGTTGTTCGGCGGCGTTCGGCGGCGTGCGGAAGGAGACTGGGCGGCGTCGCTGGCATCGTTGCGGGTTGGCTGGCCAGGTCGAAGGCGAATCAAAGGTTGGCGGTCCAGGCCATGAGTTGACAGAAGAATTTGGCGTACAGGTCGCCGACTTCGATGGCCTCCGCGCCGGGGGCTTGGGAAGTCACCCGGCCTGGGCCCCAGTCGATCAGGCCGCCGACCCAGTGCGGCGCGACGTCGGTGGCCAGCGCCGCCACGCGGCCGCGGCCGAAACAGCCTGCGACCAGCAGCGGATCACTGTCATCCAACTCAAACCGCACGTTTTCGCCGGATCGCATGGCACGGAACCGGTGCGTCTCCAGAATCACTTCCGCCGCGGGCTTGGGGCGAATGCGGTTAAAGCCGCCGATGCACGGTGGACGCGCGTCCCAGGGCAGGCCTTGTACGGCAGGGTGATCCAGGACGCGACGGACCAGCGCCGGCTGATCGCAGTTCACCCGGTCATCCGCCGAACTGATTTCCACGGGCAAGGCTGCCGCGACGGCCGTCTGATCCCAATCGCCGCCGCAGCCGTGATAGGATTCCCAGCCGCCCAGCATGAGCAACCCGGCGCCCGCCTCGACCGCCTGCACCAACCGCTGCTGCAGAGGCGGCGACAGGCGGGCCGACGGATAGTCGCTCAGCACGACCAACGATCGCGGGACATCCAACAGCGCCGCGTCGGCCGGCACGTGGCTGGGCAGATAGTCAAACGACCAGCCCGCATGGTGGATCAAGCCGGCCAGGTAGGCCGCCGCCCCCGGTAAGCTCGTATCGCCCAAATAGAGTACAGAAATGGTCATGCTTTGGGTTCTTTGACAGTGGCTGGGGTTCTCGGACAGTGGCTGGCAAGGATGTATCCCAACGCCCCCGCTCTTGCGGACAAGCCTGGGCTGACTGCAAAGACGGGGCTTCTGTGCCGACAACCGACTCCAGGAGTCCCGCCCGGCGGCTACTGCGCCAAACGGGCCTTCATGACGCCGACCACCCGTTCCATCTGCGGCTCCAGGTCCGCAAGCACCGAGGGGGCGTTGTCAAAGGCGGAGTTCTTACCCATCTCCTCCAGTTGAAACGCCAGATCGCTCGCCACAGCCGAATCAAAGATCCGCAGCGAGCCCTTGAGCGTGTGCGCCGAGCGCCGCAGCAGCACGGCATCCCGCTGACTGATCGAGCGGCGAATGTCCGCCATCAGCGTTGTCGCTTCCTCGAGGAAGACGCGGACCAGGTCCAGCAGCAACGCTTCGTCGTCGCCGGCAGCTCCCAGGGCGGCGGACCAGTTGATCAATCCCTCATGGCCAGTCTGTTCTTCCGTCATCTTCATCCCTCGTCAGGCAAGAAGGGGAATAGTCTGTTTCGAAGTTCCGGCGTCAGAGGTGTGCCGTATTCGCACGTTTCAAAGGCTTCAATGTAGCGGATTTGCCGGCCGATTTCCTCCCCATAGGCCAAAATAATGGCTTCCCGATGCCGATCCGCCAACGGCGCCAGCACGCCCAGGAACCAGTCCCGCAGCCATTGCCGTTGCTGGTCCCGGTTGCTCGGCACCTGATCCAGTTCTCCTCGATTGAACGGCAGCCAGTCGAAGACCTGGGAGCGGTGGCAAGCCAGCATGTCGAGCACCGAATCCAACACCGGCTCGATGTCCACCACCACCGACGGCGAAAACGGAGAAGGCCGCTGAAAGTCGTCGGACAGATACATGATCACCGGCATCCGCGCCAGGGCTGGCGTCTGGGACGCGACCGCGGGCACCGTCAGCAGGTAGGAGGCGTCGCAGACCAGCAGCGACGTGTTGCGATGGTCCGGGTGGTAATCGTTCGGACGATGCGTCAGCACCAGATTGGGGTCGTACTGACGGATCAAGCGAATGATCTCGTCGCGAGCCTCCAGAGTCGGCTGCAAGGCGCCGTCGGGATAAGACAGCACGCGGTACTCCACGCCCAAGACTCGCCCCGACGCCGCGGTTTCCTCGCGCCGCTCGGCGGCCAACTGCGGTCCGTATCGCGTCTGGTGCCCCGATCGGCCGTCCGTGACGCTGACAAAACAGACGTCGGATCCGCTCTGACGATACAGCGCGGCGAGCCCGCCGGCCTTGTATTCGCAATCGTCGGGATGGGCCCCGATCACCATCATCCGCGGCGCTCGTCCGCCTACCTTTGCCATCTCGATTCACTCCCCTTCTGCCGTCTGGAACGCTGCCTGGAGCGCTGTTTGCATTTTCACAAACCGGGACGCTGCCCCGATCGGTCGCGTCAGGGTCACAAGTCGCGAGGACCGGTTTGCGCGTGGCCTTATAGTAGTTCCCGCTTGACCTCGGCAAAAGCCCGTAACGCGAATTCCAGGTCCTCGCGCGTGTGCGCGGCGGAGATTTGCGTGCGGATCCGCGCTTTGCCCTGAGGCACGACCGGATACGAAAATCCGATGACGTAGACCCCTTGGGCCAGCATCGCATCGGCCATTCGCGTCGCCAAGGCGGCGTCGCCCAACAGGATCGGCACGATCGGGTGTTCGCCCGGCAGAACATTGAATCCGGAGCGCGCCAAGCTCTCGCGGAAGAACCGCGTGTTTTGCTCCAAACGGTCCCGCAACTCGGTCGACTCCGACAGCAACTCCAGGGCCTTGAGCGATCCTGCAGCGATTGGCGGCGCGAGCGTGTTGGAGAACAGGTAGGGCCGTGAACGCTGCCGCAGATACTCGATGATCTCGCGTCGCCCGCTGGTGTACCCGCCGCTGGCTCCGCCCAAGGCTTTGCCCAGCGTACCCGTCAGAATGTCGATCCGGCCCAGCACCCCGTGGTGCTCGTGGGTGCCTCGGCCGTGCGGGCCCATGAAACCGACCGCGTGCGAATCGTCGACCATGACTAGGGCGTTGTACTTGTCGGCCAACTCGCAAATCTCGGACAACCGGGCGATGTAGCCGTCCATCGAAAAGACGCCGTCCGTGGCGATCAACCGGTACCGCGCAGGGGAGGCAGCGCGGAGTTGCTCCTCCAGATCCGCCATGTCGCTGTTCCGATAGCGATAGCGGGCCGCTTTGCACAGGCGGACTCCGTCGATAATGCTGGCGTGGTTCAGTTCGTCGGAGATCACGGCGTCCTCCGGACCGAGGAGCGTTTCGAACAAGCCGCCGTTGGCATCAAAGCAGGAGCCGTACAGGATCGTGTCTTCCGTGCCCAGGAATTCGGTCAGTTTCTGCTCCAGTTGCTTGTGCACCGCTTGGGTGCCGCAGATGAAGCGGACGGACGCCAAACCGTAGCCCCACTCGTCCAGAGCTTGACGTGCCGCCTGGATGACGGCCGGATGCTGCGCCAAGCCCAAGTAATTATTGGCGCACATGTTCAACACTGGATTTCCGTCGCCGACGCGGATGTGGGCCCCCTGCGGCGTGGTAATGACGCGTTCGACCTTGTACAGCCCGCCGGCTCGAATCTCGGCCAACTGCTCCATAAAGTGCTGTTTCAGCGGTCCAAACATCCGACAAAACGCCTTAATTCTGAGGGTTAAAATGGACCGACCAACGAGCCAAGCCCTGGCTGATCGGGACATCGGCTTCGCTATCCGCAGGCCAAATAACGAGTTACGGCTTGGCACAGATCTGGGCTTAGGACTCGACAACCGCCCGGTGCTCGACTACAATCTCGCTTTCTCAGCGTTTGGGGTCGTGTGTCAAGATAGCATCCAAAGACGTTTCGTAGGACTGGGCATGTACGCGATTTTTGCAGACGGCGGACGGCAATACAAAGTGGAAGAAGGCCAGGAACTGGAACTCGACTATCGGGATGTTCCTCCAGGCGAACAGTTGACGTTCGACAAGGTGCTCGCGGTCTCGGCCGACGACGGCCTCACGTTGGGCCAGCCGACCGTCGCGGGAGCTTGCATCACTGCCGAAGTCGTGGGCCCGGCCCTCGGCGACAAAGTCTACGTACAGAAGTTCACTCGCCGCAAGAACTTCCGTCGCCGCACTGGCCATCGACAGATCTACACCAAAGTGCGGATTAAGCAGATCGCGGCGGGCCAGGGAAGGGAAACCTCCAGCCCCAGCGAGATCGCATCGACCCCCGCTCCGGCCGAGGCTTGAGCCCGAGCCGAAAACGGCTTTCGGCGACAGACCGCGGATGGGGATCGGGAACAGATCCGACAAGACGGCCAGCGAGCGAATCCTGTTTAACGCTGGCAAGACAGGCTGCTACGCCGGCCCTTCGCCGGGTTTTCTGCCGCGTTGGGGCACACGCAGATTTCCCGAATCCGCCGCCGCTACGGATGCGCGTTGCATCCGGTGACGTCCCATGCCCCTTCGCGGCGTGCCGCCTTCAACCGCGAGCCAGGTATCCGCTGGCCAGTTGTTTCTCGACGTATTTAGCCAGCACGTCGGTTTCCAGATTCACCGGGTCGCCGGGTTGCAGTTTGCCCAAGGTGGTGATCGTCAGGGTGTGCGGAATCAACGCCACGCTGAACCGCTCGTCTTCCACATCCACCAGCGTCAAGCTGATGCCGTCGACGGCGATTGAGCCTTTGCTGGCCATCTGGCGAGTCAAGCGGGCGGGCATCCGGAACCAGAACGTCGACCAGTCCTTTTCGTCCAGACGCTGGTCCAGCCAACCTACCGCGTCGATGTGTCCGGTGACGAAGTGGCCGCCCAATTCGCCGCCCACCTTGAGCGACCGCTCCAGATTCACCTGACTGCCTTCCTGCAGGCGGCCGAGGTTTGTGCGGCTCAGGGTCTCGGCCCCGGCGTCGAACCCAAACGTCGTCTGGTCGACCTCGACCACCGTCAAGCAACAGCCATTTACCGAGATGCTGTCCCCGATCTTCGTGTCGCGAGCGATTTCCGGAGATTGGATGACCAGCCGCACGCCCGGCGGATCGGAAATCAACCGCCGCACGGTCCCCATCCGTTCCACAATTCCGCTGAACATAGGATGCTTTCCCCTTTCTGCACAGATTCTCGTATAATGAGGGCGAATCGATCCGTGTCAAGGCCTGAGTCGACGAACTGGCCTTCCGCGCGTCGTCTGTCGAAGGCTGCCATGGAACCGTCAGCCCTGGTCCGCCAACCACTGACCACTGACAATTGACCGCACCTCCATGAAACTGATCAAAGTCGCTGCCGCCGTATTGAACCAGACCGCGTTGGCGTGGGACGAGAACAAGAGCCACATTCTGAGCGCGATTTGCGCCGCGCGGGAGCAGGGTGCGAGCATCCTGTGTCTGCCCGAATTGTGCATCACGGGCTATGGCTGTGAGGATGCCTTTCATTCGCCCGGCGTCCAGCGGTTGGCTCAGCAGGTGCTGCTGGAAATCCTGCCTGAAACCCGCGGCATGATCGTGTCGCTGGGTCTGCCGCTGCTGCACGGTGGCGGGCTGTTCAACACCGCGTGTCTGGTGGCGGACGGGCAGATCCTCGGCTTCGTCGCCAAGCAGAATTTGGCCAACGAAGGCATCCATTACGAACAGCGTTGGTTTCGTCCGTGGCCGGGTGGCGTCTGTTTGGAGACCGAGGTCGGTGGCCGCCGCTATCCCCTGGGCGACCTGATCTTCAAGTGTGGAGGCGTGGCGTTGGGCTTCGAGATCTGTGAAGACGCCTGGGTCAGCGACCGGCCCGGCGCCGATCTGGCTCGCCGCAACGTCGACGTGATCTTGAACCCCAGCGCCAGTCACTTTGCTTTTAACAAGCACCAAACTCGCCGCCGTTTCGTCCTGGAAGGTTCGCGCTCCTTTGCCGTCAGTTACGTGTATGCGAACCTGCTGGGCAACGAAGCGGGCCGCGCGATCTACGACGGCGATGCGATGATCGCCAGCGGCGGCCAGATGCTGGCCGCCGGCCCGCGGTTTTCCTTCGCCGATTTCGGCGTCACGGCGGCCGTTGTGGACATCGACGTGACGCGGATGAACCGCGCCCGAGCTGGGACGTTTCGAGTCGACATCCAGGCAGAACGGACCGCCTGCGTCAGCGCCGACTTTCCTTTTCCTGTCATCCAGCCGGAAAGGCGGGAACTGACTGCCGCCGCGTGGGAAAACGGGCCCTACGTGAAGGAAGAGGAATTTGCCCGCGCCGTAGCGCTGGGGTTGTTCGATTACCTGCGCAAGAGCCGGTCGCGGGGCTTTGTGGTGTCGATCAGCGGCGGCGTCGACTCGGCGACGGTGACGGTCCTGGCCGCCTTGCTGATCCGGCTGGGCAGCCACGAACTGGGATTGCCGGGATTCCTGGAAAAACTGCCGTACCTGCCGGAACTGGGAAATGCAAACCAGCCGGCGGAGGTCGTGCGCCGACTGCTGACCTGCGCCTATCAGGCGACGCGCAACAGTTCGGCGACCACGTGGGAAGCGGCGCGCGGCGTGGCCGAGGCCGTGGGTGCCCAGTGTTACCGCTTTGAGGTCGACACGCTGGTGCAGAACTATGTGGATATCGTCTCGCAAGCCATCGGCCGACCGCTGACCTGGGAGCGGGATGACGTGGCTCTGCAGAATATCCAGGCGCGAGCGCGAGCGCCCAGTGTGTGGCTGTTGGCGAATCTGCAGGGGGCCCTGCTGCTGTCCACCAGCAATCGGAGCGAGGCCGCCGTGGGGTACGCGACCATGGACGGGGACACCTGCGGCGGGTTGTCGCCGATTGCCGGGATCGACAAGGCGTTCTTGCGGCGCTGGCTGGTGTGGATGGAACGTCACGGTCCGGATGGCTGCGGTCCGCTGCCGGCGCTGGCCCTGGTAAACCGGCAATCGCCGACGGCCGAGTTGCGTCCTCCGGCGGCCAAACAGACCGACGAGGACGACTTGATGCCCTATGACGTGCTGGACGAAATCGAGCGGGCGGCGATTCGCGACAAACTGACGCCGCGGGAAGTGCTGCAGCGCATCGAGTCGCAGCGCGGACCGTACACGCGCCGGCAACTGGCTTTGTGGGTCGAACGCTTCTTCCGTCTGTGGTGCCGCAATCAGTGGAAGCGGGAACGGTATGCACCGTCGTTTCACCTGGATGACGAAAACCTGGACCCCAAGACCTGGTGCCGCTTCCCGATTCTGTCGGGCGGGTTCGAGCGGGAGTTGCGGGAATTGCGGGAGGCAATCGTTGGCGACGGAGCGTTCCGGTGAATTGCGTTGACCTTGCGGATTCAGCGTGGAAATCGTCTTTTGCGGCCAGGCCAATCGGCCGGCGCCTGCCGATGAACCGTGAGGGACGCGGACGCGACCACGAAATCCCGGCTTCTTTGCGAACGCCGGACTTTTTTTCGTGCGTCCGGCCATCGGCGCGGCGGGTCCGGCAACGGCAACCCGCGTCAACGCCCGCGGGGGCCTTCTCGAAGCAGGGCAAGCCCCGACATGGGCATGCTCCCCTCCCGAAGCCGTGGGCGAAGTGGTATCTTGGGGTCTTTGTCGAAGCCTCATCTGGGCAACTATTCGGGAGGTCCACATGAAAAACGTCGTTACGTTCGTACTCGGTGGCGGTCGGGGAACGCGTCTGTATCCGTTGACCAAGTATCGGGCCAAGCCGGCCGTGCCGCTGGCCGGCAAGTATCGGCTGATTGACATTCCGCTGTCCAACTGTCTGAACAGCGGTTTGAACCGCATTTTTGTCCTCACCCAGTTCATGTCGGTGAGTTTGCACCGCCATATCCGCCAGACGTATCGCTTCGATCACTTCAGCGGCGGATTTGTGGAGGTGCTGGCCGCTCAGCAGACGATGGACGAGGGGACCGACTGGTACCAGGGCACCGCCGACGCCGTGCGAAAGAATATGCGTTATCTGCAGCAGCCGGGCGTCGAGTATGTGCTGATTCTGTCCGGCGACCAGTTGTACCGGATGGATTACCGCAAGTTGATCGAGACGCACAAGCAGACCCAAGCCGATGTCACGATCGCCGGTCTGCTGGTCTCCGGCAGCGATGCGAGCGAACTCGGCGTAATGCGGGCCGACGAGTCGGGCCGTGTGATCGACTTTGTCGAGAAACCCAAGACCGAGGAGCAACTCAAGCCGGTGCGTCTGGATCCCCAATGGATCGAAAGACGCGGCGGCCACGTGGATGGCCGCGATTGCCTGGGCAATATGGGCATCTACCTGTTTAACCGCGATCTGCTGATCGAGTTGTTGACGAAAACCCAGTACCAGGATTTCGGCAAGGAGGTGTTCCCGCAGTCCATCAGCGCGCGGCACGTTCAGGTCCACCTGTTCGACGACTACTGGGAAGACATCGGAACAATCCGGGCGTTTTACAACGCCAATTTGAGCCTGGTGCGTCCCAATTCCCCTTACCATCTGACTTCCGCAGAGGCGCCCGTGTATTCGCGGGCCCGCTTTTTGCCGCCCTCAAGAATCGACGGCGCGACGATCCGGTCCAGTTTCGTCGCCGACGGCTGTCAGATCGGCGAGGGTGCGGTGATCGAAAACAGCATTATCGGGCTGCGCAGCGTGATCGGGCCGGGGGTGACGATCCGAGATTCAATCTTGATGGGGGCCGACTACTACGAAGACACTTTTCAACTGGAACAGGATCGCTTGGCGGAACGGCCTCCCATCGGGATCGGGCCCGGTTGCGTCATCGAAGGCGCGATCATCGACAAGAACTGCTACATCGGGCGCGAAGTGCGGATCGCCAATGAAGGCAAGGTGGAGAAAAGCGAGGGGGATCACGGCACGTGCATGATCCGCGACAGCATCCCGATCGTGCTCAAGGGCGGGGTGCTGCCGGACAAGTGGTCGCTGCACGGGTAGCCGGGCGGCAGTCGGATACCGGGAAGCCCGGCTGGTGTAAACAGCCGGGCTTCCGGCCGTCTCCGTCCCCGCTTACGGCAGTTTCAGAATCTCGATCACTTCCGCCTCTGCCTTGTCCGCGTGCTCGAAGGGCAGCGATCGGCCCAACATGCCTAGCACCTGCCGGAAGCCCTCGGACGCCCCGCAGCATTCGATGCGGCCGCCCTGCGACGTGACCGTCTTGACCAACAGCAACAGCTTGCCCACGACCGCTGACGAAAGTTGTTGAACGGCCTGGAAATTGACGAGCACCCGTTGCGGTTTGGCGTCGGCCAACTGGATCAGATCGCGGCCCATCTGGGTCACGGATTCGCGGTCAGTACCCACTTCCCCAAGGTAAATGATCTGCACGCCGTCGCGGTGCTGCGTCTGGAAATAGCGATAGTCGGTCATGGTCGTTGTTTCCCCTTTGCCGATACCAGTTTACCGCGTATGCTGGTGCGAGAGAAGCGTTATTTTCAAACGCGGGAGAACTCGATGAAGGACAGATCGGGCTACGGCCCGGCGGGCTGGTTCGCCGCGACTATCCTCTGGGGGGCGTTCTTGCTGTTTCAGGTCCAGCCGCTGTTCAGCAAGATGATCCTGCCGTGGTTTGGCGGCAGTCCCGCCGTGTGGACGACCTGTCTGCTGTTTTTCCAGACCGTGTTGCTGGCCGGCTATGCCTACGCCCACGGACTGGTTCACCTGCGCGGGGTGTCGCGGCAGAATCTGGTGCACCTGACCTTGGCCGCTCTGGCGTTGCTGCTGCTGCCGATCACCCCGCCCGAAACCTGGAAGCCGCCGGACGGGAAGAACGCCGTGTGGCGGATTCTGCTGCTGTTGACGCGGCATGTCGGCCTGCCGTACTTCCTGCTGGCGGCCACTTCGCCGCTGGTGCAAGCCTGGTATGCGCGGGTCTACCGCGAGCGTTCGCCCTACCGGTTGTACGCCTTGTCGAATTTCGGTTCCCTGGTCGGACTGGTCAGTTATCCGTTCCTGGTCGAGCCCGCACTGACGACGCAGCGGCAAGGACAGCTCTGGTCGCTGGCGTTCGGGGCCTACGTCGTGTTGTGCGGCGTGATCGCCCTGCGGCTGGGGCGACTGCGCCTCGCGCCGGAGACCGGGCCGAAGCCCTCCCCGGCGGCCGAACCCGACGCGGGAAACGCCCTGTCCTGGTCCGCGGTGACCTGCTGGATCGCCCTGCCCGCGCTGGCCTCCACGCTGCTGATGTCGATCACCAACCACGTTTGCCAGAACGTGGCCGTGGTTCCGCTGCTGTGGATCGTGCCGCTGACGCTGTACCTGCTGACGTTCATCATCTGCTTTGACAAGGAACGCTGGTACGTGCGCCGCTGGTTTGCCGCGGCGGCCATCCTGGCGGTGCTGGCGGCCAGCTACCTGGTCCTGTTCCGATATCTCGACAAGCTCTTCGAGTCGCTGGGCCAGCGCGTGCTGTGGTGGCATTTGACGCACAGCGTGGCCGTGGAAGCCGGCGTGTATTTGCTGGTTCTGTTCCTGCTGTGCATGCTCTGCCACGGTGAATTGGTCCGGCGCAAGCCGCACCCGCGACGGCTGACGGCGTTCTACCTGGCCGTCTCGGCGGGAGGCGCGTTGGGCGGACTGTTGGTGGCCGTGATTAGTCCGTTGCTGTTCTCGTCGTACATCGAGCTGAATCTGGGGCTGCTGACCGGTTTGGGCTTGGCGATGGCCGTCTTCGTAAACGAGGCGCGAGTTCGGTGGCTGCCCCATGTCTCGTGGCTGCTGAGGGGTGCGGCCCTGGCCCTGATTGCGGGCGTATGCCTGATTGCCGTGTGGGGCCAATGGGAAGCCTGGGACCGGGAACGAGGCTTGCTGCACGTGCGCAATTTCTACGGGGTGTTGTCGCTCAAGGAACGTTATCCAGAAAAGCCGGAATGGGCGGGCCTGGCCTTGTTCCACGGCCGGACGGTCCACGGTTTCGAACTGCGGGCGGCCGACCAACGCGGCCAGCCGACGACGTACTACTCGCAAGAGAGCGGCGTCGGGCGAACGCTCGTCGCCCTGAGCGACGCCCAGCCTCGGCGGGTCGGGGTCGTCGGTTTGGGCGCGGGCACCTTGGCAGCCTACGGCCGCGCGGGAGACTACTACCGCTTCTATGAGATCGACGACGACGTGAGCCAGTTGGCGCAGCGGTTCTTTACATTCCTCCCCCAATCCGCGGCCGCCGTCGATATCATCTCCGGCGATGCGCGCCTGTCGCTCGAGCGGGAACCGCCGCAGCGTTTTGACGTGCTCGTCCTGGACGCGTTCAGCGGTGACACGGTTCCGGTGCACCTGCTGACCGCCGAGGCGTTTGCCGTCTACCTGCGGCACCTGAATCCACGCGGCGCGATCGCCGTGCATACCAGCAGCTTATACGTCGACCTGGCGCCCGTCGTGCATCAAATCGCCAAACACTACGAACTGACCGATGCGGTGATCAACTGGCCCCAGGGCAGCTACAGCATCCACTGGGCCGAGGAGCAGGGCTACGCCGTGACGCCTTCCCAATGGATGCTGCTGACGCGCGATCCGGCACTCTTGCTGCGCCCGCCGATCCGCGAAGTCGCTGAAACCGTGTTCGTCGATCGCCGTCTGCCGTTGTGGACGGATCAATACAACAACCTGTTTCAAATGCTGCGATGAGTTCGAGGAATGACACCATGAAGAGCAGGAACCGATTCGGTGGCATGGCTCTTCTGAGCCGTGAAACTCTGCCGCTAGTAGCGTGGGCGCTATTGGCCACGGCTTCGTTCCTGCCCACGCTGGCTCAGGAAACGTTGAACGAGATCGAACGTTTGGACGCGGCCTTCGACGCCCTGCTGGCCCGCGACGCCAAGATCCAAGTCCTGGCAAAGGGCTTCACGTGGACCGAAGGCCCGGTCTGGGTGCCGAACAAGAGCGGCGGCTATTTGCTGTTCTCGGACATCCCCCGCAACTCGGTTTTCAAATGGAAGGCCGGGGAGGGCGTGAGCCTGTTCCTGTGCCCGTCCGGCTACACGGGCAACACGTTCTACGGCCGGGAGCCCGGCTGTAACGGGTTATTGCTTGATCCGCAGGGCCGCTTGGTTTCCTGCGAGCACGGCGACCGGCGCATTTCAGTACTGACCGCCAACGGCGGAAAACGCACCTTGGTGGACAACTACCAGGGCAAGCGTCTGAACAGCCCCAACGATGCGGTCTACAAGTCCAACGGCGATCTGTACTTCACCGATCCGCCGTACGGCTTGCCGCAGGGCTGGGACGATCCCCGCCGCGAGCTGGATTTCTGCGGCGTGTACCGGCTGGCCAAGGACGGCCGCCTGACGCTGCTGACGACCGAGATGACCCGGCCCAACGGCATCGGCTTCGCGCCTGACGAAAAGACCCTTTACGTCGCCCAATCGGATCCCAAGGCGGCGATGATCAAAGCGTTTGAAGTCCTTGACGACGGAACGCTCGGCAAGAGCCGCATCTTGTTCGACGCCACGTCCTGGGTGGCAACCCGGCCCGGCCTGCCGGACGGGATGGCCGTCGATCAGGAAGGCCATCTCTGGGCGACGGCCCCCGGCGGCGTGGCGGTCCTGACGCCCCAGGGCGAGCTTCTTGGCCGGCTAAACACCGGACAACGGACGGCCAACTGCACGTTCGGCGAAGACGGCAGGACCCTCTTCATCACCGCTGATGCCCACTTGTGCCGCATCCGGACCAACATGACCGGGGCAAACTGAACCGTTTCTGCGCCAGCGACGTGTGGCACGGCCTACGCGTGGCACGGCCTACTTGTTGGCCGTGTGGAGCGGCGCGAGTACGGACCTTCTTTCGCGAGCAGGCGTGCCGGCCAGCGGTCGCCGCGGATCCTTGGCTTGTGGCAAGCTTGGTCCGCGCTGCAGCACGGCTAACAAAGTGAGCCGTGCCACACCAAGCCGGGCCCCGCCCGTCTCGTCCTGGTGCGGCATCTTCACCACCTTCGATGCCGCGGATCGTTTGACGTTCTGGCCAAGACCACGAACGCTGTCGGCGGACGACGAACGGAGAAAGGATTTCCGAGATTTCTTGGGCCACCGGCGGGTGGGTATTGACAAGGGGACCGGTTGGGCTCCCAATGGGTGTCCAGGTTGTTCGCTTCCACCGAATCATCCCACCATGCCAGGAACGATAGTCATGCGCAAGCCGTTTCACCGGTGGATTGATTTGTTCAAGCGTTTGGGACTCCGGCCCGCAGTCAGCCTGCACGCCCCCCCCAAGAGGCATCACAAGCCTCGGCGTTTGAGAATCGAGCCACTTGGCACTCGGCACATGCTGACGATTGATGTCTGCGGCGCGAGCGTGCCTCCGGGTTTGGATGAAGGTGACGCAGTGCAAGAGGTTTGGGCGGCCGCAGGGATTCCAGAGCAGGGCGGGCAGGACTCGAACGCGACCTCAGAAGCACTGGCAACCGTAGCGATTGCCGCAGCGGGAACGGAGCAGAATGAGCGGAAATTGGGCGAAATGAACGGCCGTTCCACAGTGCAGCCCACGGAGCCGGCGATTCTGACAGGACCGCCCAGTCAACGCGTAGAAGACGTCCCGGCGGTGAACCGGGACGCGCAAGGCATCCGGGAGGCGAGCCACCCGTTGGCTGATGACCTGGATCAGTCCACAGCTACCGCGGTCAGCATCGCATCAGACTCAGCATCCGGTGAAGCGCGAGAGGCATACTCCGCGGAGGAGGTGGCGGAGCCGGTCGATGCTCCGTTGGCGCCCTTCGACGAGAGTTCGGCAGAAGGCGAGGACGCCCCGCCCGATCCGGGCGAGGAAGGGCAAATCCACTCTGCCGACGCCGCGTCCGTGGCACGATCCGATCTGGCAACGCCTGCGGCCGAATCGTCGCCCGGCGGGCGCCTGGACGTGAATCGGGACGGCACGGTCACGCCGCTGGACGCGCTGCTCGTCGCCAACTACTTGCACGCTCCGGACTTGGCAACGGTGGACATGGCACTGCTGGACGTCAACTGGGACGGCTGGATCACGGCCGCCGATTTCGGCGCCGTCGTCGCAGGATTGAATCCGCCCAGCTTCGACGATCTGACCGTGCAGTCGACCTCCGAGGGAGAAACCGTCTGGGAGGAATACTGCGAACAGTTGAAGGCGAACGAGATTGCCACGTTGACTCAGGCGATTGCCAACGGCGAACCGCAATCAGAAATCGATTGGCTTCAATCGCAAATCGCCGCATGGGAGAACGTGGACTGCGAGGAGTGGGGCGGCTCTGGTTCCGGAGGTGGTTCGGGCTCCGGCAGTGGCAGCGGTTC